>CAYJLW010000005.1:18301-58322 GCA_964370965.1 uncultured Acidimicrobiia bacterium | reverse complement strand
CGGCAGTACTCACACCCCCCCCCGCCCGCCCCGGCGGGCCCGCCGGGGGGGGTGTAGGGGGGCGGGCTCAACCTCCGGCCCCGCGCCACCGCCTTCACGATCTTGGCCGCCGAGGGTTCGATGCGGTCGAGGACGGGCTTCGGGTAGATGCCGAGGAAGAGGATGAGTACGACGATGGGGGCGAGCACGAACACCTCGGTGGGGCGCAGGTCCGACAGCGTCGCGTTCGCCGGGTTGTCGAGGGGCCCGTGGAACATGCGCTGGTACAGCCAGAGGAGGTAGATCGCGGCGAGGATCACGCCCGTGGCCGCCACGATCGCCCACGGCCGGTGCACCACGAACGTGCCGAAGAGCGTGAGCATCTCTCCCACGAAGCCGTTGAGGCCGGGGAGGCCCGCCGAGGCGAGGGCGACGAAGAGGAAGAGGCCGGCGTAGACGGGCATCTGGGCCTTGAGGCCGCCGAACTCGGAGATCTCCCGTGTGTGGCGGCGCTCGTAGACGAAGCCGATGAGGAGGAACAGGGCGCCGGTGGTGAGGCCGTGGTTCACCATCTGGATGACGCCGCCCTGGATCCCCGTGGTCGTGAGGGCGAAGATGCCCAGCACGATGAAGCCGAGGTGGCTCACCGACGTGTACGCGACGAGGCGTTTGGCGTCCTTCTGGCGGATGGCGACGAGCGCCCCGTAGACGATCCCGATGACCGCGAGCGTGAGGAGGACGGGCACGGACTCGACCGCCGCCCGGGGGAACAGCGGGAGCGAGAAGCGCAGGAGGCCGTAGGCGCCCAACTTCAGGAGGACGCCGGCCAGGATGACCGACCCGGCAGTGGGCGCTTCGGTGTGGGCGTCGGGCAGCCAGGTGTGCAGCGGGAAGACCGGCACCTTCACGAGGAAGCTGATCGTGAAGCCCCAGAACAGCACGCGTTGGGCGACCATGGAGAGTTCCGTCTGGGAGACACGGGCGAGGTCGAAGGACACCGGCTGCGTGAGGAGGCCGAGGGCGAGGATCGCGGCGAGCAGGAACGCCGAGCCGGCGGCCGTGAAGAGGAAGAACTTCACGGCGGCGTAGACGCGCCGTTCCCCGCCCCAGCCCCCGATGATGAAGTACATGGGGACGAGCATCGCCTCCCAGAACACGAAGAACAGGAAGAGGTCGGTGGCGAGGAACACGCCCAGGACGCCGGTCTCGAGGGTGAGCATGAACATCGTGTAGTGCTTCACCCGCTTGCGCACGCCTTCGGAGGCGATCAGGGAGAGGGGGAAGAGCAGCCCCGTGAGCGCCACCATGAAGAGGCTGATGCCGTCGACGCCGAGGCGGTAGCCGATGCCGAGGGACTTGATCCACGTGTGGGACTCGACGAACTGGTATCCGGCCACGCCGCGCCGGAACTTCACGACCAGCAGCACCGTGAGGCCGAACGTGACGGCCGACATCGTGATCCCGAGGGCACGGCAGACGTCCTGGCGGCGGGGGGGGACGAGGCCGACCAGCACCGCACCCAGCAGAGGGGTGAAGATGATGAACGTGAGCAGCGGGTAGGACGCTTTCACCCCACGCCTCCCCGGATCAGCAGGTACCCCAGGACCAACACGACGCCCACCCCCAGGACGACGGCGTACGTGCGCACGTAGCCGTTCTGGACGCGTCGCGCGTGGCGGCCGGCCCAGGTGACGCCTTCGCCGATGCCGTTCACGGCGCCGTCGATCACCTTCTCGTCCGCCGTGGCGAGGGCGCCGGCGGCGGCGTATCCGGGGCGCTCGATCACGGCCTGCACCGCCTCGTCGACGTAGAACTTGTTGCGGATCGCGGGCACGAGGGGGCCGAGGCGCCGGCCGATCCGGAGGCGGGTCTCGGTGCTGCCCCGCTTCCAGACGAGTGTGGCGAAGGCCACGCCGGCGAGGGCGACGGTGAGTGACGCGCCCAGAAGGACGACCGTCTCGGCGGTCCAGCCCACGCCATGGCCGCCGGCCTCCCCGAAGACGGGTTCCATCCACGTGTGGAGCCACTGCGTGCCGGGCAGGTCGACGAGGCCTCCCGCGGTGGCGAGGACGGCGAGGACGACGAGAGGCGTCGTCATCGTCTTTGGGGACTCGTGGGGGTGCGTGCCTTCGGGCCAGCGGGGCTCCCCCCAGAACGTCAGGTACCACTGGCGGAACATGTAGACGGCCGTGAGGAACGCCGAGGCGAGGCCCACCGCCCAGAGGACCTGTGCCCACACGCGGCCGTCCTCGAAGAGGGCGCCCAGGATGGCGTCCTTGGACCAGAAGCCGGCGAAGGGGAAGATCCCGGCGATGGCGAGGAGACCCACGGTGTACGTCCAGTAGGTGACGGGCATGTGCTTGCGGAGGCCGCCCATGTGGCGCATGTCCTCCTCGTTGCGCATGCCGTGCATCACGGAACCGGCGCAGAGGAACAGGAGCGCCTTGAAGAACCCGTGGGTGAGGACGTGGAAGATGCCCGCCGCGTACCCGGCGCCCCCGATGCCCACGGCGGCGACCATGTAGCCGAGCTGGCTGATCGTGGAGTAGGCGAGCACCTTCTTCAGCCGGTACTGGCCGAGGGCGATCACGGCGGCGAAGAGGCACGTGGCGATGCCCACGGTGGCGACGGTCGCCTGGGCGGCCGGGGCGAGGGAGAAGAGCGCGTGGGTGCGGGCGATCATGTAGATGCCCGCCGTCACCATGGTGGCGGCGTGGATGAGCGCCGAGACCGGGGTGGGGCCCGCCATGGCGTCGGGGAGCCAGAGGTAGAGCGGGATCTGTGCCGACTTGCCGGTGGCGCCCAGGAGGAGGAGGAGGCAGATCGCCGTGGCCGTCCCCTGGGAGAGGAGCGCGGGGGCGGTCCCGAAGACCACCCCGAAGTCCAGCGTCCCGAAGACGGCGAAGACGATCATCATCGCCACGATGAAGCCGAAGTCGCCCACGCGGTTCGTGACGAACGCCTTCTTGGCGGCCACGGCGTTGTCCATGTCCCGGTACCAGAACCCGACGAGCAGGTAGCTGCAGGCGCCCACGAGCTCCCAGCCCACGAACATCACGAGGAAGTTGTCCCCGAGGACGAGCACGAGCATGGAAGCGACGAAGAGGTTCAGATACGAGAAGAACCGGGTGAAGTCGCCGTCGCCGTGCATGTAGCCCACGGCGTAGACGTGGATCAGGGAGCCCACGCCGGTGACCAGGAGGAGCATCACCGCCGAGAGCGGGTCGAGGCGCAGGGTGGCGTCGACGTGGAAGCCCCCGGCGGGGATCCAGTCGAAGAGCTTGTCGATCCAGATGCGTCCGCCCCGGCCGCCCTGGGCGAGGGCGAAGAACGCGCCCAGGGACAGGAGGAAGGACGTGACCGACGCCCCCACGGCGAACCAGCCGCTGTAGGGCGCCTTCATGTGGCGCCCGGCCAGGGCGAGGATCCCGGCGGAGACGAGCGGCACGAGCGGGATCAGCCAGGCGCCGTCGAGGAAGACGTCCATTTAGAAGCCCTCCTGGAGCCGGGTCTCGATGCGGGGCGCGTCGGCCTGGACCCGAGTCGGACGGTGGCTGGACCGTAGGGTCGGCTCCGCCGGCCCGGACCGGATCTCGGGCGTTCGGCGGGGGGTCCGGGGGGGGGTCCAAGGGGGGGAGTTCGCTCCCCCCTTTGAGGTGACGTCCATCAGCCCTCCATCCCGGAGAGGTCGTCGGCGGACGCCTCGACCCGGCGGCGGAAGATCGTGACCAGGATGGCGAGGCCGACGACCACTTCGGCGGCGGCGACCACGAGGACGAAGAACACGAGCACCTGCCCTGTGAGGTCGTTGAGCATGCGGGAGAAGGTGACGAGCGTGAGGTTCACGGCGTTGAGCATGAGCTCCACGCACATGAACATGACGAGGGCGTTGCGCCGGATCAGGAACCCGACGGCGCCGATCATGAAGATCGCCGCTGCGAGGAGGAGCTGCGCCTGGGAGAGCTTGGCGGAGACGGCGGCGAGGATCACCGGGGCACCTCCTCCGGCTCGGGGCCCGTGGGCGGGGCGGGTTCCCCGTTCGTCTCGGCGGCGATCTCGCGGGAGATCTCGGCGGCGACCTCCTCGCTGCGGCCGATGCCCACACCGCGGGCCTTCCGGGGCCGCTTGGCGAGGACGATTCCGCCCACGACGGCCACGACGACGAGGAACGAGGTGAGCTCGAAGGGCAGGAGATAGCGGGTGAAGAGGGATTGCGAGAGGGCCTCGACGTTGCCGCCCGCGTCGGCGATCGCCTTCGCGGTGTCCCGGCCGGGGGCGCCCACCTTCCACACCCCGAGGCCGGCGAGGGCAACCGTGAAGACGAAGACGAGGAGACCGAGGCCCACGGCGACCGGCTTCTGGCGGTACAGCTTGTCTTCGCCGACGTCGGGGCGGTCGATCCCGAGGAGCATGATCACGAACAGGAAGAGCACGACGATGGCGCCGGTGTACACGATGATCTGCACGGCGGAGAGGAAGTAGGCCCCCTGCACGATGAAGAGCACCGCCATCGACACGAGCGTGAGCACGAGAAGGAGGGCCGAGTGCACCGGGTTCGCCTGGAACACGAGGCCGAGCGCGCCGGAGACGGCCAGGATGCCGAAGATCACGAAGACGACCCACTCGCTCATGCGGGCTCCTCTGGGTCTGCGAGGCCGGAACGGGGCCCCTGCTCGTCCACGGGCAGGAACCTGTCGCGGGGGGCGGGCTCGCCCATGGGGACCGTCGGGGTGGTGGGTGTGGTCCGGATCGGGACGTCGTAGGCGTCCCGCTTCGGGACGTCCTCGCGTTGGCCGGCCTCGGCTCGGCGGACGCCGTGGCCGGCGTCGCCGGACCAGCCCGGGACACCTTCGTAGTCGGTGTCGCCGGCGGGGGACGTGGCGCGCATCCAGCCGCCCGCCTCCTCGAGGGACGCCGGGTCGTAGTAGCGGCCCCGGTGCTTCGGGGTGCCGTCCACGTCCACGAGGAGGAGGTCCTTGCCGAAGACGGCGTCGTCGCGGTCAGTGAAGCTGAACTCCAAGAGGTTCGACATCGTGATCGCCTCGGTGGGGCACGCCTCGACGCAGAGGCCGCAGAAGATGCAGCGCAGGAAGTTGATCTCGTACACGTATCCGTAGCGTTCGCCGGGCGCGACAGGGGCGTCGGGGGGGTTGTCGGCGCCCCGGACGTAGATGCAGCGCGCCGGGCAGACGCCGGCGCAGAGCTCGCAGCCGATGCACTTCTCCATGCCGTCGGGGAAGCGGTTCAGGACGTGGCGGCCGTGGAAGCGCACGGGCTTGGGCCGGATCTCCTCCGGGTACTTGATGGTGACGGGCTTGCGGAAGACGTTCCGCAAGGTCACGGCAAGACCCTTGAAGTACGGGGTGACGCGCATCAGGGCTGCACCTCGAGAGAAGACCGGCGGGCGCCATACGCGTAGCCCGCCTGGCTGCGGCGCGGCAAGCCGCGCACGGCGATCGGTCGCGTGAGGGGCGGCTGTGCCGCCCCGGATTCGCGCCCGGCGGCACGCGCTCCGGAAGGGGGGGTCCCAAGGGGGGGAGCTTGCTCCCCCCCTTGAAGCGGGGCGACGCGCATCAGTGGAAGAACCCCGGTAGCAGCGTGCCCCGCTCCTGCAGGGCGACGAAGAGGGCCACGACCATCATGTAGCCGAGGTTGACCGGGATGAGCCACTTCCAGCCCAGCGTCATGAGCTGGTCGTAGCGGAGGCGGGGCAGGGTCGCCCGGATCCAGACGAAGAGGAAGAGCAGGAAGCAGGTCTTGACCAGGAACCAGAGGAAGCCGGCGATCACGAGGCCGGCGGTGGAGCGGCCGAAGACCGCGGGGCCGTTGTAGCCGCCCAGGAACAGGGTCACGGCCATGGCCGAGATCGTGATCATGTTGATGTACTCCGCCATGTAGAAGAGGGCGAAGCGGATGCCGGAGTACTCCGTGTGGAAGCCGCCCACGAGCTCGGACTCCGCCTCGACGAGGTCGAAGGGCGCCCGGTTCGTCTCGGCGAAGCCGGAGATGCAGAAGAACAGGAACGGGATGACGAGCGGGGCGCCGTACCACTGGTACGTGGCCTGGGCCTGCACGATCCCCTTCGTCGAGAGCGTGCCCGCGAAGATGACCACGGACACGATGGAGAGGCCCATCGCCGCCTCGTAGGAGATCACCTGGGCCGAGGCGCGGACCCCGCCCAGGAGCGGGTACTTCGAACCGGACGACCACCCGGCGAGCATCACGCCGTACACCGACACGGAGCTCACGGACAGGAGCCAGAGGACGCCCACGTTGAGGTCGGCGACCTGCATGTTGACCTCGTGGCCGTTCACGGAGAAGCCGGGGCCGAACGGGATGACGGCGAAGCCGAGGAACGCCATCGCCATGGAGATCAGCGGTGCCATCTCGTAGACGGCGCGGTCGGCGCGCCGGGGCACGAAGCTCTCCTTGAAGAACAGCTTGATCCCGTCGGCCAGTGTCTGGAGGAGCCCGAACGGTCCGGCCCGGTTGGGGCCGATGCGGGTCTGCATGCGGGCGAGGCCGCGGCGCTCGAACCAGATGAGCACGACCGTGAGCAGGAGCTGGAAGACGAACGCGGCCACCACGGTGAGGGCGGCGATGAGGACGTCCCAGCCGTCCATCAGCCCACCCCCTCGATCGTGACGGCGGCGCCCGGGCCCGCCGGGAGAGCACCGGTCTGGGCGTGCAGGAGGACGACGGTGCCCGGCGGCACGCGCGGGTCGCCCACCGCGGTCGCCTCCACGGCGGCGTCACCGGCCCGCAGGCGGACGGCGCCGTCGCGCCCGAGGTCGGCCATGTCCGCCGGGTTCAGGCGGGCGGTGGCGTCGGGGCGCAGGGGGGCGAGCGACGGGCAGTGGGTCACGAGCGTCCCGCAGTCGTACAGGGAGCGCCGCACGACGAGGCGGTGCGTGCCCTCGCCCGTGTGGGGTTCCCCGGGCCTGCCAGGGGTCGCGTAGCGAACCGTGCCCGGGGCTGTCAGGAGTCCGCGGCGGGCGTCGGGCCGGCGGAGGAGCGGGAGCGTGATGCCGGCGTACGCGGGAGCCACGGCGGCGATCTCCGCCAGCGTCCCCTGCGGCGTGGAGCACCCCAGGTCCGTCCCGAGGCGGGCGGACACCTCGGCGAAGAGGTGGACGTCGGTGCGGGCGAGGCCCGGAGGCGTCACCTTCGCCGCCACCCGCTGCACGCGCCCCTCGACGTTCGTGACCGTGCCGTCCACCTCGCCCCAGCCCGCCGAGGGCAGGACGAGGTCGGCGAGAGCCGTGCTCGCCGTGGGGAAGAGGTCGAGGGCGGCCACGAACCGGGCGCCCTCGAGGGCACGCCGGGCGAGGTCGGGGTCGGGGAAGTCCGCCAGCGGGTCGGCGCCCACGAGGAAGAGCACGCCCACCTCGCCGCCGGCGGCCGCCTCGAGGATCCCGCGGGTGTCGAGGCCCGCCTCGGCGGGGAACTCGCCCGTCCAGGCGGCGGCGAGGCCGCTGCGGGCGGCAGGGTCCTCGACGCCGCCGCGCCCCGGCAACAGGTCCGGGGCGAGGCCCATGTCGAGGGCGCCGTGGGTGTTGCCCCGGCGCAGGACGGGGAGGACGCGGACGCCGGGGCAGCGCTGGACGAGGGCGAGGGCAGCAGCAGCGACGGCGTCGCCGTCCTCGCCGAGGTGCGCCCGACCCACGATCACGACCGTCCCCTCGGCGAGGCCGGTGACGTGGGCGAGGCTCTCGACCCGCTCGCCCAGGCACTCGAGGCCGCTCTGGGGGTTGCCCGCGATCGTGAGCGGCACGCCGTGGACCGTGACCGCCTCGCGGACCCGGAGGTAGAGGACGGGGAGCTCCTCCTTGAGGTCCGGGCCCGAGAGGACGACGGCCGGTGCGGTGTTCAGGTCCTGGAACGTGGGCCGTTCGCCAGTGCCGGCGCCCACCACGAAGCGGGCCGGGAGTCCGTCGCCCATCTGGCAGTCGACGTCGTTGGACCCGCACACCACGCGCATGAACTTGCCCAGCGCGTAGGCCTCCTCGTTGGTGAGGCGGCCCCCGCCGATCGCCGCCACCCGCAATGGTTCGGGGGAGCGCAGGGTCCGTTCCACCTCGGTGGCGACGGTCTCGATGGCCTCCGCCCAGGACACGGCCACGGCGTCGCCGTCAGGGCCCGAGCGGCCCTCTGAGCGGGGGTCAGGGCCCGAGCGGCCCTCTGAGCGGGGGTCAGGGCCCGAGCGGCCCTCTGAGCGGGGAACAGGGCGGCGCAGCGGCTCTGTGAGGCGTTCGGGGGAGGCGACGTACTCGTAGCCGAAGCGGCCCTTGTCGCAGAGCCAGCCGTTGTTCACGCAGTCCGCGTCCACGCCGAGGAGGCGGGTGAGGCGGTCGGTCGCGGCGTCGAGGGCGCCCCGGCAGCCCACGGCGCACATCGTGCAGGTGGTCTCCACCGTGGCGACGTCCCAGGGGCGGGCCTGGAAGCGGTACGGCACGGCGGTGAGGGCGCCCACGGGGCAGACCTGCACGACGTTGCCCGAGAAGTAGGAGGCGAACGGGTCGTCGGGGAACGTGGAGATCTGGAGGTCGTTGCCGCGCATGGCGAAGTCGATGAGGGGGTCCCCGGCGACCTCCTGGGCGAAGCGGGTGCAGCGGGAGCACTGGATGCAGCGCTCCCGGTCGAGCAGGACGAGGTCGGAGATCGGGACGGGCTTCTCGAAGTGGCGCTTGTCCTCGACGAAGCGGGACTCGCCGGGCCCGTAGGCGACGGTGTGGTCCTGGAGGGGGCACTCGCCGCCCCTGTCGCAGACCGGGCAGTCCAGGGGGTGGTTGACCAGGAGGAGCTCGAGCACGCCCTCCTGCACCTTCGTGACCGCCGGGGTGTCTGTGCGCACCACCATGCCGTCGGCCACGGGCACGTAGCAGGCGGGCTGCAGGCCCCGCATGCCTTCGATCTCGACGAGGCACATGCGGCACATCGCCGGGGAGCGGAGCCGGGGGTGGTAGCAGAAGCGTGGGATGTGGATGCCGGCGTCGTCGGCGGCGGCGATCACCATCTGGCCGGCGCGGGCGGGGACGTCCCGGCCGTTCACGTTGAGCGTGAACACGGTGGTGTCGGCCTCAGCCATGGGCGGGGACTCCCGTGAGGAGCTTGTCGTATTCGGAGCGGAACAGCCGGATCGTGGACGCGATGGGGGCCGTGCCGGAAGGCCCGAGGACGCAGATCGTGGTCTGCGCCGGCGGCCAGCCCAGGCCGGGGGAGATGTTGTCGGAGACGTCGAGGAGGAGGTCGAGGTCCTCGGGCCGGCCGTGCCCGGCGAGGAGGCGTTCCATGATCTCCTCGAGCCAGTCCAGGCCCTCCCGGCAGGGCGTGCACTGCCCGCAGGACTCGTGGGCGAAGAACTTCACGAGGCGCCACGCCGCCCGCGGGACGTCGGTTCCCTGGTCCATGACCGTGATGGCGCCGGAGCCCAGCATGGATCCGTGGGCGATCACGACGTCCATGTCCATGGGGAGGTCGAGCTTGGAGTCGTCGAACCAGGGGGCGGAGGCGCCGCCGGGGATGAACGCCTTCACGCGGCCGCCGTCGCGCACCCCCTTGCCCCAGCGGTCGAAGAACTCGCGGAACGGGGTGCCGTTCTCGATCTCGTAGTTGCCGGGGCGGTTCACGTGACCGGAGAGGCAGAAGAGGCGCGTTCCGGTGGACTTCTCGGTTCCCATGGCGGCGTACCAGTCGCCCCCGTTGTTCGTGATGTGCGCGACGTTGGAGATCGTCTCCACGTTGTTCACGATCGTGGGCTGGGCGTAGAGGCCCTTCACGGCCGGGAACGGGGGTCGCAGCCGCGGCCAGCCCCGGTAGCCCTCGAGGCTGGAGAGGAGCGCCGTCTCCTCCCCGCAGATGTAGGCGCCCGCCGCCCTGTGCACCGTGATGCGACAGGAGAAGTCCGCGCCGAGGATGTTCCGGCCCACGTAGCCCTTGGCGGCGGCCTCGGCGACGGCGTCGTTGAGACGCTCGAACGCGGTGAGGAGCTCGCCCCGGCAGTAGACGAACGCGTGCTCCACGCCGAGGGCGTAGCTCGAGATGAGGATCCCTTCCACGAGCTGGTGAGGGTCGCGCTCCATGAGCATGCGGTCCTTGAAGGTGCCCGGCTCGCCCTCGTCGCCGTTCACGACGAGGTATCGGGGGTACACGCCCTCGGGCAGGAAGCCCCACTTCGTGCCCGTGGGGAAGCCGGCGCCGCCCCGGCCCCGGAGCCCGGACGCCTTCACCTCGGCGGTGACCTCCGCCGGGGTCATGTCGGTGAGCGCCTTGCGCAGCGCCGTGTAGCCGCCGGTGGCCTCGTAGGCGGCGAGGGTGTGGGCGTCGTCGGGGCGGGCGAGCATGCGCTTCGTGAGGACGAGCTCGCTCACGGCCCGCTCCTCTCGCCGTCGCCGTCGCCGTCGCCGCCGCCGGGGCGGGGGGAGGCGGTCACGGGAGCGGGGCCGGCGGCGACCTCGTCGGGGTCGAGGGGGGGCAGCGGCGCCGTCACCGATCCGCGGCGGGCGTGCACGGCCTCGAGGCCGTCGGCGCGGATCTCGTCGAGGATCTCCACGGCGCTCTCGGGCGTCACCCGCTCGAAGAAGCGGTAGTCGACCTGCATGACGGGGCCGTGCCCACAGGCCGCCGCGCACTCGACCTCCTCGACGGTGAACTCGCCGTCGGCTGTGGTCTCCCGGTTCCGCACGCCGTAGTGGTCGCAGAGCCGGGCGAAGACCTTGTCGCCGCCCACGATCTGGCAGGCGGTGGTGGTGCACACCGAGACGAGGTGGCGCCCCACCGGCTCCCGCTTGAACATCGTGTAGAAGGAGGCCGTCCCGAGCACCTCGGCGGGCGACATGTCGAGGAGGTGGGCGATCTCGCGCATGCCGTCCTCGGTGCAGTACCCGGCGGCCTCCTGGAGGAGGTGGAGCAGGGGCAGGACGGCCGAGCGCGGGTGCGGGTACTCCGCCACGATCGCCGTCGCCCGTTCCCTGACCTCGCCCTGGAACACGCTCATCGACCGCACTCCCGGTCACAACCACCTCGGGGCGTCCTCCCCCAACCTTTCTGGGCGCGCTGCGCGTCGCATATGACGCGTGGCGCGCCCAGTTCGGGGGTCGGACGCCTCATCGGTCGACCTCTCCGAGGACGGGGTCGGAGGAGGCGATCGCCACGACGGCGTCCGCCATGAGGCCGCCCACGATCATCGCCGGGAGGGCGTGGACGTGGATGAAGCTCGGTCCCCGGGTGTGCTGGCGGTACGCCTTCGCCGAGCCGTCGGCGACGAGGTAGCAGCCCAGCTCGCCCTTCGGGGACTCGATCGCCATGTAGGTCTCGCCCGCAGGCACCTTGAAGCCCTCCGTGAAGAGCTTGAAGTGGTGGATGAGCGCCTCCATGGACACGTCGATGCGGTGTCGCGGGGGCGGCGTGACCTTGCGGTCCTGCGTGCGGTAGTCACCGGCGGGCATTGTCTCGAGGCACTGGCGCACGATCCTCACGGACTCGAGCACCTCGGCGCAACGCACCTGGTAGCGGCCCCAGGCGTCGCCGGTGTCCGCTGTGGGGACGTCGAAGTCGTAGTTCTCGTAGCCGGAGTAGGGAAACGCCTTGCGGAGGTCCCATGCCATGCCCGTGGCCCGCAGGATGGGCCCCGTGCAGGCGAGGGCGACGGCCTCTTCCCGCGTGATCGTGGCCACCCCCTGCATGCGGTTCTGGAAGATCGGATTCTCGTCGAGGAGGCCCCGCGAGTCGGCGAAGCGCTCCGGGATCGTGTCGCAGATGGCGGCCACGTCGTCCTCCCAGCCGTCCGGGAGGTCGGCGGCGACACCGCCGGGGCGGATGTAGTCGTTGTTCATCCGCAGGCCGGTGGTCTTCTCGAAGAAGGAGAGGATCGTCTCGCGCTCTCGGATGCCGTGGATGGCGATCGTGGTGGCCCCGAGGTCGAGGCCGCTGGTGCCGAACCAGATCATGTGGGACGTGATCCGGTTCAGCTCGCACATCATCACCCGGATGGCCTGTGCCCGGGGGGGCACCTCGAGGTCGAGGAGGCGCTCCACGGCGAGGGAGTAGCAGAGCTCGTTGCTGAGCGGCGCCAGGTAGTCCATGCGGGTCACGTTCGTGGAGCCCTGGACGTACATGAGCTCCTCGGCGGTCTTCTCCATCCCGGTGTGGAGGTACCCCACGACCGGCTTCACGCGCACCACCTGCTCGCCGTCGAGCTCCACCATGAGCCGGAGCACCCCGTGGGTGGAGGGGTGCTGCGGGCCCATGTTGATGATCATGGTCTCGTCCTCGGGCGCCTCGAGGAGGTCCCAGGGGGCGTTCGTGACGATGCCCCGCTCGCGCTGCAGCTCCACGATGTTCGTCTCGCCGGGGCGCATCATCTCCTGGGTGCCCTCGCCGGTGCGTGTCTTCGGCGCCAGTGCCGAGGGCGGCAGGACCCGTTCCCGGCCCGGGGCGGTCATCGCGTGCCCCCGGCTTCGCCGCCCGGCTTGGGGACGTCCCGGAAGGCCACCGGAATGCGGGCCGCGGGGTAGTCCTTGCGCAGCGGGTGGCCCTCCCAGTCGTCCGGCATCATGATCCGGGTGAGGTCGGGGTGCCCCTCGAAGACGACCCCGACGAGGTCGTACCCCTCGCGCTCGCAGGCGTCGACCGACGGCCACACGTAGGCCAGTGTGGGGCAGGTGGGCAGGGATCCGTCGTCGGGTTCGGCCACGGGGACGCGGAGGCGGAGCCGGGCAGGCCGCTCCAGGTTCAACAGGTTCGCTACCACCTCGAAGCGGGTGGGCTCGCTGCCCCACGTGCCCAACGGCCGGTCCCGGTGGTCGAGGTAGTCGACCGCCGTGAGGTCGACGCACATCTCGAAACCCTCGTCGTCGAGGAGCCACTCGGCGACCTCCACCAGACGCTCGGGGGGGACGACGGCCACGGCCTGGTCGTGGCTCACGTCCCAGCCGCATCCGGGGAAGCGCTCCACGAGGCGGGCGAGGACAGGCTCCGGCGGCGGGGCGGCGGGCGCGATCGCCTCGTCGGCAGCGTGGGTCTCCCCGGGCGGGGGCGTGGTGCTCATGCATCCGCCCGCTTCAGGAGGCTGTCGTGGCGGATCTTGGCGTGGATGGTGAGGATCGCGTTGATGAGCGTCTCCGGTCCGGGCGGGCAGCCGGGGGCGTAGACGTCCACGGGGACGATCTGGTCGACGCCTTGGACGACGGCGTAGTTGTTGAACATCCCGCCGGTGGACGCGCAGACGCCCATCGAGAGCACCCATTTCGGCTCCGGCATCTGGTCGTAGATCTGGCGGAGCACGGGGGCCATCTTCTGGCTCACGCGCCCGGCCACGATCATGAGGTCGGCCTGGCGGGGGCTGGCCCGGAACACCTCCATGCCGAAGCGGGAGAGGTCGAAGTGGGCGGCGCCCGTCGCCATCATCTCGATGGCGCAGCAGGCGAGGCCGAACTGCACCGGGAACAGCGAGTAGTTGCGCGCCCAGTTCACCGCCCACTCCAGCTTCGTGGTGAGGAAGTTGGCGTTGACGTCGGACAGGGGCATCAGGCGGCCTCCGACCCCTCGGGGGCTCCGGGAGACGTGGCGCTGCGGGCGGCGTCGGCCTCCCGGCGGATCTGGCGCATGATGGCGTCGCGGTCGACCTTGCGCTTCGGCACCCAGTCCAGGACGCCTTCGCGGCGGATGTAGCAGTAGAGGACGACGACGAGGCCCACGAAGACCGCCATCTCGGCGACGCCGAAGAGGCCCAGGGCGCGCATCTGCACAGCCCAGGGGTAGAGGAACACGATCTCGATGTCGAAGGCGATGAAGACCATCGCCACGAGGAAGAACTGCACCGGGAAGCGCTCCGGCGGCTCCTGTTCGGGCACGATGCCGCACTCGTAGGGGTCGAGCTTCTCGGGCGTGGGCCGCCGGGGCCGGAACAGGAACGAGACGCCGAACGACGCAATAGCGAAGAGCGACGCCATCAGGATCATGAAGGCGATCGGGAGGTAATCGCGCAGCGACATCGGGTCCCCTGGGTGCCGTCCGTTTCCGGCCGAGAATCTACGGCCCGAGGTGCGTCCCGGCCAAACGTGGAGGGTCGGAGGCCCCCGCCTCGCGCAGGCGGGGCGGGGCCCCCGCCGGCACGCCGAGCGCTGCCCGCCCTACCCCCCGCGCAGCTCCCGCTGGCGGCGCAGCATCGCCCGCTCGGCCTGCCAGGCGGCGGCCATGCGGCCCAGGGGCGTGCTCGGGGGGTCGCCGAACCAGTACTCGCGGGAGATGCGGTGCCAGTTGGCGGTGGCGCCCAGGCTGGCGAGGATCGAGTTCAAGCCGAGGTTGATGCGCTGCAGGAGGACGAGCTCCCCGGGCATGGTGAGCCGGCGCTGCACGTGGGCGGTCTCGGCGGCGGGGTCGAAGAGGCGGGCGAGGCAGTCCGCGGCGTACTCGTGGGTGTAGGTGAAGGCGGCGTCCTCGCACACGGGGGCGTAGAAGGCCCGGAAGTGGGCGAAGAGGTCCTCGGCGGAGACCGGGGCGTCCGCCTTCAGGTAGCCCTGGGTGACGGCCACCTCGCGAAGACCGGGGGGGTCGCCGTCGATGACGGCATGCACCATCGCCTTGATGTTCCCGGCGGCGTCCTCGCCGAAGTGCTTCACGCAGCCGAAGTCCAGGAACGACACCCGGCCGTCGGCCTGGAAGAGGTAGTTGCCGGGGTGCGGGTCGCCGTTGAACATGCGGTGGCGGTAGAGCGAGCCGAACACGAAGCGGAAGATGCGCTCGCCCACGTCGTCGCGTTCCTCCCGGGGGAGGGCGCAGACGTCCTCGAAACCGGCGCCGTCGACCCATTCCATGGTGAGGACGCGTTGCGAGCTGTACTCCGGGTGGACGGCGGGTATGTGGAACAACGGGTGGTCGTCGTACGCCTCCCGGAACGCGCCCTGGTTGGTCGCCTCGATGCGGTAGTCGAGCTCCTCGCCGATGCGGGTCTTCAGCTCGGCGACGATGGGCTCGGCCTCGAGGCCCGGCATGAGGAGACCAGAGATCCCGTAGAGGAAGGCGGCGTTGGACAGGTCCGCCCGGATTGCCTCCGCGACGCCGGGGTACTGCACCTTCACGGCCACCGGGACGTTGCCCTCGAGCTCTGCCCGGTGCACCTGGCCGATGGACGCCGCCGCTGCCGGCTCCCGCTCGAAGTTGCGGAAGAGCTCCTGGGGCGAGCGGCCGAACTCGGCCCGGACGACGTCTTCGACGAGCGCGTAGTCCATCGCCGGGGCCTGCGCCTGCAGGGACTTGAGGACGTCCCGGTACTGCTCGGGGAGGCCGTCGGCGGCGAAGGACACGAGCTGGGCGAGCTTCATGACGGCGCCCTTCATGGCCCCGAGTGTCTCCACGACCTGCTCCGCGGACTTGATGTGGGCCTGTTCCTCGATCTCGGCGCGCCGTTCCGGGGGTGCCACCGCCGCCCGCACCTTCGCCGCGGCGTACGTGGAGGCGCTCCGCCCGGACAAGCGGGCGAGGCGCGCCGTGCGCGAGATCCGTGTCGTGGACAGGCCGGTGGGCACGGCGCTGTTCCGGCGCCGCTGCTCCTGCACGAGTGCCGCCGCGGCGGCCGCCGCTGCCGCGCCGCCCAGCACCACTCCCACCCATCGCTTGCGAGCCATCACCCTCCTTTGCGCCCCCTCAAGGGGTTCTCAGGGGGGGACGGGGTCCCCCCCTGATCACGGTTCCGGTCCGATCGCCACGAGCCTTTCGGCGGCGGCGTACACGTACTCGTCGGCGCCGCGCAGGTCAGGCGACATGAGGTTCGCCATGATCTTCAGCACCGCTTCCATCACCCGGGGCAGGCGCATGCCCACGCCGGCGCAGGCGCGCATCACCGCCGGGTTCCCGATGAGGCGCACGAACACGCGGGCGGTGCGGTAGTAGGCGGCGTAGCGCTCGGCGAGGATCGCCGGGTAGCGCGCCAGGGGTGCGGCGGACCCGTTGCGCAGGGCCTCGTCGAGGAGGTCGGCGGCGATCTCCCCCGTCTCCAGTGCGTATGCGATGCCCTCGCCGTTGAACGGGTTGACGGCGCCGGCGGCGTCACCGGCGACGAGCCAGTTCGGTCCCACCCTGGGCTCCACGGACAGGCCCATGGGGAGCTTGCCGCCCCGCAGGGACCGGGGGGCGTCGGGGTCGACGGCCCAGTAGGACGGCAGCACCCGGGAGTACTCCTGCATGAGGTGCGTGGTGTTCACGCCCTTCCAGCCCTTGAACGTGGAGAGGAGGCCGATGCCCACGTTCACGGACCCGTCGCCTTCGGGGAACACCCAGCCGTAGCCGGGGAGGGCGAGACCGCGGGAGTCCCGGATGTCGAGGTGGCTCTCCATGTAGTCGTCGTCGTGGCGGGGGCTGTCGAAGTAGGCGCGGACGGCGAGGCCGAGGGGGTGGCGGCGGTTGCGGGCCGTGCCCAGCGCGCGGCCGAAGCGCGACAGGGACCCGTCGGCGACGACCACGTAGCGGGCGGGGATGCGGTACGGGGCGTCGCCGCGGGGCGTGGCCTCCACGCCGGTGACGACCCCGGCCTCCACGACAGGGGCGGTGGCCTCGGTGGCCTCCCGGAAGACCGCCCCCTCCTTCTTCGCCCGCTCGGCGATCGCCTCGTCGAGTTCGGCGCGGGTGACGATGCAGCCGTAGTCGGGGAACACCGGGTGGTCGGGCCAGGGGAGCTCCAGCATGCGGCCGCCGCCGTAGGCGCGCAGGCCCCGTACGTGGTGGTAGCCCGCGAGGGCGTCGTCCATGCCGAGGTCGAGGAGGGCCTTCACGGAGCGGGGGGTGAGGCCGTCCCCGCATGTCTTCTCGCGGGGGTAGGTCTTCTTCTCGAGGACGACGACGTCGTGACCGGCGGCAGCGAGGCGCGCCGCCGTGGAGGCGCCGCAGGGCCCGCCACCGACGACGACGACATCGGCACGGTCCGTGGTCATGCCCGAGACGCTACCCCGTCACGTCCCCGGCGACCCAGGCCGCCCGGGACGACCGGGCCACCCGGGTCGCCCGGGCCGCCATCCGCCCGCGGGGCTCAGGGTTGGCCGAGAGTGATGCGGACGAGCTGATGCGAGCTCCTATAGTCGCCCTCGACGTGGGAGTAGCTCACGAGGATGGTGCGGCCACCGTCGGCGGCGAGCTCGGGGTGTTCCATCATGGCGTAGTTTGGGAAGATGTGGCCGGGCACGGGCGGGAGGAGGCCGCCGACGATCACCGGTTCCGACCAGGGCCCCTCGGGGAGGGCCGCCGTCTGCAGGGCGAAGTGCTGCTCGGCGCCGAAGACGTCCCAGAGGGGCTGGTACACCCGCAGGTACTGCCCCAGGAAGGCGTTGAAGGACACGGTCGCGCTCGGGGATGCCGCCCCGGCACCGGTCATCGGCACAGCGGCGGCGGCGTCGCCCACCCAGTCCGACCCGTTCCAGAACGAATAGGCGGACCGGTACGTCTCCAGGCCCGAATGCACCCGGGCAACGCAGCTCTCACTGCACGCGGAGGGGCCGCCGTAGAGGTACACGTAGCTGCCGCGTTCCACGGCGCCCCCGGCGAAGGCGGCCTCGCCGGGGGGGAAGACCTCGCCGAGGCGGCTCACGTTCGCTGTCCCCCCGCCGCTCACGGGGCAGGCGCCGTTGAGGCTCACGCAGGCGACGCCGGAGCCGAGGCTGTCCCCGAACGCGCCGCCGTTCGTGTAGAGGCGGCCGTAGAAGAGCAGAGCGGTGCCGTCACTGCGGTGCAGCACGCTCTCCGGCCAGTGCACGATCCGCGTATTGCCGGCGAACAGGGGGTCGGCGAGCTCATCCTCCGTGTACGGGATGAGAAGTTGCGGGACCCCGGGCGTGGGGAACTCCGTTGCCGTGTGCAACGACGGGCTCGGCGGATCGACGGTGGCTCCCGTGTTCGAGCAAGCGGAGTTCTTCACGGGCACCTGGCAGCCGAAGGTGTCTCCGAAGGCCCACAGGGAACGGTCGCCGACGGCAGCGGAGACGCCGTCGTCCCGGCCGATCACGCTGGATGACTGCGCCAAGGCGCCGAGGGTTGTCGAGGCCGGAGGCGTACCGGGAGCCAGCGACCGTGTCCCGATGTCCTGGGAGCAGTCAGTCCAGCGCGACCACTGCTGCGATGTGACGCTGGGGCCGTTGGTACGGGGAGTGCCGGTGGCAACGCAGAGCTTGTCCAGGCGCAGCGTCCTGTTTCCAGTGCATGCCGTGGCCGTGCACTGGCTCGGTGCGTAGCCGGAGTAGACGAGCCAACTGTGCGCGCCGTCGCTGAAGATCTCGGCTCCTGCCGGGGCCTTCAGCTGCGACGTCGACGACATCCACGAACCGAGTGCCTCGCGGCTGCAGTCCACCAGGATCCCCAGGTATTGCCGGCAGGACGCCCAGCCCACGGCGTGACCAGGGGTCTTGGGCGCGGCGCCGGAGTACATCAGGATCATCTTCTGGCTCCAGATGTCCCACGTCACGGTGGGATGGGCGATGGTGGCGTCTTCCCACCCGCCTTCTTGCGCGGCGAGCAACCGGGACGCTCCGACCCCCGATTCGAAGCCGAGGCCGTCGGCGCGCAGGAGGCGACTCCAGATCTGGGTGGGGCTTCCGCTCATCGGGTCGTGGCCGGCCCAGAGCAGTTGCGCCACCGTGCTTCCGGTGTCCGAGGTGAGCAGAAGGAGGCTGGGGTCGGACGCTCCCTTGTAGGCGTTGCCGGACACGGTGCACACGAGGGGGCTGGTCCTGGTGTCCGTGTAAGGCCCGACGACCGAGGTGGCCGTGGCGATCCCGATGCAGGGGCGCTTCGTGGCGTTGTCCTTCGCCGTGTAGTACAGCACCCAGGTGCTCCCGGCCTTCCAGACCGCGGGATTGGGTGTCACGGTTCCCTGCGTGGTTGCCGCCCACGGCCCCCGGGTCAGGACGCCGCTGCTCACGGCGCTCCACGACGTGAGTGTCGTGGAGCGCCGTACGGGGATCCTTCCCTTGCCGGCGAACGCGTAGTACGTCGCCGGTGTCGTGGACGTGTCCCTCACGATGTAGGGGGCCGGCATGTCCGCCGTGCTCACCGGATTCGTGTACGTGGCCGGTTCCGCCCCTGTGGCGGCGCCCGCCGGCGGAGCACCTCCCGGAGTTGCGGGCGAAGCGACTCCCAGGGCGATGAGGCCGGCAGCGACGCGCAGGCGCACGCCGATCGATCCTTTCCAGCCGGACATGGACTCCCCCCTTGCTGCCCCGGATCCCCCGGCGGGACGCTAGCAGCGCCGCGTACGGGGCGCCCCGCCAGCGCCCCCCGCCGGGGCACCGGGGGTCAGGGCTGTCAGCCCAGGAGGTCGCGGACGAAGGCGTCGACGTCCGGCGAGTCCCCGCCGCGCTCCTTCACGGCGAGGCGGGCGCGCACCTCGGCGCCCTTGCCCTCCAGGACGGTGGCCATCCGCTCCAGCGTGCCCCGCGGGTTGAGGAGGTAGCTGGCGAACACCCCCGCTCTCTTGCCCGCCAGGGAGGGGAGGGACTCCAGGAACTTCCGCGTCTTGCCGGCGGGGCCCACGGCTACGACGAGGAGGCCTTTCGTCCACGTGCCCACGGCGACGGCGTCGTAGCCGGCGGCGTCCCCGGGGGCGAGGGAGGCCATCGCCTTCACGTCGGCCTCGTGTCCGGCCCGGCGCACGGCGTCGCCGACCGTCTCGGCGAGATCCCGCGTGTGGCCGCGCATGCTCTCGTAGGCGACGAGCACCTTCATGTCACACTCTCCCGGTCGGCGTCCTGATCGGCGCGCAAGTCAACCACAGCCGCCCTTGTCGCGCCTCCTCAGCGGAGCTTCGCCAGGGCGCCCTGCAACTCGGCGGGGTCGGCGGAACCCTCGAACTTGTCGGCGACCTCGCCGTCGGAGTCGACGAGGAAGATCCAGGGCTCGCTGGGCAGGGACCATCCCTCCACGGCGGGCACGACCGTGGGCTCGGGCGAGTCGAGGTTCTCGTAGATCTCGACGTGGAGGAAGCTCACGCCCGGGAAGTCGCGGGCGAGGCGCTTCACGAGGTCGAGGGTGGGGGCGCAGACCTTGGACGTGCAGAGCTTCGGGGTGGCGAAGACGACCACGAACGGACGGTGGGCGTCGAGGGCCTGCGGAATGCTCAGGGCGTAGAACGCCGGGTCCGGGGTCGCATCAGTGGAGATCGCCGCCAGGTTGCCCCCCACGTCCGCCGCGGTCTTCGTGGGGGTGCGGGGGGCGGGAGCGCCCAAGGCGGGTGTCCGGCTCTTCTCGCTCACGTCGAAGCGCAGCCGCGAGGTCGCGGCCTTCCTGCCCGGGCGGCGCACGGTCACGGCGACGCCCCACTTCCCGGCGCGGGTGAAGTCCACGGGGACGCTGTAGAGGCCCCGTTCGCCTTCGAGCGCCCAGAAGAACCGGGCCCGGGCCGAGGTTGCCGGCTTCGTCCGCGAGCGGACCAGGTCGTAGAAGGCGACGTCGACCTTCGTTTCCGGGTCTGCGGCCGGCTCGCCGTCGTCCAGGAGCGACAGCAGGAACCGCTGGCGACCCACGGCGACATCAGCCGAGACGAGCACGGGGACGACGCCGACCCCGGACGCGGCCACGGTGTCCGGCCAGTCGGCGGCGCCCGTCGCGCCGCCGGGGCCGCTGCTCCTGGTTGTCCCCCCGCAGGCCGTGAGCGCGACCGCAGTCGTCGTGGCGACGGCAAGGCAGGTGAGACGGAGGCGGGAGGTGTTGGGGAACAACGCGAATCCGGGACTTGTTGGGTGGCGTCCGGGCCCGGCGGTTACTGTACTTGCGGGGAACCGACCGCTCACAGACGCAGGAGGGGCCGGCGTGGCTGTCACGTCGAGTCCGGGCAGGACGACATCTCGTTTCGGACGCACGTCCCGCGCCGCCGCCTACGTGCGCCTCACGAAGCCCCGCATCGTGGAGTTGCTCGTGGTTACGGCGGTGCCGGCGATGTTCGTCGCCGCTCGGGGCGTGCCGTCGGGCTGGCTCGTGCTCGCCACCGTCGCGGGCGGCGCTCTCGCGGCGGGGGGGGCGAACGCGGTCAACTGCTACTGCGACCGCGACATAGACGAACGCATGGCTCGCACCCTGGGCCGGCCGCTGCCCGCGGGAAGCCTCCCGGCGGGCGCCGCCCTCCGCTTCGGGATCGCCCTCAACGTGGTCGCCTTCGCGATCCTCTGGCCGGCGGCCAACCTCCTCGCCGCCGGCCTCGCGCTCGCCGCCACCCTCTACTACGTCTTCGTGTACACCATCGCCCTGAAGCGCCGCACGACGATGAACATCGTCATCGGCGGTGCCGCCGGGGCCGCCCCCGTGCTCGTGGGGTGGGCGGCGGTCACGGGCGGCCTCGCCGCCGAGGCCTGGGTGCTGTTCATGATCGTGTTCCTCTGGACCCCGGCGCACTTCTGGGCGCTGGCGATCAGGCACCGTGACGACTACGCCGCCGCCGGGGTGCCGATGCTCCCCTCCGTCGCCGGCCTCCCCGCCACCACCCGGGAGATCCTGCGCTACGCGCTCCTCACGGTGGCGGTGAGCCTCCTCTTCGGCGCCGCCGCCCGCATGGGCCTGGTGTACCTGGCGTCCGCCGGCGTGCTCGGCGCCTTCTTCGTGGCCCGGGCCGTGGCCCTGCGGCGTGAGCCGGGCGAACGGCGTGCCATGGCCGTCTTCGGCTTCTCGGTCACGTATCTCGGCCTCCTCTTCGTCTCGATGGCCGTGGACACGCTCATGCACGTGCCGTAGCGCCCTCGATCGGGACCGGGTTGACATCCCGGTCCCGCCATCGACGACCTGTGGCCCCACGCCAATCCGCGACTGCGACGGCAGCGTCGGAGACCCCAGCCCCCGGGGTCGGCGAGTCCCTGGAATCAAGCGAGATCGGACTCAGAACATGCAGCACCCACTTCGGATCGTGACGGCCTGCCTCCTCGGCCTTGCCCTCTTTCTCGGCGCCTGCGGCGACGACGCCAAGAACGACAAGGTGTCGGTTGAGGACGGCAAGAGCGAGGTGACGGTCGAGGAGGACGCCGACAAGGTCACGGTCAAGGACGGCCAAGGCAACGAGACGACGGTGTCCGGCAAGAATTCCGGCAGCGGCAAGGCCACCACCGTCACCGAGGACGGCGACAGCGTCACGGTCGACTCGAACGGCAGTGTCTCCGGCGCCGACAGCGACGGCGACACGGTGACCGGCGGCCCCGGCGGCGTCACCACGACGGACGAGGACGGCGACACCGTCCACGTGGACACCCCGTAGCCGCTCACCCGCGTCTCCCGGGGTATCCGACCCCTGGACACGCCGGTTCGGGCTGTTCGCGTGCAGGATGTGACGTCTGCGTTCCATCCTGCACGCGAACACCGTTCGGTTTCGTGAGCCACCAGCGGTTGCGCCCTTACTTCCCCAGCGCGGCGTCGAGGCGTTCTCCCTTGCGGGCCTCCTCCCGCATCCAGGCGCCGAAGAGCACGAGGATGACGACGAGGGCGACAACGTCTCCCGTGACCCACATGAGGGCGGCGCCCGCCTTCTGGTCCGCCAGCGGGCTGGGGCCCCAGTCCCGGGCGACCTCGGTGTAGGCGGGGTACAGCACCCGGTCGGCGCCGTAGAGGGCGAGGCCGAGGAACGTCATGAAGGGCATGGCGACGAACACGTAGAGCATGCGGGCCGGGTAGGCGAGCTTCCAGCGGCCCGGGTCGAGGCCCACGACCGGCCACCACCACAGGCAGGCGGCGAGGAGGTAGAGGGCGTGCTCGCCCTGGTGCAGCGCCGGGTCGCGCACGGCGGCGTCGAAGATCGGCGTGAAGTGCGTGCCCCACAGCACGGCGGCGTAGAGCCCCCAGGTCACGACCGGGAAGGTGAGCACGCGAACCGGCCAGGAACGGAGGAGGCGCAGGATGCGCCGCCGCCACCGCGGCGACGCCGCCCGTACGGCGAGAGTCACGGGGGCTCCCAGCATGAGGAGCGGGGCGGCGACGCTGATGAGCAGGAGGTGCTGCACCATGTGTACCCAGAACAGGGTGGTGTCGTAGCGCTCCACCGGGGAGCCGAGGGCGAGGTAGACCGCGCCGAGCCCGAAGAGGAAGCAGACGAGTCGCGCCCAGGGCCAGGGGTGGCGGGGATGGGCGTCGGCGACTCGACGGGCTCCCCACATGTAGAGACCGGCGGCGAGCAGCATGCCGGCCACCACCTCCGGGGGCAGGGACCACTCGAGGAGGAGAGAGGCGTCGGGGGCGCCGTCTGCGATCACGCCCCCAGCCTTGTGCCCCGGAGCCGGGGAGCACCAAATCGGCGCCGAACCGCCGGAACTGGGCGCGGTGCGCGTCGTATATGACGCGTGACGCGCCCAGTTCGGCGTGTGGGGACCCGAGGGGCGCAGGCCTGCAGCTAGATTCCCACACCGGGCTGTGGCAGACTCCCTCCCGGTATCAGGCCAGGGGAGTTCCTCCCGTCACTCCCCGGACGGACACGCAAGGGAGACCTCTGAGTGAGCGCGCCGAGACTGCTGCGCCACGCCCGCACGCTCGGGCTGTTGGCGGGAGGGGCCCTCCTGCTCGCCGCCTGCTCCTTCGGCACGCCTGAGCCGGTCACGAAGCAGGCGAAGGAGATGCACACCCTCTACCTGGTCGTGCTCGCCATCGGGGCGCTGGTCTTCGTGGGTGTCGAGGTTGCCGTGGTCTTCGTCGTCATCCGCTACCGGGGCGCCAAGGGCGACGACTCCCTTCCCCGCCAGGTCCACGGCAACAAGACCGTCGAGATCGTGTGGACGACCATCCCGGCGATCATCGTCCTGTCCCTCTTCTTCCTCTCGTGGCGCACCATCAACAAGGTGAACGCCGAGGAGAAGCACCCGCCCCTGCGGATCACGGTCGAGGGCTTCCAGTGGCAGTGGCGCTTCATCTATCCGGGCGGCCTCGAGGTCGTGGGTTCCACGGAGAAGCCGCCCACGCTCGTCCTGCCGGTGGAGGAGACCGTCAACCTGCAGTTGCGCTCCAAGGACGTGAACCACGCGTTCTACGTGCCCGCGTTCCTCTTCAAGGAGGACCTCGTCCCGGGGCGCCGCAACAGCTTCGACGTCTTCCTCGAGAAGAAGGGCACGTTCCGGGGCCAGTGCGCCGAGTTTTGCGGCCTGCAGCACGCCCGCATGGCCTTCGACGTGCGGGCCGTGAGCCGGGCGGAGTACGACGACTGGTACAAGCAGGCCCGGCAGGCGTCGGCGAAGGCCGCCGCCTGCGTCCCCAAGGGCACCGAGGTCGCCCTAGAGGCGAAGGACGTCAAGTTCGACAAGGACTGCATCGCCGCTCCCGCCGACACCCCGTGGGAGATCGAGTTCAAGAACGCGGACAAGAACATCGACCACAACGTCGCCATCTACGACAGTGACAAGCTCGCCAAGACGCTCTTCAAGGGGAAGCTCTTCAAGGGCGTGGCGACGGAGACCTACGAGGTCGCGGCGATGCCGGCGGGCGCCTACTACTTCCAGTGCGACGTCCACCCCGGCATGAAGGGCGTGGTCCAGATCGGCGAACCGTCCGGCGGGGGCGCGCCGGGCTCGGGCTGACGGAGAAGAGGAGACCATGGCGATCACGGAGGCAAGGCCCCGGCTCCCCGGCGGGGGCGTGGCGGCGAAGCCGTACCGGTCGGGGATCCTCGACTGGCTCACGACCACCGACCACAAGAAGATCGGGATCATGTACCTGGTCACGGCGGCGCTGTTCTTCGGCGCCGGCGGCGTCCTGGCGGGGTTCATGCGCACCCAGCTCGCGCAGCCGAACCTGCACGTGGTGGGCGAGCAGGCCTACAACGAGATGTTCACGATGCACGGCGTCACCATGGTGTTCCTGTTCGTGATGCCCGCCGCCGCCGGCTTCGGCAACTACGTCGTGCCGCTCATGATCGGCGCCAACGACATGGCGTTCCCCCGCGTCAACGCACTGTCGTTCTGGATGGTCCCTCTGGGGGGCGTCGTGCTCTACGCCGGCTACTTCGCCGGCGGTCCCACGGCTGTCACCTGGACGGGCAACCCGCCGCTGGCCGGTGCGCAGTTCAGCCCGGGCGACGGGGTGAACCTCTGGATCGCCGCCATGGCGATCCTCGGCACGGCATCCATCCTGGGAGCGATCAACTTCCTCGTCACGATCCTGAAGATGCGCGCCCCGGGCATGACCATGCTGCGCATCCCGGTCTTCTGCTGGACGATGATCGTCACCGCTCTCATGATCCTGCTCTCGCTGCCGGTGTTCACGGCGGCGGCGGCGATGCTCTGGATCGACCGCAACCTGGGCGGGAGCTTCTTCGACCCCACCAAGGGCGGGAGCCCGATCCTGTGGCAGCACCTCTTCTGGTTCTTCGGCCACCCCGAGGTCTACATCGTCATCCTCCCCCTCATGGGGGTGATCTCCGAGGTGATCCCGGTGTTCTCGCGCAAGCCGATCTTCGGCTACACGGCCTTCGTGTTCGCCACCATCGGGATCGGTTCCCTGGGTTTCGCCGTGTGGGCGCACCACATGTTCACGACCGGGGCGGTGGCGAGCGCCTTCTTCGCCTTCTCCAGCTTCCTCATAGCCGTGCCCACAGGGGTGAAGATGTTCAACTGGATAGGGACGATGTGGCGGGGCAAGCTCCAGTTCCGGCCCCCGATGCTCTTCGCCCTCGGGTTCCTCACGATGTTCCTCATCGGGGGCATCACGGGCATCTTCCACGCCACCGTCGGGGTCGACTACGCCGTGCACGACACGTACTTCGTCGTGGCGCACTTCCACTACGTCATGGTGACGGCGGCCCTCTTCGGCGTGTTCGCCGCCATGTACTACTGGTTCCCCAAGATGACGGGCCGCATGCTGAACGACAAGGCCGGCAAGTGGCAGTTCTGGCTGTTCTTCGTCGGGGCGAACCTCACGTTCTTCCCCATGCACGTCCTCGGCCTCTGGGGCATGCCCCGGCGGATCCACTCCTACAGCCCGGAGAGCTGGGGTCCGCTCAACCTGCTGGAGACGGTGGGCTATTTCGTCATCGCCGTGTCGATCCTGGTCGCCATCGGCAACGTCGTCGCCTCGCTCGCCCGGGGCAAGGCCGCAGGCGACAACCCCTGGGACGCCTACACCCTGGAGTGGGCGACCACGAGCCCGCCGCCGGCGTACAACTTCGACAGGTTGCCGCCGGTCCGCTCGGCGCGCCCGGTCTTCGACGAGAACCACCCCGAAGCCGCCGGCGTGGGGCACTGAGGAGGCGAACGATGGCACAGGCGTCCCCCCCGGTCCCGGTCGCGGAGGTGAGGGCTCACGGGCACGAGGACCCGGGCGGCATGAGCATGCCGTATCTCGGCACCGTGCTCTTCCTCGCGTCGGAGATCCTGTTCTTCGCCGGCCTCTTCGGGGCCTACTTCACGCTGCGCTCGAATGCCCCGGCGTGGCCCCCCCAGGGCATCCCGCACATCGAGGCCACGCTGCCCCTCGTTCTCACCGCCATCCTGGTCACGTCGAGCTTCACGGTGCACGGGGCGCTCTGGGCGGTCCGCAACGACAACAGGCCGGCGTTCGTGAGCAGCCTCGGGGTCACCCTCCTCCTCGCGGTGGCCTTCCTGTTCGGGGAGATCTACGACGCCGCCCACCTCGGCTTCGGCATCAAGGCCGGCGTCTACGGCACGGCCTTCTTCACCCTCGTCGGCTTCCACGCCCTCCATGTCACCGGCGGTGTCATACTGCTCTCGGTCATCTTCTACGGGGCGCTCACGGGCCGCTTCTCCTCCACGAACCACCAGATAGTGGAGTCGGCGAACGTCTACTGGCATTTCGTCGACGTGGTCTGGATCTGCCTCGTCGTCACGCTCTACGTCATCAAGTGAGGGGGCGCAAGTGAGGCTCATCTCCAGGATCCTGGTCGTCTTCGGGGTCGCATTCCTCGTCGTGGCGACCGTCTACGGCCTCATCTCCCAGGAGTACGGCGGTGTCGCCTTCCTCGCCGGCACCGGCCTCGCTTCCCTCTTCGTCGCCGTCGTCATCCGGGTCTCTCCGGTCCTGGAGTTCATGCGGGCGACGCCGGAGTCGGGCATCGAACGCCAAGGGCCCGAGCGGCCCGTCGGAGCGGGGGGCACAGGGCCCGAGCGGCCCGTCGGAGCGGGGGGCACAGGGCCCGAGCGGTCCGTCGGAGCGGGGGGCACAGGGCCCGAGCGGCCCGTCGGAGCGGGGGGCACAGGGCCCGAAACGGAGCCTTCAGGTGTCGCCCTGCCGGGGCCGAGCGCTGCCCCCATCTTCCTGGCCCTGGGCGCGGCTGTCGTGGGCGCCGGGATCGCCTTCGACGCCGACCTGTGGATCTTCCTTACCGTGGGCGGGGTCATCCTGCTCGGTGCTCTCGTGGGTTGGGCGGTGCAGGCTTGGAACGAGTCCGCGCCACCAGGAGCGGATGCAGCCGAGGCGCCGGCGGAACGGGACGTGCCGGTGGAGTCGGCCGCCGACTGATCCGGCGCCTCACGGTCTCGGGGGGCGGGGTTGCCGCCATCGCCTCAGAGTTGTTAGGGTACCCTAACGACATGACGTAGGTTGGGCTACCGAACCCGAGGACTCCCCGATGCTGGCACCGTTCCTGATCATGTTCCGCGAGGGCGTGGAAGCCGCCCTCATCGTGGGGATCATCGCCGCCTACCTGAGGCGCACCGGTCGCGGGCACCTCCTGAAGCCGATGTGGTTCGGGGTCGCCGCCGCCGCCGGGATCTGCACGGCTATCGGCCTCGCCCTCCAGCTCACCAAGAGCGAGTTCCCCCAGCAGCAGCAGGAGCTCTTCGCCGGGGTCATCTCCTTCGTGGCCGTGGGCGTGCTCACGTGGATGGTGTTCTGGATGCGTCGAGCGAGCCAGTCCATCAAGAAGGAGCTCCACGACAAGGTCGACGCCGCGGCGGGCTCCACGTCCAGCACGTGGAACTTCGCCCTCGTCGGGATGGCCTTCTTCGCCGTCGCCCGCGAGGGTCTGGAGTCCGTGGTCTTCCTCGTCGCCACCTTCCAGCAGGACCTCGGGGCGCAAGCGCCCGTCGGGGCCGGCCTCGGCCTCCTCGTCGCCCTCGCCGTCGGGGCCGGCCTCTACTTCGGGGCCGTGCACCTCAACCTGGCGCGCTTCTTCCTCTGGACGGGCGGCTTCGTGATCGTGGTTGCCGCCGGGCTCTTCGCCGGCGGGTTCCGGGCGCTGCACGAGGCCGGGATCTGGAACGTGCTCCCGGGAACGGCCTGGGACACGAGCGGCCTCGTGAGCAACACGAGCGTGCCGGGCACCGTCCTGCGGGGTGTCTTCGGCTACAGCGCCACGCCCAGTGTGGGCGAGGTGATCGCCTACTTCGTGTATCTCGTGCCCACGATGTTCCTGTTCCTGCGGGGTCGGGCCCCCCGGCGGGACGTCGTCCCCGGTCCCCGGGCGGCGGAGGCCGCCGCTGAGGTGTCCGCCGCCTGACCGCACGAGCCCCAGTCCGTTCAAGACAACCCGGGAGGCTTCCCATGTGTCCCAGACGCGCCGCCGCCGTTCTCACCGCCGCCGTCTTCGCCCTCACCGCCGCCTGCGGGGGCAACGCCGACAAGGGCCGAGCCGGCGCCAAGGCCACGAAGCTCGCCGTCACCGTCACGGACAAGGGCTGTGAGCCCGACGAGCTGGAGGCCCCGGCCGGCCGGGTCACGTTCGACGTGAAGAACGCCGGCGACGAGGAGCTCGAGTTCGAGGTCCTCGAGGGCAACCGGGTCGTGGACGAGGCCGAGAACATCGCCCCCGGCTTCCGACGTTCCCTCACCACGGACCTGGACGCGGGCTCCTACAAGCTCATCTGCGGCACGACGAAGTCCCGCCGGGGGAAGCTCCACGTCACGGGTGAGAAGAAGGCATCCGGGACCTCCGACTCCTCGGGGACGGCAGTCCACGCCTCCCTGGCGGACTACGCGATCAAGGCTTCGCCGGCGTCCGCCCCGGCGGGCACGGTGCGCTTCCTCGCCCACAACGAGGGCGAGGAGGACCACGAGTTCGTAGTCGTGAAGACCGACCTCGCTCCGGACGCCCTTCCCGTGAAGGGGGACGAGGTCGAGGAGGGGGACCTGGAGATGATCGGAGAGCTGGAAGATATCAAGGCCGACCAGGCGCCCGTCCTCCCCCTCGAACTTGAGCCCGGCAGCTACGTCCTCTTCTGCAACCTCCCCGAGCACTACCAGAAGGGGATGTTCACCGGCTTCACCGTGACGTAGGCGGCGGGGCCTCCCCCCGGCCTCAGCCGCCGGCGGTCTTCTCGCCCCCGAACTGCTTGCGCTCGAAATCGACGACCTGCTCGATCTCGTCGTCGCTGAGTTGGCCGCCGAACGCGGGCATGGCGCCCGCGCCGGCCCCCTTGCCCTCGTTGCCGGAGCCGCTGGCCCCGTAGGGGCCGGACGTCGCGGCGGCGACGTCCTTGACCCAGGCGATCTGGTCCTTGGCGTCGGGGAACACCTTCACCACGTTGTTCAGCGCAGGCCCGCTGGCGCCCTCTCCGTTCGCGCCGTGGCAGCCGCCGCAGCCCGCGTCGACATAGACCTTCTTGCCGGGGGCGGCCTTCCTGGCGGGTTTCGCGGCCGGAGAGTGCTCGGCGACGTCGGCGACGGCGAGGCCCAGGAACACGAACAGGATCGGCACGAAGAGGAAGACGCCGGTGAGCCACGCCGGTGCCCGAGGGGCGGGCCGGGGGCCGGCCGCGGGTACGAGCTCCTTCGGGGGCCATGCCCTCGCCGGGGGGGCGGGCGCGCTCTCCGCCGCGGGCTCGGCGCCGGATGCAGCCTGGGTGGTGTCGCCGGGGATCTCGGAGTCTTCAGCCTCGCCGGCCCCCGCCGCTGGGGAGGGACTGCCCCCGGCGTCGGCCAGCAACTCGTCCACCGGGACGCCCCGGGCTCGGGCCATCGCGTCCCGGGAGCGCTTCAGCAGGTGTTCGGGTATCTCGGCCATGCCCTCAACTCTCGTGCTCGGCGGACGGGGAATCCTCGGCAGTGGGGGCGGGAGCGGCGGCATCGGGAGGATCAGCGTCGAGCCGGCCGCTGCGCCACACCCACAGCAGGAACAGGAACGAGACACCCGTCAGGCAGACGCCGACGAGGAGCAGCGGGAGGGCTGCGCTCGCCGCGATCACCGGGCACCTTGGCCGCAGGAACTCCGACGCCGCCCCGACGCGGGTGTCGACGACCGGCGTTGGGGGGAGGGCAGCGCCCCGCCTTCTGCTTCGCCACGACCGGTGTCGTTACTTCGCATAGGAGTGCAGCCCCGAGACCACGATGTTCACGACGAAGAGGTTGGCGACGAGTGCAGCCCCCCCGGCCACGGCGATCTTCGCCGCCCGGCGGCCCTTCCAGCCGGCGGTGGCGCGGGCATGGAGGTACACCGCGTAGACCGCCCAGATGATGAAGCTCGCAGTCTCCTTCGGGTCCCATCCCCAATAGCGGCCCCAGGCCTGCTCCCCCCAGATGGCGCCGGCGATGATCGCCGTCGTCCAGATCGGGAAGGCGAAGGTCACGAGCTTGCGGGCGAGGTCGTCGAGGCGCTCGCTCGATGGGAGACGGGCGCCGAGCCCTCCTGCGGGCGCCGTGGCGAGCTTGGCGCCGGGGCCCTCCCTGGGGGCAGCGCCCGCACCGGCGAGGGCGACAACGGCGTCCGGCGCCTCTTCCGCCTCGTCGACCACGCGGTCAGGGACGAGGTCCTCCGCCGAGTGCGGGGACTCCGCCGGCGACCACCCCGGCTCCTCCCAGCGGAGCCGGATGAGGTACAGCGCCGAGACGACCGAGGCGGCGAGAAGGAGGCTGGAACCCGCGATCGCCATCATGACGTGGAACGTGAGCCAGTTCGAGCGCAGAGCGGGCTGCAGCGGCCCGGGCTCGGAGTAGACCATCCATCCGGCACCCATGAGCAGGGTGGAGAAACCGGCCAGGAATCCCGTGAGGACGGCGTGTGTGCGCCGCCACAGGATGAGCCCCAGCGTGGTCGCCATGATCACGAGGCCGCTCGCCGAGGTGAACTCGTACATCGACCCCCACGGTGCCCGGTGGAGGGCGAACGTGATCGCCAGGAGGGACGCGGCGTGGGCGACGACGCCGAAGGCGCACACGCCGACGGCCACCCGCCGCCAGACGTCCTTGCCGTAGGCGAGGAGACCGAAGGACGCCACCATGACGGCGAAGTAGGCGAACAGGGCCACGAGGAACGTCGCGTTCGAGAGATGGATCCCGCTCATCTACTGCTCCTGGGGAACGGGGCTTCGGGGCTGCGCCCTGTCCTGCAGCGCCGGCACCAGCTCTGCGAACTCGTCAGCGAAAGCATCCTTGCGGTGGTAGGCCAACCCGCCGAAAGCTACAGCATTCCCACCCGCGGGCGCCCCCTCGGGCGTGTCCTCCCCGGGTTCCGCCGGTTCCCCGCTCGGGCGCACCGAAACCCAGAGGCGGCGCTTGGAGGAATAGAGGGACGGGAACAGCCCGGCGAGCAGCAGGAGGGCTGCCAGGGCGACGAGGCCGATGCCCGGGTCCCGCTTCACGGCGAAGACCGAGTACTCCCGCAGCTCCGGGAAGGACACAGCGAGGCCGTCCTGCAGGGTGAACGGGCCCCGGTCGAGGGCAGCGAGTCCCACGTCGCCGGCAGGGCCGAGGAGTTCCTTGTCGAGGTCGTAGACGCTCTGGGGCGCGTCCTCGAGGCCGAGACTCCCCCGGTACTCCCGGAAGTACACGGCGGGGTCGGCGGCCCGGAGCTCGCCCGGCTTCGAGGCGAGGAGGACCCCCTTGCCCAGGTCGTCGCGGAATGCGGCGGCCTGCGTGGGCGTGAGAACCTGCGCGGAGGGGAAGAACCACACCTCCAGAGCCGCCTGGGGCCTCAAGGTGGGGATCTTCACGACGCCGGTCCAGGAGCCCCGGGGCCCCCCGGAGAAGAGGCGGACGAAGTCGTCGAAGAGGACCTCGCCGGCGGAGTCCGAGATCTTCAGGCGGGCCGCCCAGCCGAAGTCGAGCTGGTAGAGCTTCACGCCCCGGTAGTTCAGGGGGTCGTTGACACGGACGGTCTTGCGCCGCACGAGGCGCCCGCCGTCGTAGACCCGCACCCGGGAGGCGAAGTCCATGGCCGAGCCGTCGCGGCGGAACTTCGCCGTGAAGTCGTCCAGGACGACGGTGAAGCCCCTGTGGGTGGAGCCCCCGAAGCGCCCGGGGTTGTAGACGTCCATGTTGATGGGCGCCTCCACCCAGCGGTGGCCTTCGACGATCGCTGCCTGGGCGGTGAAGCCGAACATGCGGCTCACGAAGAGGCCGACGAGGAGGAGGAAGAACGACCAGTGGAACAGGAGGCTGCCGCCTTCGCGAGCGGTGCCCTTCTCCGCGGTCCACTGGCCCGATTCGTTCGTGGGTCCGCAGCGGTAGCGGTGCCGCCGCAGGACGGAGCGGATCCGGACCTCGGCCTCGGCGGCGGCGACGTCCGTGCGCCACTCCACGGTGTGCGGGAGTCGGGGGAGGTGCCCGCCGGCGGGGGGCCGCCGGGCGTCGCGGAGGCCGTGGAGGAACTGGCGGGTGCGGGGCACGAGGCAGGCGACGAGCACGACGAGGAGGGAACCGTAGATCGCTACGTACCACGGCGAGCCGAAGACGTCGAAGAAGCGCAACCGGTCGAAGATCTCGTAGAGCTTGGGGTGCGTCTCGGAGATGTCGATGACCTTGCGCATGTTGCTGATCCGCTGCGGCACGAAGAGCGGGACGAGCGTGGCCACGGCGAGGGCGATGAGGAGGTAGATCGCCGTCCGCATGGAGCGGAGCGCCCTCCACCCGGGCAGCTTCGCCATCGCCCGCATGGGCGTGGGCGGTGTTTCGCCGAAGCGGGGGGAGCGCTCTCTCACGCCACCTGCCGGAGGACGCAGCGGAGTTGCCTCTCGCTCGTGGCGCCCAGGATCGTGGCTCGCACGCGGCCGTCGCGGGCCACGAGCGTGGCGGGGGGGGCGGCCACGCCGAGGCCGGCGGCGAGGGCGGAGCCCTCGTCGAAGACGCTCGGGAACGGGACGGAGAACTCGGCGACGAAGCGTTTCGCCGCCACGCGGGAGTCCCGGACGTCCACCCCCAGGAAACGGACCCCGTCGCCCGTCGTGGCCGTCGCGGTACGGGCGAGCTCGGGTGCTTCCTTGCGGCACGGCCCGCACCAAGAACCCCACACGTTCAGGACGACGGTCCCCTTCCGGTAGCTGTCGAGGGACACCCTGGTGCCGTCGAGCAGCTTCCCCCGGAACTCGGGCAGGGCCTTGTCGGTGCGGGACGCGCCGGCCCCACAGGCGCCCAGGGCGGGGGAGGGCCCGCCGCAGGCGACGAGGAGCAGGAGGGGCGCGACGAGGGCAACCCGGACGGGGAACGCGAGAGGAGTACGTCTCATCAGAGGGGGTGTCCCGAGGGTACCGACCCGGCGCTCCTCTTCTCCAGCCGTGCCGTTACATTGCTCCGCACCTGGCGGTGCTGCGCTGTGCCCGGCGGGGGCCCCTCACCCCGCTGTGACATTGCTCCGCACCTGGCGGTGCTCCGCTGTGCCCGGCGGGGGCCCCTCACCCCGCTGGGCCTTCTTGGGTCTGGCGGTGCCGCTACGATGCCGCGGGACGCGGCACATGGAGGGGGATTGCGGACCATCGTCACCGGCGGGGCCGGCTACATCGGGAGCGAGACCGTCCGCCAGCTTGTGGGGGCCGGTCACGACGTGGTCGTCGTGGACAACCTCTCCACGGGCCACCGGGGCGCGCTGGGCGGGGGCGCGGCCCTCGTGGAGGCCGCCGTGGCCGACCGGGAGGCGCTCGACGCCGTCCTCCCCGGAGCCGATGCCGTCCTGCACTTCGCGGCGAGCATCGAGGCCGGGGAGTCCGTCACCGACCCGCAGCGATTCTGGTGGAACAACTTCGTGGGCACCCTCACCCTCCTCGACGCGATGGTGACGGCGGGCGTGCCGTTGCTCGTCTTCTCCTCGACTGCCGCCGTATACGGGGAGCCGGCGGAGGTGCCCATCACCGAGGACGCCCCCCTCGTGCCCGAGAACCCCTACGGCCGCACGAAGCTCGCCGACGAGATGGCCGTGGGCGACTACGCGGCCGCCTACGGGATCCGGGCGACCGTCCTGCGCTACTTCAACGCCGCCGGGGCGTCGCCGTCGGGCGAACACGGCCCCGACCACCGTCACAAGACGCACCTCATCACCCTGGCCATGGAGGCCGCCGCCGGGTGCATCCCGCAACTCTCGATCTTCGGCACCGACTACCCCACAGCCGACGGGACTGCGGTGCGCGACTACATCCACGTCGCCGACCTCGCCGCCGCCCACCTCCTCGCCCTCGACGCCCTCGATGCGGGCGGCGCCGGAGGCGTCTACAACCTCGGGAACGGCGAGGGCCATTCGGTGCGCGACGTCGTGGAGCGCGCCCGTGCCGTCACCGGCGTCGACTTTTCCGCCGTCGACGCGCCCCGGCGGGCGGGCGACCCGGCTGTCCTCATCGCGTCCTCGGAACGTGCCGTCCGGGAGCTGGGCTGGAAGCCGCGACGGGCCGACCTCGACCTCATCATCGGCGACGCCTGGCGCTGGCAGAGCACCCACCCCGACGGATACGGCGACCGCTGAGTCGATTGCGCCGCGCCTGGCGGCGCTCCGCGTGCCGGCGGGGGCCCCACCCCGCCGACGCCGGGCTCACCGCGAGCGTGGCGCCGATTGCGACTTGCGAACGCCGACAGGTCGGGGCATAGACTGCGGCCGCGAGCGACCGACACGCCCAGGAGGCAAGGCCGGCGATGCGACGCCAACTCTTGATTGCGATGGTCCTGATCGGGGGCTTCGTGGCCGCCCTGAACACGGTGCTGGTCGGCTATTCGGCCTACTCGGACAACAGGGACGCCTTCAAGGCCCTGCAGGTCGCGAACAAGGCGGCGATCACCACCAACAGTACGAACGCCGACGCCATCGAGGAGTACAAGCAGGCCGACCCGGCAGTGCGCGAAGGCATCGGGCCCGGTTCCTGCAACAGCGACTCCACGATCTGCGCCCCCGCCGTCGTACAGGCGGAGGACTGGATCGCCGAGAGCCAGTGGGTCGTCACGACAGGCGTACTCGGCCTCGGGACGTTCCTCCTCCTCGCCGTGGCCGTCCTCATCCTGCTCAGGCGTGACCAGTCCCTCCCCATCACGTGGGCACAGGCCCTGGTCCTCGGAGGGGTGGCGTTCTTCTTCCTCATCCTGGCGAACGGGGTCATTCCCGACCGCATCATGTTCATCTGGGACAACGTCCTCAAGCAGCGGGGGGTCTTCACCGTCCCTGGCACCAAAGCCGTCGCGCAGCTCCTCAACGAGAGCGCGAAGGGCTGGATCTGGGACTGGGAGGTCCCCCGCGACCTCATCGTCGCAGGTTGGTACGGCGTCTCCTTCGTGGGCACCGTGCTCGTCTGGTACTGGGCGCAGGAATGGCCGAAGCGGCTGGACGCCAAGGAGGCGGCGACAGGTGGTCGCACGTCCCCCTACGGACGTCCCCTGACGGCGCCCGGCCGGTGACCTGAGAGGACCGATGGCGAAGCAGGACTACATCGCCGAGACCCCTCCGTTCCGCACGGACTACGAGCTCGTCAAGCTCGACGGGGCCGAGCTCCAGGCGCGGGTGAAGCCCAAGCAGTTCATCTCGATCGACCAGGCCGAGTGCATCATGTGCGAGGGCTGTGTCGACATCTGTCCGTGGAAGTGCATCCACATGCTGGACACGTCCGTCGTGGCGCAGTCCGACGGCGTGGAACGACCGGGCAGCGACCCGCGCGACCACGTCGTGTTCGTCATCGACGACGACGAGTGCACGCGCTGCGCTCTCTGCGTCGACCGCTGCCCGACCGGAGTGATCATCCTCGGGAAGCTCGCCGGCGAACCCACGGGCATCGCTGAGCAGGGGCGCAACAACAACCTCGGATACGCGTATGGCATGCGCCTCTGAAACCCCTCGCGCACAAGCGCGCAAGCGGCTTGCCCCTGCCGGGACGCGGGGGCGACACTTCCGCCCAGGAGGACTGCACTAGTGGCGACCGGAAACGGCAAAGAGAACGGCAAGGCGAAGAAGAGCCTCGGCGGGCGCGTCGGCACGGCCACGGAGAACCTGCAGGGAAGCCAGGTCTGGTCGTCGATCTTCCGACCCGGTTCGATCTTCCGGAAGGGCTACAGCGACAGCCCCCGGAACCGGGCCTACACGGTGATGAACTCGGTGCTCTACCACCTCCACCCCGTGAAGGTGAAGCGCCACGGGGTCAAGGTGTCCTACACCCTCTGTCTCGGCGGGCTCTCGTTCTTCCTGTTCATCCTCCTCACCGTCACGGGCATCTTCCTGATGTTCTACTACCGGCCCACGGCGGCGAACGCCTACCAGGACATCCAGTCCCTCAACACGCAGGTGGCGTTCGGCCTGCTGGTGCGCAACCTCCACCGCTGGGGCGCCCACCTCATGACCTTCACCGTGTTCCTGCACATGGCCCGGGTCTTTTACCACGGCGCCTACAAGCCGCCCCGGGAGTTCAACTGGGTCGTGGGCGTCATCCTCCTCGTGCTCACGCTCCTCCTCGCCTTCACCGGCTACCTCCTCCCCTGGGACCAGCTCTCCCTGTGGGCTGTCACCGTGGGTACGAACATGATGGGCTACACGCCGGTGTTCGGTCGCACGGTGAAGTTCATCCTTCTCGGGAGCCAGGAGATCGGCCCCAACACCTTGCTGCGCTGGTACACGCTCCACGTCCTCTTCTTCCCGTTCGTCATCGTGATCTTCATGGCCGTCCACTTCTGGCGGGTCCGCAAGGACGGCGGCATCTCGGGACCGCTCTAGAGGCAGGATGTTGACCAATGGCTGAGATCCCAGAACACCTCCTGAAGCGCTCCCAGGCGGCCCGTGCCAAGGCCGGCGCCGGCGAGGGCGAGGAGGCCAAGCCCCCGGAGGAAACGCCCGCCGAAGGCGGCGACGCCGGCGACGCCGGTGGCTCCAAGATCCCGGAGCACCTCCTGAAGCGGGCCGCGGCCGCCCGGGCCAAGGCCAAGGGTGAGCCTGCCGGCGGCGGTGACGGGGGCGGAGAACCTGTTGCGGCGAAGCCCGCGGCCCGCGCCGGAGCGAAGGCCGTGGCAGCCACAGCCGTGGCGCCGGCCCGCACGCAGCGTCTCCTGGCCGTCGTGAAGGCCGGCTCGATCCAGCAGACCAAGGCCGACCCGGTGGACAAGGTGAGCACCTGGCCGCACCTCCTCGTGATCGAGTTCGCCGCGCTCCTCATCGTGACGGCGGGGCTCATCGTCTTCTCGCTGCTCGTCAACGCCCCCCTGCAGGCGCAGGCGAACTTCAACCAGACGCCGAACCCGTCGAAGGCCCCCTGGTACTTCCTCGGCCTGCAGGAGCTGCTCACGCTCTTCAACCCGATGGTGGCCGGTGTGATGATCCCCGGCATGGGGATCTTCGGCCTCATCGTGGTGCCCTACATCGACCGCAACCCGTCCACGAAGCCGTCCGAGCGGAAGTTCGCCATCGCCATGTTCACGTTCTTCCTCATGTACTGGGCGCTCCTCGTGCTCTTCGGGTCCTTCTTCCGGGGCGAGGGCTTCAACTTCGTGTGGCCATGGAAGTCCGGCATCTTCTTCGACTTCTAGGAGTGGACCGTGCTCGCTGAGACCTCAGTCGTCACAGTCGCCGCGATAGCGGTTGTCGCCGTCGTGATCTTCGGTGGCGTGTTCTTCGCCGTCGCCGGTGCCAGATCGCGGCGCCCCCCGGGGGGGGCCCCGGACAAGTGGAGGGCGCGGCGCGACGCCCAGCGCGAGGCCGAGGCGGCGGCCGCGGCGGCGTCGGCGGCCGCCGCCACGAAGGGCGGGAGCGAGGTGAGCGCACCGGTGGAGCGCAAGCCGGAGAAGCTCGAGCTCTACGCCCCACCCGTGCCCACGAAGCCGGACCCGATCGAGGTGGGCTTCACGCGACGCCAGGTCCTGAACCGCTCCGCGCTCGCCGGGTCGGTCTTCGGCCTCGCGGCCTTCGGAGGCGCCTCGCTGGCATTCCTGATCCCGGCCCCCACCAAGGGCTTCGGCGGCAAGGTGGCGGCGCCCGGCACGCTCGACGAGATCAAGGACAGGATCAAGTCGGACAAGCAGCCTCTCTACGTGCCCGAGGGCCGCTACTACCTCGTCCCCTACAAGGCGAAGAACGAGGCGGAGGCGAAGGAGATCTACGCCCCCGTCTGGTCCGGCGTGCAGGCCTCCGGGCTCATGGCGCTCTACCAGCGCTGCGTCCACCTCGGCTGCAAGGTGCCGTTCTGCCAGAGCTCGCAGTGGTTCGAGTGCCCCTGCCACGGCTCGCAGTACAACGAGGCGGGCGAGAAGAAGGCCGGTCCGGCCCCACGGGGTCTCGACCGTTTCCCCATCCAGGTGTCCGGCGCCAAGTTGGTGATCGACACGGGCAAGGTCGTTCTCGGCCCCACGGTCGGCACCGACACGACCGGACAGGACGCCGAGGGGCCGCACTGCACGTGACGGCGGGAGTGACATCGATGTTCATCAGTACAACAACAGCAGCAACCTCCAGCACCAAGGCGTTCTGGGCGGTCGGCGTCATCGCCGCCCTCCTCGTCGTGTGGGCGGTGATGTTCTTCGTCGTGAGCCGGGGTCGCCGGCCGAAGACCCCGCTCCCCGCGAACCTCACCCCGTACGCAGACGACGACCGCCTCGAGACGTCGATCCTCGAGAAGGCTCTGAGCTGGTGCGTGTTCGGCCTCGTCGTCCTCGCTCTTCTCATGGGCTACTACTTCGTCACGGAGCCGAACCGTCAGGCCGAGAGCTACGAGCGCTACGAGAAGCAGTCCGTCGAGCGGGGAGCGAAGGTCTTCGGCCCCACCGTGGACTCCACGACGAAGCACACGATCCCCGGAGCGTTCGACTGCCAGAAGTGCCACGGCGTGAAGGGCATCGGCGGCTCCAGCGCCTACACGATCACGGATGCCAAGACGGGCAAGCAGCAGCAGGTCACCTGGCTCTGCCCCTCCTTGAACGACGTGCTCTACCGCTTCTCCGAGGACGAGCTGCGCACGATCCTCGTCTACGGCCGGCCCAGCACCCCGATGCCGGCCTGGGGTATCAAGGGCGGCGGCCCCATGAACGACCAGCAGATCGAGGACACGATCGCCTACCTGAAGTCCATCCAGGTCACGCCGGAGCAGGCCCTGAAGGTCAACGCGGGCGCCACGGACGCCAAGGCCCTCTTCGAGAAGAACTGCGCCCGTTGCCACACGATCGGCGCCGGCTACAACAAGCCCGAAGGGGCCGGTTCCGGCGGCTACGGGCCCGCCCTGGTCGGCACCGACCTGGAGAAGCAGTTCCCCAAGGCCGCCGACCACGTGGCGTTCGTGCAGAACGGTTCGGAGTGGCAGAAGCCCTACGGCGTGCGAGGCCTGGGGACCGGTCGCATGCCGGCCTTCGGGCAGTTCCTCACGCCGGATCAGGTCAAGGCCGTCGTCGCCTACGAGCGCAGCCTGCAGAAGACCGCAGCGCCGGAGGCGACGGCACAACAGGCGGGCCAGCAGTCCGGCCAGTCCCAGACAGGTCAGTAAGGAGACGGCATGCTCGAGGGCTCACTTCCCGAACACGCAGTCGGCTACGGAGGCTTCTGGGGGTACTTCTTCGTCGCCCTGGGACTCGTCCTCCTCGTCGGTTCCGTCTGGCTCGTGCTCAGCACCGACATCGGGGCGAAGCGGGGCCTCCTCGTCGTTTCCACGGGCTTCGTGGGCTACCTGTTCCTCCATGCCCTGCAGTGGATGCTCTCGGCGCAGGCCCCCCGGGTCGCGCCCGAGGACAACACGTACTGGGGGCAACACCTCGTGGGCATGGGCATCGGGGCCGGGGCACTCGTGTTCCTCACGGTCGTCCTCTTCCTGTCACACCGCTTCGAACGCCAGGCCCAGCGCGTCGAGGACTGATCGAGGGACCGGGCCCTCCAGCGGGACCGGGTCCTCCGACCGGGTCCTCCGACCGGGTCCTCCCACCGGGTCCTCCCACCGAACTGGGCGCGGGCCCCCCGCGCAGTAGACGGGGGGGGGCGCCCCGGGGGGGGGGTGGGGGGGGGGGG
>CAYJLW010000005.1:0-18291 GCA_964370965.1 uncultured Acidimicrobiia bacterium | reverse complement strand
CGCCTGCGCCCCCCCCCCTTTTTGGGGGGGGGCCCCCCCCCCCCCCACTTCGGGTGGTTGGGGCGCCTAGTCGAGAGTGGCGGCCCAGGCGGCGGCGGCGTGGTCGATCGTGACTTCGACGTCGTAGAAGTCGTGGGCGAGGGAGGGGTACCAGGGGCCCGACTCCGGGACGAGCACCCCGCGCGCCAGCATCTCCCGGGCGAAACCCTTGCGGATCTCCGGTGTGGGGCAGCGGATCTCGACTGTGCCGCCGTCGGTCGTCGCCTCCAGGCCGGGGGCGACTTCGCGGAGGCCGGCGGCGAGGCCGGCGGCGCGACCGGTGAGTTGCACGACGGGCATCTCGCCCACCGCCCGGGCGAGGGCTTCGGCGGCGGCGGCGGCGATCGGGTGGGGCGGCGGAGCTGCTGCCAGGAGGTCGGCGGGGGGCGCTTCTCCGGTCCACAGGACGGCGCCGCCCGGGAGACCGGCGGTGATCAGATCCCCGACGACGACGAAGTCCGCGTCGTCGGGCGGGTCGGTGCGCCACCACGTCGTCGCCATGTCCGCGACCCGGGATCCGGCGAGGGCGAGGCGACCGGCCATGTGCCGGGCGGCGGCGAGGTCGCCGACGAGCAGGCCCCGAAGACCCGTGGCGGCGGGAGCGGGCACCGGTCCGGGGGAGCGGGGACGTCCCGTCAGGACGGCGGCCGCGACGGCGGCGGCGACATCGGGGTGGGCGTGGCCGGCGACGACCCGGCCGCCGTCCATGTCGAAGTCGATGGCGCGTCTTCCGGACGCGAGCCGGATGTGGGCGCCGTCGCCGCCCAGGATCCCGGGGGTCACGCCCCGGCGTCGAGTTCGGCGAGGGTTGCGTCCCGGCCGATGTAGAAGGCCAGGATCTGGAGCTCTATGGAGAGGTCGACCTTGCGCAAGGCCACGTGGGGGGGAGCCTGGAGGACGACGGGCGCGAAGTTCAGGATCGCGGAGACACCGCCCTGAACGAGGCGGTCTGCGACGTCCTGGGCGGCCGCCGCCGGGGTGGCGACGATGCCGATGGCGATCTGGAGGTCCTGGAGGACGACTTCGAGGGTGTCGACGTGGTGCACGGGGAGTCCGGCGACCTCCTGGCCCACGGTCTGGGGGTCGGAGTCGAAGAGGGCGGCTACGCGAAAGCCCCTCTGGGAGAAGCCGCGGTAGTTGGCGAGCGCGCGGCCCAGGTTGCCCAGACCGATGATCGCCGCCGGCCAGTCACGGTTCAGGCCGAGCTGTACCGAGATCTGGTACACGAGGTAGTCGACGTCGTAGCCCACGCCCCGGGTGCCGTAGGAGCCCAGGTAGGAGAGGTCCTTGCGGACCTTGGCAGCGTTGACTCCCGTCGATCCGGCAAGCCCCTCCGAGGAAACCGTGCTCACGCCCCGCTCCGAGATCTCGAGCAGGCTGCGCAGGTAGAGGGGGAGCCGGGCGACGGTGGCCTCGGGGATGCGACGGTTCGGGCCGTTGCCGGACGTTTCCACTGCAGACCTCGTGTCAAGGGGCACGCCCGCAAGTGCGCCTCGTTGCGTGCGAGCGGTCGCGGCCCGCCCGCATGCTACGTGGCTTGTGATAGTTTTCTCAAACTCTTCCGGACACGTGTCTCCGACACTTTGCCCTCCACGACCACCGTCCCGTCCTCGAGGGCGATCACCGGGATGCGCTCGCCGTAGCGGCCCGCGAGCTCCTGGTCGGTGTCGACGTCGACGTACGTGAACTCCAGCGGGACCCTTCGGGAAGCGCGGCGCAGGGCGGCGTCGGCGACGTCGCAGAGGGGGCAGTGCCCGCGGCCGTAGAGGACGAGGCGCAGGGGAGGGCGTTGCCGGCGAAGGGCCACGGCTCAGAGGATCGTGTCGCGGAGCCGGCGGCGCAGGAGCTTGCCGCCCAGGCCGCGGGGCAACTCGGCGACGAGGCGTACGGTTCGCGGGCACTTGTAGGCGGCCAGGAACTGGCGGGCGAAGGACCGCAGGGCCTCGGGGTCCGCTTCGGATCCCCGCCGGGGAACGACGAAGGCCTCCACCGCCTCGCCGCTCACGGGGTCGGGCACCCCCACGGCGGCGGCTTCCGCGACGTCCGGGTGGCCGAGGAGGGCGTCTTCGACCTCTCCCGGGTAGACGTTGAAACCGGAGACGATGATGAGGTCCTTGCGTCGATCGACGATCTCGAGGATGCCGTGGTCGTCGTAGCAGGCGATGTCCCCCGTCCACAGCCACCCGTCTCTCAGCACGAGGGCGGTCGCCTCGGGGTCTTCGTAGTAGCCGCGGAAGACGTTGTCGCCCCGCACGAGGATCTCGCCCGGGTCGCCCTCTTCGGTGTCCTGGCCGTCGACGTCGACGAGGCGAACCTCGACCCCGTGGATCGGGAGGCCGATGCGCCCCGGGTGGGGCGAGCCGGTGGCCTGTGTGGACGTCACCACAGGCGAGGTCTCCGTGAGGCCGTAGCCTTCCCAGATCGGGACGCCGAAGCGACGCTGGAACTCGGCGAAGAGATCCGGGTCGAGGCGATCGGCGCCGGACACGCAGAGGCGCACTTGCCAGAAGGCGTCCGCCTGGGTTTGCGTCGAGTCCGCCCAGAGGCGGTACATGGTCGGGGCGCCCGGAACGACGGTGACCTCGGCCCGACGCATGAGATCGGCTGTGGCGACGGGGTCGAAGCGATCCACGAGGACCACGGCGCCGCCGCCGGAGATCGTGGCGGCGAGCACGATGTTCAGCCCGTAGATGTGGAACAGGGGCAGGACGCCGAGTGTGACGTCGCCGTCCTGAGGCTCCATCCCGGGGGTCGCCTCGATCTGGTCGATGTTCGCCACGAGGTTGCGGTTGGTGAGCATGGCCCCGCGGGCATGGCCCGTCGTGCCCGCCGTGAAGGCGATCACGGCGACGTCGTCGGCGCGGCGTGCCGCCGACGCGAGGCGGTCCTTCCCCCGCAGGGACGCGATCGGCACGGCGCCGTCGGGGCCGCCCTCCGCGGCGGCGACGCCCCGGCAGTCGGGGAGGGCGTCGGCGACGAGGCCTGCGCCCGCGAACGACTCGCCCCCGGCGATCACCAGCGGGGGGCGCACGATCGTCGCCGCGCGGAGGTGCTCGGCGGGCGCCGCCAGGGGGTTGAGAGGGACGGTGACCGCACCCATGCCGTTCAAGGCGAGGTAGCAGGAGACGAAGTCGGCGGTGTTGCCCAGGGCCAGCACCACGCGGTCGCCTGGTTCGATCCCTAGGCGGGAGAGTCCGGCCCGCACGCGAGCGACGTCGTCGGCGACGTCGCCGTAGGTGAGCCGGCCGTCCTCGGTGATCAGGGCGGGGGCGTCGGGAGCTGCCGCGGCGGCAGCGTCGAGGAGTCCTGCGGGGCCGTGCTCAGTGCGCTCCGTCACTCTACGTAGTCTCCATGTCGAGTTTGGCCGCCGATTTTCACGGAAAGCGCTCATACTTTCCGTGGCCCTTGCCGATACAGGAATCACAACAGCCCCTCGGGTGACAGGAAGGTCCTCCGTGGGGGTGGGCGTACCTGACACCTCGGATTCGTCCGAGCAGTCATGGAACAAGCCTCCCAGCCCGCCCCAAGCGCGCCCGCCCCCACGGACGACCCTCCCGCCCGGGGGCTGTTGTTTCCGGGAGATGCTAGTGGTCGCGGGAGAGCGACTAGCCCTGGAGTGACACCACGCGGAGTTCTGTCATCTCCCGGATGGCGTAGGCCGGCCCCTCGCGCGTGTTGCCGGAGTCCTTCATCCCGCCGTAGGGCTGTTGGTCGGCGCGGAAGGTGGGGACCTCGTTCACCATCACGCCCCCGAACTCGAGGCGGCGCGCGGCGGCGAGAGCCCTGCCCAGGTCGGAGGTGAACACGGCCGCCTGCAGGCCGAGGCGGGAGTCGTTGGCGAGGTCGATCGCCTCGTCGAACGTGGCGTAGGGCTGCACGGTCACGACAGGCCCGAAGACCTCCTCACGGCACACGCGGAGCTCGGGGGTGACGCCTGTGAGCACAGTGGGGGCGAGCACTCCGTCGGTGTCCACGGTGCCGCCGGTGGCGACCGTGGCGCCGGCGCCCCTCGCCTCGTCGATCCATGACAGGACCCGGTCGCGCTCGGCGGTCGTGATGAGCTGGCTGACGTCCGTGGTCTCGTCAGCGGGATCGCCCACGACGAGGGCCTCGACCGCGGGGACGAGCACGTCGAGGAAGTCCTTGTAGATCCCGCTCTGGACGTAGATCCGCTGCGTGGAGATGCAGCTCTGGCCAGCGTGGCCGAACGCCGCCGCCGGGACCTTCCTCGCCGCTGTGGCGAAGTCGCTGGTGGCCTCGACGATGAGGGGCGAGTTGGAGCCCAGCTCGAGGCCGACCTTCTTCTTCGGTTCCCTCGACCGGATCGCCCAGCCCACCTCCGCCGAGCCCGTGAAGCTCACGCAGGCGACGTCGGGGTGGGCGACGAGAGCGTCGCCTACCGTGGCGCCCCCGCCTGTCACGACGTTCAGGAACCCCGCCGGGAGGCCGGCGTCGTGGAGGATGTGCGCCAGGGCGAGGGCCGACAGCGGTGTCGCAGTGGCGGGCTTCAGGACGACCGGGCAGCCCGCGGCGATCGCCGGGGCGACCTTGTGGGCGACGAGGTTGAGGGGGAAGTTGAACGGTGTGATGGCTCCGACAACGCCGATGGGGATCCGCAACGCGAAACCGAGCTTGCCCGCTCCGGCACCGGAGGCTTCGAAGGGGACCATCTCACCGGCGAGCTTGCGGCACTCAGCGGCGGCGAATCGGAACGTCGACACCGCCCGCTCCGCCTCGACCCGGGCGGTCTTGATCGGTTTCGCCGCCTCGCCCGAGATCGTGCGGGCGAGGTCCTCCCGGGCTTGCGCGAGGGCCTCCGCCGCCCGGTCGAGGAGTGCCGCCCTCTCGTATTGCGGCCAGCCGCCGTCGAGGGCGCGGCGCGCGGCGCCGACCGCGGCGCCCACGTCTTCGGCCGAGCAGGCCGGCACCGAGGCCAGGGTCTCGCCCGAGAACGGGCTCCTCACAGGGATGTCGCTTCCGGCCGGCACGAGCCAACGGCCGTCGAGCAGGATCGGTTGCTTCTCCAACGTCCTCCCTCCGCGGGTCTGAATTGTAAGCGGGCGTCCGGAGGGATCGGCCTCCGCAACGGAGGAACAGTGGGCCGGAATCCGCCGGCGCGGCGTGGGGGCGCTCGTCCTCGGACCACTAGCCTCGCCGCGTGTCTCAGCCGCACGCGGACGTCCTCGTGGTGGAGCGGGCCGGGAACGGCGGCCTGGCGCACTACACACATGCCCTCTGCGGGGCTCTCGCCGCCGCGGGCGTCCGCGTCCGGCTGCTCACGGCCCCGCGAGAAGCGTTGCCGCCCACGGGCGCCCCCTACCCCGTGTCGGTCGAGCTCCGTGAGACCCACACGCGGAGCCGGGGCGCCGGCCTCGCCCTGGAGATCTGGAACGTGTGCGTCCTCCTGGCGGTGATCGCCCGGCGTCGTCCCGGCGCCGTCGTCCTGCAGGCGGCCAGCGCAGCCCGCACCGACGAGTTCCTCGTCCCCCTGTTGCGCCTTCTCCGGCGGCGGGTCGTGTGGGTGGCCCACGACGTGGCGCAGTTCGAGACAGGCGGCCGCCTCCGGCCCTGGGAGTGTCGCCTATACCGCCGGGTCGATGCCGTCGTCGTCCTTTCGGAGGCGGAGCGCACCACACTGCTGGCCCAGGTCCCGGCAACGGCACAGCGAGTCGCGGTCATTCCCCACGGCGAGTACGGGTTCCTCGTGGGCGAGTTGATCGAGCGGGCAGAGGCGCGGCGCCGGTTGGGCCTCAGCCTCGAAACGAGCGTCCTCCTGCAGTTCGGCTACCTGAAGCGTTACAAGGGCCTGGAGGACCTCATCGAGGCTGTGGCCGTGTTGCGGGGCCGCGGCCGGGACGTGACCGCCGTCATCGCCGGGACCATCGCGGACGTGCCGGTGGCGGAGCTACAGGAGCGCATCGACTCCCTCGGGCTCGGACACGCCGTGGTGCTGTTCCCGCGCTACGCCTCTCTCGAAGAGACCGACGTGTACTTCGCCGCCGCGGACGCCGTCGTCCTCCCCTACCGCCAGGCCACCCAGTCGGGGGTCCTGCACATGGCGTTCGGGTACCGTCGGCCGGTCGTGGTGACCGACGTCGGCGGGCTCCCGGAGTACGTGCGCCCCGGTTCCACGGGGGAGGTTGCCCGCCCGGGCGACCCGGCGTCGATCGCCGACGCGGTCGAGCGCGTCCTCCGGCCCGGATCCGTCGCCGGGGACGAGTTCTCGGTGAGTGAAGAACACACCTGGCCGTCGGTCGCGAAGGGCTTCATGACCGTGCTCGAGGCTGTCCGGGAGGGTCGGCCGGTCAATCCCTGAAGGAGACCCTCACCCAGTTGCGGCGCCCGCAGGCGGGGCAGCGCATGCGCCGCGAGTGGCGACGGAGCGGGATCCAGAGAAAGACGGGCGCCTGGCGGCGGAGGGCGTCGAGTGCCGAGACCCGGGAGCGGGCGCCGCAGCCCGCACACTCCACGACGAGGGGCCCCGGACCGAGGGCCTGGACGCGGGAGAAGAAGACGCGCCGGTCGTAGGGGTCTTGGCGGGCGTCGGGACTCACGCGTTCCCGGAGGGGGGCGGGCCGGGCACCGCCGGAGCGGCCGTGAGGTCGATGGTCGTCGCGGAGCCGACGAGGTCCGAGTGGGGACCGCCCGCACCGGCGGGCATCGCGGAGTCGGGGACCGGCCCGGGTGCGGCCGCCCACGTCCGCAGCCGCCCGGCGATCTGGCGGTAGGCCGTCGCCCCCGGGGTGTCGGGGCCGCGCTCGAAGATCGTCTCGCCGGCGGCGGGCGCCTCGGCGAAACGGATGCTCTTGCGCACGGGCGGTTCGAGCAGGGGGAGCCCGTAGTTCTCCGTCACGCTCGCCAGGACCGCCTGCGTGTGGCGGGTACGGGGGTCGAACATCGTGGCGATGACACCGCGGATCCGGAGGCCCGGATTCGTGAACGCCCGCACGTCCTCGATCGTCTCGAGGAGGTGGTTCATACCCCGCTGGGAGAGGGACTCGCACTGCAGCGGGATGACCACCTCGTCGGCGGCCGTGAGGGCGTTGATCGTGAGGATCCCCAGCGACGGTGGGCAGTCGAGAACGACGACGTCGTACTCGTGCCGTACGGTCTCCAGGGCACGACGGAGGGCGAACTCGCGGCCGGTCTTCGTGAGCAGGAACGCCTCCGCTCCGGCGAGGTCGAGTGTGGCGGCGGCGACGTGGCAGCCGTGGGCTTCCCACAGGATGCTCTTGATGGCGGCCCGGCCCATGAGCACGTCGTGGAGTGAGACCTCGAGATCTTCCGGATCGACCCCCATGGAGAACGTGAGCGCCGCCTGGGGATCGCAATCCACGAGGAGCACACGGTCTCCGAGCGCGGCCCAGGCCGCTCCGAGGGAGAGAGCTGTGGTCGTCTTGGCGACGCCGCCCTTCTGGTTGGCCAAGGCGATGACGGGCATGTGCGGAAGGGTAATCGACGGCGAGCGCTACTCCCATACCGAAGTGGGCCGCCTCGGCTCCGGCCCGCCCGTCCCTCGCGAATCCCCGGAGGCGGGCCTCGCACTACGGTCTTAGACTGGCGGCGATGGTCCCCTCGGCGTATCTCCGTGCCTTCCTCCCCTTCGGGGCGCTCGTCGAGTTCGACGTCGAGGCTCTCCGACCGGGCGGCGGTCGCGACGGACGGAGATGGCGCCAGCACGCCGACGGTCCGTTGGGTGTGCTCGTCCCCGAGGAACCGTTCCTGGGCTGGCGTCTCGACAGCCCCGAGGGCCCCCTGGGTTGTCCGGCTCAGGTTGAGCTCCGTTCGCTCGTGGGCATGCTCGCCGTGAGGGACCAGTACCCGGATCCTCTCGCCGAGGGGTTCGTCACGTCCGAGTTGGCGGGGGAGGCGGCGCTGCAACTCGAGACCCTGCGTCGTGACGGCCGGCTCCGTTCCCACGTCTTGCAGGCGCGCTGGCAAGTGCCCCTGCGATGGTTCGTCCCGTTCTCGGACGAAGAGCGCGACTACGACCCGTCCGGGCCCCGCCTCACGTACGTGACCGACGTCGTCACCGCGGCGGAGCGCATCGCCGAGGCCGTGGAGGCCGCCGTCGCCGCCGGTCTCGACCCGGACCTCGTCGAGCACATCCAGGATCTGGGGGCATGGCTCGACGACTTCGAGGAGATCGACGCTCGCCTCCAACTCGACTACGGCGGCCTCGCGGGCGTCATCCCCGCCACGGAACTCGCCGCCGACCACTCCGCCGCGGACGTCTGGGCGTCGATCCGGGCCCTGGAGGAGGGGGACTGGGTCCGTGCGGGGGCGAGCTACATGCGGGTCAACGAGCGCTGGGCGGGGGTGCGCGCGCTCGAAGTCGCCAGTTGAGCACATCCGGCTCACGTCGTCCGCAGACAGACCTTCTGCTCAAAGGGCACTCGATACGCGCCGAAGTAGCGGGGACGGGACACACTCCGAGGAGGTCCGAGTCCATGCCCGCGACGGAAAACGGCAAACCGAACACTTTGGTCGTTTGGGATAGACTGAAGGCATTGAGCACGCTCCCGCAGGGAGGAGAGACCATGGCCGAGGTCGAACCGACGCACACCCAGACGTCGGCCGGTGAAGAGGAACTGCTGACGCCGGCTGAGGTGGCCCGCATGTTCCGAGTCAATCCGAAGACCGTCACGCGTTGGGCGCGCGCGGGGAAGATCTCGGCGATCCGCACTCTCGGCGGACACCGGCGCTTCAGGGCTTCCGACATCCGCAAGATCCTCGAGGGCGGGGCCGAGGGCTGACCACGGCCGCGCGTCATCGGGGGGGCCGCCTTTGGGGCGGGCTGTGGGTGCCCGGCATCGGGAGCCGATCGCAAGAGGACAGGGCGCAGAGCACGAGGTCGTGGACTCGTTCCAGGGCGGCGGCCGTGGGATCCTCGTATCCGCAGTCGTCGCAGCGCCACCCGGGCACGTCGTCGCAGCGGACGAGCAGGCGGGCGGACGGCTCCACGACACGTACGACGACGCTGCAGTCGTGGACGCGCGTATGTGGGCAGGACTCGATCCGGCCAGAGAAGCGGTCAACCATGAGTTCCCCTTGGTCGCGGGAGGCGAGGACTGGGCGGGGGCCGCCCGGGGGAAGTGGGTGCCAGAGGGGGAAGTCTCGGGATGAGGTGGTCGTGAAGCTACCAGCGACATCCGACGTTTTCCCCCTCCTGTGTTCAGCAGGCTCCCCGGCCTCCCCCCTACGCAACGAGGTGAAGCAATGGCGAAGCTGACAGAGGTGGGAGTTCCGCCGCTTCCCTACGAGCGGTTCGCGCCGTTGGTGGGGGAAGAGCGATACGGAGCCCTGGCGCAGGTCGCGGAGATGGCGTCGCAAGCCTTCGCGGGACGCACGGTCTGGAACGTGAACTCGACCGCCACCGGCGGCGGTGTGGCCGAGATGCTCACCTCCTTGCTCGCGTACGCGCGTGGGGCCGGTGTGAACGCCCGCTGGCTCGTGATCGAGGGGACGCCCTCGTTCTTCGCCGTCACGAAGCGGATCCACAACGGCCTCCACGGTGTGGCCGGGGACGGCGGCCCGCTGGGCGACGCCGAGCACCGCCTGTACGAGACGGTCCTCCACGAGAACGCGGAGGAGCTCGGGGCGCTCGTGCGTCCCGGCGACATCGTCCTCCTGCACGACCCGCAGACCGCCGGCCTCGTGCGGGCCGTGCAGGACTCGGGAGCCCTGGCGGTGTGGCGTTGCCATGTCGGCCACGACGACGTGAACGACATTGTGGAGCGGACGTGGGAGTTCCTCCACCGCTACCTCGAAGGTGCCGACGCCTTCGTGTTCTCCCGGAGCGTCTACGCCCCTGACTGGATGGACGGCGACGGCCGCCTCACGATCATCCCGCCCTCGATCGACCCGTTTTCCCCCAAGAACCAGGACCTCGACGCCGCCACCGTGCGCTCGATCCTCGCCCACATCGGCATCATCACCAGGGCGGGCGACGGCGGCGCCCTCACGTTCACGCGCCGCGACGGCTCCCCGGGCCGGGTCGACCGCTTCGCCGACGTCGTGCGCACGGGTCACTCCCCCCTGCCCGACACGCCGCTCGTGGTGCAGGTGTCGCGCTGGGACCGCCTCAAGGACATGCAGGGCGTCATGGCGGGCTTCGCCGAGTACGTCGACGGCCTCTCGGACGCCCACCTCGCGCTCGTAGGGCCGAACGTGAGCGGAGTCGCCGACGACCCGGAGGGCGGCGAGGTCCTCGACGAGTGCATCCGCTCCTGGCGGGAACTGCCGCATTCGATCCGTCGCCGAGTGCAACTCGTCTGCCTGCCGATGACCGACGCGGAGGAGAACGCCGTAATGGTGAACGCCCTCCAGCGCCACGCCGCAGTCGTCGTGCAGAAGAGCCTGCACGAGGGCTTCGGCCTCACGGTGGCGGAGGCGATGTGGAAGGCGCGTCCCATCGTGGCGAGCGCTGTGGGCGGCATCCAGGACCAGATCGTCGACGGCGAGCACGGCCTCCTCCTCCCGAACCCCCTGGACCTGGAGTCCTTCGGGGTGGCCGTGTGCCGGCTCCTCAAGGACTCGGCCTTCGCCGGTCAGCTCGCCAAGAACGCCCGGGAGCGGGCCGTCGCCCAGTTCCTCGGGAGCCGGCACCTCATCCAGTACGCCGAGCTCTTCACCCGCCTCTGGAGGCTGTGACAGTCCCCGAGCCACAGCGGTTGCGTAGGCCAAGAGCGGGCGCCCATGGCGCGACGCGGAAGGGTGGGGGTAGCGTCTCGGCGTGCTCGCCGCCGCCTCCGCCGTTGTCTGGACCTTGGCCCTCGCCGCCGGCGCGACGGCCCTGCTCTGGCTCGCCGCTGTGGGGGCCTACGCCCTCGTCCTCCGGCCGCGCGACGTGGAGCCCGGCCCGCGAACGTCCGAACTGGGGGACGAGCCGCCCGCCGTCGTGGCGCTCCTCACGAGTGACTGGGACCTCCCTGGGCGCGCCATGCCTGCCACGCTCGTCGACCTCGCAGCCCGGCGCTTCCTCGAGATCGAGATGTACGGCGGGGACCACTTCATCTGTCGGCTCCGGGCCCGGGCCCCGGCGGGCGCCACGCTGACCCCCTACGAGGAACGGGTGCTGGAGCACCTCCGCTCCAAGGCCGTTGACGGTGTCGTACCCGCAGAGGCGCTCACGACCGGCCGCGACGACCTCGCCACGGCCTGGTTCCGGGACTTCCGGCGGGAAGTCGTCGCCGACGCCCGCGACCGGGGCCTTTCCCGGCCCCGCCTCCCGGGGCGCGTGATGGCCTTTCTCTCGGCCGCGGCCTTCGTTCCGGCGGTTCTCGCCGGCATCGCCGCTGCTGTGGGGGAGAAGGACCCCAGCGCTCTCGCCCTCGGCTTCGCCGTGCTCGTGGGAGCCGGAGCCACCCTCGCCCAGCTCCGGGGAGAACGGGACACGCCTGCCGGGCGCCAGGCCGCCGCCCGCTGGCTGGGCGTCGCCGACTACCTGGACGACGCCGAGTCCTTCGCCGACCTGCCACCGGCAGCCGTCGCCGTCTGGGACCGTCTCTTCTCCTATGGCGCCGCCCTCGGCATCACCACGCGGGCCCTCGCCGAGTTGCCCATGGGCGCCGACGAGGACCGCCGCGCCGTGGTCCACAGCGGCGGGCGCTGGCGGACGGTGAAGATCCGCTATCCGCGCCAGATGTGGCCCCCCGCGTGGGGCACGCACCCGTTCCTGGCCTTCTTCTTCGGGGGGCTCGTGGCCGGCCTGGCGATCTGGGGGCTCACCATGGTCCTTCCCCCCGTCTGGGACTTCCTCGGGGACAAGGGCGGTGGGTACCGGACCGGCCTCCTCATCGGCACCGGCGCTGCCCTCGCCGGCATCGCGGTTGCCATGACGATCTCCGTCCGCGGCCTCCTCGACCTCTTCACGAGGCGCACGCGCGACGGCGTCGTCCTGCGGGTACGCAGCTACGGAGGCCGCGACGACGTGCGCCGCTACGTCGCCGTCGATGACGGCCGTTCCCACGCCATCCGGGCTTGGCTGGTGGACTGGGACGTGTACGAGGCTGCGCGTGAGGGCGACAGCGTGCATGTCGTGTACCGGCCGCGGCTCGGGCGGGTGGTGGAGTTCACGCCTCTGGGGACCGGGGGGCCGTCGGTGGCCACGGCCGGCGACCACGCCCCTGCGTAGGCCGCCACCTCACCCTTCCTGGCGGCTCCCGGGCGGGGTGCGGCGCGTCGTCATGGTGGCAGGCTACGGCGGGCGGTCAGGGGGACGCTGTCCCCGATTCATTCGCGTCCTCCGGTGCCGGTGCCGCCGGGACCGTCCGGGAGCGGCCGGCGGCGCTCACGAGGATCACGAGGCCGAGGCCGATGAGGAGCACCGGGCCCACGACCGCGGGGCGGAACCGGGCGAGGTCGAGACCCCGCAGCAGGAACCCCGCTCCAAGGACGGTGAACAGCAGTCCGGCGGAGAGCGAGACCGGGTCCAACCTATGACGACGCACGACGCACCTCCAGCTTGCCGACTCCGACATCGAGAGTGAGGCGCAGGCGTGGGCGGGTTCCCGTTCCCGCCGTGTCCTTGACTTCCCGGAAGAGGCCGGCGCCCTCGCCCCGACGGCCCAGGACCTGGTACTCGCCGAGGCCCACGTCGGCCTCCACTTCGACAGTGACGTCCCGCGGGACGACGACCTCCAGGTAGCCCACGCCCACCTCGTACTCGCCGTGTGTGGTGCCCTCGGCCAGGCGCGTTTCGCGGAGGTCGATGCGCAGATGGCCAGCCGCCAATGCCCGGTCCTGGGCGGCCTGCGCACTGGTCGCCGGCCTCACGATTCGCTCCCCGACCCCGCCCCGCAGGCGGAACGGCCCCATGGCAGCGGCGGCGGCCACGAAGGTGAGCACGATCCCGAGGGCGACGAGGCCGCGGGCACGCCCCCACCATGCGCCGAGGACGAGAGCGCCCCCGCAGACCAGGAGCGGCACCGCCAGGAACGTGGGCCAGTCGACCCGGGCGGTCCCCGTGGAGTCCACGAGAGCGGCCACACCGAGGAGGACGAGGACGAGGCCCGCGGTGAGGCGTCCCAGGGCGGAACGTTCCCTCGGGAGGCGCCGTGGCGAGGGCTGTGGCGGCGGTCGCCAGGCCTCCCAACGGCTCGGGGGTGGCTGTGGGGGCGGAGGAGGTCCGGGCTCGGCGGGTACAGGTGGTGCCGCAACGGCGGAGCCCTCCGCCGCCGATGTCGGTGTTCGGGGTGCGTCCGGGGCGGCCGGGTCGGCTCCGGTTCGGCTGCGGTCGCCGCCCAGGAGAAGCCACACGCCGATCCCCGCCAAGGCGACGGGCACGAAGAAGGCGCCGTCGAACCACGAGCCCATCTCGCCCAGCAGCGCCAGCGCGGCGACGGCGAGCACGATCACCCCGACGAGGGCTCTGGCGCTGCCGGGGCGGTCGAGGGGGCTCGGGCGGCTGTCGCCGTCCAGGGGCACGAGCACCCAGCCCGCCACGTAGAGGAGCACACCGACCCCGCCGGCGAGGGCGAGGACCACGAAGGCGAGACGCACAGCGAGGGCGGGGACTCCGAAGTGCCGGGCGATCCCGCCGGAGAGGCCGGTGAGGATGTTGTCGTCGCGGCTCCGCCGGAGCGCCTGACCGGGCGGGGCGGCGATGAAGGACCGCGGGGGCGCCACGTTGCCCGGCACCCAACCGGGCGGTGGCGGCGGTGTACCCGCGGGCCGGTCCGCCCCGGGCTCCCCGGACCTGTCCTCGGTCTCGTCGTGCACAGTCTCTTCCGTGTCCATGGCGCCATCATGAGCGCGAGCCCGGAAAGCCGCCATCGGGGATCCCCCTGATCCGTCCCTGAGACGTCCCGGGCGGAGACGGGGGTTCCGTGCCTGGCCGTCGCGTGACGTGGCGAGGGGGTCGCGGCCGGCCGTCAGACGATGTGGCGGGAGGCCGCCCACCGGGCGAGCTCGTGGCGGCTGGATAGTTGCAGCTTCCTGAGGACGGCCGACGTGTGCGTCTCCACGGTCTTCACCGAGATCGAGAGCCGGCGGGCCACCTCCTTGTAGGTGTAGCCCCGGGCGATGAGGCGCATGACCTCTCCCTCCCGAGGGGTGAGGAGGTCGAGCTCGGGATCCGCCGTGGGGGTGCCCGCCGGTAGGGAAGCCGCGAAGGTGTCCAGGACGAAGCCCGCCAGACGGGGGGAGAACACGGCGTCGCCGCCGGCCACGCGGGTGAGGGCTTCGACGAGGTCGGCGGCGGAGATCGTCTTCGTCACGTACCCGCGGGCCCCCGCCCGCACGATGTCGACGACGTCCTCCGCGGCGTCCGAGACGGAGAGGGCGAGGAAGCGAGTAGCGGGAACGTCCCGGGCAACGGCGTCGATCACGGCGCGGCCCCCGCCGTCGGGCATGTGCACGTCCAGGAGGACGACGTCGGGGCGGGCGGAACGGATGCCGTCCACGGCGGAAGCGACGTCCCGGGCCTCGCCCACGATGTCCACGTGGACGCCGATCTCGGCCGTCACGCCTGCCCGGAAGAGGTCGTGGTCGTCCACGAGGAAGACACGCGTCCTTCGGTCGCTCACCGGGACTCCCGGGGGACCGCGAGCTCGACCTCGGTGCCCTCCCCCGGGGCGCTGCTGATGGCGGCGGTGCCGTCCTGGCGGCGGAGGCGGTCCCGGATCGAGTCGCGGATGCCGCGGCGGTCCTCGGGGACGGCGTCGGGATCGAAGCCGGGACCACGGTCGCGCACGAACACGGTGACCCCGTTGTCGGTGACCTCGGCGTAGACCGACACCGTGGCGTCTCCGGCGAACTTCGCCGCGTTCGTGAGGGCCTCGCGGGTTGCGAGGACGAGGGCCTGCAGTCGCTCGTCCACGGGAGTGTCGCCCACCGTCACGACATCGGTGCGGGCCCCGAGGACGTCGTCGACCTCGCCGGCGACGTCGCGGATCGCGTCGGAGAAGCTGTCGCCGAAGGCCCGTGGGCCGGGGCCGTACAGCCAGGTCCGCAGGTCGCGTTCCTCGCGGCGGGCCAGGGACGCCACGGCCTCGGGGTCGTCCGCCCGGCGCTGGATCAGCGCGAGGGTCTGTAGGACGGAGTCGTGGACACGGCTGGCGATCTCCGCCCGCGCCTCCGAACGGACCCGCTGCGCGCGCTCCTCCCCGAGCGCCCTCAGGAGTCGGAACGCCCACGGGGCGAAGACGAGGACGAGGCCCGCGGCGGCGGCGATCGTGACGGCGACCCCCGGCCCGCTCGACGTGAGGACGGGGTTGGCCCGCAGGAGCCAGGTGAGGCCGAGGGCGACGAGGCCGACGCCGAGCAGGAAGCGGGCGACGAGACGCTGTAGGGACCGTCTCCCGCCCGTCCCGTCGATCTCGGTCTGGTGCCAGGCGACGGCGAGGCCGGCGGCGACGAGGGCGAGCGGACTCAGGAGGTCGTCGACGTAGGAGCGGGCCACGGCCCGCACGGCGAGGAGGAGGCTGGCGAGGAGGAGGACGAGCCCGACGACCTGGCGCGGCCCCGCTGTGACCGCAGGGCGGGGCGGAGAACCCGGGGGTCGCTCCGCCAGGGCGAGCCAGGCGACGCCGTACAGGACGAGGCCGAGGCCTCCGGCGGCCGCGGCGACGACGGCGGCGACACGGAAGACGACCGGGTCGATCCCGAGGTATTCCCCCAGGCCGCCGCAGACCCCGGCGACGATGCGGGCGTCAGGGCTGCGGCGCAGGCGGGGCGCGCTCGCGGGCGGGGCGGGCCGGGCGGGCATGGGCACATCGTATGCGGGTGTGCTTGGGACGGCGAGGGAGCCAGGCGGCGAAGCGGCGCCCGGCGGTCCCCGCCGCCGTCCCCCTCGAGGGGGAGGGGAGAGCGAAGGCGACTGCCGAGTGAGGACGAGAGCGCCGACCTTCGTCCCGCCGGGAGGACGGAGGCGAAGTGAGCTGTTGTCCCGACATGCCGGGACAACAGCTTCACTTCGGAGTGACGACCAGGCACGCGGCGGGACGACATTCTCGGACATCTAGCATCTGGGTATGCGACTCAGTGACGGGGTCGAGTGGGGTCTGCACGCCGCGACCGTGCTCTCGTTCGTGCCGCCGGGTGCGGCGTTGCCCGCCCGGCGTCTCGCCGAGTACCACGGCGTGCCCGAGGCGTACATGGCGAAGCACCTGCAGGCGATGGGGCGCGCGGGCGTGCTCGCATCGGTCCCCGGCCCGAAGGGCGGCTTCCGCCTGAGGCGTCCGGCGGGGGACATCACGGTGCTCGACGTCGTCGAGGCCGTCGACGGCACGACGCCGGCGTTCCGGTGCGCCGAGATCCGCCGGCGGGGCCCGGCCGCTGTCGCGAAGGCCGCGTACAGGATGCCCTGCGCCATCCATCGAGTGATGGACCAGGCCGATGCCGCCTGGCGGGAGTCCCTCCGCGGCGTCACGATCGCCGACCTTGCCGCGGAGATAGCGGCCGTCGCCGACCCGTTGGCACTCCGGAGGGGTGCAGCGTGGCTGGCCGACGTGCTCGCGTCACGCTGACGGCGCGCCGCGGCCCCTTTCGACCGGGGCCGAGCCGCCCGCCCACGTCTGCCCCTGCGGCGTTCATGTCGGGACCGGCCACGTTCCCGGTGTTGCTCCGCCCCGGGAGAGAGACCTAGACAAAACATATCCGGGATAGCTAGTATCTGGGTACAGTCGCCGGCCACGACGGAGGGGACGGACCGATGAAGCTGTTCGTGACAGGTGGCACAGGGGTGCTCGGCCGCGGTGTGCTGCCGCGCCTCGTGGCCGACGGCCACGTCGTGCATGCGCTTGCCCGGTCCGACGCATCCGCCGCCGCGCTGACCGGCGTCGGCGTCACGCCGGTCCGGGCGGATCTTTTCGACCCGGGAGCGATCGCAGCAGCCGTACGCGGCAGCGACGGTGTGCTGCACCTCGCCACCAAGATCCCTGCAGCCCGTCAGGCGCTGAGAGCTTCTGCCTGGGCCGAGAATGACCGGATCCGTACCGAGGGCACGCGTCTCCTCGTCGATGCCGCCCTCGCCGGCGGTGCCGGGCTCTTCGTGTACCAGTCCGTCACGTTCGGGTACGCGGACGGCGCCGACCGCTGGCTCGACGAAGACGCCCCGCTCGACATCAGTGCCCGCCTCGCCTCCTCCTACGCCGGCGAGGTCGAGATCCGCCGTGTCGACGACGCCGGGGGGCGGGCCGTCACGCTGCGGGGAGCGTGGTTCTACGGTCCCGATTCGTCCTCGACCACGACGGCTGTGAGCGCTGCCCGCCGCGGTGTCGCTCTCGTGTTCGGCGCGCTCGGGGGCTACCTTCCGGTCCTGCACACCGACGACGCCGCGACGGCGTTCGCCGCCGCTGTGCACGCCCCCGCCGGCGTCTACAACGTCACCGACGACGCACCGCTCACCCGCTCCGCTCACCGGGACGCCATGCAGGAGGCGCTCGGGTGCGGCCGGCTGCGGGCCCTGCCGCGCTTCGCGGCCGGGCGCCCTGGCGCCTACCTGGCTCGTTCACAGCGTGTCTCCAACGCTCGATTCCGCGAGGCGACCGGCTGGACACCATGCTTCGCCGACGCCGCGGTCGGCTGGCGCCACGTCGCTTCCGTTCTCGGGGAGCGGTCCCCGGCGCCCAGGGTGCGCCGGGGGGGCGAGGACGCCGCCCGTGCGTGAGCGCTTCCTCCGGGCAGGCCTTGCGGCGCTCGCCGCCACAGCCGCCGTCGTCGGTCTCTGGGCCGCCCTGTGGCCAGGGTCGTTCTATGCCGGCTTCCCCGGACTGGGCCGCTGGGTGGCGACCGACGGCCCGTACAACGAGCACCTCACTCGGGACGTGGGCGAACTGAACCTCGCCCTGGCGGTCGTGCTCACCGCTGCCGCCGTCACCCTTTCACGCCCCCTCGTCCTGGCCGCGCTCGCCGCATGGTTCGTCTACTCGGCCCCGCACGTCACCTACCACGTGTTCACACTCGGGCGGGTGGCTTCGCTCGCGGACCGTGCCGCGTCCGTCGCCGCGCTCGGGGTCGCGGCCGTCCTGCCGGTAGCGCTGCTCTGGGTGGCACTCAACGCGGCCCCACCGGCCGGTCGAGAATCTTCGTGACGCTTCTCGCGGGGGCGAAGCGGACATCGGCTGCCCTGACAGGGCGGAGGAGGAACGGGCCACAGGCGCGTGGCCGGGGCGAGATGTTTGCGGTTTGTCACACGCTGACAAACCCTCGATGCCTCTGCTACGCCGCCGCGGTGGATCCGAGGCGAAACCCTTACACCCCGAACGCGAGAGCGGTGGCGAGGGGCGGAATCGAACCGCCGACACCATG
>CAYJLW010000004.1:102856-130105 GCA_964370965.1 uncultured Acidimicrobiia bacterium | reverse complement strand
CCCAACAAAACCCGGGGGCGCCCTTCCCCCGGTTCCCCGGTTCCACCCGCATCACTCTGGCGCCCAGGTCGGTCACGGCGCCCGGTCGTGGCCCGCCCGCCCGGTCGCCACGACGCTCCTCGCCGGTACGGCAGCCGACCGGCCCCCGGGGTGGGAGGGGAGCCCCCGAATCCCGGTATGCTGACTGCATGTCACAACAGATCGCAGTGCGCCTACCCGACGACACGCTCGCAGAGCTCGACGATGCGATCGCCTCCGGGCGGTGGGAGTCCCGCGCCGAGGCCGTGCGGGAGGGCATCAAGCTCGTTCTCGTCCGGGAGCAGGAGGAGCGCATCGCCGCCGCGTACCGGCTGGGCTACGACGAGCACCCCCAAGAGCAATGGACCGGCAAGACCGGCGCCGAGCTGGCAGCCGAAGCCGTGTCCGCAGCCCGCCCGCGCCGAGGGTGACCGGAGCCCCCGTCCGTCGCGGCGGTGTCTACGACGCCGCCCTCCCTGGCGCTGGGCGCCACCCGGTCGTCGTGCTCACTCGCGACGTGGCGGTGCCCGTCCTCACCTCCGTCGTCGTCGCCCTCGTCACGAGCACTGTGCGGGGCATCCCCTCGGAGGTCCCCCTCGGCCCGGAGTGCGGCCTCACCCGCGACTCCGTCGTGAACTGCGACAACCTCTTCACCGTCCCGAAGTCAACCCTCGTCCGCCACCGCGGCGACCTGGGTCCGGCACACCGCCTTGCCCTGCGCCGCGCTCTGAACATCGCCCTCGGACTCGACCAGCACTGACGCCGGATGCCGCCGCCCAAGTGATGTCGTTATCCCGGGCTACCGGGAGAACGACATCACTTTGGCGCCCGGTCGGTCACGGCGCCCGGGCGTGACCCGGCGCCTGCACTGGCGCCGTGACGAGCGTCCCGGTCACGAGGGCCCGCCAGGCGCCGAACATGGGCTCCTGCGCGACCGGGTCGATGAGCGTGGCATAGAGGGCGAGGCCGAGCGTCCCGGCGAGGATCATGGCCACGACCCCCGCCGGATCGACGTCCGGGGCGAGCTCGCCCGCCCGCCAGGCGTCGTCGACGAGCCCCGCGAGGAACCTGATGACGTCGCCGGCCTCCGGGGAGGTCGCGGGGCTGGCGGGCGCGGGGCCCCGCAGGCGGTGGCTCTCGACCTGGGCGAGGGAAAGGAACGCCGCCAGGCTGGGGTCGGCGGCGTGGAGAGCCTGCGTGGCGTCCACCAGTGCCGCCATGCGGGCCGTGAAGCCGCTCACCCCGGCCACGGCCTCCCGGTACACGTCGAGGAGGAGGCCGTCGGCGTCCTGCATCACAGCACGGAAGAGCGCCTCCTTGGAGGGGAAGTAGTGATACAGGGCGTTGTGGGTGAGGCCGGCGGCCTCGGCGATCTGCTTCACGGACGTGGCCTCGTAGCCGGAGTCGGCGAAGGCGTGGCGCCCGGCGCGCAGGATGGCCGCCCGCGTGTCCTCGCTGGAGGAGGCGCGGGGGCGGCCCCGCCGGGGCCCGTCCCCCTGCCTGGTCCTCTCGGTCTTCACCGCACACCTCGGTCCTGCATTAATTGGCCGATGGTCCAATTCTAGCGTAGACTGGCCGCACGAACACGAAGACGGGGGAATCACCATGTCCGACACACCGTGGCCCGGCGACGCCTACTCACTCGTCGAAGCCTTCCGCAGCGGGGAACGCACCCCCCGCGAGGAGCTCGAAGCCACCCTCGCCGCCGTCGAGCGCTCCCCGCTGAACGCCTTCTCGCACATCGATGCCGACCGCGCCCTCGCCGCCGCCGACACCGCCGACGTCTCGGCGCCCCTGGGCGGCGTCCCCGTGGGCGTGAAAGAGCTCGACAGCGTCGCCGGTTGGCCCGACACCGGAGCGTCCCTACCCCTGCGGGACAACGTGTCCGACCACGACGCCACCGTGATCGGACGCCTCCGTGAGGCCGGGGCCGTCCTGTTCGGGATGACGACGGCGAGCGAGTTCGGGGGTGTGAACCTCACGCGCACGAAGCTGAACGGGATCACCCGCAACCCCTGGAACCTCGAGTGCACCCCGGGCGGCTCCTCCGGGGGAGCAGCCGCCGCCGTCGCCGGAGGGCTGATCACGATCGGCACCGGTGGCGACGGGGGTGGCTCCATCCGCATCCCGGCGGGCTTCACCGGCCTCCTCGGCCTCAAGGCCACCTACGGCCGCTACCCGAAGGGCCCGCACATGTCCGTGGGCTCCATGACCGCCGTGTGGGGGTGCCTGAGCCGCTCCGTGCGCGACACCGCCCGCTGGCTGGACATGGGCAACGGTTTCGACCGCCGCGACCCCTACAGTCTCCCCCGCGTCGGGGGCTGGGAGGCCGGTCTCGGCGCCCAGGACCTCACCGGCCGGACCGTCGCCGTCGCCCCCTCCTTGGGCAGCGCAGCGGTCGTCCACCCCGCCGTGCAGGAGCTCGTCGTGAAGGCCGCCGAGCAGCTCGCCGCCGACACCGGCCTCCGCATCGTGGACGTCGACGTCGACCTCCCCCAGCTCAGCGTCGAATGGGCGCTCTCGGGCATCTACGGCGTCGTACAGGCCCTCGGCGAACGCTGGCCCGACTGCCGCGAGGACCTCACACCCGAGATCGCCATCGGCATGGAGGCGGCCCGCCAGATGTACGACATCGCCGGGCGGGCCCGCATCGAGGCCGCCCGCACGGACCTGAACGAGAAGATGGCGGCGCTCTTCGACGAGGTCGACTTCGTGATCGCCTCCTCGAACCCTGATGTCGCCTTCGACGCCGACGGGCCCCTGCGCACGCGCATCGACGGCCAGGATGTCCACATCGGCAACAACGGGGCCCTCACGATCCCGTCGAACATCTACGGCAACCCGGCGATCTCGATCCCGGCGGGCACCCACGACGGACTCCCCGTGGGGATGCAGGTGCTGGGACCGCACTTCTCCGAAGCCCTCCTCCTCGACCTCGCCCGGGTCGTGGAACGCGAGCGCCCGTGGCCGCTGCTCGCCCCCGGGGCACCGCACACCACGGAGACAGCGGCGTGAGGCGCATCCCTGAGAGGGGCCTCTCACGGGACGAGGTCTTCGACGCCCTCGCCGCCTTCAAGGCCGAAGACACCGACTGGCGCACCGGGCGCACCTGGGCCTACGTCTACGACCCCGGCCCGGAGACCGAGGAGGTCATCAAGGCCGCCTACATGATGTTCCTCTCCGAGAACGCCCTCGACCCCACGGTCTTCCCCAGCATGATGCACATCGAGACCGACCTGGCGGCGATGGCGGCGGCACACCTCAACGGCGACGGCGACGTCGTGGGGAACTTCACGAGCGGCGGCACCGAGAGCATCATGCTCGCGGTGAAGGCCGCCCGCGAGCACGCCCGCGAGCACCACCCCGAGATCACCGCCCCCGAGATGGTCCTGCCCGTCACCGCCCACGCCGCCTTCCACAAGGCGGGCCACTACCTGGGGGTGAAGCCCGTCGTCACCGACGTCGACCCGGTCACGTTCAAGGCCGACCCCGCGGCGACGGCGGCGGCGATCACGCCGGACACGATCCTCATGGTGGGTTCAGCGGTGTCCTACGCCCACGGCGTCGTGGACCCGATCACGGACCTGGGCCGCCTCGCCCTCGACCGCGACCTCTGGCTGCACGTCGACGGCTGCATGGGCGGGTTCCTCCTGAACTACTTCCGCCGTCTCGGACGGGACGTCCCCCCGTACGACTTCGGCGTCCCCGGCGTGCGCTCCATGTCGATGGACTTCCACAAGTACGCCTTCGCCGCCAAGGGTGCGTCGGTCGTGCTGTACCGCTCCAAGGAGTACCGCCGCCACCAGATGTACGCCTGCGCCTCCTGGACGGGCTACACGGTGATCAACCCCACCGTGCAGTCCACGAAGACCGGCGGTCCGCTGGCAGCGGCTTGGGCGGTGCTGAACTTCGTGGGCGAGGACGGCTACCTCGACCTCGCCCGGCGCATGGCCGAGTCCACCGACCGGGTCGTGGCCGGCATCCGGGAGATCCCCGCCCTGCGCATCCTGGGCACGCCGGAGATGAACCTCGTGGCGTTCACGTCCGACGAGGTGGGCGTCTTCCACGTCATCGACGAGATGAAGGAGCGGGGCTGGTACGTGCAGCCCCAACTCGCCTACGACGGCTCCAAGGAGAACGTCCACCTCTCAGTCAACCCCGCGTCGGAGAAGTGGGTGGAGGACTTCCTCGCCGACCTCGCAGACGCCGTGGAATCCGCCCGGGCCCTCACGGCCGCGAGCACCGCCGACGCCGGCATGCTCCACGCCCTCGCCGACCTCGACGTCTCCGCCTTCGACGACGAGGCCTACGGCAACATGCTCGGCATGGCGGGCATAGACGGCGTCCGCCTCCCGGAACGCATGGCGGGCATCAACGAGATCCTCAACGCCCTCCCCGCCCCCCTCAAGGAACGCCTCCTCGTCGAGTTCCTCAACGACCTGTACGCGTGACCGCGGAGGTCGGAGCGCCCGCTTCTGGGCGCGCCATTCTCACTGTCAGATGCGACGCGCGGCGCGCCCAGTTGGGTTCTGGGGACGGCGTGGAGGTGCCGGGACACCGCCGCATACGTCTACCGGGGCTCACTCCTCGGCGAAGTAGGCGGCGTCGGCGGCGCCCAGGGGGGTCGCCGGAGGCGCCTCGAAGACCCACTCCCGGGCGATGCGGTGCCAGTTCGCCGTGGCCCGCAACTTCGCGAGGACGGCGAGCACGCCCACCTGCATGCGGCCGATGAGAACGGCGTCGCGCTCCATGTTCAGCCAGCGGGTGAGGGCGTACCAGTCCTCGCGGGGGTCGCTCGCCGTGCGGATGATCTCGCCCACGCGCTCGCTGTCGACCGTGACCGCGGCGTCCTCGGCGATGAGGCCCCCGGGACCCCAGCGGAGCCACTCGAGGAGGCGTTCGGGGGCGACCTTGTCGGGGCGGCGCACGAAGCCGGTCTCCACGCAGTCGGCGAAGAGCCCTTCGGCGTCCCCACGCAGGAAGCCGCGCACCAGGCGCAGCCACTGCACCCAGATCCCCGGCTGCACGACCTTGACGGCGCCGAAGTCGTAGAAGGCCACGCGCCCGTCGTCCAGGAAGGCGTAGTTCCCCGGGTGGGTGTCGGCGTTGAAGAACCCGAAGCGGTACAGGGTGCCGTAGGCGAAGCGGAAGATGATCTCCCCCGCCCTGTCGCGTTCCCGCTCCGGGCGCTCCAGCATCTCGTCGAACGACGCCCCCCGGACCTCCTCGGCGACGAGCACACGGCGCCCGCAGAGCTCGCTCACCGGCTCGGGCACGACCACGAACGGGTGATCGCGGTAGGCCGCGGCGAAGCGGCGCTGATGGCGGCCCTCGGCCTCGTAGTCGAGCTCGGCGAGCAGGGACGACTTCATCTCCTCGAACAGGGGACCGGCGTCGAGGCCCGGGGCCACGAGGGGTGCGAGCCAGACGAAGCCGGCGGCATTCTTGACGTCTGCCGCCATGGCGACGTCCACACCGGGGTACTGCACCTTCACGACGACACGGCGACCGTCGTGGAGGCGGGCAGAGTGCACCTGGCCGATCGACGCCGCCGCCGAGGGCTCCTCGTCGAAGGCGGCGAAGGTCTCGGTGAGGCGCCGGCCCGTGTCGTCCTCCACCACGGCGGCGACGGTCTCGAAGGGCATTGGGGGGGCGGAGTCCCGCAGATCGGCGAGGACGTCGTGGTACAGCTCGGCGTACTCCGGCGGGATCATCCCCGAGTCCACGAAGGACATGATCTGTCCCAGCTTCATCGAGGCGCCCTTCATCTCGCCAAGTACGAGACGCATCTGCTCGGCGGTGCGGCGGTGGAACTCGCGCCAGACCTCGTCCTTGCGATCAGCCGAGCGGCCCAGAGTGCGGGCGTTCGTCATCGCGAGGCGGGTGCCGGAGCCGAGGCCGAGGAACCCTGCGCGCCGGGCGCGCCCGAGGCGTCCCTTGGGGAGCGGCGCGTCGCTCTTGCCCACGGAGTCCCCCCAGCAGCGGCGGTCAGAGGATCGGGAGAGGCTACAGCGCGACGGCGGGGAAGCCGGAACCCCTACAGGGTGGGGGCGGTGAGAGCAGCCGCCAGGCGGGAGGCCTCGCGTTCACGCAGAGCAACGTTGACGCGAAGCTTCTCGAGGTGCTGGTCGAGCATCTTGCCTGCCTGCGGGACCTCGTGTACGGCGAAGAACGCCCCGATGTCCGCGGCCACTTCGGGACGGGACAGTGCGCGGATCCCGGCGAGCATGCGGCTGATCGTGTTGGGCGGGAAGCGCTCGTTGACCTCCGCCCAGTGGTCGCGGACGAACTCCCACGCCCGGAGTCCCTGTTGGCGGTTCCCCATGGCCCGGCCGAGGACGAAGGGCGCGTTCTGGGTGCGGACGTCGTCGGTCAGGGTCATCGCCAGCGTGCGCTCGAACAGGTCGCGGCCGGGGAAGACGGGAAGGGCGTAGAGGTAACGGAGCTCCTCCTGGGGCGTGGAAGCGCCGTGGAACCGTCCCAGGAAGACCTCGTAGTCGCCGACGTCACCGGTGAGCGCCACCACGCCCACGACGGCCGCGGCCACGTTCGGCTCCACCGCCGCCGCGTCGGCCAGGTAGAGGTCGTGGAGCCCGCGGGCCCGCTCCCGGACCTCGGTGTCGGCACCGACGTCGCCCAGGAGCCCCACGAGCACGCCGCGGGCCTCCCTGACCAGGTCGCCCTCGCCCCCGCCGGGCTCCCACCCGAGCCTCCCGAAAGCGGCCCCCGCGGTGTCGCGCACGATCCCCGCCAACGCCTCGCGGGCGTCGCCCTCGACGATGCGGTCGAGGGCGCCCAGGCAGCCCGCGAGAAGTCGCCAGATCCCGGCGTATGTCTCCGTGCTGCAGCGTCGTACGAGGCCGAGGAACTCCGGCGCCGGCGTCGCCCCGGCGAGGACCGCGGCCCAGGTGTCGTCGAGAAGCCCGTAGCGCTCCACGGGGGCGAGTTCGCCCAAGACGTGCGTGAGCTCCTCGAGGAGGTCGGGGCCGTAGGCCACGCGGTAGAAGCCGTGGCCACCAGCGTTCGCGACGACGGGCCCCGGGGCGTCGACGACGACCTCATCGGTCTCCTCCTCGAGGAGCACCCGGTGCTCGGCGCCGCCCCCGTCACGCAGGATGAGCGGCACCGGCCACGACGCCGGGCTGTGTTCCCCGCTCAGAGGGCCGCTCAGGCCCTGCCCCCCGCTCAGAGGGCCGCTCAGGCCCTGCCCCCCGCCATCCTGGTAGCGAAACCGTCGCTGGGTGAGTCGGAGGGCACCCCCGTGGCGCTCCACGGACACCAGCGGGAACCCACCCTGGAAGATCCACGAGTCCATGATCCGCCGGGCGGGCTCCCCGGTGACACCCTCGATCGCGTCCCACAGGTCACCGGTCTCCGTGTTCCCGAACCTGTGCGCATCCAGGTAGGCCCTTATCCCTTCCCGGAAGCCGTCCTCGCCCAGGAACTGCTCCAGCATGCGCAGCACGGAAGCGCCCTTCTGGTACGTGAGAACGTCGAACATGCCGTCCGCGTCGTCCGGGGACACCACCGGATACTCGATCGGCCGTGTGCTGTCGAGAGCGTCGACGTCGAAGGCGGCGGAGCGTTCCAGGCCGAAGTGCGTCCAGCGGTCCCAGGCGGGACGGAACGCGTCGACGGCGGCGACCTCCATGAAGGTGGCGAACGCCTCGTTCAACCAGATGCCGTTCCACCACTTCATCGTGACGAGGTCGCCGAACCACATGTGGGCGAGCTCGTGGGCGACGATCTCTGCCACCACGGCTTGCTCATGCTGGGTCGCCGTGGCCGGGTCGAGGAGAAGCAGTGCCTCCCGGAAGGTGACGCAGCCCAGGTTCTCCATCGCGCCGGCCGCGAAGTCCGGCAGGGCCACGAGGTCGAGCTTGTCGCCCGGGTACGGGATGGCGTAGTAGGCGCCGAACCAGCGCAGGGCGAAAGCCGCCACCTCCAGGGCGTACACGCAGAGGTGGTCCTTGCCCGGAGGGTGCAGAACGCGGACGGGGACGCCGTCGACGTCCACAGCCGCCGTGGCCTCCAGGGGGCCGACCACGAAGGCGAGGAGATACGTGGACATCGGGATCGTGTCGGCGAAGCGCACACGGCGGCGGCCGTCGCCGGTGGACTCCTCGGAGACGACGGCGGCGTTCGACACCGCCGCGAGGCCCTCGGGAACCACAAGGGTCACTCCGAAGACCGCCTTCAGGTCGGGCTCGTCGAAACAGGGGAAGACCCGGCGGGCGTCCGTCGCCTCCATCTGGGTGGCGGCGACGACGTGCTCGACGCCGTCGCCGCCGGTAAAGGTGGAACGGTAGAAGCCCCGCAGCTTGTCGTTGAGGACTCCGCGGAACTCGGCGTGCAGGGTGGCGGCCCCGGACGCCACAGCCCCCTCCAGGGTCAGAGTGACCCTCTCGGTCTCCATGTCGTAGGCGACCTTCGCTTCGCGGCTCGTGCCTGCGCCGTCCGCGACCCACGCGGCTGTGACGTCGAGCTCAGCGGCGTTCAGGACGACCGTGTCCGTGGCCTCCCGAACGTCGAGCGCGATCTTGACGTCGCCCGTGAAGGTGGCGGCGGCGAGGTCAGGGGTGAGGGTGACGTCGTAGCGCCCCGGCACGACGGCACGGGGCAGACGGTAGGGGCTCTGCTCCTCCTCTGGCATCCCGACAGGATACGGCCTGTCCGGTGGCGATCCGGGCGTTCCGCCGTCGCCCGGCCTTCTTTGCCGAGTCTTGGAAGTCGCCTGGAGTGGCGCTTGCCCCGCCCTCCCTACCGTGGGCTGCACAGGCACACCACGGAGACCGACGCGACATGTCAGAGGCACCTCGAGACCGCACCACGAAGGCCGGCCCCGGAGCCGCCGCTGCCGGACGTCCCCGGCGGCCCCGCCCGGCGCTCGGCGGGCGCATCGTCGCCGCCGGCTTGAGCGCCGCCGGGACCATGGGGGTCGTGGCCGCCATGGCGGGCGACCCCTCCCCGGGCACGGCGGGCGCCACCGGGACCGCGGCGGCCCCCGTGGCCTGGTCGCAGCCCCCTCCCCCGCCCCGCAAGATCGTCATCGTCATCCATCGCCCCGCGCCCGACCCGGCGCCGGTGCCCGCAGCCGCCGCCTCCGCACCGGGTGGTGGCTCCGTCCGGCGGGCACCGGTGCGCCGGGCCCGGGCCCGCTCGCGTTCACGGGGAAGTTGACGTGGGAGCCCCGGTGACCGAGACGCGCTTCCGGGCGATGGGCACCGACGTCCACGTCGTCGTCGTGGGCTCCGGCGACGACGCCCCTGCCGGCGCGCGGCGACGCGTCGAGAGCCTCGAGACCCGCTGGAGTCGCTTCCTCCCGGACAGCGAGGTGTCGCGGCTGAACGACCACCACGACGTCCCGGTGCGGGTCTCCCCCGAGACGTTCGCGCTCGTCGCCCTCGCGGTGGACGGCTGGCGCCTCACGGAGGGACGTTTCGACCCCACCGTCCTCGACGCCGTCGTGGCCGCAGGCTATGACCGCACATTCGAGGACCTCGGCCCTCTGCACCACGCCGTCGCGGCCCCCCAAGTCCCAGGTGCCGGCGGGATCCGCCTCGACCCCGCCGTGCGCGCAGTCACGCTGCCCGCGGGCGTGGGCTTCGACCCAGGGGGCATCGGCAAGGGCCACGCTGCCGACCTCGTCGCCACGGACCTCGTCGCCGGGGGGGCCGCCGGCGCCCTCGTGAACATCGGTGGGGACCTGCGCGCTTTCGGCGCCGACCCCGACGGCGCTGGTTGGCTCGTCGACGTCGAGAGCCCCCACGGCCGCGAACCGCGCGCCGTGGTGGCGACGATCGTCCTCACGGAAGGGGCGGTGGCGACGACGACGTCGGCCCGGCGCCGGTGGAACACCGACACGGGTGTCCGCCACCACGTCATCGACCCCGCCACGGGCGACTCGGCCTGTTCCGACGTGGCCTCCGTGACGGTCGTCGCCGGCGCGGCCTGGCACGCCGAAGTGATGTCGAAGGCGGCCTTCGTGGCCGGTGCCGCCAACGCTCTCGCACTCCTCGCCGACGCGGGCCTGGCGGGGCTCGTGGTGGACACGACCGGCGGCGTCCACTGCACACGCGACCTGGAGACGCGTCCCGCATGAGCACGAAACTCTGGTGGTACGTCGCGCGGGCAAGTGGCCTCACGGCGTGGGCGCTGCTGGCGGCGTCGGTGCTGTGGGGTCTCCTCTTGTCGACGAGGACCCTGGGGAGCAAGCCGAAACCGGCGTGGCTCTCGGACCTGCATCGCTTCCTGGGGGCGCTCGCGGTCGTCTTCACACTGGTCCACATGCTCGCCCTGGTCGCCGACAGCTACGCGCACTTCGGCCTCGCCGAACTGCTCATACCCCTCGCCTCGAAGTGGCACCCGGGCCCGGTCGCCTGGGGCATCACGGCGCTCTACGGCCTCGTCGCCGTCGAGGCGACCTCGGTGCTGAAGCGCCATCTCTCGAACCGGCTCTGGCGGGCCGTGCACCTCTCCAGCCTGCCTCTCTACCTCGTCGCCACCCTCCACCTGCTCACCGCCGGAACGGACACCGGTCACCCCTGGGTACGTCTCGCGGTTCTGGGCGTGACGCTGCTCACGCTCTTCCTGGTTCTCGTCCGGATCCTCGCCCCCCGGCGGGCGCCCCGGACGAGAAGCCGCTCCCGCACGACCGCTGTGGCGGCCCGCACCAACTCCGTCCCCCAAGGAGGGAACGACCATGAAGAAGGGAACAGCGATCATCGCCGCCGCGGTGGTCTCGCTCGCGATCGGCTCGGCCGCCCTGGCGATGGGCTTCTCCGTGGGCCTCATCGGCCCCAGCGAGGGGAGGGCAACGACCCTGTCTGCGAAGAGCGAACCGGCGACCGACCCGAAGGCGAGCCCGTCGGCGACCCCGTCACCGCAGGCCACTCCTGAGGTCCAGGTCGTCTACGCCCAGGACCCGGCCCCGGCACCCCCGCCCACGCAGACCGAGGTCGTCCAGGTCCCCGTGGACCAGGTCGTCCGTGTGCCCGTGCGCTCGGCTGCGCGGGGCTCCTCCTCCGGCGCCTCGTCGCACAGCAGCGGCGGCGAGAGCGGCCCCGCGGCCTCCTCGGGATCCTCCGGTGGGGGCTCCTCGGAGAGCCGGGATGACGACGACCACGGCGACGACGGCCACAGCGACGACCACGGCGACGACGACGAGGACGACCACGGGGAGCACGATGACTGACGGGGGCAAGCGCCCCTCTCTCACCGGGGGCCGTGCCGTGGCCGTGGGTGTGGCCGCCGCCGGGGCCGCCGGCCTCCTCGGAGTGGGGGCCGGCCTCCCGGCGCAGACGACCGCAACGACCACGGCGGATGCGGCCCCCACCACGACCACGACCCCGCCGCCCCCGTCTCCGCCGCCCCCACTCGTGATCGAGGTGAAGACCGCACCCCAACCCCCGCCCCCGCCCCGCAAGATCGTGAAGTACGTCTACGTGCCCCGGCGTCGCGTCGTCTACGTCCCTGTCGACGGTGGCGGGGGCGGGCGGGGGGGCGGCGGGGCGGCCGCGGCGCCGTCCGGCGGAGGCGGCGGCGCCCCGGCCCCGGCCGCTCCCCGGCGCACCACGACCCGGGGAAGCTGACGCAGACCCACGGCCGAAGTGATGCCGAAGACCCGGCGTCCCGGGAAGACAGCATCCCCGTGTTGTGCGGGCGGGGTCAGGATGACCCCGGAAACAAGCCGAGGCGTCTAGCCTCACCCGCGGCACTGGAGGTGGACGATGACCCCGCACGACCCCCGGCAACTCGCGATCAAGCGCCTGAAGCAGAAGAGGGAGTTCCAGCAGAACATCGTCGCCTACGTGGTCGTGAACGCGTTCCTCGTGGGCATCTGGTTCTTCACCGGCAGGGGCTACTTCTGGCCCGCGTGGGTGATGCTGGGTTGGGGCATCGGCGTCGTCCTGCACGCCTGGGACGTCTACGGCCGCAAACCCATCACCGAGGAGGAGATCCAGCGCGAGATGGGCCGCGGCGAAGACGCCACCGACGCTCCCCCCGGGCCGTGAGGCGCGGGCCTCAGCCGCTCAGCAGGCGAAGTGGGCCGGATCGATGGCGAAGAGGTCGGCCTTGCCCGCCGTGACAGCGGGGACGAGCGCCGCCGCCCCCGGCAGGAGTTGCTCGGCGTAGAAGCGGGCGGTGACGATCTTGGCCTCGAGGAAGCCCTCGTTGCCGTTCACGTTGCCGGCGTCGAGGACCCCGCGGGCTGCCAGCGCCAAACGGGCGAGGAAGTACCCGCCCACCACCGTCCCGAAGAGGCGTAGGTACGGACTCGCGCCGGAGACGACGTCCACCGGGTCGGCGAGGCCGTGCTCGAAGATCCACATCGTGGCCCGCTCCAGAGCGTCGACGCCCTCGGCGAGGCGTGCCCGGATCGTGGCGAAGCCCGCACCGGCCGCCGCCAGGTCGCCGTCGAGGTCCTTCATGGCTCCGATCAAGGCCCAGACCGGCTTGCCGCCGTCGAGGGGAAGCTTGCGCCCCACGAGGTCGAGAGCCTGGATGCCGTTCGTGCCTTCGTAGATAGGCGTGATGCGGACGTCCCGCCAGTGCTGGTGGACACCGGTCTCGGTGATGTAGCCCATGCCGCCGAAGACCTGGATCGCCGTCGAGCAGACCTCCGTCCCCACGTCGGTACACCACGACTTCGCCACCGGCGTGAGGAGTTCCGCGAGGTGGAGGCGCTCGGTGCGCACGGCTTCGTCGGGGTGGTGCTCGGCGAAGTCCAGGGCGGCGCTCGTGGCGAAGTTCAGGGCGCGCATCGCCTCGATCTGGGCCTTCATGGTCATGAGCATGCGGCGCACGTCGGCGTGCTCGACGATGGGCGCGGCTTCGCCTGCGGGAACCCCGATCGGGCGCCCCTGCACCCGCTCCCGGGCGAAGGCGAGGGCCTGCTGGTAGGCGCGCTCACCGATGGCGGTGCCCGCGATCGCCACGGCGAGGCGGGCGTCGTTCATCATCGTGAACATGTAGCGCATCCCGCGGTTCTCCTCACCCACGAGGTACCCGACGGCGCCTTCGTCGTCCCCGTATGACAGGACGCACGTGGGGCTGGAGTGGATGCCGAGTTTCTCCTCGATCGACACGCAGCGGACGTCGTTGCGCGCCCCGAGAGAACCGTCGGGGTTCACGAGGTACTTGGGGACGATGAGGCAACTGATGCCCTTGGTGCCCGCCGGGGCGCCGGGCGTGCGGGCGAGGACGAGATGCACGATGTTCTCCGTGCAGTCGTGCTCGCCGAAGCTGATGAAGATCTTCGTGCCCTTGACGCGGTACGTGCCGTCGCCAGCCGGGGTCGCCGTGGTGCGCAGGGCGCCCACGTCGGAACCCGCCTCGGGCTCGGTGAGGTTCATCGTGCCCGCCCATTCGCCGGAGACCATGCGGCGGACGTAGGTCTCCTTCTGCTCCTCACTGCCGTGGGCGAGGAGCATGCGCACGGCGCCGGCGGTGAGACCGGGGAGCATGGCGAACGCGCTGTTGGCCGCGATGAGCATCTCGCAGACGACGCTGCTGAGGAGGCCCGGCATGTTGCCGCCGCCGAATTCCGCGGGGAACCCGATGGCGTTCCAGCCGGACTCGCAGAGCTTGCGGTAGGCGTCCTTGTAGACGTCCGGGGTGGTGACTTCGCCGCCGTCGAAACCGAGGCCCTCCCGGTCCCCCACGGCATTCGTGGGGGCGACGACCTCGCTCATGAACTTCGACGCCTCTTCGAGGACACCCTTGACTATCTCGGGGTCGGCGTGCTCGAAGCCTTCGAACCCTGCGATCGCCTGCAGGTCGGCGACGTGGTCGAGGACGAAGCGGATGTCACGAAGGGGGGGCCGATAGTCGGTCATCGGAAGCTCCTCAGTGGTGGCGCTGCCACGCTGCCGGGGACCACCCGGGGCCCCGGACACCAGAACTTGACCGCTCGGTCAAGTTTGTTGGCGACCTCAATTTACCCCAGGACGAGGTGGGACAGCCAACTCAGCCGGTCGGCGTGGAGTAGGAGCGCAACATCTGCAGGTAGTTCGCCCGCTCGAAGGCGGTCGGGTCCGGGACCGCGTGAGCGCTCACACTCCCCCGCATCTGCGTCACGCTCTCGTACCCGTGGTCGGCCATCCAGTCCCGCAGGCCCGCCTCGAGGGCCGCCACGTGCCCTGTCCCCCGGATCAGCAAGCCGGACGTGGTCATGGCGACGTCGGCGCCCGCCAGCAGGACCTTCACGACGTCCGTGGCCTCGTGCACCCCGCCGGAGGCCGCCAGGGACGCCCCTACGCCCCCGTGGAGGAGGCCAATCCAGCGCAGCGGGAGACGGAGTTGCGCCGAGGTGCTCAGGATGAGACGCGGGGTGACCTCCAGGGTGTCGAGGTCCAGGTCCGGCTGGTAGAAGCGATTGAAGAGAACGAGGCCGTCGGCGCCCGCGTCGTCGAGGCGGTGGGCCAGGTTCAGGAAGGAGCTGAAGAAAGGCCCCACCTTCACCGCAAGGGGAATGCTCACCTCGGCCCGCACGGCGGCCACGAGGTCGAGGTACCGCCCCTCCACGTCCGCCGCCCCGAGCGCCGGGTCGGCGGCCATGAAGTACACGTTGAGCTCCACGGCGTCGGCGCCGGCGTCCTCGATGAGGCGAGCGTGCTTCACCCAGCCTCCGAGGGAGACCCCGTTCAGGCTCCCGATGACGGGTATTCCCACGGCAGCCTTGGCCTCCTCGACGAAGCGGAGGTAGCGGTCGGGGCCGACGTCGTAGGTCGCCAGCTCGGGGAAGAACGTGGCCGCCTCCCCGGAGCTGTCGGCCCCGGTGCTCAGGATCCGGTCGACCTCGAGGGCCTCGTGGGTGATCTGCTCCTCGAACAGCGACGGGAGCACGACGGCGGCGCACCCGGCACCCTCGAGCTCGCGGAGGGAGTCGACGTCCCCCGTGAGCGGCGACGCCGACGCCACGAGGGGGCTGCGGAGTTCGAGGCCGAGATAGCGGGTCGCGAGATCTGGCGCCACGGCTACTCCTCTCCGGCTCCGGTCTCCTCGTCGTCTTCACCCGGAACCGTACGCTCCACCCCGGCAAGCTGCTCGTAGTAGCGCCAGCGCTCGTCGACGTCCGCCTGCGCGAGGGCGAAGAGGCGCCGTGCCGTGTCCGGGTCGGCGCGTTCCAGCATCGCGAAACGCGCCTCGTCCGCCAGGTACTCCTTCAGCGGGAGGGTGGGCGTCTTGGAGTCGAGGTGGAACGGGCGCTCGTGCGGGTCGCCGCCCGGGTGGTAGCGGTACAGCGGCCAGTAGCCCGAGCGCACGGCGGCCTTCTGGTGCGTCATCGACGTCGCCATGTCGATGCCGTGGGCGATGCAGGTGCTGTAGGCGATGATGAGCGAGGGGCCCTCCCAGGCGTCGGCCTCCATGAACGCCTTCACGGTCTGGATGTCGTTGCCGCCCATCGCCACCTGCGCGACGTACACGTTGCCGTAGGCGGCGGCGATCATGCCGAGGTCCTTCTTGGGCGTCGTCTTGCCGGCGGCGGCGAACTTCGCCACCGCGCCCCGGGGCGTGGCCTTGGAGGCCTGGCCGCCGGTGTTGGAATACACCTCGGTGTCCAGGACGAGGATGTTCACGTTGCGTCCGGACGCCAGGACGTGGTCGAGGCCGCCGTATCCGATGTCGTAGGCCCAGCCGTCGCCACCCACGATCCACACGCTCTTGCGCACGAGCTCGTCCGCGATCGACAACAGACGGACGGCGCCCGGGTCGTGACGCCCGGCCAGAGAAGCCCTCAGCGCCGCGACGCGCTCGCGCTGCGCGCCGACCCCGGCGTCGTCGCCCTGGTCGGCGTCCAGGAGCGCCGGAGCGACGTCGGGGGCGACCTCGGCCACGAGGCGGCGGGCCTCGCCCGCGAGGCTCTCGTAGCCCAGACGGAGGCCGAGGCCGAACTCGGCGTTGTCCTCGAAGAGCGAGTTCGACCACGCCGGACCCCGGCCGTCCGGACCCACGGTCCAGGGTGTCGTGGGGAGGTTGCCCCCGTAGATCGAGGAGCACCCCGTGGCGTTCGCCACCACGATGCGGTCGCCGAAGAGCTGCGTGAGGAGCTTGATGTAGGGGGTTTCCCCGCAGCCCAGGCAGGCGCCGGAGAACTCGAAGAGCGGCTCGCGCACCTGGGAACCCTTGAGCGTCCCCGGATCCAGCGCGGTGGGGTCGAGCTGCGGGATCCCGAGGAAGTACTCGTAGCGGCGCCGCTCGACCTCCCGGTGATCCTCCACGGGGCACATGTCGATGGACTTGTGCTTCACCTCGGTCTTGGACTTCGCCGGGCAGACGTCGACGCACACACCGCAACCGGTGCAGTCGTCGGGGGCGACCTGGATCGTGAGGCGCATCCCGGGCAGGTCCTTGGAGCGGAAGTCCTTCATGAGGAACTCCCCGGGGGCGTCGGCCACGGCCTCTGGGGGGAAGACCTTCATGCGGATCGCCGCGTGGGGGCACACGATGGCGCACTTGGCGCAGTCGATGCAGAGCTCCGGGTCCCAGATCGGGATCTCCCGGGCGAGCTGGCGCCTCTCCCATTTCGCCGTGCCCGTGGGGAACGTGCCGTCGACGGGCAGGGCGCTCACGGGCAGGAGGTCGCCCTCCCCCGCCATGAGCCGGGCGGTCACGCGCTGCACGAAGTCGGGCGCCTCGGGCGCCACCACGGGCGGACGCCCTCGCGTGGCGGTGGCCACGGCGGGCACGTCGACGCGGTGGAGGGCGGCGAGGGCTGCGTCGATGGCGGCGAAGTTCCGCTCCACGACCGTGCGCCCCCGCTTGGCGTGGGTCTTCTCCACGTGGACCTTGATGGCGGCGACGGCGTCGTCCTGGGGGAGGACGCCCGAGAGGGAGAAGAAGCAGGGCTGCATGACCGTGTTGATCCGCCCGCCCATGCCCGCTTCACGGGCGACCGCCTCGGCGTCGATCACCCAGAGCTCGAGGCCGAGCTCGATGATGCGCGCCTGCACGTCCGCAGGGAGACGGTCCCACGTCTCCGCAGCACCGTGGGGGCTGTTCAGCAGGAACGTCGCCCCCGGCTCCGCGTGGCGAAGGACGTCGACGCTCTCGAGGAGGTGGAACTGGTGGCAGGCCACGAAGCCCGCCCGGGAGATGCAGTACGTGGAGCGGATCGGCTCGGGCCCGAAACGGAGGTGAGAGACCGTGATGGCACCGGACTTCTTCGAGTCGTACTCGAAGTACCCCTGGGCGTAGAGGGGGGTGTGCTCGCCGATGATCTTCACGTTCGCCTTCGTGGCGCTCACGGTGCCATCGGAGCCGAGCCCGTAGAACAGCGCCCGCACGCCCTTGCCCTCGGTCTCGAAGTCGGCATCTACGTCGAGGCTGAGGTGCGTGACGTCGTCGGCGATGCCCACCGTGAAGCGGGGACGGGGGTCCGCTGCGGCGAGCTCGGCGAACGTCGCCGCCACCATCGCGGGTGTGAACTCCTTGGAGGCGAGACCGTAGCGCCCCCCGGTCACGCGGGGCAGGGTCGCCCCGCCCATCGCCCGCTCGGCGAGAGCCGTGACCACGTCCTGGAAGAGGGGTTCGCCGGGCGCCCCGGGCTCCTTGCAGCGGTCGAGCACGGCGACGGAACGCACGGTGGGGGGCAGCACGGACGTGAAGGCGTCGGCCGGGAAGGGCCGGAAGAGGCGCACCTTCACGACACCGACACGCTCGCCCTTGTCCTGGAGCGCCTCGACGGCCTCCTCGGCCGCCCCCACGCCCGAACCCATGAGGACGACGACCCGTTCGGCCTCGGGATGCCCGACGTAGTCGACGAGACCGTAGCGCCTGCCCGTGCGTTCGGCGAGGGCTGCGAGCTTCGTGGCCACGATCGTGGGGACGGCGTCGTAGAACGGGTTCACGGCCTCCCGCGCCTGGAAGAAGACGTCGGGGTTCTGCGCCGACCCTCGCAGCACCGGCCGGTCGGGGGTGAGGCGGCGTTCGCGGTGCGCGAGGATCGCCGCGTCGTCGACGAGCGCTGCCATGTCGCTGTCGTCGAGGAGGGAGATGCGGTTCATCTCGTGCGACGTGCGGAACCCGTCGAAGAAGTGCAGGAAGGGCACTCGGGCCTCGAGGGTGGCGCCGTGGGAGACGAGCGCGAAATCGTGCGCTTCCTGCACGGACGCCGACGCGAGCATGGCCCAACCGGTGCTGCGGGCCGCCATGACGTCGGAATGGTCGCCGAAGATGGACAGGGCGTGCGTCGCCAGCGCCCGGGCGGCCACGTGAAGCACGGACGGCGTGAGCTCCCCGGCGATCTTGAACATGTTGGGGAGCATGAGGAGCAGGCCCTGGGACGCCGTGAACGTGGTCCCGAGCGCACCCTGCTGCACGGCCCCGTGGAGTGCGCCCGCGGCGCCGGCCTCGCTCTGCATCTCGACCACCCCGGGGACCGTGCCCCAGCGGTTCGGCCGGCCCTCCGCTGCCCACGCATCGGCGAGCTCGCCCATCGGCGACGCCGGCGTGATGGGGTAGATGGCGACCACCTCGCTGAGTGCGTAGGCGACGATCGCCGCTGCCTCGTTCCCGTCGATACAGATCGTCTCGGTCTTCACGGACGGAAGTGTAGGGAGACAGGGGGGTCTCGGGCCACGGGGAACACAGGCAGGACTGCCACGCCCGGCACTGTCGTCCCGCCACGGCGCCCTTCTCACGACTCCCCGCGACGGCACACTCGCCGCGCCTCCGCACGATCGTCCTCGGCATGATCGGACCCTCGTCGCGGTCGCCGCCGTCGTCCCCCCGCAGCGCAGTTCCCCTGACTCCGGGCCGTGCGGGTGTCGCTCCGCTCAGTCGCCCTGGCGGAAGGAGCGCACGGCGACTGCGAGCATGAGAGCCCCGAGGAGGACCATGACTGCGACGTCAGCCCAGATCGGCACGACGGTGGCGCCGATGGTGAGCGCCCCGGCGTCCCCGAGGACGGCGCGGCGCACGGCGTCGACGCCGTAGGTGGCGGGGTTGAGCCGCGTGGCCACGGCCAGCCACGTGGGCAGGCCGCTGAGGGGGAACAGGGCTCCGGAGAAGAACAGCATCGGGTTCACGACCAGGGTCATGACGACCTGGAAGCTCTCGATCTTCTGCATCCGGCTGGCGATCACGACCCCGAAGGCGTTCAGCGAGAACGACAGCACGAGGAGGACGGCGGCGAGGAGGATCACCTTGAGGACCGAAAGGTGGACCCCTACGAGCGGCGCCGTGAAGAGCAGGAGCATCCCCTGGGCCGAGGAGATCGTGGCACCCCCCAGGCACTTGCCCACGACGAGGGACCCCCGGGACACGGGCGCCACGAGCATCTCCCGCAGGAACCCGAACTCGCGGTCCCACACGATCGAGATCGCCGAGAAGACCGAGGAAAAGAGCACGGACATGGCGATGACGCCGGGGAACAGGTAGGCCTGGAAGTCCACCCCGCCGGCGTCGCCGCTGCCGATGAGACGGGTGAGCCCGGAGCCGAGGACGAACAGGAAGATAACCGGCTGGGCGAGACCGGTGACGATACGTACGGGTGAGCGCTTGAAGCGGATGAGCTCGCGGCGCACGATCATCCCCACCGTGCGAAGCTCCCGCTGCAGGCGGCTGGAGCCGCCCGGGAGCTCCCGGGCGTGGCGCGGCGCGGCGGCGAACGCCTCGGCGCTCACCGGGGCTTCCCCAGGCTGCGGGTGACGGCGCTCATGCGGAGCTGCTGGGCGGCCCCCGCCTCGGCGTCGCGGATCGCCCGGCCCGTGTACTTGATGAACACGTCGTCAAGGGTGGGCCGGTGCTGGTTCACGCTGGTCACCGGGACCGTGACGTGCCCGAAGACCTGCGGCACGAACGCCTCGCCGTCGGGGACGAGGAGGCGGAGCCCCTCGGGCGTGACCTCGGCCTCCACGCCCAGGCCGGCCCTGATCTCCTCGGCGGCGCGGTCGTCGTCGGCGGTCTGGAGCCGGACGGTGTCTGCGCCCACGGACGCCTTGAGCTCCGCGGGGGTGCCGATGGCCACGATGCGGCCCTCGTCGATGATGGCGATGCGGTCGCAGTGGTCGGCCTCGTCCATGTAGTGCGTGGTGAGGAACATTGTCGTGGACTCCCGCTTGCGCAGGGTGTCGACGTAGTCCCAGATCGCCACCCGGGTCTGGGGGTCGAGGCCGACCGTGGGCTCGTCCAGGAAGAGGACCCGGGGGGCATGGAGCAGACCCCGGGCGATCTCCAGGCGACGCTTCATGCCCCCGGAGTAGACGAGGACGAGGTCCTGGGCCCGCTCGGTGAGGCCGACCATGTCGAGCAGAGGCGCCATCCGGGGGGCGATCTCGTGGCGGGGGACGCCGTACATGACGGCGTGGAAGCGGAGGTTCTCTTCCCCGGTGAGGTAGTTGTCGAGCGTGGTCTCCTGGAACACGAGACCGATGGAGCGCCGCACGGAGTCCCGCTCCGCGACGACGTCGTAGCCGGCCACGCGGGCGCTCCCCCCGCTGGGACGCAGCAGGGTGCAGAGGATCGAGATCGTCGTGGTCTTCCCGGCGCCGTTCGGGCCCAGGAACCCGAACAGCTCCCCTTGCTCCACCCCGAAGGAGACGCCGTCGACGGCCGCGAAGTCGCCGAAACGCTTCGTCAGTTCTTGCACTTCTACTGCAAGTGTCACCCGCTGTTTCTAGCCGCCAGGGTTCCCGGGGTCAAGGAGGGCTCCGGCCTGCCCGTCCCCACGAACGCCAAAGTGATGCCGTTGTCCCGGCATCCCGTGGAGGTGGCATCACTTTGGCCGGGCCGAGCGACGGGGGGACGCAATCGAACGTCGCCGGGGAGCCTCGCGGCGACCGTGATATCCTGCGGCTCCCTCGGGTGCTTAGCTCAGGGGGAGAGCGCTTCCTTGACGCGGAAGAGGTCAGAGGTTCAAATCCTCTAGCACCCACCACACGAACGGGCAGGTCAGGGGCGGTGTCGGGTGGTCGATCCGGCCTCGGGTGAGGGTCCGAGATGGCTTCTGGGAGCCAACCTGGGAGCCAAACCCCGCCTTTGGCTCCCAGGCGAGCCTTCTCAGAGGGCCTCGGCCCCGCCCCGGGCGAGGCGCTCCATCGCTTCCACGTGAGCGGAGACCGAGGGGCGCACGGGGTGGCGGTACACGGTCATGGTGGTCCGGGTGTCGGAGTGCCCGGCCAGGTCCGCCACCTCCTCGATGGGGACGCCGGCGGCGCACAGCAGCGAGACCGCCGAGTGCCGAAGCTCGTAGGGCGTCCAGTGCCCGAGGCCGGCCCAGCGGGTGAGCCTGTCGAGTTCCCGGCGGACGTTGCGCGCATCCATCATTCGCCCCGTGCTCGTGGGGAACACCAAGTCGAGGTCGGCCCAGCCCTCCCCCGCGGCGAGCCGTTCGGCGGCCTGGCGGCGGCGATGCTCCCGGAGGGCGTCCACGACGGGGCCGGGCAGGTCGAGGGTGCGCAGGGAGGATGCGTTCTTCGGGGCCCCGATGTGCATGGTCGCGGTCCTCCCCCTGCGGGCCTGACGGACGTGTAGGCGGGCGGCGTCCAGGTCGATGCAGTCCCACGTGAGCCCGCATACTTCCCCGGGACGCATCCCCAACAGCAGGGAGCACTTCCAGAGCGCTTCGAGACGGTCGCCCTCGGCGGCGTCCAGGAGCGCCCCGGCCTGCTCCGGGGTGAGGGTACGGCCTTCTCTCTTGTGGCCCTTGGGTGTGCGCACGATCGCGGCGACGTTGCGGAGCACGAGGCCGCGCCGTTCGGCCTCGGCGAGGGCCTGGCGGAGCACGAGGCGGACACGGTCCACGGTGGCCCTCGCGTAGCCCTCCTCGGTCTTCGCCTTGAGGAGCGTCTCGACGTGCTCGGGGGTGAGGTCCTTGAGGCGACGGGTGCCGAGGGCGGGGAGCAGGTGGACTCGCACGAGGCCCTCGTCACGTTCGACCGTGGCCTCGCTCACGTCGTGGGGGCGGATCTCGGTGAGCCAGTAGCCGAGCCAGGCCCCCACGGTGCGGGCGCCGTCCGGGACCGGCAGCCCGGCGGCCACCTGGGAGCGCATCTCGGCGAGGAGAGCGAGGGCCTCCTTCTTCGTGGCGGCGGTGCGCTTGCGACGGTCCCTGCCCCCGTCCGGTTTCCGGCCGAGGTCGAGGAGGGCGACCCAACGGCCCCGGGCCTCGTCGTAGAAGACCGTGCCCTCGCCGTGGGCTCTGCGCCGGGCGGTCACGATGCGTCCCCCGACTGGACAGCGCTCCCGCCAACGCCGTCCAGCGTGACAAAGGCCCGGTGGCCCTTCTCGACGGCCCCCGTCTCGCAGCCCAGGGTGGACGCGGTAGCGTCGATCATCTCGATCCCTCCTACGCAGGGGTCGGGCACGCCCCCGGCCGTTGCAGCGGCGCGGGGGCTCTCTAGTATCTGTACGGTACGTCCATACTGTTGTAGTGTCAAGCGTGACCGTACAGAATGGTGAGCATGGTGAAAGACCCGTGCGAGGACTGCCAGCCGGTGGGATGCGCTGAGATAGCGGAGGCGCTCGGCGTGCAAGGGAACACGGTCCACGTCTGGCGCCAACGAGGGATCATGCCTCCGCCCCGCTGGATTGTGAGCGGCCAGCCCGCCTGGCACCTGCCCGACATCGAGGCGTGGCACGCCACGAGACGCCGAGGACGGCCGAGGAAGACCCCGGTGTAGGCGGTGCCCGCCACGGGGCCCTGAGAGCCCCCTGGGTCGCCCGGGGCCAGCGAACACGACCCGGCGCCGTTCACCACCCCCAGTCACGGCCCGTCCTCGTCTCTGCGCGGGTACACGTGGTCGCGGTGGCAGTCGGGGCAGAGGCTCCCGAGGGTCCCGACAGGACGGCCGGGCGCCTCGCAGCGGCCGCAGACGAGATGGCCGGGGTCGAGAGCGGCCCGAGCGGTCCGTTCGTAGCGCCGCAGGGCGCGCCGCAGTCGGTCGATGTCGCGGGCTTCCAGGGCGTCGGTCACGTCTCGGCGGGCGGCGGCGATCACTTGGCGGACATCAGGGCCTGGCGGGGGATGCTCGGCTTCGAGCAGGACGAGACGCTCCTCGACCTCCTCGACCAGGCTCCGAACGGCTCCGTCGGACCACCCAGGGGACGGTCGGGGTGTCCTCCCCGTGAGGGCGGTGATGACCTCGGGCTTGCGGATGCGGAGTTCGGCAACGAGCTCCGAGGTGAGGGCCCCTCTGGGAGCGTCCAGCACGATGGTGCCGCCGTCGAGCCCGACGCTCACACCCTCGGCGTGAAGGCGCGCAAGAAGATCGGCGGCGTTCACAGGCGTATCACCTCGCGTTGGTCGTCGGGATCGACCTCGGGGAAGAGCCAGCCCCCCTCCGAACCTCCCGTCGGGGGGTCCTCGCCATGTCCGCCAAAACGCTTGGCGGACATGGGGGGCGCTTCACCGTTGGCGGACAAGGCGGACATGGTCTGACCTGGAGAAACAAGCCCCGTGTCGGGCAACTCGGTGTCATGTCCGCCAACCCTGGGGTTTTGGCGGACATGGGCCGTGTCGGGGTCTGTGGAGGGAGCCGTGTCGGGGAGTTCGAGACGCCACGAGGTGCCCGTCCTGCCGGGCGTGTCGGGGGGGACCGCGCGGACCCCGAGGTGCTTGCGGGCACGTTCGTAGGTGCGGTGCGAGAACCCGGCGTCCGCGCAGTAGGCGGCGGCCTCCTTGGGGGTGACCCCGTCGAGGGTGTCGGCCTTGGCTTCGAGGAGCGTGCGGAGAGCCTCGGCGCACCCCTCGACCTTCGTGGCGTGCTCGTCGTCGTCACGGTCCCGGAGCAGGTCGGCGGCGCTACGGCCGCTCTCGCCGTCCCAGGCCACACGGGCGCAGTCCTGCTCGGGGGCGGTGACGAGCCGGTAGGCGAGGGAAGGGGGGACGGCGGCCAAGTTGGACTTCGTGACGGCGAGGACCCGGCGTTCCCCGGTCTCGTCGTCGGGGTCGGGGGCGACCATGAGGCCGGCCCGGGCCGCCGCCACGATCCCGATGCTGCCCCCGCCCCGGTAGAGGGCGTTCGTGCCCCCGGACTTGTTCAGGTGACGGACGACGACGACGGCGGCCCCTGTGCGTTCGGCGAAGAGCTTCAGGGCGTGCAGGACCCGGCGTACGTCCTGGTCCCGGTGGGCGTTCACCTCTGAACCCAGGAACGCCATGAGCGGGTCCACGACGACGAGGCCGGCCCCGAGGCGGGCGGCCTCCGCCTCGACGGCGGCGAGGTCGTCGGGGAGACACACGGGCCGGGGGATACTCCTCTCGGGGTCCGGGACTTCCGCCATGACATGCACCCGGGAGAGGTCGGCCCCGGCGGCTTCCAGGCGGGGCCGGATCGTGTCGGCCACCCCGTCCTCGGCGTTGAGCAGAAGGACGCTCACGGGCTCCCTGCGCCCGAGGGCGAGGTCACCGGGGAGGGGCGTCCCGGTCGTGAGTCGGGCCGTTATGTCGAGTGTGATCGTGGACTTCCCCAACCCGGGGTCCCCGTCCAGAACCGTGATCTTGGCGTAGGGGACCCGTGCCGGCCACAGCCACTGGACATCCTCGGGTTCCACGTCAGCCACGCAGGTTGAGAGAGCGGGGTGGCCCATGGCGTCGAGGCGGCCCCGGATCGCTCCACCGGAGTCGTCCTCAGGGTGGTCCGGGGCGGTAGCCCTGGCAGTCGGGTCGGCTTCGGACGGCCCCCCGCTCACCACGGGCGGGGCGGCGTCCGGCGGCGCATCCCGGCCGTTGCCGGGGCTGTTCGTCGGCGTGTCGCGGGGTGGGCCGGTGATGTCTGCGGCGAGGTGGTCGCCCCAAGGGTCGGCGGTGTTCACGCTGCCCCCCTCGCAGAAGGAGCGAGGCCGACATCGATGACCCCGCTGTCGAGAACCTCGCCCATCCGTGGCCGGGCGCGGCGGCGCTGCCACGAACGGCAGCCCGGCTCCTCACCGAACAGACGGGCCGCAACCTCGCCCTCTCCGTGAGGACCGGGGCCCAGAGGCTGGGGCGCCGTGTCGATACCGGAGGGGGTACCCTGATCGGGCGACACCCAAACACCATCAGTCGCTTGGCCGCCGCCCCGGGGGATCTCCGGGGCGGCGGCCTGTCCACGGCCCCTCACCTGACGGCCTCCTGCTCCGCGAGGGCAGCCTCGATGAACCGGGTGATCTCCGAGGCGGGGACGCGCCGGGCGCGTCCGATCTTGATGCTTCGGAGCTTGCCCTCGGCGACGAGTTGGAACGCCAAGGTCCGGGAGATCCCGAGGGCCTCCGCCGCCCTGGACACGGTCACCAGGGTGTCCGGGAGCAGGGTCTCGGCCGAGACGCTCTCGGCGGCCAGGAGGGCCATGGTGGCGGCCACAGCGAACGTGGGTCTCGCCGAGGCCAAGCCGCAGCGAAGCGAGGCGACAGCGCGGCGCGGCCAAGCGGTGAGTTTCGAAGGAATGGTGGGCATCGGTGCCCCCTTTCTGCTGAGAAGGGGACGACACCGGGTCGGCGGGATGCTCCTAGGAGCGGGGTCCGATCACGCAGTCCGCGCCGGTGCCGCCAGTACAGGCGGGCCACCGACAGCGGGAGGTGCGGCAGGAGCAGCGATCAGGCAGCGGACGCGGTCGCTCGGGGGATCATGGCCCAGGCTCAGGGCCCGGCGGATGAAATCGAGGCGGTGGACCCATTCAGGCGGTAGCCAACGGGCGGAGTCGCATCTCGCGAGGCGGGCCCGGGCCGCCTCGGAGCTCTCCCGGAGGGCCTTGAGGCCAGCCGAACGAAGCTCGCGAAGTCGGCGTAGCCCGTACAGGGCGAACCACGGGCGCTCCAGCCACGAATGCCAAGCCTCGCAGGCGTCGTTCTCGCCCTGGACCGCCCCGTAGCCCTCGGGGTCGGGAAGCGCCTCGTCAACGAGTTCCTCGATGTCGGCGCTTGGGTCGCGCCGGAGAGCGTCAGCGATGTTCGCCCGGGCCGCCCACTCAAGCTCACGCTCGTCCGGCGGGCCACAGAAGGGCGTGTGCCATGCGTGGCGCTGCAGTTCGAGCAGGGCAGCCTCCTCGTCCATGCGCGCCGCCCGCCCCCGGAATCTGCTCATGCAGGCTTCGGAACTCGCCCATCGGGGGACTTCGCCCCCAGGCTTCGGGCAGTGGGCGTTGAACTCCCGCCAGTAGGCCCGCTCGGCAACATCCTCACCGAGACCGCCGAAGCTGATGTTTTCCGCGAACCCTTTCGGATCCTCAACGGGACCCGAGGGCACTGGAACGAGCATGAATCCACGATCGACGACCGAGGCGAAGGACCCCGCCGGTTCCGAACAGACTTCCATGCCCTCATATGTATCACACGCGTGTAGTTCGCAACCTGTGCAACGGGTGGGGATTTCCCGGGGAATTCCCCAGGGACATACGGTCACGCCGACACCGCTCACTCGGGGCACCTGGAACTCTCTGCCAGTCCCTTGGGGGGCGTCAGGTGGGGTGTTGTGTGGGTGGGGTTGGGTCGAGGTGTGAGGGGGGCGTGTCAAAGACCGTGCGTGTGGTACGTGGGTGTACTGCGGAGAGCGCCGACACGCATGGTGTGTTCGGCCCTTCACGTGCCTCTGATATGGGGGGAGAGGGGTGGGTGCGGGTACATGGCCGGGTTGTTCGCCCCCCACGGACATCAGGCCGTTGGGCGTCGCCTAGTTGTTCTCGTTCCAGGGTCGGGGCAGAAGCGGACGGGGGGGCGGAGGGCTTGGGCTCCGCGTTGTGGGTCTGCCGGAGGGAATCATCCGCGGTCGTGTACGAACACGTCGACACTGTCGATGGTGTCCCCGGCCACCAGGTTCGACGCCAGCGACACGAAGGCGACGTAGCGGCCGTCCGCGCTCAGGGATCCCCCCCAGGACCACGCGTCGCTCTGGGTGCCGTCGGTGGCGACCGACACCCGGGTGGTCTCCCCGCTCTGGCGGTCGTGCACGAAAATATCGGTATGGCCGTTGGTGTCCCCGGCCACCAGGTTCGACCCGTCCGACATGAAGGCGACGTAGCGGCCGTCCGCGCTCAGGGATCCCTCGTAGGAATCTCCGTCGCCCTGGGTGCCGTCGGTGGCGAGCGACACCCGGGTGGTCTCCCCGCTCTCGCGGTCGTGCACGAACACGTCCCGGGCTCCGTTGGTGTCCCCGGCCACCAGGTTCGACGCCCCCGACCCGAAGACGACGTAGCGGCCGTCCGCGCTCAGGGATCCCTCGCTGGAACCTGAATACGCGTCGCTCTGGGTGCCGTCGGTGGCGACCGACACCCGGGTGGTCTCCCCGCTCTCGCGGTCGTGCACGAACACGTC
>CAYJLW010000004.1:79805-102756 GCA_964370965.1 uncultured Acidimicrobiia bacterium | reverse complement strand
TGGCGACCGACACCCGGGTGGTCTCCCCGCTCTCGCGGTCGTGCACGAACACGTCATAAGTCCCGTTGGTGTCCTCGGCCACCAGGTTCGACGCCAGCGACACGAAGGCGACGTAGCGGCCGTCCGCGCTCAGGGATCCCCCCCAGGACCACGCGTCGCTCTGGGTGCCGTCGGTGGCGACCGACACCCGGGTGGTCTCCCCGCTCTCGCGGTCGTGCACGAACACGTCATAAGTCCCGTTGGTGTCCTCGGCCACCAGGTTCGACGCCAGCGACACGAAGGCGACGTAGCGGCCGTCCGCGCTCAGGGATCCCCCCCAGGACCACGCGTCGCTCTGGGTGCCGTCGGTGGCGACCGACACCCGGGTGGTCTCCCCGCTCTCGCGGTCGTGCACGAACACGTCACCCGCCACATTGGTGTCCCCGGCCACCAGGTTCGACGCCAGCGACCCGAAGACGACGTAGCGGCCGTCCGCGCTCAGGGACGGCTGAAACCCGTAGGAAGGTCCGTCGCCCTGGGTGCCGTCGGTGGCGACGGACACCCGGGTGGTCTCCCCGCTCTGGCGGTCGTGCACGAACGTGTCGGGACGGTCGTTGGTGTCCCCGGCCACCAGGTTCGACGCCCCCGACTCGAAGGCGACGTAGCGGCCGTCCGCGCTCAGGGATCTCCATCCCCCCCAGGAATACGCGTTGCCCTGGGTGCCGTCGGTGGCGACCGACACCCGGGCGGTGGAGGGGCCGGATGGGGGGGCGGGGGCGACGACACCGCTGGGGGCACTCCAGGCGTCCCGGGAACCGTAGGCGTTGGTGTTCCGCACCCGAGCCCGGAGACGCCTGCCCTCATCGGCAGCCACGGCGGTGTAGGTGTTGGACTCGGCCCCGGCGACATCCACGCACCCGCTGCCGTCGGCCTCACACCGCTGCCACTGGTAGGTGTACGTGCCGGGGAGGAGCCAGACGCCCTGTGTCACCGTCAGGGCCACCCCGACCTGGGGGGTGCCCACGACCATGGGGGGGACGACAGAGATGGGCGGGACACACCCGCCCACCCCGAGGGCCAACACGGAAATCCCGACAACCAGACGCCAACGCATCGGAGGCCTCCCTCTCCCTGGAGCGCGCCCGCACACGTCGTAGGCGCCCCCTACAAGCTAACCCGTCGGTGCGCAGGGCGCGGCTGCCCTCGTGTCCTCTCCGGCCCGGGCGGGACGCCAGGCATGGAGGTGAGGCGGAACAGCCTCCTCGACGCGCAGGATGTCCTCCTTGACCAGGGGGCGCATGAGGTCCCCACGCGCGAGCGTCAGTCACCGGTTACCTCGAAAACATGGGCAGGTTGTTCGCCGGGTGACCCCGGGTGGTCGTCGGCTTCGGCCGTCTACCGGCAGCTCCCGTCCGGCTGACGCACACGCGGGTAGCAGAACGCAGGTGTGGGTGACGGCGTGGGAGTCGGCCCCTTCATCATGTTCATCGCCATGTCGGCGTACTCGACGATGCTGTGGGCTTCGACTTCGGTTGGGGCGACCTCTCTGATGAACACCTCGGCCTGCGCCGGCGCATCGGGCAGGACAACCTCGCCGGACCCAGCCCGCTCCGTGTCCTGGGCCCCACGCTCCATCGCGTGGAACTGCTCCACGAACGCCGCTTTCTCCTCGTCCGTCGCCCCCCGGCCCGCGAGCTTCTGTGATGCCACGTCCAGTGTGGCGGCGAGGGACTCGGGATCCGTGAGGCGGTAGAGGGGAGCCGCCGGGGTGGGGGCGGGCTCCCAGGTTGTCGTGCCCTCGTCGCCCTGGTAGGCGACCGCGGTCGGCTCGGGGGTCGGTTCCTCCACGTAGGTGATCTCTTGGGGTTCCGGCTCGGGCGTACAACCCGATCCGGCGACCACGGCAAGGGCGACGAACGCCACTCCCACGAGATGTCGGCTTGCTGCCACTTGGGGCCTCCCCCACGTCTGATCGTGTCACGGTAGCGCTCTGCCGGGCTGGCTGCCACGGAGAGGGGTGGGTGCGGGTACACGGCGGGCTGTTCCGGGTCGGCTGGACGGCGGGGTCCGACGTAGGGACGTTTCGCTTCACGTTCTTGGTGCTGCACGGCGCGCCCAGCGACGACAAATAGCGCGACGAGGGGCGGGGATATCCACGGTCACGAGGACCGCGCCGTGCACGAGGCCTTCCGGGTCTTGGCGGCTGGCGGGCCAGCGCGACATCAGTCGAAGGGGTTGTCGACTCCTTCGCAGGCCAGGGTCGTCATGTCGCAGTCCCATCGAGCGTCCGTCATGCAGGCTGCCCACAGTCGGGCCATCTCCCGGTCTGTGAAAAGGACGCCCCTCTCGCCTGCGGCGTCGATGGAGGCGCCCTCCACCTGCTCTCTGCATCGGGTTGGGGCGTTCCCCTGCTGGCCAAGCAGTGGGGTGCAGTCGTGGACGGTTGCGAGGATAAACCCGAGGAGGAGAAGCACTCCGATGGCGCGGGCTGCAAGTTCCCAGAACCGGTCGAGTGCGACTCTGCCGTGTCGTGGCGGCTTCGGTGCGCAATGCTGCCCAGGTGGATTCTTCCCCATGGCCGATCACGCCCCTCTCAGTTTCGGAGTCGAGGTTAGCGACAGTCTGCGGCCCGCGCTCGATGTCCATGACGAGGCGTCGCGATCTCGCCGAGAGGAGCGCCCGTGGAACCCGCCTGGGAGCCAACCTGGGAGCCAAACGGGCTCCCTACCCCCGAGAACCCACCTGTGCCCTGACGAACGACGGCGGACCCCGTACCCTCTTCCACCTGGGGCTTCCCGACGTTCACGGTCGTCCGCCGAAGCCCGCCGAAGTCGCCCGGCTCTCCTTGACGCGGAAGAGGTCAGAGGTTCAAATCCTCTAGCACCCACTCAGGACGTTTGGCGGTCGTGGCGGCGAGCATCCCCCTCCCACCGGGCGCAGCTGGCCGCAACCCCCGCCGAACGGTGTTCGCGTGCAGGATGGAACGCAGACGTTACGTCCTGCACGCGAACAGGTCGCCGCCGGTCGCCGCGGAGACCTGGGGGCGACTGGTCGAGGCAGCGGCCAGAGCGCACCTCGTCAACAGCGCGTCCGGGAACCCCGATGTCTTCCGTCGTGAGATCGCCCGCGGGAGGTACTACGTCTGCGAGCAGGACGGGCCGTCGGGGCCGGCGAGGTGAACAGGGACGACGGGGTCGGATACGTTCGGATTCCCGAAGTGGCGGCAACTCAACCCCGTAATCCCAGACCCGCCCTACACTCCGGGGACCGCGCAGGGCTTCGCCGGGAGATCTCACCGAATCCCCGCATCTTGGTCGATTCCGAGATCTTCAGTGGCCAGTCCCGGGCCTGGGCCGGGGGGGACGCGGCCGCTGAGAGCCGGGCAGCGAAGGCGGCCACCACCCCGAAGGCCCCACTGTGGGCCCGACACCGAACCCGAGGCTCGACCTGTGACCGCGAGCGATGCTCGCCCGCCTCTGTCGAAGCGCGCGTTTCCCTCGGGACGAGTAGCAGGAATGCCCCCTTACCGGCGAATCACTGGTGAAAGGCCGGCGGTGACGCCGACGCGTGACCGCGGCCTGTTCCAGCGAGTCGTCGACGGGGACATCAGGGAGGCAGACAATGGGCGGACTTGGCACACGACGCGGGGGCTCGGACTGGACGACGAAGTTGCTCGTCGCACTCGTCGGGTCCGGCCTACTCCTCGTCCCTGGGGCACAAGTCGCCACGGCAAACCCCGGGACCACCGAGCGGGTGAACGTCGCCTCCGACGGCACCCAGGGGAACGACGGGAGCAATGACCCAGCGATCAGCGGCGACGGGCGCTACGTGGCCTTCTACTCCGAGGCCTCCAACCTCGTCCCGGGGGACACCAACGACGCCTGGGACGTCTTCGTCCACGACCGGGGAGGCGTCCCCAACCAGCCGCCGGTGGCCGCCTTCTCCGCCGACCCCCTGGTCGGGCCCGCTCCCCTCGCCGTGGACTTCGACGCCTCGGCCTCCACGGACCCCGACGGGACGATCGTCTCCTACGACTGGGACTTCGGGGACGGCTCCCCCCACGGCTCGGGCGTCACCACCTCTCACACCTACATGTCGCCGGCGACCAAGACCGTCACCCTGACCGTGGCCGACGACGGCGGGGCGACCGACCAGGAGACGCTCCCCGTCACCGTCACCGGGGCCACCGCCCCGGTGACCTCGGTCCTGGGCTCGGGGACCATGCCGGGGGCCGCCGGAGGGGACGCCACGGTGAGCTTCGACGTGGCGCGTTTCTGGATCTTCCCCGTCTACCTGGGCCGGGTGCAGGTCTCGGACCCAGGGGCCGGCGTCTCCCTGGACACCCCGGTGTTCTTCGCGCCCGTCGGCCGCCAGGGAGTGAACGGGGCGACGAGCACGTCCTGGTGGTTCTCCTGGGCGACCTGGCCCTAGAAGACCTACTCGCTCACGTGGGCCGTCGACGATCAGGGACCGCTGGACACGGTCACCTTCACGGTCACCGGACAGATCACCTACTCCAACTCGGGGACGCTCACGAGCGGGGACGTCGTGGTCACCTGACCCGCATCATCCAGCGGCAATCGAGACCGTGTCGGCGAGGCGGCCTTCGGCGTCAGCGCGCTCCAAGACGGTTCGGGGCATCCCCGTCACCTCAAGTACTCCGGCCGGGCGGGCATCGCGTGAACGACGACGGGTCCTTCGTCGGACGCGACCGCACCGATCTCGTAGAGGTTCCCGGCGCTGTCTGGTCCGACGAGCATCGCCAGACCCTCGTCAAGATCCTCACTCCGCAAGTACCTCTTTGACATCGCGGAGGCCTCCCGCTCACTCACGCCTTGCTTCGGCCCCCTACCCCGTCAGGGCGGGGGCGAGGAAGGAGCCGACCGTTTCGAAGACCCAGGTGAGGTCGGCCAGGGCGGCGTCAAGGTCGTCCCCCGGGTCGCAGAAGGTGACGTCGGGGATGTGCTCGGCATAGTCGCGGGCGATCTTGATCGGGTGGACCGGGTCCTCCGGGAAGGCGAGGACGCAGACGGGCATCTCGAGGGACCCCAGCGCGCCGCGGTACTCGTCCCTGGTCTCGAACAGGGGATCGGCGGGGATCTCCCGGAGGAGGCGGGGGAGGTTCGCCGGGTCGTGGGCGTGCATGTCCCGTTTGATCTCGGCCGCGATGCCGGGGCGGACGACCTCCATGCGCGCCAGCATCGGGTCGGAGAGGGTGATCTCGATGAGGTCGTCGATGCCGTAGCGCTCCACGATGGTCGCCTGCAGGGCGAAGAGCCGCTCCAGCAGGATGTTGCGGCCCCAGGTGAGAGCCGGCAGCAACTGCAAGAGCCGCCCCACCTTGTCGGGCCGCCGGGCGGCGTAGCGCAGGGTTGTGGCGGCACCCATCGACGCCCCGCCCACGACGCAGCCCGAGAGGCCGAAGTGCTCCATCACAGCGTCGAGGTCGGCGACGAGGGCGTCCCAGGTGAGGGGGGCACCGGGAGGAAGACTGCTCTCTCCGTGCCCGCGGGCGTCGTAGGCGACGACGGTGAAGGCGGCGGCCACGGGACCGATGAGGTCGAGTATCTGGTGACGGGTGCCCGTGAGGCCGTGGCACAGGACCGCCGGGGGCCCTTCACCGACGACCTCGGTGGCGAGTCGGACCCCGTCAGCTCCGGTGACGGTGTACTGCCCTGGTACCGGTGTCATCGCATCCCCCTGGCGAGCTCGCTCGGGACTGCCCCTCACTCCGCAGGCCGGAACATAGCCGGTCGGGCTTCGCCTCCCGCCGTCGAGGTTGTCCCGATCGAGATCTCGGTCCTGTGCCCCCACCCCGCCCTGTCCGTCGTGGCTGCAGCCCGCCCCCTACGCCGCCGCCGGGACCGGCTCCGGGGTGCGGGCGAGGGCCCGGAGGCGCAGGGCGCAGGTGGCGAGGCCCAGGAGGATCGCCGCTCCCATGAACGGCGTGCCGATGCGCTTCGGGAGCGCGGTGTCCGCCATGAGTCCGGCGACGAAGAGGAGGAGGCCGCCGTCGAGGCCCCAGAACACGAGTTGGTCCGCCCATGGCCACACAACCTCGCGCTCGTCCCATGTGCCGGCGAGGAGGAACCCGAAGACGGCGTTCGTGGTCACCCCGACGAACATGACGTGGTCGACGGCGAGAAGCAGGTGCGACGGGATCTTGTCGAAGTCCCCCGCGTAGGCCGCCACGAGGTAGAAGAGGAGGGCGATGTTGAGAGCGATGCAGAAGCCCCCCACCGAGAAGAGCCGCCCCGGGGCCGGCTCCAGCCAGCGCACCCGCACCATCGGCCCCCCGATGCGCACGAGCATGATGACCACGCCCACGATCTCCAGCAGGACCGACATCTGCTGCAGCGGCGTGACGTCGGCCAGTACCCCCACCATGAGCAGGACCCCGCCCGCGAACGGGAAGGCGATCTGCGCGAGCCCGGCCCGGGTGGCCTTCGTGTCGGCGCTCCCGGGCACGAGCCACCACTCCACCGTCGCCATCCCCACGGGGACCAGGAAGCCCACGACCATCGTCGCCGGGTGCGCCCCCTCGCCGCCCTCCGGAAGGTACTTGCCCCCCGTAGCGATCATGAGCCCCCACAGGACCCCGAAGACGCCGCCTGTCACCGACGTCACGAGGGCGGCGAGGTATCCCAACCGGGGAACACTGAGGGGGCCGGCCGTCCCGGCCTGCAGCAGGGCCCACACGGCGAAGCCCACCATCACCGCCAGCGTCACGATCCCGATGACGGGCCGCACCGTGTTGCGGGTGAGGAGGAATGCCGCGGCATAGGCCACCACGCTCACCGCCGCCCCGTACGTGAGGACACGTGCTGTCGTGGTGCGTCCCGGTGACGCGCCGCCCCCGCCGAAGAGCCAGAGGGTGGCGGCGAACACCGCCAGCGTGATCCAGCCCAGCGTGCCCGCATGCACGTGGGCCAGGATCGTCGTCTTCCCGAAGTCCACCAGATCCGTACCGTTCAGGATCCCGACGGCCACGACGAACACGAACAGCGCCATAGCCGTGGAGAACAGGACGACGATCTCGCGCCGGAACGGATGCTTCACCAGTGGGACCATCTCAGCCTCCCAGAGCCCGCCAACGGCGCACACCCTAGTCCGCGCTGCCCCTCGCCGGGAGGCGCCTCGCTGGGCTCTCTTGCGCGCGGGTTCACCCCGCCCGGGACGTGCCTCAGCCCTCGTCCGCGTCGACGTCGGCTCCGGTCACAGGGTCGATCCCGGGCGGGGCCACGTCGTCGCCGACCTGCGCCCGGCCGGGCGGGCAGGACTCCAGCCCGGAACACCACCTGCACTGGCCGCCCGGGGCGAGCCGGGGCGGCTCCGCGCCGGCCACGAGGGCGGCCGCCGTGCGGGCGGCGCACAGGACGCGTTCGGCGGCGGCGGCGAGCGCTGACTCGTCGACGTCGAGGACGTCCCCTTCTCCGTGGTCGACGTAGTACGTCACGCAGCGGCGGGGCGGGACCCGGGAACGGACGGTCTCGAGCACGGCATAGAAGCCGAGGTCCTGGCGGTGCCAGTCGGACGGATCACCGGTCTTGAAGTCGACGACGACCGTGCGCGCCTGGGTTCCACGGGGGCGCCCGAGGACGAGGTCGGGGACGCCGGCGAGACGAAAGGGCCCGGCCCGGAACCGCATCCGCGACTCGGTGCGCGGGTGCCAGGAGTCGAGCAGAGGGGGGAAGTCGTGGGCGAGCTTGGCCACGACCTCGTTCACGTTCGCGACCAGGGCGGCGCGCCGCCCTTCGTCGAGGCCGGCGAGGTACTCCCCCGCGGACTCGTCCCGCTCGGTCACCACATCCATGGCCCCGCGGGCGGCGCGCAAGGGGGGCATCCCCCAGGACGAAGCCACGAGGAGCTCGACGGCGGCGTGCAGGATCCGGCCGCGCAGGTTGCGGGCGTTCCAGGCGAAGCGGGAGCCGCCCCGCCGGGCGAGCCACTCCCCCTCGCAGCGTCCCAGGGAAGCGATGGCGTACTTGTCGAGGGGGACGAAGGCCCCCGGCTCCAGGCCCGCGCCGCAGGCCTGGAGACGGGTGTCGAGGTCAGCCCGCCAGTCCTCCCCCCACCCGGCCGGCCACTCCGGGCGCTCGGTGGTCCCGAGGCCGAGGACGTCGTCGCGCACGTGGCGCTGCAGGTCTGTCAGATCTGTCAGGTCCGACAGGTCTGTCAGGCCCGAGAGGCCTGCGAGATTGTCCGGGCCCAGAGCCCCGCCCGCGAAGTCACCCACGGCGCGCCCTCCCGCGAATCCGGTATGCCAGAACGCCGGGGCGACCCTACCAGCGCCCGCGGCGGGCCCCCCGGCGAAGGAGCGGGACCAAGGCGACGCCGGCAACGAACACCCCGGCGGCGAGCACGGGAACGTCCCAGAAGCTGAGACCGTGGCGGCTCGTGACGGCCAGCATCGTGGGTCCTTCGTAGTCGTGGTGGCCGGCCGCGAACAACAGGGCGCCGAGGACGGCGACGACGGCGACGGCGAGACGGAGCACAACCTGGAGGGGGCGCATCCAGCGAGCCTATAGGTGGGTGCGGTGGCGGCCGCATGCGCCCGCCACTGGGCCGCTACTCCGGGGCTCCCCCGAAGTGCGGGAGCCAGGGCGCGGTGGCGGCGAGCATCTCCTCGGTCATCGCCACCACCCGACCGTAGGAGAGGCGGCTGGTGAGAGGGTCGCAGAGCATCGCATCGAGCGCGAGGCGGGGATCCCCGGCGAGGGCGGCGTCCACGGTGAGCTCCTGGGTGGCGGCGGCCCGACGCAGATACTCGCCCATCACCGCCCCGACCACCATGTCGACCGCCCCCATCTCGACGTCGAAGAGGAGGCAGAGCGCGAACTGGGTGCCCAGGAGCTCGTTGCAGAGGCCGACGGTCGCCACACCGGTCTCCCGGGTCACCGCCCGGCAGATGGCGCTCAGAGGGTTCGAGACGTTCACGAGCAGCGCGTCGGGGCAGACCTCGACCATGTCCCGGGCGAGGTCGAGGGCGACGGGTACGGACCGCAGCGCCCGCATGATCCCGCCCGGGCCCACGCTGTCGCCGAGGGGTTGACGGAGTCCGTGACGCTCCGGGATCTCGATGTCGTGGGCCATGCCGGCGAAGCCGCCCGTGGACGTGGCGAAGACGACGCGGTCGGCGCCCTCGAGCGCCGCCCGTTGGTCGCTCGTCGTGGAGGCGCGCATCCCGATCCCCCGGATCCCGGCCAGGTGCTCGACTAGGGCAGCCATCCGCGGGAAGCGGGACCCGTCGACGTCCTCGAGGACGACCTCGGCGTCCTGCAGCGACGGTGTCGCCGCGAAGTCCGAAACCAGGCTCGGCACCCAGTGGTAGCTCCCCCCACCGATGATCGTGGCCCGTGGCCCCATGCGCTCTCGCCTCCCCGGCTTGCGGCGGTCCCACGCTACAGGCGGACGCCGCCACAGCCCCGTCCCGCGTGAGGGCGCGCCTGCCGATGCACCCGCGTCCGGGGCCGGTATCATCCGGGGGTCCCCGCCGGCTCCGCCCCGGGGGCGCCCCCGACCGAGACCCCCGGATTGGCGCCCACATGGCTCGTCGCCTCGACGCCGGCAGTCGCCGCCAGCAGATCCTCGACGCCGCCGAACGCACCGTGGAACGCCTCGGCTGGTACGACACCCGCATGGAGGACATCGCCTCCGAGGCGCGGGTCACGGTGAGCCTGCTCGCCCGGCACTGGGCCTCCCGCGAAGCGCTCCTCGAGGAGCTCCGGGCGCGGCTGTACGAGCGCTACCGGGGCCGCGTCGAAGAGGCCGTGCGTACGGCGGCCACCGACGCCGACGCCGTCCACAGGGTGGCGGACGCCGCCGTGCACTTCTTTCGGGACCACCCCCGCGCCTGGCTCATCTTCCTGCCGGGGGCGCCGGAGAACCGGGTCGAACGCACGACCGCGGACATCCTCGTCTTCGAGCGCCTCGTGACCTCACGCGTCGCCGGTCCCGACGGCCCCCTCACCGGCGGGGAGCTCCGCCTGGTGAGCTCGCTCGCCGCCGCCACCGTCATCGGCGTGATCGTGGCTGCGGGAGCTCGCGACGAGCAACCGCCCGCCGAGACGGTCGTCCCCGTCGTCGACGCCCTCACGATCGGCGGCCTCGACGCCCTCTCGCGCCAAGCGCTGGGGCGCCCCCTCGACGGTACCGCCCCCTATCTCGACCGCGGATCCGCCCGATGACCGCCCGCACCCGCGCCCCCCGGATGGACCCCGAGAAGCGCCGGGAGCAGATCCTGGGCGCGGCCCGGGCGGCGTTCGGCCGTGACGGCTACGAGGGCACCCGCATCGAGGACGTCGCCGCCCGTGCGGGCGTGGCGAAGGCGCTCGTCCTGCGCTACTGGGACTCCAAGGAGGCCCTGTTCCTCGACCTCCGCCGGCGCATCCACGAGGAGATCCGCGCAGAGGCCCTCGCGGCGGCGGCGGAACCGACCCCGGCAGAGGCGGTCGCCGCCATCGTGGACGCCATCGTGGGCTACCACGCCCGTCACCCCACCGCGCAGACGATTCTCCTACCCGTGCCGTCCCTGCCCTCCACCCACCACGACGACGCCGGCGCGTCCATCGTCGTCGTGGAACTCCTCGGCATCGACCGCTTCACGCCGTTCGCGGACCTCGTCCCCATCGCAGTCGAGGCCGCCGGCGCCGCCCTGCGGGGGGCGATCCTGGCCATGCACGCCGAGGGCCTGGACCCCGACGTCGTGAGGCGCCACTCGCGGGCGTGCGGCCTCGGCGCCGTGTAACCCCCCCTCGGGGCCTGGGGGCTAACCGTGCGGGGTATCGAGAGGGTCGGCCCCCACCTCGCGGGGGGGCCCGCCGGCCCCGCCGCCCCTTAGGGCCCTTAGGGCAGGACGTAGAACGTCGTCTCCAGGGCCGGATTCCCGCCCCACCGGCAGATGTGACGGGCGGTGTAGAGGCCGGGGAACAGGAAGACATGGTCGTGAAACGGCGGGTGGGGGTCCGGCACCTTCTGCTTCGTGCCGTCACCGGGGAGCCAGACGCACTCGTCCACCGCGAACCCGCCGGAGAACCGCACAGGTCGCCCCACACGGAACGCTCCCCCCGCCGGGTTGTACGCAGTCAGGGGGAAAGGCTCCAGGCTGTAGCGGTTCCCGGAGAGGTCCATGCGGGAGTAGTAGGGACCGCCCTTGCGCTTCCAGCCCGTCCACCCCAGCAGCGGCGTGTGGCTGCGGACCTGCATGTCGTGCTGCACGAAGACGCCGCCGCCGGTCGTCGCCATGGCGAGGCCGAAGCGGAACTGGTAGCAGTCCTGGGCGACACGGTCGACGTCCCAGTCGTTGAGCTTGTTCACGAAGCGGATCTCCCCGTTCGGGTAGCGGCCCACGAGGTACCACTCCACCCGGCCCTCGGCGTTGTAGACGGCGGCGAGACGGAAGTCGCTCCCGTCGCTGATTCGTGTGAGCGCGCCCGACTCCCAGGACGTGGCCCCGTGTACGGCGCCGCAGGTCTGGGGAGCGGTCACGGTGCCGATGTAGAAGGGCGACTCCGGCTGCCCCCGCCGCACCTCGGGCACCCGGTACTCCCGCCCGGTGACGTCGCTGTCGGGCAGGTCCCGCATGTCCCGGTCGACGATCGTCCCCCAGATCTTCTTCCAGACCGCCTTCCCGAGGGGGCCCGACTCCGAGAGGCCGTCGGCGACGCTCTTTTGGAACATGAGGTCGGCGCCGAACGTGAGGTACTCCGTCTCCGGGTCGTCCGCCCAGCGGTCGGGCCTGTGCCAGCAGTCCCAGGAGTCGTGGCAGCCCGCGTGGTTCCAGGCTCCCATGTCGAAGTGCGTCTGGCGCTCGTCGCCCTGGTCTGGGACGTCGCCGTCCTCGAACCCCGCCACATCGACGACGCCCACGGTCTTGCGGGCGCCCTGGACCCGTGTGTACCAGTCCGCGGCGCCCGGGCTCAGCCAGGTGAGGAGGTCGTGATAGAAGGCGCCGTTGAAGGTGCCGGGCTCCCCGTCGGCGTCGCCGGGCCGGTAGACGCGCTCCCGGAACCACAGGTCGAGGTCCGCACCGGCCCGCACGTCGGTGTCGCGCATCGTGGCTGTCATCTTCATGTCGTCGGCACCGAAGGCCATCGCCGTGGCGCGCGACCAGGCCGCCTCCACGGGCAGGTCGGCGTCCATGCAGACCTGGAACTCGGTGTCGGCATTGCCGATCTCACCCTTCGTGGACTCCGCCACCGTGACACCCGGCAGGAGAGCCCGCACCGTGCCGGTCGTGGGGACGTCGCTCTCGAGGCGCACCTGGGCGACCTTGACGCGGCCCGCCCTGCTCTTCACCTCGCTCCAGTCGTCGCGCCCGATCTGGTAGGGAAGACGCCCGTCGCGGTTGTCCATCTGCAGCGCCACGGCGCGCGCCCCGGCGAGATCGACGTCGGCATGCACGTACGCCCCCCGCAGCTCCTCGGCGCTGCGGGGCCCGCGTGCCGACCAGGTCCGGGGGTCCTCGCCCTGCGGATACACATGGCCGTCTTGTGCGTTGTACTCGAACGCGCAGTCCCCCGCCGCGTAGGCGGGTTCGCCAGCGAGCGCCGCGCCGGGCATCGCCAGGTCGATCCGGAGATCCAGCTCGTCCGCCACCTCGTGGAGACGCACCTCGTAGTTGGGCACGTCCTCGTTGCGGGGGTCCGTCGACTCGCTGGGGTCGCCGAGACGGGCGGGGTCGTCCGGGTCCCAGTACTCGACCTCGACACCGCCGACGGGCTCCGCGGCGGAGACGGACACGGCGGCGGAGAGCGCCTCGTCGCGCGGCCGGCGGGAGAGGGTGCCGTCGACCACGAGCGTCCCCGGGAGCTGGTCCACGTGGGCACGCATCCTGCGCAGGCCGCCGGAAGGCGCCGCCGACAGGTAGGCGACGTCGAGGGCGCCGAGGGACCCGTCGAGGTCTGAGCGCAGGGCCGCCTGCACCGCGTTCACCGTCGTGGCGTCGTAGCTCTCGGCGACGGCGCACGTGGCCGGGTCCTGGCGGCCGCCACCGCAGACGAGCATGAGGGGCTGGTCGAGGCGCAGCCAGTGCGGGAGGGGGAAACGGAAGTCGCCGTCCAGAGCCGTGTCCGCCCCCGCGGAGAGCACGGTGAGGCCGCCGCCCCCACCCGGGGGCCTTAGCGCCGCCGCCGTCCCCCGGGCCCGGCGCAGGGCCTCCCCCGTGCCGAAACGGACCCGGCCCCGCAGCTCCGCCGGCGCCGGTGTGCCCTTCACGGCTCCCGGCCCCGGGGCCGGGTCGGCGTCCGGGTAGGCGTCGAGGTCGGGGCAACCCTCACGGACGAGGTCGACGAGGGGGTTGAAGCGTCCGGCCACCGCCTCGACGGGTGTGAGGTCCCCGATCTCCCCGGACACCGGCGTCGCCACACGGAGCTGCGCCTCGAGCGGGTACCGACCGCTGCCCGCCGGGGCCTCTGTGACGGCGACGCCCCCGTCGACCCACAGCACGGGTGTGCCAGCACCGGTGTCGGCGGCGACGCCGAGGCCGAGGAAGCCTTCCCCGTCCCCCTCGCTCAGCCCGGCCGAGACGCACATCTGGGTCTCGTCGAAGTACGTCGACCCCCGCCGGAGCAGCGCCGCGCTGGACAGCTCGCTCAGCTTGAGCCGGGCGAGGTAGGCCGCCGTCGGGGCGCCCGAAGGCCCGGTGAGGCGGGTGCTGCGCGCCCGGACGAGGTCGTCGCTCCCGGCCGAGAGGGCGGGGAACACGTCGTCGTCGCCAGGGTCGGGATCGGCGAGCGTCAGGGGAGCGAACGCGAGGCCGTAGAGGCCCGGGCCCCGCTGCACCGCCACGTCGAGGTCCGAGACCGCCTCGCAGACCGGAGTGACCTCCCCGAGACCGCCGAGGAGCCCCTTGCCGGGCAGGCCTCCTGTGAGGCCCTCAAGGGACAGAGGCGAGCACGTCGTCACGGTCGCCCGTTCCAGGCCCTCGGAACGGTTCACCCAGCGCACGTTGAGTGCCCGCGGGATCCGGGCCCCGGCCCTGAGGCGGGTGCCCCACGCCTGTGTGGGCGGCGCCGTGTTCGCGCGGTCCTCGGGGCCGTGCGTCACGAGGCCGACGTCGGCCACGAAGTCGTCTCCCGCCAGCCACGCCATTGCCCCTTCACGTCGCCCGCCCCCGAGATCGCGAGTGCCGAACGTGACCCGCGCCCAGCCCGGGATCCCGTCGTGGCTCCCCGTCCCCGTACCCACCCATCCGGCGAGGCGGGTCTGGCCGCCGCCGCTCCTCGGTGTGATCCCCACAGCGAGAGCGGCCCCGGTGCGCGAGCTCAGGTCCCAGGTCACCTCACGGGGGTCGCCGTCGTCCTCGGCCATGTCCAGGTCCGCCGTCACCGATTCGGGGAGGTCGGCGAGCACGGCCCTCACGTCCGACAACGCGGAGCCCCCGGCGAGACGGGCGTGGACCCCGAAGCGGCCGCCGGTGGTCCCCGTCCTGGCTCCGACGTGTTGGCCGCGGCCGTCACGGTGGAACGACACCGCTCTCAGAGACGCCAGCGAAACACCGAGCTGCCATGTGCCCATGTCGCCCACGTCGTAGTCGACGTACTGGCGGGCGGCGTCCAGCTCGGGCTCGAAGTGCCCCGCCGAGGTGAAGTCCAGGTCCCAGGGGGCGGCGGGAAACCCGGGCAGGGCGCGGCCCAGGGCCCCGTAGCCGGGAGCGACGCCGGGGAGGTCGCGTCCGATCACGACCGTGGCGTCCTCGACGAACGGGCAGGGATCCTCCGTCGGGCACCCCAGCACCTCGGCGCTCTCGAAGCCCGCTGCGTCCCGGGACCACCTCGCTCCCAGATGGCGCCCGACGCGCGCCCTGGCGTGGAGGTTCGTGGTCGCCCGCGTCATGCTCGTGAGCGGAGCGACAGCCCGCGTGCTCACCCCGAGGTCGATGCTCGTGGCGGCGTTCGCGTCGAAGTCGACGCGGCTCTCGCCCACGTCGGCGAGAGCGAGCTCCACGCCCGCCCGCCCCGGGATGCCCTCGACGGAGGCGCCCCCCTCGTCGCGGCCGAACCACCCGGCGAGGTACGTGTCGCGGCCGTCGACCGTGGTGATCCCGCCGCTGCACGGGGAGGGCACCCCACACCGCAAGAACGCTGACGTGTGCAGCTCCACCGCCACGGCCGCGGCCACGGGTCCGCCCACGTCCCAGGCAACCCGCGCAGGGGACGCCTTCAGGTCGAGCTCGAGGCCGACGTGCGGGGGCACGGACTCCAGCACCGACCACACCCTGTGGTCCGTGCGGGCGGGGCGCACCGGGAACGAGATCGGGTTGCCGTAGTCCTCGCGGAGACGGGCCTGGATCCCCAACGGCCTTCCCCCCTCGACGTCGGCATCGACGTCCACCCGTTCCCCGGTACGGGTGAGGACCGCCCGCCGCAGGCCCGAGACACGACCCCCTGCCGTCCACGAGCGCACCGGCACGGGCCAACCCGTCGCCTCCGTCGTGAGCCCGACGTAGTCCGTGGAGACCGGCGGGAAGTGGCCCCCCTGGGTGGACGTGAGCACGTCGGGCGCCGCCCCGAAGGCGTCGAAAGGTCGGGCGAGGGGCACCGGGCTCACGGTGCCTCGCGAGCGACCTACCCGGGCCTCCACAGAGGGGGCCGGCGTACAGCTCCCGGCGGCGTCGCACGTCGTGAGCTCTGCGCTCTCGAAACCGCTGGAGCCGTTCGTCCAGGCGACGTCCAGGCGTCTCGGGACGGTGGCCCGCACGCGGGCGTCGAGCACCTGGCCCGCCACCATGTCGACCAAGGACGCCGTGGACACGCCCACGTCGACGGCCATGTCGGCCGAGGACCGCAGGGCCACGGCGCTGCGGCCGCTGTCGGGCAGGTCGAACGTGAGCTGCGCTGAGGTCGGGATGCCCGCCACCTGCCCGCCACCCTCCCGGCGGCCGAACCAGCCCGACAGCCTCGTGGCGCGGCCTGCGGGCACCGGGGAGAGCTGGGCCCGGGTGAGCGTGGCGGCGACCGCCGCTGCCGACGGCCCGGACAGGGACCAGAGCACGCTCTGGGGATTCCGGCCGGTGTCCGCCGCCATCCACACGTCGGCGGGGACGTCCGCCAGGACCGACCAGACCTGCAACGCCGAACCGGGGTCCTGGAGGTTCGCCTCCACGCCCAGGGGTCGCCCTCCCGTCGAACGCACGCGGGCGCCGAGCACGCCGGGGGAGCGGTCCACCCGGGCCTCCGTGAGACCCGTGAAGGACCCCCCCACCGTCCAGCCGCCGTCCCACCGGGCAAGACGGAGGAAGTCCTCCGAAGCCGGCGAGAAGTGCTCCCCGGCACCGGCGACGAGGTCCGCGGGCGCGGCGCTGAAGGACAGAAAGGGGGTTTGCAGGGCGCCGGAGGAGACCGCTCCCCGCGACCTCAGCCCCACGACCCTGGCGCGGGGCACCGGGGCGCAGGCGCCGGCCCCGTCACAGGTGGTGGCGACGGCTGACTCCAGACCGGTGGCGCCGCTGTGCCACGAGAAACCCAGCCGCCCCGGCACCGCGGCCGCCATCCGCATGTTGGTCACCCAACCCGTGAAGACGTCGGCGAGGGACTGCGTCGAGACCCCGGCGTCCACGGCCGTGGCGGCGTCGGCCGCCCAGCTCACGCCGCCCCGGCCCCCGTCGACGTCCAGGGAAAGGGAGGCGTGGGACGGGATCCCGTCTGCGCTGCCGTCACCGGTACCCACCCACCCCGCCGTCCGCATGCGCCCCGCGGGCAGGAGGCCGGGGGCCTGCTCCAGCGCGAAGGCGGCGGCGGCCCGTTCGCCCAGGCCCCACTCGACCTGGACAGGATCGCCGTCGCCGGTGGTGCCCACGGGGTCGATCGTGAGGTCCACGCTGTGCCCGCCGGCGACGTGCCCGGGCAGGCGGGACAGGGCCGACCACACGGCCGTCGTCCCGACCGGCGTGCCGCCCGCGTCGGCCCGCACGAGGCCGGCCTGCACGCCGAGCGGACCGCCCGCGGAGGCGTCGACGCGGGCCCTCACCCCGCCCGGAACCGCGACCCTGTCCAGGTCGACGTGTTCGAGGCTGGCGACGTTCCCGGCAAGGGACCACGTGCGGGCGGTCTCGTCGCTGCGGTAGCGCACGAAGCGCCCGGCCGGTTCGGGGAGGGCGAAGTGCCCCGCCGACGTGGCGGCGAGCTCCGCGGGCGGCGGGTCGAACGTGTCGTAGGACTCCAGGTACCTGCCCGTGAGCGGGTTCCACGGGGGAAGCTGGTTGCTGAGGAGCCGGAAGCGGGTCTCCCCCGTCGGCTCCGGGTCGCAGCCCGCCTCTCCCCAGGCGCTCGCACAGGTGCGGGCGTCCAGGGTCTCGAGAACGGTCTTGGTGTTGGCGCCGGTGAAGTGGGCCTTGGTGTCGAGGCGGAGTTGGGTAGGCAGGGTCGCGTCCACGGAGAGGGCGAGGGCGTCCACGAGCACGGAGGGCGCGGTGACGGAGCGGCGGTCCGTCCGGGAGACGTACACCCCGTTGAGGCGCGCCGGCGTGTCCCCGGAGTGCCCGAAGCGCATGTCGCGATCGGCGTAGGCGTCCGGAACGGAGTCGCCGTCGGTGTCCAGGGCGTGACCGGGGCCGCCCCCGGCGTGGGAGCGGAACATCCCCGCCAGGAGACGGGGTACGCCCCGGACCGTGAAGTCGGCGTCGAGCGTGTCCGGCAGCCCGGCCGTGGCGGCGTGGCGGCGGAAGCGGAGCCGGGCCTGCGCCGGGACGCCCCCGGCGACGCCGGCGTCGTGGCCGAGCGCCACCCACTGCGAGCTCTCCCCCTGGCGGCCGAGACGGATCCCGGCGGCGGTGTCCCCGGGGAAGCCCACGGCCCCCGGGTCCCCGCGCGAGTAGTCGAGCTCCACCGACATGTCTAAGACGTCCGCCGTGATGCCGAGGCCGGGCCAGGGCCGGGGCGTGCAGGAAGCCCCGGAGCAGTCCATGGTGCGGGCCCCCGCGCCCACCAGCATGTTCGGGTTGCCCGTGTTCAGGGGGTCGGCCCAGTCGTTGCGCTCCCGCAGCTTCAGGTAGACGACGAGGTCGGAACGGTCCGGCCAGTACGTGTCCCACTCGCCCACGTGCCCGTCGAGCGTGACGGGGCGGCGGACGGCGTCGCCCACCGGGGACGTCCGCAGGCCTCCGGTGAAGAGGAGCTCGTCCGCCCGCCCGGAGCGGCGCATCACGTGCACCTCGACACGGAAACGGAACCACGCCCGGGGCATCGGCCTGCTGTTGCCGGGGTGCTCCGGGTCGCCCCCCACGGTGTCGTAGAGCTGCTGGTAGGAGAAGCGGGCGACGAAGTCGTCGCTGCAGCCGAGCAACCACCCGCCGCACGGTGTCACGGGCAACGGGTGGCCCGCCACCGGGGTGTCCGGCGTAGCGGTGAACTGCTCGGAGACCGGCTCCGTCGGGGAGATCGGGGGCAGGGTCGCCTCGCCCGCCGGGAGCACGGCCCCCAGGTGGGACCACTCCGATGCGATACCGAACCCGGTGACGTGGCCCGTTCCGGAGCCGGGGTTGCTGAGGAGGTCCCACGGCGCCACCCTGGGTAGCGGAGTCCCGCCGTTGGCCGGCCAGGACGTCACCTTCCGCTGGTAGAAAAGCCCGCGCACGTCCACCGTGAGGAGGGCGTCGTCGCGCACGGCCGGGTCGGACTCCACCCCCCCTGCCATGCGGACCACCTCGCCCGCCGCGTGGGCCACTGCGGCCGTCTCGGCGGACCCGCGACTCACCACGAACGTGTCCGGCGCCTCCTTGGCCGAGACGCGCACGAGCTCGGTGGCCCCGCTTCCCGTGACACCGAGCTCGAAGGGAGCTTGGGGGAACCGGGCGAAGTCCCCGGGAGGCACCCGCAAGCGGGTCTCGCCGGCCGAGACGGCAGCCACGAGCGACGACTCCACGAACTTCACCCGCTTCTGGAACACGAGCAGGCTCTCGGCGTTCCCGCCGGGCGTGGCGTGCGGCAGGCGGGTCCAGCGCGGCCCCCCCGGCCGACCGGGGTCGTCGGTGGTGTACTCGAACACGAGCCGGTGCCCCCCGGCGGGGTCGAGACCCGCGATGGGATCCTCCGTCACCGTGACCTGCGCCCCCGCCCAGCCCTGGGCCAGCAGCGCAGCGCATGCGAACCCGGACGCCAGGACCGTCCCCATGAGCCTCAGACGTCGTCCGTTCGGAACTCCCAGGAACATCGCCCCTCCAGCCAGTCGCAGGGTCAGTCAGCACTTACTGACCCTCGCAATACTTGCCACTCTCGCACATGTTCGCCTGCTTCGCAAGCCCACCACCGTGCGTCACCGTTCTCGCTCGACCTTAGTGACCGTGTCATGACTCCGGTCAATAGCACTCGGGGCCTCGCTGCTCTCGTCGGACCCGGCCAGGAGACGAACATCGCCCCAACCTCCCCAACCCTCTGTAGCGTTCATGACCACATGGATCACGCCCGCGCCCCCACAGACGCCCCCACCGCCCGGCGGCGAGACGCGTTCGCATCCAAGGGGAAACAAGTCCAGGAGTGGGCCACCCGCCGCGAGGTCGAGCTCGAGCAGAGCCGCAAGATCGGCTGGGCGCTCGCCACAGCGCGCCGTTACGGCGAGCTGAACGGATCCGTGGTCGCCGCGCAGCTCACGTTCTTCGCCGCGGTGGCGGTGATCCCGATCGCGATCATCGCCTTCGCATGGCTGCAGTCCTTCCGGAGCGGGGCCAGCGTCGCGGACGTCCTCGTGGCCCAGTTCGACCTCACCGGCGAGACGGCACGGGTCGTCCAGGGCACGTTCGCCAGCGCAGAGGCGAGCAGGGCGCTCGCCACCCTCATCGGCGTCGGAGGCTTCGCCGTCGTGGGCATCAGCCTCGCCCAGACGATGCACGAGGTGCTCGCCCGGGCCTGGCGGAGACCGGTCCGCAAGGACTGGCGCTCCCAGGTCCGCGCGATGGCGTGGTTCGTCCTCCTCATGGCCGAGTTCGGCGTCGTAGAGCTCTGCAAGTCCACCATCGAAGGGGGGCTGCATTGGTGGACTCCCCTCGCCGTGGCGGGCTCTGCGACGGCCGCCTTCGGGTTCTGGCTCCTCACGCCCGGCCTCCTCCTCGCTGGGAACCCCGGTTGGCGGGCGTTCGTGCCCACGGCCTGGGCCGGCCTCGCATCCATGGCAGCGCTCCGCGTGGCGGCGATCGTCGCCGTCCCGGAGTGGCTCGAGTACTACGGCCTCCCCTTCGGCGCGGTGGGCGTGCTCCTCGCCCTGCTCTTCTGGATCTGGATCGTCTTCTCGGCCTGGGTGGGCGTGGTGGCCTTCGGGGCGGTCTGGTGGGAACGCGGCGCGGCGCGGACTCCGGAACCCGGCCCCGCCCCCGGCTCCAGCCACGTGCGACAATGACCCTCCGGTCCCCGAGTCGAGTCAGGAGCAGCCATGGCCCGCATCGTCCACTTCGAGATCCCGGCGGACGACCCCGAACGTGCCGCGGCGTTCTACGGCAAGGCCTTCGGCTGGGCTGTCGCCAACTGGGCAGGCGAGGACTACTGGCTCTGCACGACCGGCCCCGACTCCGAGCCCGGCATCGACGGAGCGCTCACGCGACGCAGCCCGGACGCCCCCGGTTTCGGCCTCACGATCGGCGTGACGTCACTCGACGAGGCCGTCGCCGCCGTCGAGGCGGCGGGCGGGCAGGTTGTGCAACGCCGCTCCCCCATCCCCGGGATCGGGTGGCTGGGCGTCTTCGTCGACACCGAGGGCAACACGCTCACGCTCATAGAGGCCGATCCCGCGGCGGCGTAGCCCGCGGTCCCGGCCTTGACACGCGCACACGACGGAGGTGCAATCCCCACCATGCGTTTCCAGCGTCTCGCCCGTCTCAACCGGGTGGGCACGAACCGGGTGCTGGGCCCGGTCGTGGCCCACCTCGCCGGCTTCGGCATCGTCCACCACGTGGGCCGCAAGAGCGGCCGGGAATACGCCACCCCGGTGGTCGCCCTCCGCCATGGGGACGACTTCGTCATCCCGCTCACCTACGGCCTCGACACCGACTGGTGCCGCAACGTCACCGCCGCTGGGGTGTTCGAGCTCGAGCGCCGGGGGCGTCGCCGACGCCTCGTCCCCGAAGTGCACCCCGCCGAGGACGGCCTCGGCGGCCTCCCCTGGCAGGCCCGGGCGGCGGTCTCCGGCCTCCGGATGCCCGGCTACCTGATCGGGAGGCCCGCCCCCGCCTGAGAGGAGAATCCCCAACGGCCGCCGCCACAGCGGGCTCCGCGAGATCGAGCGACGTGCGGGGCCACTCCCCCGCCCACCGCACGCCATGAGCCGGCGGCCCACGAAGGGGAACTGGGCGGCCTGCTCGAGGCTCCGCAGCAGTGCGGTGTAACCGGGCAGTTCGCCGGGAGCACGGCGCGGGCAAGGGCGGATGCGATCCGGCGGGCGCCGGGGGGGAATCGCCCCGGCGCGTCCTCAGGCATGTGGGGACAAAGGAGCCGGCCGCGGCCTGGTCCGCGGGATGCGCACGCTGGCGAGCAGCTTCCCGAGGTCGTCGCGCAGCCAGAAGAACAGCAGGGCGGACGCTGCGACATTGCCGTCGTCGTCGTAGAGGGCTCCGGGCAGCGTCGTCCACGTGGAGCGGGGCCGTCGCCAGTCGATGTGCTTGGTCCCCTCGAAACGCCAGCGGCGACCGTCGTCGTCGTCGAAGGAGATCTCGTAGCGGATGCGGCGCTCCCTGAACGGCGAGATCTCCATCGTGCCCGTCGCCGGGACGTCAGTGGCCATGCCCTCGACCGACACGGTGCCCGTGGCCTCGGCGACGGTGGTGCCGAACGCGTCGGCCCGGGGGGCGGCGGCTTCGAGACGGAAGGAGAACCGCCTGTCGGTGTGCTCCCCCACCCGCACGAGCGTCCCCCGCATGACCTCTTCGAAAGCGAAGCCCCTCATCCCCGGAGTCTGCCCCGTCGCGACCCCGGCCGTCGAGGGGAGACGACCTCGGTGGAGGCCCCACCGCACACACACGCATCGCCAGGCGCACCCATGGCCACGGGCGGACGAGCCTCGCGGGAGGCACGCGGGCCATACTGGGGGACATCGCGGGACGGGTGGCGCCCGCCCCCAGGCCCGGGAGCGCGACGTGGCAACCGACCAACGCAGCGACGGACACAGCAACGGAGCCGCTCGCCGTCCCGAGGACCCCGCGGACACGCCAGACATCCCCGACGAGATCGTCGGCACCGGCCTCGCTCTGCGCAAGGCGATGATGGCCGCCGCCCAGGTCGTGGGGAAGTACACCCGCCTGGAGTTCGAGGCACCCGAGGAGATCGTCTCCGCACCCGCGCTCGTGGTGGCGAACCACGGTTTCGGGGGGATCTTCGACCTGAACGTCTTCGCCCTCGCCGAGACGTTCCGCCAGATGGGCTACGACGCCGACAACCCGGCGATCATGCTCACCCATGAGATGGCCTGGAAGACCGGCATCGGCAAGTACCTCGAGCAGGGCGGCTTCGTGCGCGCAAACCGGGCGAACGCCCTCGCCGGCCTCCGCTCAGGACGCTTCGTGTTCGTGCTCCCGGGCGGCGACGTCGACGCCGCGAAGCCCTGGCGGCTCCGCCACGAGATCATCTTCGACGGCCGCACCGGTTTCGCCCAGCTCGCGATCGACGCCGGTGTCCCCATCGTGCCCGTCGTCGTGATCGGCGCCGGGGAATCCCTCTTCGTCCTCTCCGACGGCCAACGCCTCGCCCGCGCCCTGCGCCTCGACAAGGTCATGCGCCTGAAAGCGGTCCCGGTGACGTTCTCGCTGCCCTGGGGCCTCTCGATCGGGACGGCCGCCGTCACGCCGTACCTCCCGCTGCCCACGAAGCTCAGGGTGGCGTTCTGCGACACCGTCGAAGCGGCCCCGGGCGAGGACGCCGCCTCCCTCGCCGGGCGCGTCCACGAGGCCATGAGCGCGAAGGCCGCCGAGCTGTCCCGGGGCCGGGTGCCCGTCCTCGGCTGGCAGCTCCCGGTGGACAACGGCGACACCGGCATCGCCGAATAGCCGGCCGGG
>CAYJLW010000004.1:62988-79705 GCA_964370965.1 uncultured Acidimicrobiia bacterium | reverse complement strand
CGGCCGGGTCGTTGGCCTGCGGACGACCTCCTCAGCGGCTACTTCAGCAGCGTCCCCCGGGGTGGGGATTCGCCGTCCTCCATCACGAGGACGACTCCGAGCCGTGCTTGGTCGGCGTCGAACAGCGGCGTGCAGGTGACCTGGCAGGGGATCTGCCTGCCCCGGCGGTTCACGGCGTCGAGGCGCACGACGACGTGTCCGGAGTCGCCGAGGCACGCCTTCATCACCTCGCGGAGCTCGCCCACAGGCAGGCCGATGTCGAGACCCGTGAGGGGCTGGCCGAGCACCTCCTCGGCGCGCAGCCCCCAGAGGTCCTCTGAGCGCTCGTTCCACGCGAGGACGTCGAGGTGGCTGTCGACGACGGCTACCCCCACGTGGAGACTGGCGAGGATGGAGCGCGTGAACGCGTTAGCGCGATCGAGTGCCTCGGAGCGGAGACGGAGCTCCTCGTTGGTCGTCTCGATCTCCTCGTTCGTGGACTGGAGCTCCTCGTTCATCGTCTCGAGCTCCTCGTTCGTGGACTGGAATTCCTCGTTGGTCGTCTCGAGCTCCTCGTTCGTGGACTGGAGCTCCTCGTTCGTCGTCTCGAGCTCCTCGTTCGTGGACTGGAGCTCCTCGTAGGCGGTCTCCAGCTCGTGGCTGTGGCGGTCGAGGTCACGCTTGATCCTGATGCGTTCGCTCACGTCCTCGAAGGCGACCGCGACGCCCCGGCTCCCCCCGTCGGCTCCCAGGAGTGGGTGGAAGGTGACGTCGAGGTGCTGGATCTCCCCCTCCGGGAGAACCCGCTCGACGTCGAGGGCGACGACAGGGCGACGCTCGGTCGTGGCCAGCTCGACGCGCTCGCGCAGCTCCACGGGCCGGTAGGAGATCTCGAGCTCGCTCAGGGGCCGGCCGAGGTCGCGGGAATCGACGGGAAGGAGGGAACGCGCCCGCTTGTTCGCCAACACCAGCGTGCCGCCGGCGTCCACGACGATCTGGGCGAGCGGCCCCGCGTCGAATGCCAGGTCCTGCAGGAGGACGTCGTGACGCGAACGGCTGTCGACGTCGCCTGACGACTCGGCGTACGCCCGTGTGCGCTCGTTGCCCACGACTCCCGGCACCTTGGCGAACACCCGGTGCCCCAGGCTCACGGGCCTGAAGAGGTCGGCATGCGTGAGGAGCATCTCCGCCCGGCCGAGGAACAGGTAGCCCGTCTCCAAGAGGGCGAAATGGAATCGCTCCAGGATCTTCGACTGCGCCTCGGCGTTGAAGTACATCAGCGTGTTGCGGCACACGAGGAGGTCGAGGTGGGAGATGGGGGCATCCCGGGTGATGTCGTGGCGACCGAAGATCAGGGCCCGCCGGGGGTCGTTCTTGAACCGGAATCCCTCCCCGGTCTGCTCGAAGTACTTGTCCCGGAGCTCCTCGGGGACGTTCTCCAGCGCCGCGGGGCCATAGACACCGCTGCGGGCCGCGACGAGCGCGTCTTCGTCCGCGTCGGTGGCGTAGATCTTCGCCCGTTCCGCGAATCCTGGGCCGAGCGCCTCGGCGAGGACCATGGCGAGGGAGTAGGCCTCCTCCCCGGACGCGCAGCCGGCGCTCCACACCCGAACGGCGTCCTGGGGACCCTTGCCGGCCACGAGGCTGGGCACGACCTCCTCGGCAAGGTACTTCCAGGCCCCCCGGTCCCGGAAGAAGCTCGTCACGTTGATGAGGATCGTGTTGAACAGCGTGGGGAACTCCTCGGGATGCACCTCGAGGTAGTCCTGATACTCGGTGAAGCCGGCTGCCCCCACAGCCTGCAGGCGCTTGCGCATGCGCCTCTCGAGGGACGCTCGCTTGTAGCCGGTGAAGTCGAATGCCCGGTGGGTCTTCAAGTAGTCCAGGAGGGCCTCGAAGGCGCTGGCTTCGCCGACGTCCTCCGGTGAAACGCAGGTCACGGCCCGTCACCGCCCGCCACAAGCGCCACCAGGGCGGGCGCTATGTCGCCCAGCGGAAGCTCCATGTCGACGTCGCCGGTGGCGACTGCGCCACTCGGCATGCTGGCGAACTCCGCCGTCTCCCTGTCCTCGGCGATCACGGTGCCGCCCGCCTTCTTGATCGCCTGGACCCCCATGGCGCCGTCGGAACCGCTCCCGGTCAGCACCACGGCAATCGCCCGATCCCGCCCGCTCGCCCCCAGGGACTCGAACAGGAGGTCTGCCGAGGGTCTCACGAAGTGCACCAACTCGGTGTCCGTGAGAGAGAGCCTGCCTTTGGGCCCCACGAGGAGGTGGTGGTTCGGAGGCGCGACGTACACGGTCCCAGGAACGATCTGGTCGCCGTCGCGGGCTTGGACCACGGGGAGGGGACAGTGGCGATCGAGGATGTGCGCGAGGTGGCTGCGGTGGCGCGGGTCGAGGTGCTGCACCACCACGACCGCGGCGGGGAAGCCCGGGGGGAGGGCGGAGAGGAGACGTTCCAGCGCCCTGACACCACCGGCGGACGCCGCGATCGCCACCACGTGGAAGGCCATTCTGGCGTTGTCGTCGGCGTCAGGGCTCATCGTCTCCACCGTAGGGCATCGACGGCGCTTCTCGTGAGGGGACTCCCCATGATGCCGTGGCGCATCGTCCCTGTCCATGGAGCCCGGCCTTGGTGGAGGGCGAGTGAAGAAGACGTTCCGCCGCCGTAGGGACCCCGGCGCGCCCGCGCTCGCCTCCACCCGTCAGGGCGCCCGCTCCACTTCCACACGGTGGAGGCGGTCGGCTTGCACGGGTTGCCACTGCAGGGCGGAGTAGCCGAGGTGGCCGTAGCCGCCCGCGAAGTGGAGCCACTTCACCATGCCCGGCTCCACCAGGGTGGCGTCCTTCCACTCCTCGAAGAGGTACGGCTCCCAGGAGGCGTACAGGACGACCTGGCCGGGACGCACGCCCGGGGACAGCTTCGCCATGACCCGGAACTCCCCGCAGTCGTTGTAGACCCGCACCGTGTCGCCCTCGGCGACGCCCCGGGCGGCGGCGTCGGCGGGGTTCACCTCCAGGCAGGGCCGGCCCCGGGTCGTCCCGAGGAGCTCCCGGGTGGTGGTGTTGGTGGCGTGGATACTCCAGCGGGGGTGGCCGCCCGTCACCTGCAGCGGGTAGTCGCCGCCCGCGGGGGGCGGCGACTTGTGGCGGGGCAGGTGCTCGTCGGCCTCCAGGAACCAGGGGTGGTCGACGAGGAACTGCGCCCGTCCCGTGAGCGTGGGGAAGGGCACCCCCCTCTCCACGTGGTCGCGGTAGCCCATGAACACCTCCCCGGGGGCGATCTCGGAGCCGCACACACCGGCCATCGCCCGGGGGAGGCGCTCGGGACGCACCCAGCCGGTCTCCCGCAGCGCCGCCAGGGACGTGCCCGGCGGGAGGTTCCCCGAGAGGGCCCCGTCGCGCAGGACCTCGTCGAGGGCGGCCTCGTCGGCCTCGATGGCCCCGTGCATCGTGAAGACGTCCACGACCGCGCCGTATGAGCGGGCGCCGCCCCGGCCGTCGGTGAAGCCGTCGAGTCCCCGTTGCGCCGCCCGGCGCGACACGGCCGCAGCCAGGCCCCGGAAGACCTGCCAGTCCGTGCGGGACTCGCCCCGCGGCTCCACGGCCTTGTCCGAGAACATGCGTTCCCAGCTGTGGGAGTTGGCGCCGTGGAAGTTCACCTGCTCCGCCTCGCAGGCGACGGGGAGGACGACGTCCGCGTGGAGGCCGACGCTGTTCATCCGCCAGTCCACGAGCACGACCATGTCGAGGTGGGGCCAGACATGCTCGAGCCACTGGCGCTGGCCGCCCCGGGTGCGCCGCAGCGTGTTCGTTCCCGCCTGGATCACCACGCGGGGCTTGACGTCGGGGGCGGGCTTCACGAGGCCGCCCCACCACCCCCGGCTGCGCGCCTCGGCGACGTACTCGTCGACGGGGCGGGGGTTGTCGCCCCACCCCGGGTGGTCCCAGATCTTGTCGAAACCGAGGTGGTAGTAGAGGAAGAACGCCGGCGGCGTTGTGGTGGCGGCCGCCGCCCCGTGGCGCATCATCGCCAGGATCGCCCCTCCCTCGCTGAGCGTGGGATCGGCCTCCTTCAATGCGTCGAGGACACCGTCGACGGCGCTGATCGCCGCCTCCCCCGACTCCACGCCCGCCCGGTTCTTGAGGATCCCGAGGACCTCGCCGTCGGTGAGGGCGATGATGTAGGTGTCCCAGCCCGACCCCGGCCTCCCCCAGTTCCCGGTGAGGGCGAGGACGAGGTCCATGGCCCGCTCCAAGAGGTCGCCGTGGTAGTGCTTGCAGGAGCCGAGACCGTTGTACAGCTTCGTGCGCCCGGCGGCCACGAGACGGGCAAGGCGCCGGATGGCGTCCGGGTGCACGCCGCACATCTCCGCCGCCGCCTCCGGCGTGTACCCGGCGAGGCGCTCGCGGAGGAGCCCGAAGACGGTCGTGACCTCCACCGTGGCGCCGTCATGGGTGGTGACCTCCCAGCGGCCGTCGAGCGCCACGTCGGCGGGCGCATCCGGGTCGTCGAGATGGGCCGGGTCGGCGGGGGCCGGGGCGGCGTCCTTCCACACGTAGAAGCGGTCGTCGCGCCCCGACGCCTCGAGGTCCGACTGGCGCAGGAAACGGCCTTCGGCGGCCTTCACCAGGAAGGGGAGGTCGGTCTGGGAGCGCACGAAGCCCCAGTCCGCGAGGTCCTCCTCGACGACGACCTGGCACATCGCCAGGGCGAGGGCGGCGTCGGAGCCGGGGACGACGGGCACGTGCCAGTCGGTGTGCATGGCCGAGGGGCTGTAGTCCGGGGCGACGAGCACGACGGTCGCCCCCCGGTAGCGGGCCTCGGGGAGGTAGTGGAAGTACGGGATGCGGGTGTAGGCGGGGTTGGCGTTCCAGATCAGGATGACGTCGGAGCGGAAGGCGTCGTCGGCGGCGGAACCGCCCAGGAGCCCCCCGAAGGTGAGCCAGTGGCCGAGGTGGACGTCGCTCACCGTGGAGTTCCCGTCGAAGGTGACGGCGTCGATCGCCGAGGAGAAGCGCGACCGGGCCATCCCGGTGAGCATGCCGCCCTCGGCGCCCTCGTCGACGAGGACGCTGTGTGTGCCCTCGGATTCGACCGCGTCGATGACCGCGTCGGCGACGGCGTCGAGGGCGTCGTCCCAGCCGATGCGTTCCCACTGGCCCGAGCCCCGCTCCCCCACGCGCCGCATCGGGTACAGGATGCGGTCGCCGCCCTCGATCTGGCGGGACCACCCGGCGCCCTTCTGGCAGCCGAGGGGGTTCATGTCCGGGACGCCCTCGTTGCCGGGGACGCCCCCGGACTGCTCCTCCCAGAGGACCCGGCCGTCCCTCGTGTACAGACGGTAGGTGCAGTTGGCGATGCAGTTCCCGCAGTGGGACGCCCATGTCACCTGGTCCCAGCTCCAGTGCCGGCGGTAGCTCTCGGACACGGCTGCCCCTCTCCCGGGTCGGGTGCGGGGGAGGCGGGAGTTCCGCCGTGTCCGCACCCGGGTCATGTGGCGCGCCCCCCTGGTCATTCTTGCGCGTACAGACGGGGGCGTGGTCCTCCTGGGCGATCAGGCGAAGAGGCGGACGGCGGCCATGATGCCCACGCCGGCGGTGAGCTTGAACCAGATGGCCTTCTGGAAGATGTGGACGTGGTGATGTTCGTGACCGAGGAGCTCGGTGGCGAAGTACGGCGTCGTCTTCCACACCGGGAAGGCGAGAAGCCCCCCGGCGACGAGGCCGCCGAGCACGAGACCCCACCAGGGGACGCCGTGTTCGATGAGGATGGCGGCCTCCATCTTGCCGAGGATCCCGAAGACGACCAGGGTGGCAAGAACCTCGGCGAGGGCGGCCACCGCCACCAGGTACAGGTACGCCGACACGACCCGGTTCCGTGGGTGGGTCCCGCGGCGGAACAGGAGGAGGAGCACGGTGGCGACCACGAGGGGGGCGAGACAGGCGACGACCCCGGCGGCGAAGGCGGCGGCGCTGCTGCAGCTCTCCATGCCCACGGCGTGACCACCGTTGGGCCCGAGGCTCATCTTCACGCCCGCCTCGGGGCAGCCCTGCAGGGCCATCGCCGCCGCCATCGAGAGCTGCTGGACGAGCAGGGCGGTCTTGAAGGCGGCGATCACGACGAGGAGGAGCAGGACGCGCCGTCGCCGGAACGGCGACATGTCGACCGCCTCCGCGACGGGCGCAGGGTCCGCGGCCTGCGTCCCGGACTGGCTCTGGACCTCGGGTCTTCCCATGCCGGTTTCTCCGATCGGGCGGACGGCGACCGCCGCGTGAGGGGCGGCTCAGGCGCCCCGGGACACCCTTGTGCGGCACAGGGCCGAGGAGGGGGGTCCCACAGGGGGGAGCTCGCTCCCCCCTGTGCTAGGCAACGGGGACACGGTTGAGGGCCGGGAGGACATCCTCGGCAAGGGTGACCTGGGTGAAGGGGTCGGCCACGAACACCACGTAGTTGACCCCCCGGTCGAGCACGGATCTCACCTTCTCGACGACTTCGTCCACCGTGCCGATCGCCTGGTGGCGGAGCGTGTCGCCGAAGTCCCGTTCGTAGCGGGGGTGCACGGGCACGAAGGAGCGGGCGTTCTCGGCCGCCTGCCGGCTGGTGGGGCCGATGTGGGTGACGAGGTAGGTGGCGAGGGCGAAGCCTTCCTCCTCGGCGTGAGCGCTCTCGGAGAAGAACCACGCCAGGTTCTCGTCGAGAAGCTGCGGGTGCATGAACCAGCCGCCGGACGGGCCGACGCCGCAGACCTCGTCCATCACGAGGCGACTGGGGAGGCTGTCGCCCCCGAACCAGATCGGGGGATGGGGCCGCTGGTGGCAGTCGACCCCGAGGTGGCAGTCGTAGGCGTAGACGTAGTCGCCTTCCCAGGTGACCTCCTCATGGGGTCGGGCCCAGAGCTCCCGGGCGAGGAGGGCGGTCTCCCGGGAGCGCCCGAGGCGGTCGGGCGCCTCGGGATCCCAGGGGAGGTCGTAGGTGCGGTACTCCTGCTCGAGGTATCCGGCACCGAGGCTGAAGATGAGCCGGCCGCCGGAGCACTGGTCGAACGTGGCCGCCATCTTCGCCAACACCGCCGGGTTGCGGAAGGCGGGGTTGAGCATCATGAAGCCGAAGCGGAGCGTCTCCGTGCGCCCGGCGAGGAAGGAGAGGGCGGTCCAGGCCTCCACCGTGTCCCATTGCGGGCCGCCCCCCACCGGCATGGGGTTCAACATGTGGTCCGGGAGCCAGACGCTGTCGAATCCCTGGCGCTCGGCGGCCTCGGCGGCCTGGGAGGCCAGGGGCCAGCTGAAGGGCGGGAGCATGAGGCCGAACTTCGGGGTTGTTGCCATCCGGTGCCTCCTGGATGCGTGGTGCGGCGTTTTCGGTATTGAGGTTGTTATCAGTTCTGATATCCTACTCACCACAAGTGACCCGCGGAAGACCCTTCTCGTGAACGGAACAGAAGCCCCCACAGCCGAGGCCACCGGTCCAGACCGGGGAACCCGCCGCCGCGAACGCACCCGCCGCCAGATCCTCGACGCCGCCCGCGCCGTCATCGGCGAGAAGGGTGTCGACGCCGCCACGATCCAGGAGATCACCGAGGCCGCCGACGTCGCGTTCGGGTCCTTCTACAACCACTTCGAATCCAAGGACGCCGTGGTCGACGCGCTCCTCGGAGAGGCGATCGCCGCCCACGCCCACCTCGTCGACGAGGTCGGCGCCCCCCTCTCGGACCCCGCCGAGGTGCTCGCCAACGCCGTCTACCAGACGGTGCGCATGGCGACACGCGACCCGCTGTGGGGCTGGTTCGTGGTCCGCCTCACGGGCGGCAACGCCGAGCTCGGCGCCCCGATGGTGGGCCGTCTCGCCCGCGACCTCGAAGCGGGGGCCAAGGCCGGCCTCTTCCCCGGAGCCAACGTCCCCGTCCTCGTCCTCGCCATCGCCGGCTCCGCCGTCGGCGTCATGTACGGCAGGCTCACCGGCGTCCTCGACGAGGACGACGAGTGGGACTACACCGAGGCGATGCTCCGTCTCGTGGGCATGACGGCGGACGACGCGCACCGCAGCGCGTCCCGCCTCCAGAGAGCCCTGCGCCGCGCCCCCACACCGGCGCGGTAGGCGCGCTCCGTGCGCTTCGTGAACGCCGCCGGCCGGGCCGGCATCCTGGCCGGCGACCAGGTCTTCGACCTCGCCACCGCCTCCGGCGGGGCGATCTCCGCCGACCCCACGGTCGTGATCTCGACGCAGTGGGGAGACGCCCAGGCCCTCTGGGAACGGGGCGCTTTCGACGGCGGCACACCAGCGGCGGAGGCCCGCCTCGGCCCGCCCGTCCCTGACCCCCGGGCGGTCTACGCCGTGGGCCTCAACTACCGCAGCCACGCCGCCGAGACCGCCATGGCGCTCCCGGAGATCCCGGCGATCTTCGCCAAGTTCCCCACCGCCGTCAGCGGCCCGCACGACGACGTCGTCCTCCCCGCGGGCGAGTCCACAGCGGACTGGGAGGCCGAGCTCGCCGTCGTGTTCGCCGGCGCCGGGAGGCGCGTCGGGCGCGAGCGGGCCCTCGACGCCGTCCTCGGCTTCACGTGCGCCCAGGACGTCTCGGAGCGGCGCATCCAGTTCGCCGCCATGGCCCAGTTCGCCATGGGCAAGAGCTTCGACACGTTCTGCCCGCTCGGGCCGGCGATCGTCACGCTCGACGAGATCGACGACCCGGCCGACGTCCGCGTGCGCTGCCGGGTGAACGGGGACGTCGTCCAGGACGGGCGCACGTCCGACCTCGTCTTCGACGTCCCCGCCCTCGTGGAGTGGATCTCGTCGATCTGCACGCTGCGGGCGGGGGACGTCTGCCTCACGGGCACGCCTTCGGGGGTCGGCATGGCCCGCACCCCGGAGGTGTACCTCCGTCCCGGAGACGTGATCGAGACCGAGATCGACGGGGTGGGCACCATGCGCAACCGCTGCGTGGCCGAGTCCCCGGGGCCGCCGCGGCCCCCGGCGCCCGGCACGCGGGCCTGACAGGACCACACCATGGCCGACCCCTCCCCCGCCGAGGTCGTGAGCCGCTACTTCGACGCCGTCCGGGCCGCCGACATGACCGCCCTCGGCACCCTCTTCGCAGAGGACGCGGTCCTCGTCCAGTCGACGGGCACCCGCGAAGGACGCGCCGCGATCCTCGACTTCTACGCCAGGATCTTCTCCGTCATGTCCCTCGACCCCCGCCCCGGCCCCCTCGTCGTCGACGGCGATCGCGTGGCCGTCGAGATCGACCTGCCCACGGGCGCCACCATGACCGAGATCGCCGACTTCTTCACAGTCACGGAGACGCGCATCGCCCGCCTGGCGATCTACTCTGGCCCCAGCCGCTGACGGAGGAAACCACCATGGTGCAACCGGCCGAGACAGTCGAGATCGTCAAGGAGGGCGCCCTGCATCCCGGCGATCGCGGCGCCGTCCTCGAGGACAAGGGCGACGGCCGGCTCAAGGCGCGGTTCCGGGCGGGCACCTTCACCGTCGACCCCGGCGAGTACGTGGTCGTGGAACGCCACGTGGGGGCCACGATCGAGATCGTGAAGTCCGGGGCCCTCTCCGAGGGTGACCGCGGCGCCATCGAGGACATCCAGGGCGACGGCGACGTCGAGGCCCGCTTCTCACAGGGCAAGCACACCGTCAAAGGCGGCGAGTACGTCGTCGTGAGCTGATTCCCCCCCTCCCCCCCCAATCTGATGCTTTTGTCCCGGTATTCCGGGACAAAAGCATCAGATTGGGGGCACCCCGGGACCAACGCCCGCCCAAGGTGATGCCGTTCTCCCGGAATACCGGGAGAACGGCATCACCTTGACGCCCGCCCGATGCGCACGACGCCGGCCACGGAGCGGCGCCCTATGCGCCCGGCACCCGCAGGCGCGCCTCAGCCTCACGGACGAGTTGGCGGCGGAGGATCTTGCCCGTGACGCTCCACGGAAGGGCGTCCGTGACCCAGATGTGCTTGGGGACCTTGTAGTTCGCGATGCGGTCGCGGCAGTAGGCCTCGACCTCGGCCGGGTCGAGGGACTCCCCCGCCTTGGCCACCACAGACGCGCAGAGGACCTTGCCGTACTCGGAGTCGTCGATGCCGTACACCGCCACCTCCGCCAAACCCGGATGGCCCTCGAGCACCCGCTCCACCTCCGCCGGGTAGACGTTCTCGCCCCCGGTCACGACCATGTCGTCCTTGCGGTCGGCGACGTACAGGTAGCCCCCCTCGTCGAGATGGCCCATGTCCCCGATCGGGTACCAGCGGTCTTGGTAAGGGGTCCCCGTGTACCCGTCGAAGAGCGTGCCCCCCCCGATCACGATCTCGCCGTCCTCACCGCCCTCGAGCGGGGCACCGCCGCCGTCGACCACGCGGAGGCCGAGGCCGGGCAGGCGCCGGCCCACAGTGCCCGGGCGTTCCGCGGCGTCCTCGGGGGTGGCGACGGACACCCAGCCCGCCTCCGTCGAGCCGTAGAGGTTGTAGAGCACCGGCCCCAGGACTTCCCGGACGGCGGCCTCCAGCGTGGGGGGGAGCATCGAGCCTGAGACCAGCACCCAGCGGAGGCTCGACACGTCGTATCGCCGCTGGACCTCGCGGGGGAGCTGCACGAGGCGCTGCAGCATGACCGGGACGACCACGGCGGCGCTCGCCCGGTAGGTCTCGACGTCGCGCAGGAAGCCCTCGGCGTCGAAGCGCTCCGGCAGGATGGCCGTGGCCCCGAGGGCGAGGGCCATCGTCGTGAGCCCCATGCCCAGGGAATGGAACATGGGGGCGGGCACGACCATGCGGTCGTCGCAGGCCACGGGCACGGTTCCGAGGAAGCCGAGGATGCTGAGGCGCCCCATCGCCTCCATGCGCCGCTCGGCCCCCTTGGGATGACCGGTGGTGCCCGAGGTGTGGATCACCATGTGGCTCTCGCGCGACGGGGGCGCGGGCTCGGTGTCGGCGGCGTCGGCCAGGGCCGCCTCATAGGAGTCGCCCCGCACCAGAACAGGCCCGGGCCAGCCCGCCACCCGGTCCTGCAGCGACTCGTCGACGACGACGGCGGCGGGCTGTTGGTGGTCGAGGAGGTAGCGCACCTCCTCGGCCTGGAAGCGGGTGTTCACGGGAACGGGATCCATGCCGAGCTTCGCCGCCGCCCCCATGGCCTCGACGGCCTCCCGGCAGTTCGGGAGGAGGTAGACGAGACGGCCCGTAGACGCCCCCACGGCGAGGAGGTGGTGGGCGAGACGGTTCACGCGGGCGTTCAGGTCGCCGTAGTCGAGAGGTCCGGCGGCGTCCACGACAGCGCAGAAGTCCGGGTGCGCCACGGCGTTCAGCGTGTACAGGAACCCGAGGTCGAAGCGGGCGCCCGGGAGGAGGCGGACGACGGATCCGAGTCGGCGCAGCGGGACCCGCCCCGCTGCCGTACGGGCGAGGTGCACGGCGCCCCGCGACACGACGCCGGCGTCCGCGAGGGCGGTCTTCGCCGTGGTGCGGCAGCGGTGCAGGGTTTCAGTGTCCATGCCGGGATAGTAGGACCGCCGCCCCGGGTGTCACGGCGGCCCCGCCCGGCGTGCTATCAAAGGTGAACCCCCTCCCCGGAGACGTACCCCTATGCGCCGTCTGTCCGTGATCGTCCTCGCCGTCCTCTCCCTCCTGTTACCGGACACGGTGTCTGCCGGTGTCCCGGAGAGCGCCCCCACCCGGGTCGCGGCCCGCGCTGCGGCCCGGCGACGCCGTGCCCGCTCACGCCGGGCCCGTGGGCGGCGGGTCTGCCGCGGCCGGGGCCGGCGGCGTCGCTGCCGGAGCGTCACCCGCGCGGTCGCCGTCGCCCCGGCATCCGCTTCCCGTGTCACCGTCGCCAGCCCGGCCGTCGCCGCCGACCTCCTCGCCCGCGCGAACACGGAGCGGGCGGCCCGGGGCCTCCCGGCGCTCGCCTGGGACGAGGGTCTCGGCGCCGCCGCCGGCGGATGGGCGGCGAACATGGCGGCGAACGGCTTCCGCCACCAGGACATGAACGCCCTCATCGGCGCCCTCGGCGGCCGTTTCTCCGCTGTGGCCGAGAACATCGTGATGTTGGGCTCCGGGATGTCCTCGGCCGGGCAGGCGCACCTCGCCTGGATGCGCTCGGATTCGCACCGCGCCGCCCTGCTCGCCCCGGGCCTCGACCGCGTGGGCATCGGCGTGGTCTGCGCAGCGGACGGATCCCTGTGGGCCGTGCAGGACTTCGGGGGCCCCGGCCCGGTACCCGGGGCGACGGGGACACCGCCTCCCGGGCCTGTCGCCGCCCCCGACCCCGGCGGGCCCGCCTGCGCCTGACTCCGGGACCGCCGCCCCCGGCGGTCAGCGGACCACCACGGCGAAGTGCGTGTAGTAGTCGGCACGGAAGGACTGCAGCACGTCGGCGGGCGTCGCCGCCGGGATGCGGAAGACGTTGAAGGCGGGGTGGGCGAGGTCGAGGTCGACGGGATCGACGCTGCCGTCCCCCCCGTCGATGCTCGCCACGGCCGGGAACTGGTAGGGCACGTCGCCGGCGAAGGGGTTGGGGGGCGCCATGCCGGCCACGAAGACGCTGTAGCGCGGGATCGGCGGCAGAGTCACCGGTGTCCCGGGGTCCACGTAGTCGGCGTCGGGGAGGCCGATGATGCCGAGGTACCGGGCACGGGCGCCGCTGCTCTGGCGGGGGGTGAAGTGCTCGCCTCCCCCAGCCGTCAAGGGACGCCCGACGGGCCCACGAGGGCGAGGGCGGCGCCGAGCGCCCCGGCCGCGCCCGCGGACGTGTCCACGTCGACGGCGTCTGGCCACGGCCCGGCGGCGGCCCGAAGGGCGGCGGCGACGGCGGCGTCGGCATCGGATGCGTCGCCACCCTCGGCCCTCCGCAGGCCGATCCGGGCGGCGGCCACATGAGGCGGGCAGTCGCAGCGCAACGCCACGACGTCAGCGGAGAGGCTGTCGCCGAGGCGCTCCGCTGCGTCCCGTTCGGCGGGATCCGTCCAGGAGGCGTCCAGGACCACCGACTCCCCCATCCCCAACAGGGCGCCGGCCCGCTCGCGGAGCGCCGTGTACGTGGCGCCCGTGTGCCCCGGACTGTAGATGCCCCCACCCGGGGCGGCCGGGGCGGGTGTCCCCGGGGGAAGGCCGGCGAGCTCCTTGCGGACGACGTCGGAGCGGAGCACGGCCCAACCCCGGGCCTCACCGAGGGCGGCGGCGAGCGTCGACTTGCCCGTACCGGGGGCCCCGCCCACGAGGACGAGGCGGACCCGTGCCGCCTCGAGGTGGGCCCGGCAGAGGCCGAGGAGGCGTCCCCCGAGGGCGGCGGCGTCGGCGTCGCCCTGGGCGTGGCGGAGGCAGGCGACCTTGGCCCGTACCTGCGCCCGGTAGGCGACGTAGTGGTGGGCGAGGCTCTCGGGGTGGTGCTCGCCGGAGAACTCCCGGTAGTCCCGGAGGAACGTCCCGGCAAGGTCGGGGCGCCCGAGACGTTCGAGGTCCATGGCGAGGAAGGCGACGTCGGCGAGGACGTCCCCCCAACGGAGGCGGTCGTCGAACTCGATGCAGTCCAGTATCGCCGGGCCTTCGGGACGGCAGAAGATGTCGTCGCAGAGGAGGTCGCCGTGGCCGTCGCGCACGAGACCGGCGCCGATGCGGGCCTCGAAGAGAGGAGCGCGACCCGCGAGGTAGCCCCGGGCGAGGGACTCGACGCGAAGGGCGACGTCCTCGTCGAGCACGTCGCCCACGAACGGGGCCGTCTCGGCGAAGTTCCGCTCCCAGTTCCCGGCGACGGCGTCACGCGTGCCGGCCGCGGCGACCTGCGGGCCTGTGGACGCGCCGGCGTGGAAGGCCGCCACGCTCCGGGCCACGCCCCGGAGGCAGTCGGCCACGTCCCCGCCGGCGACCACGAGGCCGGCGAGACGGGCGCCGGCGGCCATGCGGCGCATCACGAGCACGGGCTCGCAGGGTCGGCCGTCAGGATCGGTGACGTCGAGAACCCCGAGATAGACGTCGGGGGCGAGACGCCTGTTCAGATCGAGCTCGCGCCACAGGGCGGCCGCCCGCTTGTCCCGTGTGGAGAAGTCCAGGAAGCCGAAGCGCACGGGCTTCTTGATCTTGTAGGCGCGCTCGCCCGCGAAGACGACGACGGCGCAGTGGGTCTCGGCGACGGCGGCGGGCTCGGTCGGGGGCACGCCCCGATTCTGGACCCCGGACGCCCCTCAGCGCAGGAGGGAGAGCACGATGCCGATCTGGCCGAGGTGGTAGGTGACCATGATCCACACCCTTTCGCGGGCGAAGTGGCTGCGGAAGCGGCTCCAGCCGATCATCGAGTCCGAGGCCGTGAACAAGGCCGCCCCCACGGTCGCCGCCGCCGCCGCTCCCCCCGGCCAGCCCGCCCGCCACGGGGTCGTGAGCGCCGAGGCGAGCATGACTCCGATCACGGCCATGTAGACGAACACGGGTATGCGCTCGGGGCGGTCACGCAGGCCCGGCGCGAGCCCGCGTCCGATCGTGCCGATCACAGCTCCCACGAGGACGACGGCCACGACTCCCGCCACCCACGAGGTGAGCGAGGCCGTGTTGAAGCCCACCACGTAGCAGACGTGGGCGAGGAGGAAGCTCGCCAGGCCGGGCACGAAGAGGTCTTGGGGCAGCATGAGGAAGATGTCCCCGGCGAGGGAGAACACGAGGCCGACGACTATCCAGGGGGCGAGAGCCCCGTCGTGGGGGTCCGAGCGGACGACGAGCAGCGCCGCCACGATGAGGGCGGTGATGATGGCGGGCTTGGAGAAGTACTCCGCCTTCCGTCTCTCCGTCGCCACCATCACCCAGTCCGCCACGGCGAGGACGAGGGTGACGGCGAACGCGCTCAGCGGGGCGGCGGACACGAAGGTTGTGGGCGGGACGACATGTGCATCGCCGGAGCCTGGCAGAGCAGGACACCCGCCCGCCAGACGGGGGACTGCGCCGCGCCGCCAAGGCGGGCCCGGCAGGGTCCGGGGGCCGCCGCGGCGAATGGTGACACGGCGGTGTGTCGCGCCGGGTGGGTTGGGCAACCCTTGTCCGCATCAGGGCGCGTTCGGACGAAGACGATGCTTGGGAGCGACGCCATGGGTGAGGTTCCACGACGCACATTCCTGATGGGCGCGGGCGCCACGGTGGCCGCCGTGTCAACGGGCCAGGGGGCCTCGGTCCTGACGCCTGTGGGCGCTAACGCCGCCGAGAGGGTGTCGCCTTCGCAGTGCCCGATCGACACGATCGTGATCGTCACGATGGAGAACCGCAGCTTCGACCACATGCTGGGTCGGCTGCCGGGCGTCAACGGCCTGCGGCGGGGGATGTTCAACCTCGACGAGGACGGCGAACGCGTCTACGTCCACCGCCAGAAGGACATGCTCTGCACGGTGGGCGACCTGAACCACTCCCGGGCGGCGTCCGTGAACCAGTGGGACGGCGGTCACAACGGCCGCTTCGTCGTCGACACGGGTACCCAGGCGATGGGTTACATGAGCGAGCGTGAGATCCCGTGGATGCACGCCATGGCCCGCAACTACACGGTCTTCGACCGCTGGCACTGCTCGCTCCTCGGGCCCACATGGCCGAACCGCTCCTACATCCACGCCGGCACGTCCGGCGGGCGGGTGTCGAACGCGTTCGACGAAGGCCAGCTCGGCATGCACGAGCGCACCCTCTGGAACCAGCTCTATGACAAGGGGGTGAGCTGGGGCCACTACTTCACGGACGTGCCCTTCGCCGGGCTCTACGTCAACCTCCTCCTCGCGAACATGTCCCTGTTCCAGCCCGTGGGCAAGTTCTACGAGGACGCCGCGGCGGGCAACCTCCCGCAGGTCGCCATGGTGGAACCCGGCTACCTCATCGGCACGGACGACCATCCGCCTGTGAGCGTGCAGCCCGGGCAGCGCTTCATGGCCGACGTCGTCGCCGCCTGCATGCACTCCCCGCAGTGGGACCGGATGGCCGTCATCGTGACCTACGACGAACACGGCGGCTTCTTCGACCACGTGGCCCCCCCTGTGCTCCCCGACGACCACCCCGAGCTCGGCCGGCCCGCCGGGTTCCGGGTGCCCACGATGCTCATCAGCCCCTGGGCCCGCCGGGGTGCCGTCGCCGGCCGTGTGCACGACCACACCTCGATCGGCAAGTTCGTGCAGTGGCGCTTCGGCCTGCCCCCCCTCACGACACGCCAGGAAGCGGCGAACAACATCCTCTACGCGTTCGACTTCTCCGAGATGCGCACGGACCTCCCCGCCGCCGTGACACCACCGATCGACGACGAGCTCACCCGGATGTGCCTCATGGGCCGCTTCCTCGGCCCCTACGACGCGATCAACCTGCCCGGCGGGGAGGGCAAGGAGAGCCGCCGCCTCTGGGAGGACGCCAACCTCACACTCGTGAGCCGCCTCGCCAGCACGCTGCAGTCTCCGCCCGCGCAGGCGATCGCCGTGGCACAGCCGGAAAAGCTCCAGATCGTGAGCGCCCAGCCGGAACTGGAGTACGCCATCTCCCAGGGTCTCATCCCCAAGGAGGTCGACCTCCGCCCCCAACCCGGGCGGCCCACTCCGAACCCCTTCCTCGACCGCTCCACCGTGGCCGGGCCGCCGGCGTGGAAGCGCAAGGTGCGTACGGCCACCCGCCGCCGCAAACGTCGCCGCCGCCGGCACTAGGCGCCCCAACCACCCGAAGTGGGGGGGGGGGGGGGGGGAGGGGGGGGGGGGCCCCCCCCCCGGGGGGGGGGGGGCCCGGGGCGGGGGG
>CAYJLW010000004.1:39227-62978 GCA_964370965.1 uncultured Acidimicrobiia bacterium | reverse complement strand
TTCGGGGCGCCTGACGTTTTTTGCGGCCCCCCCCCCCCCCCCCACTTCGGTGGGAGGACCCGGTCCGGTGGGAGGACCCGGGCGCGGAGCAACATGGCAGCTCTCCGGTAGCCTGCCGGCACCACGACGCGGAGCGGGACACACACCAGGGAGCACTCATGGGCGACGACGACGTCTTCAGGATCGAGCGCGCCGGGCACGTCGCCACCGTCTGGCTGGACAACCCGGCGAAGCGCAACGCCATGGGCGGAGCCTTCTGGGACCGCCTCCCCGCCGTCATGGGGGAGGTGTCCGCCGACTCCGAGGTGCGGGCGGTCGTCATCGCCGCCGAGGGCCCGCACTTCACCGTGGGCCTCGACCTCAAGGGCATGGGCGGTCTCCTCGGCGGCGACGCCGACGCCAGCGACGCCCAGCGACGCTTCCACCTCTTCCACGAGATCCGCCGCCTGCAGGCCTCGATCACCTCGGTGGCGGAGTGCCCGAAGCCGGTGATCGCAGCCGTACACGGCTACTGCATCGGGGGCGGCATCGACCTCATCTCGGCCTGCGACATCCGCCTCGCCTCCGCCGACGCCGTCTTCTCAGTGCGCGAGACCCGCATCGCCATCGTCGCCGACGTGGGCACCTTGCAGCGCCTGCCCGGCATCCTCACCCGGGGTCACGTCAACGAGCTCGTCTACACGGGCAAGGACGTCGATGCCGCCCGCGCCGAGAAGATCGGGCTCGTGAACGACGTCTTCCCCGACCGCGACGGCCTCCTCGGCGCCGCGCACGACCTCGCCGCCGAGATCGCCGCCAACTCGCCCCTCGCCGTGCAGGGCGCCAAGGAGATCCTCTCCGCGCCCCTCAAGAGCCAGTGGGACGACAGCCTCCGCTACGTCGCCGCCTGGAACTCGGCCATGGTGTTCAGCGAAGACCTCATGGAGGCCCTCGCCGCCTTCACCCAGAAGCGCCCCCCGGAGTTCAAGGGCCGCTAGCGCCGGCGCCGGTTCGTGGGAGCGGGCTCCTCCCACGGACCTCCCGGGCGAGCTCGCCCTCTACCCGCCGTCGGCCTACCCGCCCTCGGTCTACCCGCCGTCGGCCGCCGAGGAGTCGGCCACAGGCTGCAGGTACTCGATCCAGTCCGCACGTGCCTCGCCCGCAGTCTCCTCGAGCGCGGCGAAGAGAAGATCGCGCAGGGAAACCATGCCGAGGAGAGCGCCGTCGCCGGCCACGACCGGGAGGTGACGGACCTCCTTGTCGGCCATGATCCGCGCGGCCTCGCCCACATGGGCGTCGGGTCGCACCGTGAAGGGTTCGGGCACCAGGTGGTCCCATACCGTGGTCCGCAGGTCCGCGCCGTCGGCGAGAGCAGCCACGAGGTCCCGTTCCGAGAGGATCCCAACGAGCGCGCCCCTCTCCACGACGAGGAGCGCCCCGACTCCCGCCTCGTTCATGGTCCGCGCCGCCTGCTCCAACGTGGCAACCGGCTGGATCAGGACAGGAGAGCGACGAACCAGACCCCTTACGTCCATGCGAAACCTCCGTGTGGCCCGTGTGGCCCGTGTGGCCCGTGTGGCCCGTGTGGCCCGTGTGGCCCCATGGTGCCTCGCACCGGCTCGCGCCGGGCAGGGCCGAAAGTCCCCTCAGTCGCCCCCGTCCTCCGACTCGACGCCCGCCACGAGCACGGAGCACTTCGCCCGGCGCAGGACCCGCTCGGACACGGAGCCCAACAGGAGCCGGCCCAGGCCCCCGAGGCCACGATGGCCCATGACGACGAGGTCCGTGCCGCGGCGTTCCGCCTCCCGCACGATCGCGTCGGCAGGGTCGCCGTCGACCACCACGTCCTCGTGCACGACGCCGGCGGCATCGAGCACCGCAGCGGCCTGCTCGAACGCGTAGCGAGTCGTGGTCTCGAGATAGTCGCCGGGCACCTCGGGGAGTCCCGCCACGCCGATCGCCATCGCCGCCGGCAGGGACGCCGCGTGCATGAGCACGACCTCCGCTCCGCTCCAGCCCGCGACCTCGGCCCCGAGCCCCGCCGCCGCCCGCGCACCCGGCGAGCCGTCGGTCGCGATCAGGATGCGCTCCATCGTGGCCTCCCTCGTCTCCTGCGTGGAACCGCCAGGCTACGCCCGCGGGGACCATTGCCTCTTCCCGTCCGCCGCCCGCTGGGGCAGTCTCGTAGGGATGGGACACCTCCGCACCGTCACCCCCAGGGTCAGGGGCAGGCGCCACGCCGGCGACGCGCGACGCCTCGTCGCGGAGGTCGGGGGGCGCTTCACCACGGAACTGGGCCTCGACGTCGACCACAGCCCCCCGGACGTGGAAGGCTGGTTCCTCGCCGCCACCCTCTTCGGAACCCCCATAGCGGCCACCGTGGTGGAGAGGACATACCGGACCATGCGCGACGCCGGGGTCGCCACCGTCGCCGACGCCGGCCTCCGGACCTGGAACGAGCTCGTCGACCTCCTCGACCGGGGCGGCTACGTCCGCTACGACTACCGCACGGCGACGCGCCTCCTCGATCTTGCCCGTGCCGTCTCCGAGCGCCACGGTGGCCGTGTCGCCTCCCTCTCCGCTCTCACCGATCCGGCGGAGCTGGAGGCGGCGCTCGACGCCCTTCCGGGTTGGGGCCCCGTGACGGTCCGCCTCTTCCTGCGCGAGCTTCGCGGTGTGTGGCCCGGTGCGCGCCCGCCCCTCGACGAGCGCGCTCTGGGGGCCGCGCAGGAACTCGGCTTCGTGCGTCCCGGAACACGCGACCCGTTTGCCAGACTCAAGACGGTCGCCACCCGCGACGGCATCGACGTGAGAGAGCTCGAGGCCGCTCTCGTGCGCCTCACGTTGCGGGGCCGGAGCGGTGCCCGGTTCGACGACACGAGAAAGGCAGGGAGCCCACGATGAACCACCGCTACTCCGACGAGGCCCGCTCGGACGAGGACGAAGAGGAGATCGAGGCGTTCGACGCCGAGAGCCCCACGGACCCCGCAACCATCGAGTCCATCGTGGGCGAGGGCCTCGAGGGTGACGTCGCAGTCGTCCTCCCCGGACGCCGGGAACACGGGTCGATCGGCCGCGACGACGTCGACGGCACCGATCTGGAGGCGATCTTCGACGAGGAGAACCGCGAGATCGACGCCCTCGAAGCCGAGATATCCGAGGACAGCGAGGAACCCCCCGACCTCTTCGAGCTCGGCGAGGCCCATCACAGCGACTGAGCCGGCCCGGCTCCGGCGCGGCCCTGCGCCCACCCCCGGGAGCCGGGCCGGGTCGTGCAGATCACTGCTTCGACGACGACGCCCGCCGCAGGACCCGGACGACGTCCGCCTCGCGCAGCAGGCCCACGACGCCGCCGTCCTCGACGACGGCGAGAGCACCGTACCCGGACCCGCCGATCGTCTCGAGGACCTCCTCGACGCCCGCGTCGGCGGGCAGGGCAGGCGCCTCCCGGTCCACGACCGCTCCCACCGTGATGTCCGGGTGGCCGGCCTCGACCTCGACGGCGCCCACGAGTCCGACGTAGCCGCCCGCGTCCACGACCGGGAACGCGTCCTGGGCACTCCGACGCTGGAGACGCGCCAAGTCGTCGAGCGACGTCCCGACGTCCACCGTGACCGGGTCCAAGAGCATGAGATCACGGACGCGCAGGTGTTCCAGGGCGGCGTGCACGAGGGTGGCGGCCTCCTCCGCTGCCGCACCCATGAACACGAAGACCCCGATGATCGCGAGCCACCAGTTCACGAGCAGGCCGACACCCACCATGGCCGCGGCCAGGATCTTGCCCACGAGGGCCGCTCTGCGGGTCGCCGTGGGCAGGTCCGCCCTGCGCTCGAGCAGCGCCCGCAGGACGCGCCCCCCGTCGAGGGGAAAGGCCGGCAGGAGGTTGAAGGCGCCCAGGATGAGGTTGAGCCACGCCAACCGGGCGACGACGGGGCCGTCGGCGAGGTCGACCGGCCAGAGGCGTTGGCCGAGCACCCAAGCCACGGCACCCGACCCGGCGGCGATCGCGAAGCTCGCCAGCGGACCCACGATCGCGACGGCGAACTCGTCGGCGGGCCGCTCCGGGAGGTTCGAGAGCTGGGAGACGCCGCCGATGGGGAGGAGCACGATGGCGGTCACTGTGGCGCCCCGGCGGCGGGCGACGAGACTGTGGGCGAGCTCGTGGACGAGGACGCAGGCGAAGATCCCCAGCAGCCAACCCACCCCGGCGAGCGCGCCCGGACCCCCGGGAGCGGAGGACCCGAGAGCGAAGAGGGCGACGACGAGGAGGAACGTGACGTGCACCCGGATCTCGACGCCGAACACCCGGCCGATCGGGACGGACCATGATCCGTGGGAACGCGCCAAGAGGACCTCCTGTCGGACCCAAGGTACCGCCGGCTCCGGCCGGCGGCGCAGGGCCGAAGGTCCTGCCGGGCGTACGCCCGGTGGGGACCGGGACGGCCCGCACCGCCCGCTCGGGGGACTCCGGGACGCGAGGTGCGAGCACCTCCTCTCGGGCGGCGCCGCCACCGGGCAACTAAGGCCGAACGACCCTCACCCCGCCCGAGACCGGGCGCGAGCATGGCGCGATGGGTGCTGGAGGTACGGGTTGGCGGCGCACGGTCGGCTTCCGCGACCGCCATGACGCCGGCCGGCGGCTCGGCGAAGAGCTCGCAGCCGCCGGGCTCGACGATCCCCTCGTCGTCGGCCTCCCCCGCGGGGGCGTCGTCGTGGCAGAGGAGGTCGCCGCCGCGCTGCACGCTCCCCTCGACGTCGTCCTCGTCCGCAAGCTCGGTACTCCCGGCCAGACCGAGCTGGCGATGGGGGCACTGGGCGAGGACGGCACGGTTCTCCTGAACGAAGACGTCGTGCGCAGCCTCGGGATCAGGGAGGAGGAGGTGGAACGGGTCGCCGAGCGGGAGCGGGCCGAGATCGAGCGCCGCCGCGCGCTCCTCCGGGGCCACCGCTCGCCGCATCCCGTGCAGGGCCGCGAGGTCGTCGTCGTCGACGACGGCCTCGCCACGGGCGCCACAGCCCGGGCGGCCATCCGGGTGCTGCGCCACCAGGGCGCCGGCCGCGTCATGCTCGCGGTTCCCGTGGGAGCCCCGGCCACGGTGGCGGCCCTGCGCGGCGAGGCGGACGACGTCATCTGCCTCGAGACGCCCCCGCACCTCTGGGCGATCGGCCAGTGGTACGACGACTTTGCCCAGGTCACCGATCACGAGGTGGTCGAGATCCTGGATCGGGCCGGCCGAGGGGAGGCCGCAGCGGAAGGCCCCGCTCCCGGAGACGCCACCGACGCCGACCCGCCGCTCGAGGCGGCGCGGCGTGACGTGAGCGTCCCCGCCGGTCGGCTCAGCCTCCCCGGCGACCTCAATGTGCCGGCGCCGTGCCGGGGGGTGGTCGTCTTCGCCCACGGCAGCGGCAGCAGCCGTCACAGTCCCCGGAACACGGCCGTCGCCGGCTACCTCAACTCACGGGGCCTCGCCACGCTCCTCTTCGACCTCCTCACCCCTGACGAGGCGGCCGAGCGGGTGAACGTCTTCGACGTCCCTCTGCTCGCCGGTCGCCTCAGGGCCGCGGTCCACTGGGTCCGCACCGACCCCGGCCTCGCTGACCTCCCGGTAGGCCTCTTCGGGGCGAGCACGGGCGCGGCGGCCGCACTCTGCGCCGCGGCGGGCGCCCCGCACGACGTCGCCGCGGTCGTGTCCCGGGGGGGTCGCCCGGACCTGGCCCGTGACGACCTCGCCGCCGTGAAGGCACCCACGCTCCTCGTCGTCGGCGGCCACGACGAGGTGGTCCTCGACCTCAACCGCGCAGCGCAACGGCTCCTGCGGTGCGAGAATCGGCTCCGGATCGTCCCGGGTGCCACGCACCTGTTCGAGGAGCCCGGCACCCTGGCCGTCGTGGCAGAGATGGCCGGGGACTGGTTCCTCGAACACATCCGGGACACGATCGGGGACCGGTAGCGGGCCCAGTCAGCGAACCGAGCGAGCGAAAGGGGAATGCCGATGAGTCCCGAGCAGAACTGGAAGGGCGTCGCCGACGCCTGGGAACGGATCTTCGACGACGTCGCCGACCTCGGGCGACAGTTCGCCACGAGCCTGCGGCGCTCCTACGAGTCCCGGGCGAACGCCGACGCCGCCTTCGGCGCCGCGAAGGACGCCGTCGCCCAGACCACACAGGCTGTGGGCCACACGGTCGATTCCGCCCGGGAGGCGATCAAGGAGCTCACCGAGGAGCTCACCGAGGGCCAGCGGGCGGAGTCCCTCTCCCGTGAGATAGAGGGGGCCATGAAGGCCAGCCTCGCCGAGCTCGGCTCGATGCTCACCGACCTCGCCGCCCGCCTCCGGTCCGGGGACGCCGACGCCGACGGTCCCGCCGGCCGGCGTCCCTGAGAGCACTTCCCACGCAACTGGGCGGCCCGGGCTGGGCGGTCCCGCAGACTCCGAATGGCGGAATCAGTCGATCCGGACGCGTTCGCCGTGGGAGGGGACGACGGCCGTCCAGCCGAGACGTTCCCTCACGGCGCCCGCGAGGGCGGCGCACGCGTCCGCCTCACCGTGGACCGTGTACACGGCGTCGGGCTCGCGCTCGGCAGCGCCCACCCAGGCCAGGAGGTCTTCCCGGTCGCCGTGCACCGAGAAACCGCTCACGTTGACGACCTCAGCCCTCACCTGCACGTACCGCCCCAGCATCTTCACGGCCGGGGCGCCGTCGAGGAGGAGACGGCCCCGCGTGCCCGCCGCCTGGAAGCCGACCAGGAGAACAGTGTTACGGGGGTCGGGGAGGCGCCGGGCGAGGTGGTGGACGACCCGGCCCCCGGTGGCCATACCCGAGGCGGAGACGACCACGCAGGGGTCTGAGCGGTCGTTGATCGCCTTGGAGTCCTCGACGCTGCGGGCCTCCACGAGCCGTCCCGGATCGAAGGGGTCGTCGCCGTCGCCGTCGGCGAGGCCCGGGCGGAACTCGTCGTCGCCCCCGGCGGCGATCGCCCGCCGGTAGAGGCCGAGAGCGGCGAGAGCCATGGGGCTGTCGACGTACACGGGGACGTCAGGCACCTCCCCCGCCGCCACCAGCTCCCGCAGGTGGTACAGGACGACCTCGGTGCGGTCGACGGCGAAGGCGGGCACGACCACGACCCCGCCCCGGTCCACGGTGCGCACGATCACGTCCCGGAAACGGGCCCGCGTGGCCTCGTCGTCGTCGTGGCTGCGGTCGCCGTACGTGGACTCGACGAGGACGACGTCGGCGGCGGGAGGTGGCACGGGCGGGAGCAGGAGGGGGTGGTTGGGCCGGCCGAGGTCGCCGCTGCAGACGACGCGCCGGCCGCCCTCGACGTCGAGGACGACCGACGCCGAGCCCAGGATGTGCCCGGCGCTGCGGAAGGTGACGGCCACGCCGGGAACGGCCTCGAACGTGTCCCCGTAGGCCACGCCGCGCAGGCACCGGAGGGCGAGGAGGGCGTCGTCCTCCGTGTAGAGCGGGAGAGCAGGTCGGTGGCGGGAGTAGCCCCTGCGGTTCGCGTACTCGGCCTCCTCCTCCTGGAGGCGTCCCGCGTCGGGAAGCACGATCTCCGCCAGACCCAGCGTGCCCGCCGTGGCGTACACGGGCCCGGCGAAACCGTCCCGCACGATCTTGGGGAGGTACCCGCAGTGGTCGACATGAGCGTGCGTGAGGACGACGGCGTCGATGCTCGCCGGGTCGATCGGGAACGGCGCCCAGTTCCGCTCCCGCAGGTGCTTCTCCCCCTGGTAGAGCCCGCAGTCGACGAGAAGCCGGCGGCCGCCCGCCTCGAGGAGGAACCGGCTCCCCGTCACGGTCCCGGTGGCGCCGAGGAACGTGAGGATCGGCGCGCTCGTCACGGGTGTTTCGCTCATGATGCGGATCGTAGACGGCCCCGACAACCGGCCCGCATTCCCGCCCCGGCCAGAGACAGGAACCGGAATAGCCCGGGGGGACGTAGGGTTGAAAGGAGACTATGGACTTCCCTCCGGCTGCCTTCCCCACGAAGTACTGGCACCCTCTGGAGGACGGCCGGGTCCAGTGCGACGTATGCCCCCGGGCATGCAAGCTTCACGAGGGGCAGCGCGGCCTCTGCTTCGTCCGGGCCCGCGAAGACGACGCCGTCGTGCTCGCCACCTACGGCCGCTCGAGCGGCTTCTGCATCGACCCGATCGAGAAGAAGCCCCTGAACCACTTCCTGCCCGGCTCCGCGGTGCTCTCCTTCGGGACCGCGGGCTGCAACCTCGCCTGCCGGTTTTGCCAGAACTGGGACATCTCCAGATCCCGGGAGTTCGACACCCTCGCCGACCGGGCCGGCCCCGGGACGATCGCCCGTGCCGCCCAGGCGCAGGGCTGCGCCTCCGTCGCCTTCACCTACAACGACCCCGTGGTGTTCCTGGAGTACGCCGTCGACGTCGCAGAGGCGTGTCGCGAGGCCGGCGTGAAGACAGTCGCCGTCACCGCCGGCTACGTGGAGCCCGGGCCCCGCGCCGAGCTCTTCGCCCGGATGGACGCCGCCAACATCGACCTGAAGGCGTTCACCGAGGACTTCTACAGACGCGTCACCGGTGGCCATCTGGCGCCGGTCCTCGACACCCTGGAGTACCTGAAGAGCGAGACCGACGTCTGGTTCGAGACCACGACCCTGCTCATCCCCGGCCTCAACGACTCCGACACCGAGATCGACCGCATGACCCGTTGGGTGGTCGCGCACCTCGGCCCCGACGTCCCCATGCACTTCAGCGCCTTCCACCCCGACTTCAAGATGCTCGACGTCCCCCCGACACCCCCCGAGATGCTGAGACGCGCCCGCGAGATCGCCCTCGGCAACGGCGTCCGCTACGCCTACACGGGCAACGTCCACGACACCGCCGGGGACACGACACGCTGTCACGCCTGCGGAGAGGCGGTCGTCGTGCGCGACTGGTACGAGATCCGCTCCTACCGTCTCACCGACGACGGCCGCTGCCGCCGCTGCGGCACACGCTGCGCCGGTCGCTTCGAGGGGCCCGTGGGCACCTGGGGCGCCCGCCGCACCCCCGTACGCCTCGCCGACTTCGAGGAGGCACGGCAATGACCCACCCCCGCGCCACTCTGCGCGTGCGACCCCCAGCCGCCGCCGGGACGTTCTACCCGGACGACCCCGACGCCCTCGCCGCCACCGTCGACCGCCACCTCGCGGCGGGCGCCACCCGCTCCCCCCGGGTCCCCGGAGGTGTCCCCCCCAAGGCCCTGATCGCCCCCCACGCCGGATACGTCTACTCCGGCCCGGTCGCCGGCTCCGCCTACGCCCGTCTCGAAGGGCTCCGCCACACGATCACACGCGTCGTGCTCCTCGGCCCCGCCCACCGGGTCCCCGTCGGGGGCCTCGCCGTGTCCGGTGCGGACGCCTTCGCCACGCCCCTGGGCCTCGTCGAGATCGACGAGGCCGCCCGCCGCAGCGTCCTGAGCCTCCCCGGCGTCGACGTCGACGACCACGCCCACGCCCAAGAGCACAGCATCGAGGTGCACCTGCCCTTCCTGCAGCGGGCCCTCGACGGCTTCTCCCTCGTCCCCCTTGTGGTCGGCACCGCCTCTCCCGCCGTCGTCGCGGACGTCATCGACTCCGTCTGGGACGGTCCCGAGACCCTCGTCGTGGCCAGTTCCGACCTCAGCCACTACCACGCCTACGAGCGGGCGGTCGCCCGCGACCGCCGCACGGCGGACGCGATCGTGGCCCGCCTCGCGGACGCCATACATCCCGACGACGCCTGCGGCGCATACCCCGTCCGGGGCCTGCTCGAGGCCGCGCGGCGCCACGACCTCGCCGTGGAGCTCCTCGACCTCCGCAACTCCGCCGACACCGCCGGCCCCAGCGACCGCGTCGTGGGCTACGGCGCCTTCGCCCTCACCCCCGCGGCGCCGTGATCCCACTGGCCGAGCCCGAGCACCGCGTCCTCCTGTACGGGGCCGTCAAGGCCGTCGAGGCACGCCTCGACGGCGGTCAGCCCGCGGTCCCGAACGGGCCCCACGTGAACGGCCGGCTCCGCGCCCCCGGGGCGTCCTTCGTGACACTCGAGCGGGGGGGCGCCCTCTTGGGCTGCATCGGCACCCTGGAGGCGTACCGCCCGCTCGTCGAGGACGTCGTCGCGAACGCGGTCGCCGCCGCCTTCGCCGACCCCCGCCTCCCGGATGTCACGCCCGAGGACTACCAGGTGATGTCCGTGAAGGTGTCGGTCCTCTCCGCCCTCGAACCCCTCCCCGCGAAGAGCCTCGCCGCCCTCTCGGACGCGGTCCGCCCTGGCGTCGACGGTCTCGTCGTGTGGGCCGGCCGCCGCCGCGGAACGCTCCTGCCCTCGGTGTGGCCCCGCGTCCGAGGAGTCCCGGAGTTCCTGGACCACCTCTGGCTCAAGGCCGGCCTCCGCCCCGGCACCTGGGGCGACGACCTCAGCGTGCTCCGGTACACGACCGAGGAGTTCGCGGATCCCGGGCCGCGCCGCTGACACGCGGGCAGGCGAACCGCACGGGGACCCTCACCTCTTGCCCGTCCGCCCGGGCCACACACGGTCGCAGCCCCGGGATTACGCTGCCCGGGACTATGGATGCCCTCGCGCGGCGCTTCGAGGCCGTGGTCTTCGACTGGGACGGCACTGCCGTGGCCGACCGCGCTGCGGACGCTTCCGCTGTGCGGGATCGCGTCGAGAGACTCTGCGCCGCGGCCGTGGACGTGGCCGTCGTGAGCGGCACGCACGTGGGCAACGTCGACGGGCAGCTCCGCGCCCGGCCTCACGGTCCCGGGCGTCTCTTCCTCTGCCTGAACAGGGGCTCGGAGGTCTTCGAGGCGACAGCGGGGGGCATCGACGTCCTCTTTCGCAGAGATGCGACCCCGGCGGAGGACGCCGCCCTCACCGCGGCGGCCACCCTCGCCGTGGATCGCCTCGGCGCCAGGGGCCTGCAGACCGCGGTCGTCTCCACCCGCCTGAACCGGCGCAAGATCGACCTCATCCCCGAGCCGCCGTGGCGGGATCCGCCGAAGGCGGAGATCGACCGCCTCCTGGCCGCCGTCGAGAAGCGCCTCGCCGCCGCGGGGATCGGAGGTCTCCCCGAGGTCGTCGCCCTCGCCCGGACCGCCGCCGCCGAGGCCGGCCTTCCCGGGGCGCGCGTGACGAGCGACGCGAAGCACGTCGAGATCGGCCTCACCGACAAGGCGGACTCGGCCCGCTGGATCCTCGCCGACCTCTGGTCGCGAGGTGTCGGCCCCGGCCTCACGCTCTTCGTAGGCGACGAGCTCGGCCCCCTCGGCGGCCTGCGTGGGAGCGACTCGCTCATGCTCGTGCCGGAGGCGGCCCGGGCCACCGTCGTCTCCGTCGGGGTCGAGCCCACGGGAGTCCCGCGCGGCGTGCTCGCCGTGGGAGGTGGACCCGACCGCTTTCTCCGGCTCCTCGACGACCAGTTGCGCCGCCGGGAGCGGATGGACGTCCCGGAGATCGACTCCGACCCCGCGTGGTCCCTCACCGTGGCGGGCTCTTCCGAGGAGCGCGAACGCGTCTCCGAGACCCTCCTCACGCTCGCCGACGGACGTTTCGGGACGAGCGCGAGCCCCGCCGACGCCACCCGGGCGACTCCCTGGGTGTTCGCCGCCGGCCTCTACGGGGGCGAGGGCCCGGACACGGAGCTCGTCCCCTGTCCGGTGTGGAACTCCCTCCCGATCGAGGTGGCGCCCGGTAGCGGATTGCGCCGCGTCCTCGACCTCCGCACGGGGTGCCTCTCCTGGAGTGTGGACGCACCGGGGGCCGAGGAGCGGGTCCTGCTCTTCGCCTCCCTCGCCCGGCCCGGCACCATGGCGATGCGTGCCGTCTCGAGTGCTCCCCTCACCGGCGCTCCGTCGCACCTCGACCCTCCGCCCCGGGCCCCCGACACCCTGGAAGTGGGCCGGGTCGGCTCAGCCGCGTGGATGCGCCTCCCCGTGGAGCGTGACGGAGGGGCGGCCGGAGGTGTCGTGGCCGCCGCCTCCACCAGGGTCCTCGAGGACGGCCCCGGTGTCCGCGCCGACCGCATCGCCGCCTTCGCCGCCCACCCCGACGTCGTCCCGTCGCTCGCCGCCACGCACGCCTGCCTACGGGAGGCCGAGGACGTGGGCTTCGACCGCCTCCTCGCTGAGCACCGGGCGTGCTGGGCGAGTCGTTGGGAGGACGCCGACGTCGGGATCGGCGGCGACCCGGATCTGCAACGGGCCGTGCGCTTCGCGCTCTTCCACCTCATGGCGTCCGTGGCCGACACGGGCGAGGCCGCCGTGGGCGCCCGCGGCCTCACGGGCCCCGCCTACAGGGGCCACGTCTTCTGGGACAGCGACGTCTTCGTGCTCCCCTTCCTCGCCGCCACGCACCCGCGGGGCGCCCGGGCGATGCTCGAGTACCGCCTCCGGCGCCTCCCCGCCGCCCGCGCCGCGGCCCGGGCCCGGGGGGCCAGAGGGGCGCGCTTCCCCTGGGAGTCGGCCGCCCGCGGCACCGACGTCACCCCGCTGGGGGCACGGAACCGCGACGGCCGCCTCGTGCCGATCCGCACCGGCCTGGCGGAGGAGCACGTCGTCGCGGACGTCGCCTGGGCCGCAGACTGCTACGTGGCCTGGAGCGGCGACAGCGCGTTCGTCCGGGGACCCGGCCTCCCCCTCTTCGTGGAGACCGCCCGCTACTGGGCGTCCCGCGTCCGCCGGGACCGCTGGGGGGCCGCCCACGTCTACGACGTCATCGGCCCGGACGAGTACCACGAGCCCGTGGACGACAACGCCTACACGAACGTGATGGCGCGCTGGAACCTCCGGCGGGCGGCGGAAGCCGTGCGCGAGGCCGGCGGGGGGGCGCCCGTCGACGAGGTCCGCCTCTGGCTGGAGATCGCCGGCGCCCTCGTCGACGGCTTCGACCCCGCCACGGGCCTGTACGAGCAGTTCGCCGGCTTCGGCGACCTCGACCCTCTCGTCATAGCCGAGGTGGCGCCCCGGCGGCCGATCGCCGCCGATCTCCTCCTGGGACCCGAGGTCGTCCACGCGGCCCAGGTCGTGAAGCAGGCGGACGTCCTCATGCTCCATCACCTCGTGCCCGACGAGGTCGACGGCGGGTCCCTGGGGCCGAACCTCGACTTCTACGAGCCCCGCACGGCCCACGGCAGCTCCCTCTCCCCGGGGGTGCACGCGTCGCTGTTCGCCCGCGCCGGCCGCCTGGAGGAAGCCGTCGCCTGGCTGCGGGTGGCCGCCCTCGTCGACCTCGACGACGTCACCGGCTCCACCGCCGGGGGGCTGCATCTGGCCACCATGGGCAGTGTCTGGCAATGCCTGGCGTGGGGCTTCGCCGGCCTCCGGCCCCGCGGAGGCGTCCTGCATCTCGACCCCGTGCTGCCTCCGGGTTGGGACCACCTCGAGATCCGCCTCTCCTTCCAGGGTGCCCGCGTCAGGGTCCTTGTGGGACGCGACACGACCACCGTGCGGGCGAGCCGCCCGGTCGCCGTCCGCATGGCCGGCACCGACGGTGCGGTCGCAGCCGGCCGGGACGGCGTGGAGCTCACGAACCGCAAGAGGAGGTAGGTGATGTCCGAAGTCGTCGCCGCCGTGGACAACAGCCCCGCCGCCCGCTCGGTCCTCGCCACGGCGAGGGCCTTCGGCCGCCTCCTCGACGAGCCGGTGTCGGCGCTGCACGCGAGGGAAGACGGGGTGCGCACGGTCGTCGCCGAGGCCGAGGCCGCCGGCTTGCCGCTGCGGATCCTGTCCGGCGGGGTCGTGGACGTGCTCGTGGCGGCGGCGGAGACCGGAGTCGACGCCCTCGTCGTGGGAGCCCGGGACACGCCCGGAGGTCCCCGACCGGCGGGACACGTCGCCCTGCAGGTGATCCGGTCTTCACGCACCCCCGTCGTCGTCGTGCCGCCCGGATGCGAGGCAGGGGACGTGGCACGGGTGCTCGTGCCCCTCGACGCCTCGAAGAGGACGTCGGACGCCGTCTGGCCGGCCGTCGCCTCCCTCGGTGCCGGCGGAGACCTCGACGTCGTCGTCCTGCACGTGCGCGACGAGGCGTCTCTGCCGCCCTTCTCGGACCAGCCCCAGCACGAGTACGACGCCTGGAAGGAGGAGTTCGCTGCCCGCTACTGCGACGTCCCGGCCGCACGCCTCCACGTGCGCGTCCGTGTCGGCGTCCCGGGGGACTGCATCCTCGAGACGACCGGCGAAACGGGCGCCGACGTCGTCGTGCTGGGCTGGTCCCAGGAGATCTCGGAGGGCCGCGCCGCCGTGGTGCTCCGACTTCTGGAGCGCAGCGTCGTCCCCGTCATGTTCGTGCCCGCAGACCCCCCGCTACGGCGCTGACGTGGCGACCCGGGTGGGCGGTTCCGCATCTCCCCGCAGGACTCGGGCGTAGACGGCTTCGTACTCGTCGACGAGGCGGCCGACGTCGAAGCGCTTCTCGACGTCCTCGCGGCAGGCGCGCCCGTCGAGGCGGGCAAGGCCGTGGCGAGCCCCCTCGACCAGGGAAGGCAGGTCTGGGGCGACGACGCCTGTGACACCGTCAGTGACGACCTCGGGGACGGACCCGCGCCCGATCGCCAGCACCGGGGTGCCACAGGCCATCGCCTCGATCAGGACGAGGCCGAAGGGCTCCTCCCACTGGATCGGGAAGGCGAGCGCCTCCGCGCGGGCGAGGAGATCCTTCTTGTCCTCGGTGTCGAGCTCACCCAGGTACTCCACCCCGTCGCCCAGCAACGGCCGCACGTGCGCCTCGAAGTAGTCCCGTTCCCTGGGCTCGTTCATCTTCGCCGCGATCCGCAACGGCATCCCGAGGGCCCGGGCGAGGTGGACGGCGAGGACCACACCCTTGTCCGGGTTGAACCGGCCCAGGAACGCCAGATACCCGTCTTTGTCCTCCCGGAAGGGGAAGCGGCCCACGTCGATCGCGTTGTGGATCGTCGCCGACCAAGGGAGACGGGGCGCGGCAACCCTCTGCGCGTCCGAGATCGCCACGAGGTGGACGTGGCGCAGCCTCCCCAGGTACCCGACCATCTCGGCGTCGACCGGGCCGTGGACGGTGTGCAGGACGGGCGCGGGTGCGGTCGCCTCGTACGCGTCTCCCGTAGACCTGCGCCTGCCGGCCCCGTGGCGTAACGAACCGATCATGGGGCCCGCCAAGGTGTGGTCGTGGACGACGTCGCACTCCGAGAGCGCCTCGTAGGCGTCGAGGGCATGGACGTATTCGGGCAGGGGCTCGCCCATGCGCTCTGTGGGCGCCTCGGCGTATGTTGTCACCAGCCTGGTCGCCGGGGTCGTGGAATCCCCCGAGGCCACCACGGTGACGTCATGGCCGCGGGCGACCATCCCCTCCACGAGCCAATGCACGATCCACTCGACGCCGCCGTATCCGTCGGGTGGCACCTTCACCCAGACCGGCGCCACCATCCCGACCCGCATACCTGAACCTCCGTCCGCCCTTGCTCCGAACTGCCCTCTCGGCCAGTCTCCGCGCCCCGGGACGCCCCCGCAAGTGCCATAGGTCATGGTCTCCGCGGTTCTTGGCCAGGCCCCGACCCGGACCCGGGTCGGGGCCCTTCGCGCTCATGACCCGGGCCGGGGCTGCCGATGCCGGACGGAACCCGGGGCATCCGGTTCCCGACGAGGTCACGAACGAGTGGCTGAGAGGCAAGGGCCTCGCCGTCGAGGGACACCCGGACCCCGGTCGCTCACCCCCCCGGGCGCCGCGCGGCCTCCAGCATCAGGCGACGTTCGGCGGCCGCGATCACGCGGCGGGTCGCGGGGACGCTGTCGGGATTCACCGACACCGAGGTGATCCCGAAACGCACGAGGTGCTCGGCGAACTCGGGCCGGTTCGAGGGGGCCTGCCCGCACAGCGAGGACGTGATCCCGGCGTCGCGGGCGGCGTTGACGATGCCTCCGATGGCGTGGAGGACGGCGGCGTCCGCCTCGTCGAACAGCTCGGCGCAGACACCGGAGTCCCGGTCGACGCCGAGCACGAGTTGGGTGAGGTCGTTGGAGCCGATGGAGACGCCGTCGACGCCCATCGCGGCATACTCCGGGATCCGGTACACGACGGAGGGCACCTCGGCCATGACCCAGCGCTGCAGTCCGCGCCGACGCCCGAGGGGGCTGGCGTCGATCGCCTCCAGGCAGGCCTCGAGCTCCCAGGTGGTGCGCACGAAGGGGATCATCACGGCGAGGTTCGGCGTCTCGTCATGGACTCGGGCGAGGACCTCGCACTCGAGGGCGAAGAGCTCCGGTTCCCGGACGTAGCGGAAGCACCCCCGGTAGCCGATCATGGGGTTCTCCTCGACGGGTTCGTACTCGTCGCCGCCTTCGAGGCCCCGGAACTCGTTCGTGCGGAAGTCGATCGTGCGGTACACGACCGGCCGGGGGTGGAACGCCCGGGTGATCCTGAGCAGCGACCCGGCCATACGGTCGGTGAATTCGCCCGCCCGGCCCTCTGCCAGGAGCTTCTTGGGGTGGACGCCCCCGAGGGCGTCGGTCACCATGAACTCCGCCCGCAAGAGGCCCACGCCGTCGACGCCCTCGTCGGCGACCTCCTCGGCGTGTTCGGCGAGGGCGAGGTTCACGTACAGCTTCGTCGCCGTGACGGGCCCCTCGGAGGCCATCTCCGGCGGGGGTGCGCCCGCGGCTGTGGTGACGCCGAGGGCGGTGACCTCGGCCGCCACGTCGGGTGCGGAGACGTCCAAGGGGGTGAGCCCGCCCTCCCCGACCCGCCCTTCGTAGACCTTGCCCCTGGCGCCGTCGACGGTGACCTCCTCGCCGTCGCGCAGCACGGAGGTGGCGTTGCGGGTGCCCACCACGCAGGGGATGCGGAGCTCGCGGCTCACGATGGCGGCGTGGCAGGTCATGCCGCCGCCGTCGGTGACGAGGGCCCCGGCGCGCCGCATCGTGGGCACCCAGTCCGGCGACGTCATGGGGGCGACAAGGATCTCGCCGAGCTGCAGCGAGGCGCCTTCGTCGGGGGAGGACAGCCGCCGCACTCGGCCGGTGCCCGTGCCGGGGGAGGCCCCGAGGCCGGAGACGAGGACGTCCCCGGGGTGCGGGCCGGCGGCGTCCAGGGTGGTGATGGGCCGGGACTGCACGAGGTAGATGCCGCCCTCGGCGATCGCCCACTCGAGGTCCTGCGGCGCCCCGTAGTGCTCCTCGACGCGCAGGGCCAAGGCACCCAGGGCGACGGCCTCCTCGTCGGTGAGGACGCGGCGGCCGCCCCATTCCGGCGTGAGGTCGACCCGGCGGTCGGCGCCGTCGGGCCCGCGCACGATTTGGTGGGTCTTCATCCCCACGCGCACGGACAGGAGCTTGGGGCCCACCTTGGAGAGGACGTACGTGTCCGGTTCCACCTGACCGCCCACGACGACCTCGCCGAGACCGAACGCTCCTTCGACGACGATGCGGGACGTGTCGCCTGTGGAGGGGTCGGCGGAGAACATCACGCCGGAACGCTCCGAGTTCACCATGCGCTGCACGACGACGGCGATGGCGGGCTCCTCGTCGAGGCGCTGGCCCTTGCGGTAGGCGACGACCCGCTGGCCGTACGTGGACGCCCAGCAGTCCACGATCCTCTCCGTGAGAGCGGCCTCGCCGGCGACGTTGGTGTACGTCTCGTGCATCCCGGCGAACGACGAGTCGGCGGTGTCCTCGCTGGTCGCCGAAGAACGCACGGCGACAGGGCCGTCTCCGAGGCGGCGGTAGGCGTCGGCGACCTCGGCGGCGAGGTACCCGGGGATCCCGGCCTTGTGCACGAGCGCCTGGCACTCCGAGGACGCCGCCGCGAGGGCGGCGGGGTCGTCGGCGTCGCAGGTGTCGAGGAGGCGTCGCAGGTCGGCGCGGACCTCGCCGGCGTCCATGGCCGCCAGGTACGCCTCGGCGGTGACGACGAAGCCGGGCGGCACGGGCAGGCCCGCCTTGGTCATCTCGCCCAGGTTGGCGCCCTTGCCCCCCACGAGGGCGACGTCTCCCGCCCCGATGTCGGTGAACCAAGAGATCAGCTCTGTCATCGCCCGTCCCTCCGCGGCCGTCGAAGGCTGAACCATAGGAGAGACACGACCCGCTCACATGCCGTGGCGCCAGGTCGCCCCGAGCCCGCGACCCCACGAAGGACCCGCCCCTACCCGACGACCTCGACGTCGCATGTGCCCCTTTGACCCGGGCGAGCTTGCGGTCGCAGGTGACGAGCGGGCAGCCGAGGGTCCCGGCGAGCGCCAGGAACGTGGCGTCGTACGCGGTCGCGTCGTCGCTGAGGGCGGACACGGTCCCTGCGACGTCCGTAGGGCACAACGGCGGGACAATTCCGGACCTACGTCCTTGTGTCAGGCGGCCGGTCCCCGTACCGTGAGCCGGTGAACGGGAGGGCTGAGGAGTACGCGCAGGTGGGCCCGGGCGAGACCGCCGCCCTGGTCGAGTCCCCCGGGGAGCTGCTGGGCCGCCTCGGGTTCACGGCCCGCCTGCCGCCGCCCGTACGAGCCCGCCTCGAACCGCTCTCCCGGGTGCTGCACTTCCCCGCCGGGAGCCGCCTCCTCGTCGAAGGCGAGCCCATGCCATGGCTCGGTGTCGTCGCCCGCGGGCGGGTCGCCCTGCGCACCGTGGTGCCCGAACGGGGCGAAGTCACGATCCTCACCGTGGAACCGGGCGACGTCGTGGGCTGGTCGGCGCTCGTCGCCCCCTTCGTGTGCACCGCGGGCGCCGTGTCCGTGACTCCCGTCGACCTCGTGGCCTTTGACGCCGAGGCGCTCCGTGACACGTGCGACACCGACCCCGCCTTCGCCGCCGGCCTCTACCTCCGCCTGCTGGCCACGTTGGGCCGGCGCCTCGGCGCCACGAGGATGCAGCTCCTGGACGTGTTCGGCTCCGCCGAGGGCGGGGAGGGCATCTGGTGAGTGAGGGCCCCTGGTTCCTCGACACCGCCGACCTGGACGCCTTGATCGAGGTGCTCGGCCGTGAGGGCCGGGAGGTCCTCGGTCCCACCGTCGCGCAGGGGGCGGTCGTATACGACCGCATCGCCTCCGCCGCCGACCTCCCGGTGGGCTGGGGAGACGAGCAGGCACCGGGCAAGTACCGCCTCGAGGAGCGGGGCGACTCCCGCGTGTTCGGCTTCGCCGTGGGCCCCACGTCCTGGAAGCGCTTCACGTTCCCGCCCCGCGTCACCCGCCTGGAGGCCACCCGGGGGGCCTCTGGGGCCGTGCAGTACCGCCCCGCCGAGAGCGCCGTTCCCGCCGTGGCCTTCCTGGGGGTGCGGGCCTGCGAGCTGGCGGCGCTCGGTGTACAGGACCGGGTGTTCCTCGGCCAGCCCTTCCGCGACGACGACTACGCCGCCCGCCGCGCGGCCGCGGTGGTGGTGGCGACAGAGTGCACGACGTGTGCGGCCACGTGCTTCTGCGCATCCATGGACACGGGGCCGGAGATCGGCGCCGACACGGGTGCCGACCTCGTCCTCACCGAGGTCGCCGGGGGCTTCGTCGTACGCGCTCCCACTGACACCGGCCGTGGGATCGCCGCCGCCCTCCCCCTCGCTGACGCCACCAGCGAGCACACAGCGGCCGCCGCTGCCGCCGTGGCGGCCGTGCGCGAGCACCAGGGGGTCCAGGTCGACGCCGCCGTCCTGGCCGACCGCCTCCGCTCCCGGCCCGACGACCCCCGCTGGGCGGAGGTCGGCGAGCGCTGCCTGGCCTGCACGAACTGCACGATGGTCTGCCCCACTTGCTTCTGCTATGCCGCCGAAACGGTCTCGGACCTCGACGGCGTCACGGCCTCCACCGAGCGGGTGTGGGACTCCTGCTTCACGGAGGGCTTCGCAGCGGTCGCCGGAGGCAACTTCCGCAGCCGCGTCCGCGACCGCTACCGCCATTGGCTCACACACAAGTTCGCCACTTGGCACGACCAGTTCGGGACGTCCGGGTGCGTGGGCTGCGGCCGCTGCATCACCTGGTGCCCGGTGGGCATCGACGTCCGCGAGGAACTCGGTGCGCTCACGACCGGAACCGGGCATCCCCCGCACGACCTCGTCTCCGCCGACCGCACCCGCCGGTACCCGGGCACCGACGCCGACCGCGACCGCTTCCGCCCCGCCACGGTGTGCGACACGCGGGTCGAGACGCTCGACACCACCACGATCGTGATCGAGACCGACGACCCAGACATCCTCGCCGGCCGCCCCGGCCAGTTCGTGATGGTCGGCCTCCCGGCGGTGGGGGCGCCCCCGATCTCCGTGTCTCGGTACCACACGTGGGCGATCGAGCTCACGGTGCGCGCGGCGGGGCCCGCCACCGAGACGCTCGCCAACCTCCGCCCGGGCGACTCCCTCGCTCTGCGAGGCCCCCTCGGGACACCGTGGCCGGCCGAGGCCGCCGCCGGGCGCCCCGTCGTGGTCGCAACCGGAGGCATCGGCCTCGCCCCGCTGCGCAGCCTCGTCGACGCCGTCCTCGCCCAGCCGGCCCGCACCCAGCCCCTCCGCCTCTATCACGGGGCCCGCACGCCAGCGGACCTGATCTTCCGCGGTGATCTGGAGGCCTGGGCGCAGCACCCGGGCGTAGAGGTGGGTGTCACAGTCGACCGGGCGGGTGCCGAATGGCAGGGTCCCGTAGGCGTCGTCACGCACCTCTACGACGACGCCGCCTGGGCCGACCCGACGACCGCCGCGGAGACCGTGGCGTTCGTCTGCGGGCCGGAGCGGATGATGCAGGCGACGGCGAGCGGCCTCGTGGGCATCGGCGTGCGCCCCGAGAACATCTGGCTCACCCTGGAGAGGCACATGGACTGCGGCGTGGGCCTCTGCGGGCACTGCCAGGTGGGCCCCTACTTCGTGTGCACAGACGGCCCCGTGTTCTCCCTCGAGGCGCTCCGGGGCGTGCTGGGGGTGGAGGGCCTTTGAGCCCCGCCCGCCTCGAAGGAGGCCCCCTGCGCCTCGGCGTGTTCAAGCTCGCCTCCTGCGACGGCTGCCAGCTCAGCCTCCTGGATCTGGAGGACCACCTTCTGGCGATCGCCGAGCACTTCGAGATCGCCGAGTTCCCCGAGGCGACGTCGGCGCGCTCGGCGGGACCCTTCGACGTCGTTCTCGTCGAAGGGTCCGTGTCCACACCCGAGCAGGCCAGGGACGTCCGGGAGGTGCGCGCCCGCACGGCGAAGCTCGTCACCATCGGCGCCTGCGCCACCGCAGGGGGCATCCAGGCGCTGCGCAACTGGGCCGACCACGAGGAGTTCCACCGCTCCGTCTACGCCCTCCCCGAGTACGTGGAGTCCCTGGCGACCTCCACGCCGGTCGCCGACCATGTGAAGGTGGACGCCGAGCTCCGCGGCTGCCCGATCGACCGCCACCAGCTCCTCGAGCTCTGCACGGCCCTCGTCGTGGGGAGACGGCCCCGCCTCCCCGACGAGGCGGTCTGCATCGAGTGCAAGCGCCAGGGCACTGTCTGCGTGCTCGTGGCCGACGGCGAGCCCTGCCTCGGCCCCGTCACCCAGACGGGCTGCGGGGCGATCTGCCCCGCCTACCACAGAGGGTGCTACGGCTGCTTCGGCCCGCGGGAACACGCCAACGTCGAGAGCCTCACCTCCTGGTTCCGGGACCTCGGGGTGTCCGAGGCGGACACCCGGCGCCTCTTCGCCGGCTTCACGGCCTGGGCGGAGCCGTTCCGGGACGTCGTGGGCGGGCGCGCCGGCACAGCGGAAGGAACGGGGCATGCACGAAGGTGACGAGGAACACGTCGAGAGGATCGTGGACGTCGGCATGGTCACCCGTGTCGAGGGCGAGGGATCCCTGCACCTGCGAGTGGTCGACGGCCGCGTGGAGGACGTGCGACTCTCGATCTTTGAGGCGCCGCGGTACTTCGAGAAGCTCGTTTGCGGGCGCACCGGCGACGAGGTGATCGACATCGTCGCCCGCATCTGCGGCATCTGTCCGGTCGCCTACCAGATGAGCGCAGTGCACGCCTTCGAGCGCCTCTACGGCGTCGAGGTGCATCCGTCGGTACGTGCTCTGCGGCGACTCATGTACTGCGGGGAATGGCTGGAGAGCCACGCCCTGCACGTCTACCTCCTCCACGCCCCCGACTTCTTGGGACACGACAGCGTCGTGTCCCTCGCCCGCGCCGAACGCGCGACGGTGGAGCGGGGCCTCGCCCTGAAGCGCACCGGCAACCGCATCCTCGAGCTGCTCGGCGGCCGGGCCATCCACCCCGTGTCGGTCCGGGTCGGGGGCTTCTCCCGCACGCCGACCCGGGCCCAGCTCGATGCCCTCGCCCCCGACCTCGACGCCGCCGTCACGCAGGCCGAGGAGACGCTGGCGTGGGTGGGCGGATTCCCCGTGCCGGGGCTCTTCCGCGACGTCCACCTCGTCTCGCTGCGCGGCGACGGCGAATACCCGATGAACCACGGCCGTATCGTCTCCACGGACGGCACGGACGTCGACCCATGGGCCTGGGACGCGGCCTTCGCCGAGTCGCAGGCGCCCCATTCCCACGCCCTCCATGCCCGCACGGGCGACGGCGGCACGTATCAGGTGGGCCCCCCGGCGCGCGTGACGCTCGCCGGAGACGACCTTCACCCCGAGGCCCGCGCAGCGCTGGAGCGCTCCGGCCTCGCCCCCGTGATCCGCATGAACCCCTTCTGGTCTGTGGCCGCCCGAGCCGTGGAACTCCTGCACGCCGCCCACGAGGCCCGCGACGTCGTCGCCGCCTACGAGGCTCCCGCCGAGCCCAGGGTGCCCTGGGCCCCCAGAGAGGGTGTGGCGGCGTGGTCGACAGAGGCGCCCCGGGGGCTTCTCTTCCACCGCTACGTCGTCGACGGCGACGGGTTCGTGCAGGCGGCGCAGATCGTCCCGCCCACGAGCCAGAACCAGGGGATGATCGAGGAGGACCTCGCCCGCTTCGCTCCCGGCCAGCTCGCTCTTCCCGACGACGCCCTCGCCCGCAGCCTCGAAGGCCTCGTCCGCAGCTTCGACCCCTGCATCTCCTGCGCCACGCACTTCCTCGACGTCACCGTGGAACGGGCGTGACCACGGGCGGCGCCCAGACCCCCGGGCAGGCGGATCGCTCGCAGGGCGGTCCGTCTCACGGGGCCAGGCAGGTCCATCTCGTCGTTTGCGGCGAGCCCTCCCGCGGCGACGACGGCGCCGCCCTCGCCGCCCTCGCCCGCGTCCCTGCGGACGTCCTCGCCCTCGCCCACGTCCACACGACGGGCGACCCGGACCCCGCCGTCCTGGCAGGTATCCCCGACACGGCGGCCTGCGTGGTGGCCGACGCCGTGGCCGGCGTCGCCCCAGGCGAGGTGGTCACCCTCGCCCTCGCCGACGTCGGCGCCGGGGCCGGTCGGACCGCCGGGGAGCGGAACCGGCTCCGCTCCACCCACACGCTCCCCCTGGCCGACGTCCTCGCCCTCGCCGCCGAGATCAGGGGGTCACCCCTCGAAGGGTGTGTCGTGGGCGTGGGCATCTCCGGGACCGCCCTCGGAGCCGGCCTCTCCCCGGCCGTGCAAGCCGCCCTCCCCGCCTTCGCCGCCGCCCTCGGCGCCGCTATCTCTTTCGAAGGGGGACTCCGTCCCCCCTCGATCTCCCCCCTTCCCTGACGCCACCGCCGTCCCAATCACACGCCGTTCCGGCCGGGCAGAGCCCGGCCTTGCGGCCCCACCGCGGCCGGGCGCCGACGGGGCGCGGCCCCCCCCGGCACGCGGAGCACCGCCAGGTGCGGAGCACAGCACAGCCCGGCCCTGCGGCCCCACTGCGCCCGGGCGCCGGCGGGGTGTGGGGCCCCGCCGGCACGCGGAGCACCGCCAGGTGCGGAGCA
>CAYJLW010000004.1:0-39127 GCA_964370965.1 uncultured Acidimicrobiia bacterium | reverse complement strand
CGCCGGCGGGGTGTGGGGCCCCGCCGGCACGCGGAGCACCGCCAGGTGCGGAGCACACAGCACAGCCCGGCCCTTCGGCCCCACTGCGCCCTGGCGCCGGCGGGGTGTGGGGCCCCGCCGGCACGCGGAGCACCGCCAGGTGCGGAGCAGACAGCGCAGTCCGGCCTTGCGAGAAGACCCCCCTCGCCCACGCCTGGCTAACGCCCCCACGGGCCCCGCCCCTCTCCCCGGGTGTGGGTCCGCACCGATGCCGAAGTGATGCCGCTGTGCCGATATCCCGGTGAAACAGCATCACTTTGGCGTGGTCCGGCGGCACGGGCCAAGACGCGATGCCCGCGTCAGTCCGGTGGGGGGATGCCCTGGACTTCGTCTGCGGAGAAGACGAAGCGCACGAGGTAGGGGAGGCCGATCTCGAGGATGTTGATCGTGGGATCCAGCAGGGCGCAGAGCTCCAGGAGGAGGAGGAGCGTGCGCTCGACGTAGAACCAGCTCAGGGGGATCTGGAACGCCCGCGTGAGCTCCCGGATGGAGACGCGCATCTCATCGAGGTTCTCCAGGATCCGGAACTGGGAGAGGTCGATGCGGGAGTAGTCCGTCACGTTCAGGTCGAGCACCTTCTCGAAGTAGTACCGCACCGCCGTCTCGAACACCTCGTCGCGCCCCGCGGCACTCCGGAACCCCATGGCGCGGATCCCTTCGACGACCGGGCCCGGGTCCCTGCCCATGTAGCCCCGTACCACGTGGCGCATGCCCGTCGCCATCTCGGGGCCGATCGTCTCCACGGCGCCGAAGTCCAGGAAGACGACGCACGGACCGCCGTCGGGACGGCGCCGCACGAGGAAGTTCCCCGGATGCGGGTCGGCGTGGAACGTGCGGTCCACAAGGAGCTGCTTGAGATAGGCGTTCACGAGGATGCGCACCACGTCGGCGGGGTCGAGGCCGAGCGCCCGGATCCCGGCGACGTCGGTGATCTTGACCCCCGCCATCCGCTCCATCGTGAGAACCCTCGCAGTCGTGGTCTTCCAGTGGATGCCGGGGAACGCGAGCGCCGGATCCTCCGAGAACGCCGCCGCCAGGGTCTCGGCGTTGCGCCCCTCCCGCTCGTAGTCCAGCTCCCGGTGCAGGAGCTGGTCGAGGTCGTGGTGGAGCCGCTCGTAGTGGGAGTGCGGGAAGACCCACTCCAGCACCCGCAGCACCTGGCGGACGACCCACAGGTCGACTCCCACGATGCGGTCCAGGCCCGGGTACTGCACCTTCACGGCCACGTCGAGCCCGTCGCCGTTGCGGAGGCGACCGAGGTGGACCTGGCCGAAGGACGCCGACGCCAACGGGGTCTCCTCGAACGCGCTGAAGACACCGTCGACCGGAGCGCCCAGCTCCGCCTCCAGCGCGGCCCGGATCTGCGCGAAGGGATGCGGGGGGACGGCGTCCTGGAGCGTCTCGAGCTCCTCGACGTAGACGGGCGGCAGGAAGCTCGTCATCATGCTCACGGCCTGGCCCACCTTGATGTAGACGCCGGCGAGGCGCAGGGCCCCCCGCCGGAGGCGGATCGCGCAGCGCCGGTGCACCGCCTCGGCACCACGCCGGGCCCGCCGCTCCCCGAACACCCGCCGGCGCAAGGCGAGGGACGCGTACTCGACAGCGATCCCGATGAAGAGGGCCCCGGCGCGCACGACACGCGAGAGGACGTCCCCGAGCGGGAGGCCCCTCACGTCCGTCGCCCCTGGGCCCGCCCCGCCCGGCGGCGTAGCCACTTGTGGAGGGCGTCGGCTCCCAGCACGGCCGGCGCCGCGAAGAGAGCCACGACCGTCCCCCACAGCGGGGGCGGGGCCTGGCGCAGGAGGCGGGCCACGGGGCCGATGAAGAGGAACCCGGCGAGGGCCGCGACCTCGACGGCCACGGCCGACAGGAGCAGCCGGTTGGACGTCCAGCCGAGGGCGAACGGAGTCCGCCCGGTGCTCCGGCAGGCGAAGGCGTTCCCGGCCTGGCCCACCACGACGGCGCTGAATGCCGCCCCGGAGGCCGCGAGCAGCGTGGCCCCGCCCGGGAAGGCCCCCCCGGGCCGCCAGCCCGCGGCGAGGAACACCACGACGAACGCGAGCATCTCCATCACCGCCTCCACAGGCCCGAGCACGCCGAAGACCCGCCGTACCAGAGGGCCGTCGATCAGGTGCCTGCCCTCCGGGGGGCGCCTGAGCACCGCCGGGCCCGGGGGCTCAGCCCCCAACGCCAGCGCCGGGAGCAGGTCGGTCCCGATGTCGAGGCAGAGTACCTGGAGCACGGTGAGGGCGAGCGGGATCCTCCCCGCCGACAGCGCCCAGACCACGAAGGGGGTGAGCTCGGCCACGTTGTCGGTGAGGTGATAGGTGAGGAAGCGCCGGATGTTCGCGAACGCGGCCCGGCCCTGCTCGATCGCCGTCACGATCGTGGCGAAGTCGTCGTCGAGGAGGACAAGGTCGGCGGCCTCACGGGCGACGTCCGTCCCCGAGCGGCCCATCGCCACGCCGATGTCGGCCTCCTGCAGGGCGGGGCCGTCGTTCACGCCGTCACCCGTCATGGCGACGACGTGGCCCCGTCGCTGCAAGGCGCGGGCGATGCGGAGCTTCGCCTCGGGTTCGACGCGGGCGACGACGACCCCGTCGCGGTCGAGCAGCGCTCCGAGGATCTCCTCGTCCTCAGGGAGGTCCCGGCCCTCGAGGACGCGGACGTCGTCGGCGATGCCCACCTCGCGGGCAATCGCGAAGGCCGTCGCCGGGTGGTCCCCGGTGACCATGGCCACCCGGATGCCCGCCGCCCGGCAGGCCTCCACGGACACGCGGGCGCCAGGCCGCGGCGGGTCCTCGAGGCCGACGAGACCGAGGAGGCGGAGGTCCCGCTCCAGGGCGTCGGCGCCGGCAGTGGCGGCGTCGACGGGAGCGACCCTGTCCGCCACGGCGATCACCCTGAGGCCACGGGCGGCGAGCTCCTCGGCCGCCCCGGCCGCTTCAACCGCCTCGCCGCAGCGGGGCAGGACGGCGTCGGACGCCCCCTTCACGAGCAACCTGTCCCCGACCACCACGGACATCCGGCGCCGCCTGGGATCGAAGGGCAGACGCCGGGACGCCGGCCGGGCGGCCTCTTCCGCTGCCACGTCGACACCGAGGCTGCGGGCGAGCGCGTCGAGTGCCGCCTCCATGGGGTCGCCGTGGGCCTTCCAGATGCCCTCGTCCTGCACGACCCGCCCGCTGGAGCACCTCACGGCCGTCCGGGCGAGGCCCAGGAGGTCGCCGTGCACGGCGCCCTCGACGTCGACGCGCGCCTCCGGTTCGTATCCGCTGCCCTCCACGCGGGCGACGCCCCCCGGCATCCAGACCTCCACCACGGACATCTCGTTGCGAGTCAGGGTGCCGGTCTTGTCGGTGCAGATGAAGGTCGTGGAACCGAGCGTCTCCACCGACTCCAGGCGCCGCACGAGGGCGTGGCGGCGGGCCATGCGCTGGGCCCCCATCGCCAGGGAAAGGGTGACGGTGGGCAGGAGACCCTCGGGGACGAGCGCCACCGTGACACCGATCGCGAAGAGGAACCCGTCGCTGGGAGGACTCCCGACGAGAAGGGCGACACCGAAGAAGGCGACGCCCACGCCCACGGCGATCGCGGCGACCGTGCGCACGACCCGGTGGAGCTCCCGGGCGAGGGGGCTCCGGGGCCGCCGGGCGTTCCGGGTGAGCGTGGCGATGCCGGCGAGGCGGGTACGGGCTCCGGTCGCCGTCACGACGGAGACGGCTTCGCCCTCGACGACGAACGTGCCCGCGTGGGCGGCGTGCCCCGCCGCCACGCCGACAGGCACGCTCTCGCCGGTGAGCATCGACGCGTCGACCATGAGGGCGTGCGCCTCGAGCACCCGGAGATCGGCCGAGATGCGGTCCCCCGCCCCCAGCACGACGACGTCGTCGACGACGAGGTCGGACGCGTCCACGTCCCGGGGGACGCCGCCGCGCACGACCGTTGCGCGGCGCGGGAGGAGCTCTGTGAGGCGGTCGGCGGCCCGCTCCGCCCGGTACTCCTGGGAGAAGGCGAAGACGCCGTTGACGACGACCACGACGAAGATCGCCACGCCGAGCTGCGGCAGGCCGGCCCCGAAGGCGAGGATGCCCGCGACCCAGAGCATGATGGCGAAGAAATGGAGCATCTGTGCCGCCAGTTGGCGCCACACCGGGGGGGGCTTCGCCACAGGGAGGACGTTGGGCCCGTCACGGCGCAGCCGATGTGCCGCCTCCGCCGCCGGGAGCCCCTCGCGCCCCATGGTCACGTCCAGTCGAGCCACGCCGTGATTCTGGCCGCCGCCGGGCGTGCGGTCGAGGGCAGAACGTCCCCTGGGCATCCGGCGACGACCGCCTTATCCTGGCCGGAGGTGGATCGTGAAGCGCGATGGGAGTCCGACGTCGTCCTGCGTGACGGCGGCGTGGTGCATGTCCGCCCGATCCGCCCCGAGGACAGTGCCCGCCTGCTCGCCTTCCACGACGGTCTCTCAACCGAGAGCATCCGCTTCCGCTTCTTCAGCGGGGCCTACCGGCCCTCCCCCAAGGACCTGGAGCGCTTCACGGACGTGGACGGCAGGGACCGCGTGGCCCTCGTGGTCGAGCTCGGCGACGACGTCATCGCCGTGGGCCGCTACGACCGCCTACCCGGCGCCGACGAAGCCGAGGTCGCCTTCGTCGTGGACGACGCCCACCAGGACCGGGGAATCGGGACGATCCTCCTCGAACAGCTCGCCGTCGTCGCCCGCGACAACGGCGTGAGCAGGTTCGTCGCCGACGTCCTGTCCCACAACCGGCGCATGCAGGGCGTCTTCCAGGCCGCCGGCTTCGTGCTGGAACGCGAGCTCGAACACGGTGTCGTGCACTTCGAGTTCGCCATCGAGCCCACGGCAGAGTCCGAGGCGGCCGTCGTCGACCGCGAGCACACGTCCGAGGCGAGCTCCATCCGCCGGCTCCTGTGCCCCGAGTCGATCGCCGTCGTGGGCGCCAGCCCGCGCTCGGGGACGATCGGCCACGAGATCTTCCAGAACCTCCTCGACTGCGGCTTCGACGGCCCCGTGTTCCCCGTCCACCCGAAGGCCCCGCACGTGGGGGGCGTGCGCGCCTACGCCAGGGTGACCGACATACCCGACGACGTCGATCTCGCCGTGGTCGTCGTCCCCGCACCGGCCGTCCCCGGCGTGCTCGAGGACTGCGCCGCCAAGGGCACCGAAGGCCTCATCGTGATATCCGCCGGTTTCGCCGAAACAGGCGCCGAGGGCGCCGCCGCGGAGAGGCGCATCGTGGAGTTCGCCCGCCGCCACGGCATGCGGATGATCGGACCGAACTGCATGGGCGTGGTGAACACGGCGCCCGGCGTGAGCATGAACGCCACCTTCGCCCCCGCCCCCCCGGAGCGGGGCAGCGTGGGATTCCTCTCCCAGTCCGGGGCCTTGGGCATCGCGATCCTGGAACGGGCGGGTTCTCTGAACCTCGGTATCTCGTCCTTCGCCTCGGTGGGCAACAAGGCCGATGTGAGCGGCAACGACCTCCTGCAGTACTGGGAGGACGACCCGGAAACCGACGTCGTCCTGCTCTACCTGGAGTCCTTCGGGAACCCGCGCAAGTTCAGCCGCATCGCCCGGCGCGTCTCGCGCAAGAAGCCGATCGTGGTCGTCAAGAGCGGCCGCTCGGGCGCCGGGACACGAGCGGCCTCGTCACACACGGCCGCCGCCGCCAGCCCGGACGTCGCCGTCGACGCCCTGTTCCACCAGACCGGCGTCCTGCGCGTCGACACCCTCGAGCAGCTCTTCGACGTCGCCCGCGTGCTCGCCAACCAGCCGATCCCGCGAGGGCGCCGCGTGTGCATCCTGGGGAACTCCGGAGGTCCCGGCATCCTCGCCGCCGATGCCTGCGAGGGCGCCGGTCTCGAGGTCCCAGAGCTCTCCGAGGCCACCCAGAAGGCCCTCGTGGACCTGCTCCCCTCCGCGGCTGCCGTCCGGAATCCCGTCGACATGGTGGCGTCAGCGACGCCGGCGGAGTACGGGGAGGCGCTCCGCTTCGTCCTCGCAGACGAGAGCATCGACGCCGTGATCGTCATCTTCACCCCCCCGCTCGTCACCAGAGCGGACGACGTCGCCGTCGCGATCGCGTCCGCCTCGGCCGAAGCGGGACCGAAGGCGATCGTGGCGAACTTCCTTGCCATGGAGGGCACCCCGGAGCCGATGCGCACCGCCGCCCGGCGCATCCCGTCCTTCGCCTTCCCGGAGTCCGCCGCTCTCGCCCTCGCCCGGGCCGCCCGCTACGGCGAATGGCTCCGCCGACCCGAGGGCACCGTCCGCACCCCCCAGGGCGTGGCGCCGGAGCTCGCCCGTGCGGTCGTGGACTCCGTGACGGCCCACGCGCCCGACGGCCGCTGGCTGGACGCCGACGAAGCGGCCGTGCTCACGTCCGCGTACGGCATCCCGACGGCCCTCACGCTCAGGGCGGGCTCATCCGAGGACGCCGCCGACGCCGCCGACGCCCTCGGCTACCCGGTGGCGCTCAAGGCCGGCGCCGGCGACATCGTCCACAAGACCGACATGGGCGCCGTCCGCCTCGATCTCGCCTCGGCATCGGAGGTGATGGACGCCTTTGACGAGATGGCCGCGGCGCTGGGGGACTCGATGGGCGACGCCGTCGTCCAGAGGATGGCGGACGCGGGCGTGGAGACGATCGTGGGCGTCGTACAGGACCCTTCTTTCGGCCCGCTGATCATGTTCGGCATGGGTGGCATCGCCACGGAGATCCTGGGAGACAGGGCCTTCCGGGTCCTGCCCCTCACCGACCTCGACGCCGCTGAGCTGGTCGGCTCCGTACGGGGATCGCGGCTCCTCTCCGGCTACCGGGGCCGACCCCCCATGGACGTCGGCGCGCTCACGGACCTCCTCATCCGTGTGAGCTGTCTCGTGGAGGACCTCCCCGAGGTCGTCGAGATGGATCTCAACCCCGTGATCGTCTCCACCGAGGGCGCCGTGGCCGTCGATGCCAAGGTACGCCTCGTCCCCTACCGGCCCCGCCCCGAACTCGCCCTCCGCCGCCTCTGAGCCCGTCACACCACCGGTGGACCCTGCGCGACACACTCGGGACGAAAGTCCCGAACAGGACTGCGCGATCGGCACTCGCCCGCGTGTGACAGGACCCACATGATCCGGAGGTGGATCCGAGACGGGTGACGAGCGGCGATGTCGGCGCTGTCCTCGACAGCCTGGCGGGGGGCGGCGCGGACGCGTTCGGCGGACTCCTTGATCTGGCGCGCCGTCTCTGCGGCGCCGCCTACGCCGCCCTCTCCCTCAGCGGCGACGCACCGGGCGAGGTCGCCACGATCGAGCATTTCTACGTCACGGGGGTCCATGGCACCGTCGACATGGGGCCGCCACAGGGCCAAGGCGTCCTCGCCGGCCTCCTCGCGGGAAGCCCGGTGCGCACGAGCGACGTGCGCTCACACCCGCTCTTCGGGGGCTTCCCCGCCGGCCACCCCGAGATCGGACCCATGCTCGGCATCCCGATCGAGGACACCCGACGCACGGTGGGGATCCTCTTCGTCGCCCGCCCACCGGGCGGGGCGCCCTTCACCGACGGCGAAGAGGTGTTCCTGCGCCTCCTCGGAGCCGCCGCCGTGCCCGGCCTCCGTCGCCTCACGGGGGCGGCCCGGGAAGCCGTCGCCGGTCTCTGCGCGAGGGCCACACGCCTCCTGTGCGAGGAGCTCCTGGCCGACATGGAGTCCGGCCGACCCGAGGTGGCAGCTCGTGCCGTCCGGGGCTACCTCGCCTCGGAGAGCACGGATCCCGCCCCTCTGAGCCGCCGCCTGCACCGCGCCTTCGACGTCTACTCGCGCGATTCGCCGGTCGCCTCCGAGCTGCGCTCCACGGGCGACGTCGACACCGCCCTCACGTGCCCGGAGGAGGAACTGCTCGTCGCCGTGGTCCGGGGGGCATTCCACGAGGCGCTGCGGATCCCGGGCGCCCGCCATGTCCGGGTCACGATCGACGCCGGCCACCACGGTGTCACCGCGCAGATCCGTGTGCGCGACGTGTCGCCACCCCCCGGGGGCCTCGGACCCACGCTGAAGGGGCTCGCGGAGGAGGCGGAACATCTCGGCGGGTCCCTGCGCCTCTCCCAGGGTGGGGATCCGTACCGAATCATCGCCACGTTCCCGGGCCGGCGTCGCGTCCATCGCGCCGACGCCGCCCCCGGCGCCGTCGCCCTCCGGGAGCACGTCTATGGGAGCATCGTGACGTGACCGAGACAGAACGCATCAGGGTGTTCCTCGTCGACGACCACGAGGTGGTGCGCGCAGGGGTGCGCGCGATGCTCGACGCCGAGGAGGACCTCGAGGTCGTGGGCGAGGCCGGCTCCGCCGAGGACGCCCTGCGCCGCATCCGCCAGGACCCCCCCGACGTGGCGGTCGTCGACGTCAACCTCCCCGACAGCTCCGGTGTCGAGGTGTGCCGGGAGGTCCGGGCCTCGCACCCCGACGTCGCGGTCCTCATCCTCACGGCGTTCGCGGACGACGAGGCCCTGTTCAACTCGATCCTCGCCGGCGCCGCCGGATACGTCCTCAAGCAGATCCGGGGGAACGACCTCGCCCGGGCCGTCCGGGACGTGGCGGCGGGCAAGTCGCTCATCGACCCGAGCGTCCACGACCGGGTCCTGCGCCGCCTCCGGGGCGAGAGCGGAGACGAGGACACCCGCCTCCTCGCGTCCCTCACGGACCAGGAACACCGCATCCTGGACAAGATCGCCGAGGGGAAGACGAACCGCCAGATCGCCGACGAGGTGTTCCTGGCCGAGAAGACCGTGAAGAACTACGTGTCCACCATCCTCTCGAAGCTCGGCATGGCCCGGCGCACCGAGGCCGCCGCGTTCGCCGTCCGCCACCAGCAACGCTCCGGGCAACCGTCCGGCACACCCCCCCGGCAGTGGCCGTGATCCCCGTCGGAGAGCTCCCGCGGGACTTCCCCTCCCGCCATGCGGGGCGGCGAGACCCGGCGGGCTAAGGTGGGGCCGACGACAGTGAGACACATGAGAGACGTCGGCCAGACCCCCGCCGAGGACACCGACCGGGCGCAGCCGCCGCATCCCGGCGCCGCTCTCACGAGCGCCGCTCGCCTCCTCACCGAATCGGTGTCGCATCCCGACTTCCTGCCCAAGCTCGTGGAGCTCGCCAGCGATCTCGTGGGCGCCCGCTACGGAGCCCTCGGCCTCACCTCGGCCAGTGGCGGTCGTCTCCTCGCCGACTTCATCCCCTACGGCATGGACCAGGACACCGCGACCCGCATCGGCACGCTGCCCCAGGGCCGCGGGGTGCTCGGGATCCTCCTCGCGGATGCCGCCCCCGTCCGCATCCCGGACATCTCCGCCGATCCCCGCTCCGTGGGCTTCCCGGCCCACCACCCGCGGATGCGGTCCTTCCTCGGCGTGCCGATCGTGGCCGAGGGAGAGGTGTACGGCAACCTCTACTTCGCCGACAAGATCGGCGCCGAGCGCTTCGACGACGCCGACGAGGCCCTCGCCGTCGCCTTCGCCGCCCATGCCGGCGCCGCCATCCGCCTCCGCAGCGCCATCGAGGCCGCCGACGTCAGGGCCCGGGAGCTCGACTCGCTGAACGTGCAGATGCGGGCCCGCAACCTGGAGCTCGCCGCTCGCCTGCGGGAGAGCCGCATGGTGGAGCAGACCGCCGGTCTCCTCATCACGCTGCGCTCACCGGAGCAGGTGCGCCGCTCCATCTGCGACCTGCTCGTCGAAGAGCTCGGCGTCACCGCCGCCGCCGTGCTCGTCCCCCACTCCCACGGCGTGCAGGTGGCGGCGGCGGCCGGGGCGGCCCGGCCCCTAGTGGGCACGGTCTTCCGTCCCGACTCCGCTTGGGCTGTGGCTTCGCGCACCCCGGCAACGGCCGTGCTCCGCCCCAGCTCCGCCGACGCCCTGGAGCCGTTCGGCGCCGGCACGGACAGCCGTGTGATCCTCGCCCCCGTGCGCCGCCTCGCCGACGACCGCACGTCCACGCTCGTCGTGAGCACGACCGACATCGGGGAAGCCACGGTGCGCGAGGAGGTCTTGGAGACGATCGGCTCGCTCATGGGGGGCGCCCTCTCGCTCACGAGGGGATACCAGCGTCTCTCGCGCACGGAGAGCTACCTCGAGACCGTCCTCGACCTCGCCAACCGCTTCGTGACCGCCGACTCCCTGGGAGCGCTCCTCGATCTCGCCGCCGCCCAGGCCGCCCAGCTCGTGGGGGCCACCGGGGCGGCGATCTACCTCGTGGACGGCAACGAGTTCCGCCTCTCCGGCTCGGCGGGACTCGACGGCGAACCCGCCTGGATGCCCGAGCTCGCCTCCCGGGCCGCCGAGGACATGCAGGCAAGGGTGTGGCAGGAGAGCAGCGGCGAGGCGGCGCCCGAGGACGTCCTCGTGAGCTGTCCGGCGGCCGACTCCGTGCTCGCCGTGCCCGTCGTCACCCGCGGCGCCTGCCTGGGCGTGATCGAGGTCTTCGGGGCCGAGGACCGCTTCGGGCCCGAGGAGGAAGCCGGGCTCCGCGGCCTCGCCGTGCAGGTTGCCCTCGGCCAACAGAGCCTCGAGCTGCGCGACCGCGTGCGCGACCTCACCCTGAGCGAGGACCGCAACCGCATCGCCATGGACATCCACGACGGCGCCATCCAGGAGCTCTTCGCCGCCGGCCTCCTGCTCGAGTCCATCCCCCCCGACGTGGGCCGCCCCGACATCCGGGCCCAGGTCGTCGACAGGCTCGACTGTGTGATCGCAGACCTCCGCGAGTACGTCCACGGTCTCAACCGGATACCGCACGCCGACGTCGTCGAGGACCTGGGGACGCTCGTCGAGGGCTACCGCTCCCTCACGGGCGCCACCGTGGACCTCGTCCTGGAGCCCGCCGCCGCCACGGTGCTCTCCCCCTACCTGGCGTCCGCGCGCCAGATCGTGCGCGAAGCGCTCGTGAACGCGATCAAGCACGGCCGCCCGGAGCGGATCTCCGTCGAGGTCCACAGCGAGGTCTCCGAGCCCGCCCCGGTCGTCGTCATCGCGGTGGCGGACGACGGCGCCGGCTTCGATCCCGCCGAGGTGCCCCGCGGCTTCGGCCTCGGCAACCTCAGTCGCCGCGCCGCCGACCTCGGCGGCACCTGCGCGATCGATTCCGCCCCGGGCAAGGGCACCCGCGTAGAGGTGCGCCTCCCGACGGGCAGCCACGCCGGAGCACTCCGGAACTGACCCCGACTCGTGCGGGAGGTCAGAACTCCTCGAGGATCTCCTCGTCGTCCTCGTCGAACGGGATGAGCTCACGGGCGCTCACGGTCTGGATGCGCCCCGACCGCGACACCGCCCCGGCGCCGTCACCGCCCCCGGAGCGACGTCGCTCCCTGCCCGTGAGGCGGAAGCGCCCGGTCGCCGCCCGCATCCCGGCGGCCTGCGCCGAGAGCTCCTCGGCGGCGCCCGCCCCCTCCTCGGAGTTGGCCGCCATCTGTTGGGTGACCGAGTTCACCTCCTGCACGGCAACGGTCACCTGGGAGATGTTGTCACTCTGCTGGGACGAGGCCTCCGCTATCTGCGCGGCGACCTCGGCCGCCCGCGCCACGCATTCCTCGATCCCGGCGAGCGTCTCGCTCACCTCCCCGGCCACGGCCATGCCCGTGTCCGCCGACGCCTGGGCGGCCTCGATGAGCGCCGCCGTGTCCTTCGCCGCCGCCGCCGAACGCATGGCCAGGTTGCGCACCTCGTCGGCCACGACGGCGAAGCCGCGTCCGGCCTCGCCCGCCCGGGCCGCCTCCACGGCGGCGTTCAGCGCCAGGAGGTTGGTCTGGAAGGCGATCTCGTCAATCGTCTTCACGATCCCCACCGTCGCCCCCGTCGCACGTCCGATGTCCCCCATCGAGACCGCCAGGCGTCCCACATGCTCGTTGCCCTCCCCGAGAAGCTGCCTGCTCGCCTCCGCGGTGCCCGCCGCCTCCGCCGCGTGCCTGGCGTTCCCCCGGCTGAGGTCCGCGAGCTGGGTCATGGTCGCCGACACCTCCTCGAGAGCGGCCGCCTGCTCCGACGCGCCCTGAGCCGCAGACTGTGAGCCGGCGGCGATCTCGTCCGCCGCCGCCGCCACCTGCTCCGCCGCCTCCGCCACACGCACGAGCTCGCCGTCCAGATGGGCTGCGGCGGCGTTCACGGACTCCTTGATGCGCCCGAACTCGCCCCCGTACTCGCCTTCGACCCGCATCGTGAGATCACGGGCGGCAAGGCGCGCCAGGACGACCGAGGCGTCCTCGACCGGCCCCACGACCGCCGCGATCATCTCGTTCACACCGGCGACGAGGTCGCGGTACGTGCCCCGGAAGCGCTCGGCGTCGCCCCGCAGCGAGAGGTCCCCCTGGTAGAAGCCGTCCTGGAGACTCCGCAGCTCGCCCGCCATCGCCCGCAGCGTGCCCACCATCTCAGCGAAGCTCCGGGCCAGCGTGTCCGCCTCCGAGCGTGGGGTGAGCTCGGCGGAGAGGTCTCCCCGGGCGAGAGCGTCCGCCGCCGCGGCCACGTCCCGCTCGGACGCCACCACGGAGCGGAAGGCCTCGGCGAGGGTGCCGATCTCGTCGCCGCCCTCGTAGCGCACTTCGAGGTCGGCCTCCCCCCTGGAAAGGCCCCGGGCGACGTCCTCCAGATCGGCGAGCGGCTTCGTGACGGACCGAGAGATGCTGAGCGCCAGGGCCACCGCAAGGGCGATGCCGCAGAGCGCCACGACGAGGAGGAACGTGCGGCTCTCGTCCGCGGAACGGGTCATCTCCGCCTCCACGGCGAGGATGTCGTCGTTGACCTTGTCGATGAGCCCCTCGGTGAGCGCCGTGACCTCGCCGAGAGCGTCCACGGCCCCCCGGTTGGCCTCCCGGGCCCGCCCGGAGTCCCCCGCCTGGACCGCGGGGAAGACCTCGCGCGTGACGCGCCCGTCATGCACGACGTCCGCGTCCCGGATCCTCCGGTAGTCGCCCGCGTGGGCACGTCCGCCGTCGATCCGCTCCGCGTCCTGCACGAGACGAACCGCCATCCCTGCCGACCTCAGGAAGTCGGCCCTGTACCTCTCCTCGCCGTAGAGCACGTACTCGTTCTGGAGGGCCTCCTCGTGGCGCATCGCCACAGCGGCCTCGCGGACCTTCACGACGGCGGCCCGCATCCGGGCCTCCTCGCGGGCGAGGTCGCGCTGGCGGGTCAGGGACGCCAGGCCGATGCCGGCGAGCACGCCGGCGACGACGACCATGACGCCGAAGCCCACCAGCAGCCGGGGACGCATCCGCACACCGCGAAGCAGACGGACCCAGCGGCCCGTCCGGGGGGTTCCTGCTCGTGACACCGCGCTCCTATCCGACCACGATCCACCCCCCCCAGGGAATCGGTCGACTTCTCCACAACTTGAGGCGAAACCACCGGGCCCGGAATCCCGGGTCCCTCCGCTACTCGCTCAACCGCCCGCTCCCGCTGGTCGATGCGAGGACAGGAGCGATCCCCCCGGTCCGACCGGCGCGCCACATGGCCCGCCGCAGGGCCCATGACAAGGAGAGCCATGGCCGTCCACGCTCTGGTGATCGACGACTCCCGCTTCCTGCGCAGGGTCCTCATCGAAGTGCTCCGCCGTGCCGGCCTGGGCGACTTCGAGTTCGAGGAGGCCACCGACGGGCCCGAAGGGATCTCCCGCTTCGACCCCGACGTCACCGGGATCGTGTTCGTCGACTGGCTCATGCCCGAGATGTCGGGCATGGACGTCGTCCGGCACCTCCGGGACAGGGAGACCGACGGGCGCGTTCCCGTCGTGGTCGTGAGTGGCGAAGCCGACGACGCCGAAGTGGCCGAGGCCCTCGCCCAGGACGGCGTGGACGCCTACGTGACGAAGCCCTTCACGGTCGACGCCCTCCGGGAGGCGGTGGGTCCTCTGCTCGCGTCCGACGAGGCCGCCAAGGCCGCTCCCCCTCCCCCGGAACCACCCACCACGGCATCCCCGGCCCGCCCACGCCGCGAACGGGCCTTCTTCCGGAGCTGACGATGCCAGGAGACGCCTCCGACCCCCTCATCGGCTGGGCAGGACGCGTCGCTGCCCTCGACCCCTCCGACCGCGCTGCGCTCGCCGGCGTGGGCGCGGAGATCGAGGAGCACCTGGAAGCGGATCCCGATCTGGACGACCCCGCGGCGGCCCACCTCGACCTCGTCCTCGACGCCCTGGAGGCCCTCCACGCCGGAACCGGCGGTGACCCCCCCGGCATCCGCGACGCCGTGGCCGCGCTCCTCACGGCCATGGCGGGGGGAGGGGACGGCATCGACGCCGCACGTCGCCACCTGGAAGAGCGCCTGGCGCCGCCGGCGCCTCCGGACAGCCCCGAGATCCTGCCCGGGGGTGTGGACGCGACCCTCGTCGACGAGTTCCTCGCCGAGGCCCGCGAGCATCTCGCCGTGGCCGAAGACGCCCTGCTGGCCTGCGAGCAGGCCGCCCGGGCCGAGGGACGGCCTCCCCGCGAGGCCCTCGACGGTCTCCTGCGCACCTTCCACACCCTGAAGGGCATGGCCGGGTTCCTGGGGAGCACGGCCGTGGGCTCCCTCGCTCACGCCGCCGAGGATCTCCTAGAGGGCGTCCGCTCCGGCGCCCGCCCCCTCGATGCCGCGACAGGGAGCCTCCTCCTCGAGACCGTCGACACCTTGCGGCGCCTCGTCGACCTCGTGGAGGTGTCGGCCGCGGGAGGGGACCCCGAGCCGCCCGGCAACCTCGCCGGACTCCTGGAGGCGCTCTCCGGGGGAGTATGGGGGCCATCCGGAGGCGAGCGACCCGCCGCCCATGCGCCGAGCACGGCCCCCGGCAACGGTCCCCGCCCTCCCGCCCCGAGAGGAGACCGCAGCGTCCGGGTCTCCACGGAGCGACTCGACCGCCTCGTGGCTCTCGTGGGCGAACTGGTCGTGACGCACTCGACGATCGCCGTCGAGGAGATCGTCACCACGCAGGAGCGCCTCGCCCGCAAGGTCGACGTCGCGGCCAAGCTCACCCGGGAGCTTCAGGACCTCGCGCTCGCCATGGCCATGGTCCGCCTCAAGGGCACGCTCACCAAGATGGGCCGAGTCGTGCGCGACGCCGCCGCTCGCACGGGCAAGGACGTCGACCTCGTCCTGGAGGGGGAGGACACCGAACTGGACCGCAACGTCGTCGAGGCCATCACGGACCCGCTCATGCACATGGTGCGCAACGCCGTCGACCACGGTGTCGAGGCGCCCGAGGAGCGGCGCCGGGCGGGCAAGACAGCGCGGGGCACCGTACGGATCACCGCGGCCCAGGCCGGTGAGCACGTCCTCGTCCGGATCGCCGACGACGGCGCCGGCATCGACCGTGGACGTGTCCTCGCCAAGGCCAGGGAGCGGGGCCTCACCGACGGCAGCCACGGCCTGTCGGACGCCGAGGTGGCCGCGTTCATATTCTCCGCCGGGTTCTCCACGGCCGAGAGGGTCACGGGCGTTTCCGGGCGCGGCGTGGGCATGGACGTCGTGCGCCGCGGCATCGAGGCCGTGGGGGGCCGCGTCGAGGTCACGTCCGTCCCTGGAGCCGGCACCACCTTCTCCGTCCGTCTCCCCCTCACCCTCGCCGTGACCCGCGGCATGCTCGTCGGCGTGGGCACCGAACGCTACGTCGTCCCCACGACCCTGATCGAGACCACCCAACAGCCCGGCCCGGACGCCCTCGTGAGCACGCCCGGCGACGGGGAGCTCGTCCTGTCCCGCGGGTCTCTCGTTCCCCTCGTGCGCATCCACGACGTCTTCGGCGTCCCCGACGCCGTGACCGACCCCACCGAGGGCCTCGTCGTGGTGGTGGACGCCGGCCCCCGCTGCGCCGCCCTCCTCGTCGACTCCCTTCTGGGGCAGCTCCGCGTCGTCGCCAAGCCCCTCCCGGCGGCCGTCGCCCACACGCCGGGCATCTCCGGGACCGCGATCCTCGGCGACGGCTCCGTCGGTCTCGTCCTCGACGTGGTCGAGCTCGTCTCGGAGCGCCCCGGTCATGGCACCCCGGACGCGGCCGATTGTCCCGTGGAGGCCGCCCCCGGGAGCGCCCCGGCCGGCCCGAGGAGCGCACACCCATGACGAACGCGACCCCAGTGCAGGCAGGTCCGGACCTCGCTCCCCCCCCGGACGCGAAGTACCTCATGTTCCGCTTGGGCGGGACGGAGTGCGGCCTGGACATCCTCAGGGTGAGGGAGATCGTCGCCATGCTAACGGTGACGGCCCTCCCCCGCTCCCCGTCCTACGTCCGGGGGGTGGTCAACCTGCGGGGGCAGGTCATCCCCGTCGTCGACCTCCGCCTCCGCTTCGGCATGGAGGCCGTCGCCGACGTGCGCGACACGTGCATCGTCGTGTGCCGCACGACGACCGGAGAGGTGGGTTGCGTGGTGGACGAGGTCCTGGAGGTGCTCCGGGTCGCGGAGAAGGACATAGAGGGGCCCCCGGAGCTCCCCGGGGGAGAAGGCGTCCCCTTCGTGTCAGCGATGGCGAAGTCGGCAGGGCGCGTGCAGGTGATCGTCGACGTGGACGCCGCCCTCGCCCTGGCCGGTTCGCAGAGCGGGGTGCGCGACACCGGCGGGCCACTTTGAACAGGCTCGCCCCCTGGCCGTCCGGCGTGGAGCTCGGAGACAGCGAGTTCCGGGTGATCCGCGACCTCCTGCACGCCCAGACCGGAATCCTCCTGGAGGACGCCAAGCGCCACCTCGTACGAGCTCGCTTGTCGCGACGCCTCGTCGCTCTGGGCCTCGACGGCTTCCCCGACTACGTCAACCGGCTCCAGGAGGACACCGGCGAGGAGACCCGCGTCCTGGTCAGCGCCCTCACCACGCACCGGACCTCCTTCTTCCGCGAACGCGTCCACTTCGACTACCTCTCCCAGGAGATGCGCCGGCGTCGATCCCCCCCGGCGCGCCTGCGCATCTGGAGCGCCGGGTGCTCCACGGGCGAGGAGCCGTACTCGATTGCCGCCACCGCCGCCTCTGGCGGAGGCCCGGACCTCAAGGTCCTCGGCACGGACATCTCCTCCGTCGTGCTGGAGGTGGCGCGCAGGGGTCGCTACCCCCAGGAGGCGGCCCGTGACGTCCCCCCCTCCCTGTTCCGCCGGTTCTTCCACAGGGTGGTGGTGCCCGACGGGGCCGCTGCCCTCGTCGTGGGCGACAGGCTCCGCGAGGTCGTGCGCTTCGCCCGCCTCAACCTCATGGGCACCTGGCCCATGCACGGCCCTTTCGACGCCGTCTTCTGCCGCAACGTGATGATCTACTTCGGCGACGAGACGCGCTCCCGGCTGGTGTCCCGTTTCCGCGAGCTTCTCACCGAAGACGGCCTCCTCTTCACGGGCCTGGCGGAGAGCCTGGGGTGCACGCCCTCCGGCTTCCGGTACGTGCAGCCGGGCGTGTACAGGAGAGCCGCCCCGTGAACGCCATCCCCCCCACCCCGGTACGCGTCCTCGTCGTCGACGACAGCGCCGTCGTGCGCCGCGCCCTGTCCCAGGCACTCTGCGCGCACCCCGGCATCGACGTCGTGGCCACGGCATCGGACGCCTTCGAGGCCCGGGAGCAGATCGCGGCCCACGAGCCCGACGTCGTCACCCTCGACGTCGACATGCCCCGCATGAACGGCCTCGACTTCCTCGAGCGGCTCATGATCCACTACCCGCTCCCCGTCGTGGTCGTCACATCCCTGGCGCACGGCGACGACGGCGTCGTCCTCCGGGCCCTGGACCTCGGCGCGCGGGAGGTCGTCCCCAAGCCCAGATCCGTGACCGGCAGCGACGACATGGCCGCCCAGCTCACCCGGGCCGTCCTCGACGCCGCCCGGCCGCGGCGGCGGAGACCGGACGGCCGCGAAGTGCCCTCCCTGTCCGAACTGGCCTTCGCCGCCCTCAGCCGCGACGAGCTCGCCCGCCACCCTGTGATCATCGGCGCATCCACCGGCGGCACCCGCGCCATCGAGGACGTCCTCGCCCGGTTCCCCCCCGCGAGCCCGGGCGTCCTGGTCTGCCAGCATCTCCCGGCGTCCTTCACCGACCCCTTCGCGAGGCGTCTCGACTCCATCTGCGGGCTGCGAGTACGGGAGGCCCGGGACAGGGACACAGTGGAACCCGGCCTCGCCCTCGTCGCCCCGGGGGGCCACCATCTCGTCCTGCGGCGCGCGGACGCCGGCTACAACGTGCGCCTGGACACCGCCCCCCCCGTGCACCACCAGCGCCCCGCAGTCGACGTCTTGTTCGACTCGGCGGCGGCCGCGGCCGGCCCCGACGCAGTCGGGGTCCTCCTCACCGGCATGGGCGAGGACGGTGCCGCAGGCCTCCTGGCCATGCGGGACGCCGGCGCCCACACGATCGTCGAGGCCGAGGAGACCTGCGTCGTCTACGGGATGCCGAGGGCCGCCGCCGAGATCGGCGCCGCCGCCCAGATACTCCCCCTCCCGGACGTGGCCCCGGCCATCTGCGCGGCGGTCGTCCGCCACGCCCGCCGCGCCGCCCTGGCGCCCCAGTCGCCTCACGGAGGCGCCGACGCGCCCGGCCGCCGGTAGGGCACTGCGCTGACCGGCCCGCGAACCTCACCGGAAGAGGGCGACCGCCTCCGTGACCCCGTAGACGACAGCGAGGAGACCGAGGAAGGCGGCTACGAGGACTCGTGTGTGCACGGCCGAGGCCCCCACGGTCACCGCGGAACCGATCTGCGCCCCGGGGACCACACCCACGGCGAGGAGGAGGGCATAGGCCCAGTCGACGTGGCCCAGGAGGGCCTGGCCGATCATGGCCGGGACCGAGAAGATCGCCACCGCCACGAGGCTCGAGGCAACGGCCGTCTTGATGGGGAGGCGGAGCACGGTGGTGAAGGCCGGCAGCATGACGATCCCTCCGCCGATGCCGAGAAGCCCGGCGAGGTAGCCGGCAAAGGCCCCCACGACGACGAGAGAGAGCAGGGACGGGCGGGGGTCGTCCGCCTCCGCCTGCGGCCCTCCCCCGGCGGCGGCGCCCGGGCCCCCGGCCGGCGCGGAGCCGGAGGGGAGGTCCGCGCCGCTGCCGGCTCCCGTCTCGGGGCCTCTCGCCGTGCGCCACGCCGTCCAGCCCATCAGCGCCGCCGTGACGATCATGAGGACGTGGGCGTTCACGACCGCGGAGGTGGCGGCGCCGGCGAGCGCCAGCAGCGCTCCCGGCCCACCGCACACGAGGGCGACCCGCCAGTCGACGAGGCCCTTGCGGGCGTAGCGGATCGTGCCCGAGACGGCACCAGGAAGCATGGGCGGGATCGTGGAGCCGATCGCCTGCACGGCGGTCGCCCCGAGGACCCTGATCCCGGGGGTGGTGAGCACCGCCCCGCCCACACCGAACATCCCGGACAGCACCCCCGAGACGAACCCGACGGCGACGACGCCGAGGGCCCGCAGCGACCACAGGGTGACGGCGGCGACCATGGTGCACCATTCTTGCGGGTCCGGGGGAGAACCACGTCCGCCGACGGGAGGGGTAGGCTGCCGCCATGGCCCACATGCGCCTCATCGCCGGCCTCGTCGCCGACGAGCGTCGCTGGCTCGTCGACGTCCTCGGCCATCTCACCGACGAGCAGTGGCAGGCCCGCACACTCTGCGAGGGGTGGACCGTGGAGGACCTCGCCGCCCATCTCGTCGTGCGCGAACGCGAGCCTCTACTCGCGGGCCCCGGCATCGTGTTCGCCCCCTTCGCTCCGCTCACGAGGCGGCTCATGGCCCGGCGCGTCGCCCGGGGCCGCGAGCACCTTGTCGAGGCGCTGGGCAAGGGTCCGCCCTTCCTTTATGACCGCACCCTCGTGAACCTGGCCGAGTACTGGATCCACAACGAGGACGTCGCCCGCGGCGACCTCACGCTCGACCGCCCCGATCCCGGGGCCGAGCTCTCCGGGATGCTGTGGCACCATCTCAGACGCGTGGCCCGCCTCAACCTCGCCCGCGTGCGGGGAGCAGAGGGAGCGCTCCTCCTCGAGGCGGGCGACAGGGAACGCCTCGCCCTGCGCGTGGGGCGCCTCCTCGTCCGCCGCGCCGACCCCGCCACGGCCGGCGCCGAGCTCAGCGGCCCCGCCGGGGAGATCCTCCTCTATCTCTCGGGCCGTCGCGGCGCCGCCCGTGTCACCCTGGCCGGGGACGACACGGGCCTCGTCAAGGCCCTGGAGTCCTCTCCCATGGGGTTGTAGCCCGGTGCCCGTCAAGACCTTCAACGCCTTCTTCGGCGTCCTCACCCTCGTCTGCTTCGCGTTCTGCGCCGTCACCTGGGTGCTCGCGGGAACCTCCCGGTTCTCGGCGACCGGCGCCGGCCTCTTCGCCCGCTTCCGCGACGAAGTCGCCCCCGTCGCCCTCAACCTCGCCTGGACGATCGCCGTGGTGGCGATGTTGGGTAGCCTCTACTACTCCGACGTCGCACACTTCGCCCCGTGCAGGTACTGCTGGTACCAGCGCATCGGGATCTACCCATGGGCGATCATCCTGGGCATCGCAGCGTTCCGCCGTGACGTGTCGATCCGGACCTACGCGATCCCCGTCCTCGCCGTGAGCTCCCTGGTGTCGGTGTACCACATCCTCATAGAACGCTTCCCGGACGTGTTCGGCGACTCGTGCTCTGCCGTCGGCCCCCCCTGCGCCATCATCTACTTCGAGCAGTTCGGCTTCATCACACTGCCGCTCATGGCCCTCACGGCGGCCGTGACGATGATCACAGCCCTCGCCCTTGCCCGGCCCACCGCGGCGAGCCCCGAAGGCGACGCCGAGACGGACGACGCCGAGGACACCGCCGACGCCCGGCGCGACCCGGAGGCGACGCCGACGACCTGACTCCGATCAGGTGCCCGCGAGAGGGGCCACCACGGCCTCGGCAAACCGGGCCAGGTCGTCGCGGCTCGTGCCCTGGATGACGACGTAGTTGATGCCGGCCTCCTCGCGGCGACGCTGCAACTGCTCGCGCACCTCCGCCGCCGATCCGACAAGGAAGAACGGGCAGTCCGCCACGTCTTCCTCGGACATCCCCGTCCCTGCCGCCACGCCTTGGCGGATGCCCGCCGGGTCGTCGACGAGGGCGACCACGAAGCTCAGCGTTTGGTACTCGAGGGTGTCGGGGTCGCGCCCGGCGGCGGCCGCGCCTTCGCGGGCCCAGGCGATCTTCTCCCGGACACGGGCGGGGGTGAGGTCGTTCGCGGTCTGCGGGGTGATGCGGCCCTCGTGAAGGGAGGCGTTGACACCCACGACGTCGCCGTGGCGGCCGGCGAGAGCGAGCATCCTGGGACCCCCACCGCCGAGGGTGAGGCGCGGGTGGGGTACCGTGACGGACTCCCGGGCCCCCGTGATCCCCGTCACGGTGTAATGCTCACCGGTGAAGCCGGCGACGTCCTGGGTCCACATCGCCTTCAGGACCCCGAGGGCCTCCTCGAGGCGGCTGATACGCACACCGGGCGGGTCATAGGGGATCCCGGCCTGCTCGTAGTCGTCCACCATCCAGCCCGCCCCGATGCCGAGCTCCAGGCGACCGCCCGAGAGCCCGTCGAGGGAGGCGGCGGCCTTGGCCACGGTGACGGGATGGCGGTAGTCGACGTCGAGGACGAGACTGCCCACGACGAGACGCTCGGTCACGGCCGCCGCCGCCGTCATGAGGACGAAGGGATCCCACTGCTTGCCGAAATGGTCGGGGACCAGCAGGCTGGAGTACCCCATGTCCTCGACAGCGCGGACGTACTCGGCCCATGTGTCCCGGGGCAGCCCCCCGACCTGGACGCCGAAACGGAACGGTTTCGCCACGCCAACTCCTTCGCCATCGGGCCTCGTCGCGCTGTGAGGCTATCCGGGCTCTCCTGATTTCTCCGCACCTGGCGGCGCTCCGCGTGCCGGCGGGGGCCCCACCCCGCCGGCAGGCCCACCCACCGACGGGCCGCTACAGTCCCGGGATGCCGAGGAGCATGGACCGGTGGCTGGGTGACGGCGGCATGGCGATCCTGGCGGACGTGGGCGTCGCCTTCACCGGCTACGACGAAGCCTCTTCGTCGGGGACGTGGAAGCCGACGGCGCTCGCCTGCAACCCGGGCGGCGCAGTCCACGGCGGCGTCATCTCCATGGTCGTGGACGCCGTCATGAACTTCGCCCTCGCCGCCGCCACGGACAAGGGCGACCGGGCCGTGACCCTGGAGATCAAAACGTCCTTCCTGCGCGCGGCGGGCCAGGACGAGCCCCTGGCGTTCCGGGGCGAGGTGACCCGCCTCACCCGCTCCACCGCCTTCGCCCGGGCCACGATCACCGACGCCGCCGGCGACGTCGTCGCGGAAGGCAGCGGCACCTTCGCCGTGAAGCGCGCCCCGGCGCCGTAGGTCCCCTCACCCCTACGGGGCGTTGGCGAAGCCGTAGGTGCCCTGGGCCACGTTGTTGCTCGACGGGCTCGTCCCCCCGTAGCAGACGTGCATCGCCGTGTGGTTCCCGGATGGGTTCCAGGCGTGCTGGCTGGGGAACAGGTACTGGTGGGTGAAGGGCGGGTTGGCGCCGCTCTTCTTCGTCGGCTTCGAACCGTCCCCGGGGTAGAACCAGCAGGGCAGGTTGTAGGACGAGGTCCCGGAGTTGAAGCTCACGGTCGTCCCGGGCACCGCCGAGTACGGGGTGGGGTTGATCGTCCCCGTGAGGGGGGCTTGGCCGCCGTTGCCGGAAGCGTCAAAGGTGAACGTGCGGGCGAGAGCAGCCTCCCACTTCCAGTCGTTCTTCCAGTTGCCCCAGATGTTCTTGCGGTCGTACTGGGCGCGGATGCCGACCTGGACCCGGTTCGACACCGACGAGACGAAGGGCGACACCTCGATCTTCCACCGCGTGTTCCGGCAGAGGGTGGCACCGAAGTTCTTGTCGATGCGGCCCACCCGGTTCACGGATCTGAGTTGGCCGTTCGAGTAGTAGCCGAAGAGGAAGACCTCGATCTGGCCGCACTGGCTGTGGCGGGTGGCGATGCGCAGGTAGGTGCCGTCGGCCATCCAGAGGAAGCCACCGGAGGTCGGGTAGGGCCCGTTCCACGTGATCTTGTTGTCGTAGTCGGCGCCCCCGGTGTGGTACCACCACGCTCCCCAGTTCCCCGGGCTCGCCGTGTCCCGGGGCAGGACGTCGGGCAGCGGCCAGCCCCCGCTGGTCGCGCTCACCGTGGACGCGTCGTTCATGGCGTTCACGAGCTTGTTGAACTTGTTCACGAGGCCGCCCGTGAAGATGTTGCTCCACTTCGTGCAACTGAACATGGGGCCGATGTTGTAGTGGAAATACGAGACAGCGCCGCTCGTGGTCACCGGCTGCACCCAGCCGATGATCCCGAGGTCGGACATGTCGAGCTGGTTCCCGCAGCGCATCCACTTCCAGCTCGACCAGAAGTTGCCCGCCCGGTTGACGAGAACGACGTCGTCACGACCCGTGCCCGTCTCCGTCGTGGGGAAGCCGAGGATGGTGAAGTTCGTGTAGCGGTCGTCGTACCAGGCGCCCTCGTTCCATGTCCACGTCCCGCCCACGTGCAGGGGCTCCCCGAGGTCGACGATCGCCGTGCCGCCTGTGGAGAACTCGCTCGACTTCACCGACTGCGTGAGATGCGTGGCGTCAAGGTGGAGCCCGACCGAGGACACCTGCTTCAGGGTGACACGCACGCCCAGGTCCATGTCGAGGAACGTGGTGAGCCCCCCGACCGGCAGGCCCCCGTTGACGTAGTCGTCGCTCCACGCCCGGAAGATCGCCGTCTGCTGGGCCGCTGACAGGTGCAGCCCCGGGTAGACCACCTGCACCCAACTCGTGTCCGTCTTGAACTCCTGTTCGTAGGAGGCCCTGATGACGTTCTTGGCGGGGTCCTCCCCCCAGCCCTTCTTCCAGCCCGTGTCGTAGCGGGACTTCCGGCTGTCGAGCCTGATGCGCAGCCAGGAGGACTGGTTGAGGTCGAGGTCGGCATGCACGACGAGGCCGCGGAGCGTGTCGGGGTCTCGCATGGAATGGCCGGGGACGGAGATGTTGTCCGGGTCCCGGTTGGCGTACTTGGGTGCGTAGATCGTCGCCGTCGCCGTGAAGTCCGCGGGGACGTCACGCATCACGAGCTGGTAGTTCGCCACGGCGTTCTCGGGGTCGGAGGACTCCGAGGCGTCGCCCCAGCGGGCCGGCTTCTTCGGGTCCCAGTAGGCGAGGACGACGTCGCTGAGCGACTGGGCCTGCGTAAGGTGCAGCTTCACGTCCACAAAGCCGTCGCGGGGCCGCTGCTTGAACCAGCCGTCCACATGGAACGACCGGGGTATGTCCCAGTCGTACGTCATCCTGTTCACGTTCAGGTCCGCTTCGCTCGCCGCGCTCGGGTCGTCGTTCATGAAGAGGACGTGGAGGTGGCCGAAGCCGGGCCCGTCGGAGTTCCAGCCCAGGACGACGTCGATGCGGGGTTCGGCGTTGTATGGCACCTGGGTCATGCAGGTGTGGACGTCCTGCTTGCCGCCCCCGCAGACGCCGAGGTACGGCTGGTCGACCCAGAGCCAGTGCGGCAGCGGGACACGCAGGCCGGCGTCGAGGCCGAAGTAGCGGTTCCCCGAGTTGTACTTCGCGGCGAAGATGGCGGCGTCGATGCCGTCGCCGGGTGGCACCACGATCGGCGTGAGCTCGTACTGGATTGTCTTGGCGACGCTGACGTCTGTGCCGGTGCGGAGGATGCCCTTGATCCAACCTGCGAGCTTGGAACCGTCGATCGGTCCGCCGAGGAACACCTCGGACTCCGGGTTCGTGCGCAGGGCGACCGGGCAACCCTCCCGCACGGTCTCCAGCAACGGGTTCACCGGGGCGAGGAGGGCTTCGTCGCCCACGAGGTCGCCGAGTTGGCCGCTGTGCGGACGGATGAACTTGAGGCGGAACAAGAGCGGGAACCGCTCGCCGCCGAGCGGGACGGAAGGCAGCTCCAAGGACCCGTCGTACCAGAAGGTCGGCGTCGTGCGGCCCTTGTCGAAGAAGACGTGGACGGGGAGGTCCCCGGTGGCGGCACCCTGCGCGGTCTTCCAGGGGGTGAACCGGCCCGTGAAGCACATCTTCTTCCGGTCGAACACCGGCGCCCCGGAGCCGTTGAGGAAGTTCGAGGCGTCGAACGCCGCCGTCTCGATCTCGACGAGCTTCACCTTGACGGCCGCCGTGGTGTCCTCTTCCTGGCCGAGGAGGCGGGACGAACCGAACTGCACGTGGTCGGTGGGGTAGGCGTTCATCGCCGGGAACTGCACCGGCGACGCGCTTTCGGGCACCGACATGTCCGACACCAACGGCGATGCCAGGAGCAGGTCCTTGTTGTGCTTGAAGATCACGGTGGTGTCCCGGATCGGCGTGCACACCACGATTCCCGCCGCCTGCAGCGCGTCGAACTCCTCGGGGTCGTCGGCGCCCACGCCGTACGCCGGCGCCGGGCCGGGATCGACCCGGGGCGGGTTCGGGTCCACCGGCGTGAGCTCGCCCGTCGTGTCGTCGCTGCGCATGAGCTCTTCCGGTGCCCGCATCCGGGTCTCACCCGGGCCGTCGAGGAGCCGGTCCTGGTCGTCGACCGTGTCCGGTTCCTCTTCGTCGGGGGGCTCTTCGTCGGGAGCGCCGCCATAGCCGATGTTGCCCAGGTTCGCCCGCGGGGAGAGGGCCTGCACGAGCTGGGCGAAACCCTCCTTGAGGAGGAGCACCCTGAGGTCCAGGGCCGCCTTCCACGCCCGGCGCGCCTCGGCGGCGGCGGCCACCGCCGTCTCCTTGGCGGCCGCGTCGCGGCGCGCCTTCTCCGCTGCGGCCTCCGCTGCCGCCTGCGCCCTCAGGTAGTCCTGGATCGCCTGGCTGGCGGCGCCCAGCCTCGCCAGGTTCGCGGCGACGTCACCGCCGGTGAGGATCGCTCCGAGGTCGCGCCCGAGGACGGCGAGGCCGACGAGGACCAGCTTCGGGTCCACGCCGGCCAGGAGTTCCGCACCGTCGTCGTCCGGGTCGTCGGCGATGATGGGCTTCCTGTAGCAGGTGTCGACGACGAGACGCTCGAGGCGGCCCTTCGTCGTCTGGTCGGGGTCCGGCCCGGAGCGGTAGTGGACGTCGACGTGCTCGGGGACGAGGGTCGTCATGATCCCCCGGTCGGCCCACTGCGGGGCACCGAAGAGCCCCGCCAACCAGTTGTCGGATGTGGCAACGCCGACTCGGGCCTGCATCGGGTCTGACACCTGCCAGAGGGCGTCAATGGTGCGCGTCGGTTGCGCGGGAATGGGCAGGTTCTGCGCCTCGGCCCGTGTGTAGGTGACGAAGCCGCTCGCCGGCAGCCCGTCGGCCGTGCCCGTGGCGGTCCCCAGCCAGCCCGACATCCGGATCGCGTCGTAGGTGTTCAGGTCGAGTTGCACGACTGCGAGCGCAGCGCCGCTGCGCTGGGCGAGGCCCCAGTCGACCCGGATCGGATCCGCGTCCTCTGGGATGTCGCGCGTGTCGAGGACCACCTGGAGATGGGTGGGGAGTCCGGCGAGCATCGCCCAGGCGTTCGAGAGGCTCCCGAGGGAGTCTGAGCGCAGTGTGTAGAGGCCGGTCTTGCGACCGCCGGTGACATCTGCGACCACCTTGACCGCCCCGTCGGTGAGCTTCTCGTAGGCGGCGCCGTCCAGGTCGAAGAGGTGAAAGGCGGCGACGTCCGTCTGCGTGTCGACGTTCTGGCGGAACTGCAGGTGCTGCTGGTCCACAGCGGGCGTCACCGGCGAGGGGTCGAAATGGCCCGGTTGGGTGGCGACGAGATCCGGGGGGGCCGCGGGCATGGTGAGGAACGCGGCTGTGAGCGCGCCGTAGCCGGTCGCCCCGGCGCCGGGATCGGTCGAGGTCACGATCCCCTCGGCGTCGGGGACGGGCCCGGCCGACGTGGTCACGGCCGCCTTCTGGAGCCCTCCGCCCACGGCCGGCGTCCAGGTGACGGCGACGTCCTGCGGGACGCTGATGCGAGCGCGGAGGTCGGTGGTCCGGCTGGGGGTGTCACCGACGAACGGGGCCGGGAGCAGCGTCGCGTGCGTCATGCCGACGTCGAATCGCATCATCTGGGACGTGACGGCGTGGATCTCGTGCTGGCCGCTGCCCGGGAGGTCGAGGGTGAGCGTCCCGGAGGGGGCGAGGCCGAGGGGCCCGGTGCCGGAGCCGGTGTAGCCCGCCTCGCGGTCGATCCAGCCCGCCGCGCGTATCCGGGAGCCGTTCGCCGGCGGGCTCGCCACGGGCGACGTGTAGAGGTGCAGCGCGACGGCGACGTCGGTCTGGACCGAGTTGTTCCAGAGGATCTGCCTGGGGTTGTTCTCGAGGTCGAGGGTGAGCTCGAGGCTCGCCGGGAACTCCCGCAGCACCGCCCAGACCTCCTGGCTGCGGTTCTGGAGCCCCGGGGCGAGCGGCCAGGGACCGTGGTCCTCGTCCTTGAGGTAGCGGAACACGAGGGGCTGGCCGCCCACGGCGTTCGCCACCACGTCCACGACGCCGGTGAGGGGATTCCTGGCGAAGTTCACATGGAAGACGTCGTTCACGCTTCCGGACGCGACGCTCGTCGCGCCCACCACGTCGTCGGTCATCTGCACGAAGTCGTCCGTGGCGCCCGGCAGCGGGAAGTGCTGCGGAGCGGTCGCCGCCAGGGACGGCGCCGGGTTCGCCGGCATCGCTTCGTACTGCTCGAGGTAGGTGGGCTGTTCCAGCGCCCCGGTGTCGACTGCTGGCATCTCGTCGGGCGAGGTGACGTAACGGAACCCCAGGGTCCCCGAGGGCGCCGGGGAGCAGCCCCCGCCCCCCCAGACGTCGCCGCAGGTGCGGGCGTCGAGGGTGTGCATCGTGCGCTCCGCGTCGCCGGGGCCGACGAGCACGACCTCTCCGGTCGTGTCGAGGCGGAGGTGCTCGGGCAGAGCGGCGGCGTCGGCGGTGAGAGACATCACGTCGATGGGGACGTTCAGGAGGTTGTCCGTGTGACGGAGGAAGACGCCGTGGAGGCGGGGCACGGCTGTCGCGGAACGCCGGAAGTGGATCTGGTCGTTCGCGAACGTGTCGTTGAGGCCGTCGCCGCTGACGTCGACGGCCTGGTTCGGGTTCACGCCGTCGTCGTAGGAGCGCAGCTTGGCGGTGACGAGGTCGGGCACGGCCTCCATCGTGAAGTCGATCGTGCTGCGGTCGATCGTGGCGAGGTCGGGGGACTCCGAGACCACCCGCAGCCTCATCTCGTCGGGGGTGCCGCCGGCGATCGCCTGGTCGTGACCGGCCGCCAGCCACTCCGAGGCGTCGTCGGTGTCGCATTGGTGGCGCAGGGCCACCTCGACGTCCCCCGGGAAGCCCACCGTGCCCGTGGTCGTGCGGTAGCCGAGGGAGATCTTCGTGTCGTTGAGCTGCGCGCGGAGGCGCAGGGCGGGCCACGGCTGCAGTTGGGCGACCCCGAGAGCATCCTTGACGAGGGTCTCTCCGCCGGCGGCGAGGAGGCCGTTGGGGCTCCCCGCCGTGTTCGGGGGGAAGGGGTTCGTGTAGAGCTCGTTCTCGCGCATCTTGAAGTAGAAGGTCGTACGGGCTTCGTCGGGCCAGTACGTCGCCCACGTCGTGGTCGAGGCGTCCGAGAGGGTGACGGCGCGCGTCACCGGCGCACCGACCTCGAAGGTGTCGTCACCGAGGTTCACGTCGAGCGTGTCAGAGGCGCCGGAGTCGCGCACGACGGGGATCTCGATGCGGTACCGGAACCACGCCTGGGGCATGGGGTGGGCGCTCGCCGGGTCGGTGGGCCCGCTCGGCGTGACCCCGAAGAGCTGGTTGAAGGAGAGCTTCAGGGCGACGTCGTTGTAGGGCATCGAGAAGCCGGCGCTCTCGATCGGGATGACGGGCCACGGGTGTCCGTAGTCGGTGCCGCCCCCCGAGTAGGGGGTCGCCGGGGTGAAGGGCCGGTAGACGGGGTTCATGGCGTCGACGGGGGGCAGCGCCGCCTCGGCGGCCAGGAGGAGGTCCTCGATGTAGGACCACTCCGACATGAAACCGAAGCCCGTCTTGTAGCCCTTCGGCTGGAAGAGCGGCGGGTAGAGGGGATGCGCGTTCCAGGGGTAGATGTTCGGGAGGGCGGGACCGCCCGCCGGCCACTGGGTCATAGTGCCGTCATAGGCGGCGTTCGAGTACAGGAATCCCCGGACGTCGAGGTCGAACCTGGCGTCGTTCGACCAGTTCGGCCCGCTCGCTCCCCCGCCCGCCATGCGGATCAGCTCACCCCCGCCGTACGCCGCCGGGGTCGTGACGGCGAAGCCCCTGGTGACGGTGAACTGGTTGGCGGCGGGGCTCCCGGTCACCTCGACGATCTCCACGTTCGCCGGCGGGGCATGGATCGCCAGGTGGAACGGGAACGTGGTGGGGAACTTGGGGAAGTCCACGGCAGGAATGCTGATCGTCGTCGCCGCGGCCGAGATCGCACCGGCCAGGGTCGTCTCGACGAACTTCACCTCTTTGGACGCCGTGAGCAGGGGGCCCCCGTCGATGCCCACGGTCCATGTGTTGAAGGGCAGGAAGGTCCAGCGCTGGCCGTCGGTGAAGCCCCCTACGGTTCCCGGGGCGTCGGTCGTGTACTCGAAGACGAGATGCCCTTGGGGGTCGTCCAGAGTGCCCGGGGTGTTGTCAGGGCCGGGGTCGATGCCTGCGACGGGATCGACGGAAGGTGCCGTTCCGCAGAGGAAGGCCGCGTCGGCCGCCGCGTTCCCTCCCCCGCCCAGGAATCCTGCGAGCAGGATCGCTCCCGCCAGGGTCGCCGTACCCAGCCGGCGCCTACCGCGCCTTCGTGACCCCATGGTGCCCCTCGCCGTTCCCAGCTGCTGATACGCCTTTGTACCAGGAATCCCGGCTCGTTAGAAGATGCAATATCCGCCGTCGATGCGGATGGTGTCACCGGTGTGGAACCGGGACAGGGGTGAGGCGAGGTACACGGCGATGCCCTCGAAGTCCTCCGGGAGGCCCCAACGGCGGGCCGGCGTGCGGCGCAGGACCGCCTCGTTGAGCTTGTCCCATGCCATCGCCGGCGCCGTCATCGGGGTGTCGGTCCAGCCGGGCAGGACAGCGTTGGCCTGGATGTCGTGCCGGGCGAACTCCACGGCGAGGGACCGCACGAGAGCGCAAACGCCCGCCTTCGTGGCGGAGTAGTGCTCCTGGCGGGGCTGGCCGTCGATCGAGCCCACCGACGAGGTCGCCACGAGCTTGCCCCCTCCGCCCCTTCCCACCATGTGGCGGACGGCCTCCCGGAAGGTGAGGAAGACCCCGGTGAGGTTCACGCCCAGGACCCGGTTCCACTCCGCGAGGGACATGTCCAGGAACGGGCTCATGGCGGCGATCCCGGCGTTGGCGAAGCAGGAATCCACGCGACCGAAGCGCTCGAGCGTGGCGGCCATCTGCTCCACCACCTGGGATTCGTCGGAGACGTCGCAGGGAAAGGCCGCCACGGACGCCCCCAGCGCCGACAACTCCTCAACGGCCGCGGCGTTCTTCACGGCGTCACGCCCCCAGAGCGCGACGGCGGCGCCGGCTCGGGCCAGGCCGCGGGCCATGCCGAGGCCGATCCCGCTGTTGGCGCCCGTGACGAGGGCGACGTGGCCGCCGAGGTCGAAGAGCATGCGTTCCTCCATTCGTCCCACTGTGTCGTCCCACTGCGCGTGCAACGTCGTACACGTCCGTCGCGGCACCCACATCCGGTGCAAGCGCATCCACGCCGTCCACACCCCTGCGCCGGCGCGGGCAGAATCCTCCCGTGGATACCACAAGCCCCGGACGTCCGCGCCGCCGCCTGCTCGTCGTCGTCGCCGGCTGCGTCGCCCTGGCCGTGCTCGCCACCGTGTCGTTCCTGGTCGCGGGCCGGGTGTCCGTGGTGGACGTCGACGAGGCCGTGACGCGCTACCGGTCCCGCTCCCGCCCGGACGCACCGGCACCGTCGCCGACGGCAGCGGGCGGCGTCGGCGTGGGCACGTCGTCGGTGTCGATCCTGCCGTCTCTCGAACCCTCACCCGGCGTCTACGTCTACGCCACGACCGGACACGAGAGCGCCAACATCCCGGGATCCTCCCGTCAGTACCCCCCGCGGACACCGGTGACGGTGGTGACCGGCGTCGCCGCAGGCTGCCGGGACGACACGCGCCTGGTCTTCCGGGAGCACAGCACGCGTCTCACCCTCTGTGCCCCGTCCCCCGGCCGCCTCGATTTCGCCGGGGCCGGCGCCGACGTCGACTTCCTGGGCGGGGGCTTCGCCTTCGCCGCCTCCTGCCCCCCGGTCCCGATCATGGGAGCCGACCTCACCCTCGGCCTCACCACGGTGCGCTGCAGCGGCGGCGCCACCGTGGCGGTCGAGAGCGGCGGCAGTGACGACGAGGTCACCGTGGAGGAGTTGGCGATCCCCGCCGCCCGCATCCGCCTCCGCATCCGGCCGGGCGGCGACCTGCGGGGCTGGGTCGCCCGCGACCTCTGGATCTCGCGCGCCAACGGAATCGTCCTGAAAGAGGTGACCGAGAGCAGGCTGTCCGCGCCGTCGTCGATCCCCTTCCGGAGGACCTCCTACCGGGAGGTGGCCACTTTCAGGCTCCTGTCCCTGCAACCGTCCCGGTAGCGGCGGCGGCGCCGGGGCCGCGTCGTCGTCGCCCGCACATGCGGACCCTCAGGCAGACTCGGCGTCCCGGTCGACGTCCTCGCCGCCTCCGTCCGTGCGGTCCCCGAGGTCGTCGAGGTCCGCGGCGCCCCCCCGCCACGCCTGCGGGCTGAGGCTGAACAACTCGGTCTCCTCGGTCTTGCCCCGCAGCACGACCGGATCCAGAGGAACGAGGAAGGCCCGCTGGCGGCCCCCGATGTCCCGGACCGCCTCCGCCGTCCGACCCGACAGCAGGACGCGCCGCCCCCGCTCGCGCGTGAGCTCCTGGAGCCGGGCGGCCTCGTTCACCGGGTTGCCGATGACCGTGTACTCAAAGCGGCTCTCGCTGCCCACGTTCCCGGCGAAGACGTCGCCCGTGGAGATGCCGACCCCGAAGTCGATGTCCATGGGCTCCAGACGGGCAGCGATCTCCTCGGCCGCCTGCAACGCGTGGACGGCATGGTCGGGGTCGTCGCTGGGGGCCCCGAATACCGCCAGAGCGGCGTCCCCCTGGAACTTGTTCACGAGGCCCTCGTGGCGGTCGACGGCGTGGACGACGACGCTGAAGACGGTGTTCAGGAGATCGGCGACCTCCTCCGGGGGGCGCTCTTCGGCGAGACGCGTGAAGGAAGCGAGGTCCATGAAGAGAGCCGTCACCCCCCGCACCTCACCTCCCATGTGGACGCCCTCTGCGATCGCCCGGTCGGCCACGGCACCGCCGACCTGGCGGTCGAGGAGGTCCTTGAGCTCGTCCCGGAAATGCAGGCCCTCGACCATCTCGTTGAACCCGCTGGCGAGGTCCCCGAGCTCGTCGGTGCGGTCGACGGGCACCTCGACGTCGAGCTGGCCTTCCCGGACGGTCCCCATGGCCCGCTGCAGTCGCTCGATCGGATGCGTGATCGAGGAACGGACATTGCGGGCCACGGCCGCCCCGCCCACGAGACCCGCGACCACGAGGAACCACACCAGGAACTCGAGGCTCGTGGCGCTCACACCCACCTGGGAGCGCACCGAAACCACGAGCGCCACGGTGAGCAGCGGGAGCACCGTGGCGAGCACGTAGGTCACGTTGAGGCGGCCCCGGAGTCGCATCCGCGGGATAGGAAGATCCGTGGGGTCGGTGTCGGCGAAGAAGCGCGGCAGCCACGGTCGCCAGATGTCCTCCACCCGCAGGTACGTGACGCCCGAGGAGATGAGGCCGGCGACCAAGGTGCCGCCGAACGCGGCGACGAAACGACGCGGCGACTGCTCGCTGGCGACGAAGGCCGTGACGAGGCCGAACCCGAGACCTCCCAGAGCCCATCCGCTGAACGCCAGGATGGCCGTGCCGATGGGCTGCAGGACGACACCGATGCGGTATCTCTCCGGTGCCGGTTCGCTCCCGTCGGATTGCGCCAGCCAGCGCAACAGGGGCCGGAGAAGGATCATGTACACGACGCGCAGGCCCACGAGCAGGGCCACGACCATGACGATCGTGAAGAGCAGCAGGGCGCGTCGGGTGACCAGGGGGAGCTTCTCGGCCTGGAAGACGAGAAAGAACGCGGCCACGACGACCTGGCCGAGAAGATTCGCCTCCAGGGCGCCCACGATGAGCGTGCGACGCAGACGCGAGACGTCGGGGGGGAGCCGTTTGTGGTGCGTCATGACCCCCATTGTCCCTCACGGCCACCGGCGGCGGAGTGCGCGGCGCTCGGAGCACCTCGCTCTAACATGACCTCCGGGAGAACATGCACACCACTCCATCCGCCAGCGAGGCCGCCGTCCCGTTCCGCGACGGGGCCCGTCGACGTCAGAGCATCCTGGCCGCCGCCCGTCGCCTGTTCCTCGAGCACGGCTACCACGCCACGACGACACGCCAGATCGCAAGGGCGGGGGGCGTGTCGGACGCCCTCGTGTACCGCTACTTCCCCTCCAAACGCGATCTCTTCGACGCCGTGATCGAGGAGGGACTCGACTACCTGCGCCCCTACCTCCAGTTCGGCGCCCCCGCCCTCGAGGGCCTCAAGCTCCGCGAGACCCTCGAGGCGGCCGCGTACACGACGGTCGAGATCATCCGCCGCAACCGCGAGGTGTTCCAGCTCATCGTGGCGGAGAATCGCCTCCTCGAGGGCGACCGCCGCGTCACGGGGGTCATCGACAACCTCCAGGAGCACTTCGCCGCCCGCATCGACGCCTTCATCGACGCCGGCGAGATCCGCCGGTGCAACACGCGCGTCTTCGTGCGCCAGTTCATCGGTGGCGTCGCCATGTACGACCTGTACACAGCCATCTTCGAGGGCGCCGAGATACCGGATGCCGACACGGCCACGTACGTCACCGAGGTCGTGGATGCCGCCGTGCGGGCACTGCGACCCGGGGAGGATCATGGCGTCGAATGACATCTGCGCCGCCTGCACGGCCCCGAATCCGCCCGGGACGACGTTCTGTGGCCGCTGCGGCGCCCGTCTCACGACGGCGTCCCCCCCCGGAGTGACGACCTGCCCCGCCTGCGGGGTACCCCTGGACGCCCTCGCCCCGTTCTGCGGCGCCTGCGGCGCCGAGTCGCCCGCCCCCCGATCGCTCCAACCCGGCCTGGAAGCAGAGCTCGTGGACGCCGCCGGGCACCGCTACCCGCTCACGGGGATTGTCACGGTGGGTCGCGACAGCGACAACGGCCTCCCCATCGCCGACCCGGCGATCTCGCGCGTGCATTGCCGCCTCGACACCCGCTGGGCGCCCGTTCTGCTGCGTGACCTGCACTCCCGCAATGGCACCTGGCTGAACGGCCGGCGCATACGGGCCGAGGAGCTCTCCGACGGCGACCGCATCACGATCGGACGCACGGAACTGCAGTTCCGCGTCAAGACGGCCGCAGTCGGCCCCTCCACCTGAAGCTCCGGAGAAAGCGACGAATCGGTCGCTGCGACAAGGAACCTCCCCAGCGCGGAGCGAAGAAGGTCCCGACAAAGGGGAGCGCGCTGTGGGCGCGCGCACTGAGCGAGGCTGGAGGCAGACTGATGAGCGAACCCCGCCGGCACCGGTGGAGCATCCACCTCACGGTCGCCTGCGCTCTCGCCGCTCTCCTACCCGCAGCCGGCCCGGTGGCCGGCGACTCGACCTCGGCTCCGTCCTGGCGCTCCCCGAAGTCCGAAACCGCCGGTGTCGTCACCCCCTTCACGCTGGCCTCGCAGCTCGCCCGCACCGGCCTCCTCACCCCCAACGCCCTCAGCACGACTGGCCAGTACCTGAGCTACCTCAACATCGACTCCGACCCGCCCTTCGGGACGGGCAAGCTCTACATCCACAAGACCGGCGACGCCTTCTCGAAGGTGTCCAGCCCGATCGGTGCGGGCGAACAGGGGGCCAGCGGGGGCGCGAACCCCTTCGTCATCCGGGCGGAGCAGTCCGACATCGGCAGCGCTGCGTTCTCCTACGTGTACATGAACCTGTGGAACCTGAGCGACCCCCAGAACGGCACCGTGGACGTCGCTCGGGTCGACCAGTACGGGGGCTGGACGTACGCGTACACGAACGGCGCCACGAACGACCTCTCGTTCTGCCTCAGTGCCGCCGACGGCCGGTACACGATGTGGGTCGCCGGCCCCGACCAGACCTCGGGCGGGATCCCGATCGGGGGGGCCCTGAAGCGCAACGACGGTTACACGCGGCCTTCGGGAATGGACTACTTCACGAAACCCCACGCCCGAGTCGATGCCACGCTCGTCGCCGCCGGCGTCACGAGCGTGGCATGTGACTCCACGACGAACCGCTACGTCTACGCCCTCGTGAGCGGCGCCGTCCAGCAGCTCTGGCTGAAGCCCTCCACGGCCGGGGCGCCGCAGCAGCTCCCGATCCCGGCACCGTACGACACGGCCACGGGCCTGGAGATCCTCGTCCAGGACATGAGCCCCGACGGCCGCTATCTCGTCTTCACCATGCGCGACCGCAACGGCATCGCCAACGGCGGGGGCGAGCAGTCCTTCGTGCAGGATCTCACCACCGGCCAGACCGTCGCCGTGGACCGGACGTCCGGGGTGTCCACAGTGCTCGTGAACTCCATCGCCGACAACGGCTACTACGGCGTCTCCCAAACAGCCGAGACCGTCGTCGTCATGCAGCCCCAGGTGCGCAAGTTCGACGGCACGGTCGTCCCCGTCGGCCCCGCGGAGTTGCGCGGCGGCACCAGCGGCGCCCCCGACGGCACCTTCGGCATCCTCTCCGGCGACGGGAGCACTGTCGCCTACCCCACGGCCTCGCCAGTGGATCCCGTGGACGCCAACGGCGTCGACGACCTCGTCACGGTCACGCTCGCCCCGGGCACGGCCCCCACAGCGGACGCCGGCCCGGACACGGATGCCGTCGAGGGCACGACCGTCACCCTGGACGGCACGGCGTCCTCCACCAACGACACCGGCCAGGCCCTCGAGTTCGCGTGGGATCTCGACAACGACGGATTCGTCGACGGCGCCGGCCCGACCTTCGTCTTCCCAGTCGGTGACGGCCCCGCCTCCCGCGTCGTGCGCCTCACAGTCACCGATCCTGACGGCAGCGCTTCGGACACTGCCACCGTCACGGTCACGAACGCGGCGCCCGGCATCGTCTCGTCCGGGGTCACGCCCACGTTCGGCGTGGCAGAGGTGACGGCCTTCACCTACGCTGCCGCGGCGACGGACTTCGACCCCGTCACCTACGAGTGGGACGTCGACGGCGACGCCGTCACCGACCTCACCGGGGCCCAACCGGACCCCCACACCTTCCCCGCCGCCGGCACCTACGACGGCACCCTCACCGTCACCGACGACGACGGCGCCACCACGACCGCCGACCTCCCCACGGTGAACGTAGTGGAGGCCACTCACCCGCCCACGGCCGACGCCGGCTCCGACACCGCCGCTGACGAGGGGACCACTGTGACGCTCGACGGCTCCGGGTCCTCGGCCAATGACCCGGGCCAGGACCTCACATACGAATGGGACCTCGACGACGACGAGAGCATCGACGCCACGGGCGAGACCTTCGAGTTCCCCGCCGGCAACGGTCCGGCGACGCGCGCCGTCCGCCTCTTCGTGAGCGACGCCGACGGCATGGACTCCGACGTCGTCACGGTCACGGTGGAGAACGCCCCACCGGTCATCATCGCCGCCGGCGTCACTCCTGGCTCCGGAACCGCGGGCGTGACGGCTTTCACCTACGCTGCCGCGGCGACGGACTTCGACCCCGTCACCTACGAGTGGGACGTCGACGGCGACGCCGTCACCGACCTCACCGGGGCCCAACCGGACCCCCACACCTTCCCCGCCGCCGGCACCTACGACGGCACCCTCACCGTCACCGACGACGACGGCGCCACCACGACCGCCGACCTCCCCACGGTGAACGTCCTGCCTGACGTCGCCCACCCGGACACGATCGTGCTCGTACACGTCGGCGCCCTGAACCACACGATCAGCGGCACGATCACGTCAGGGAACCTCGCCGTCACTCGCGACGAGCGTGGCGTCGCCTCCGTGACAGGTTCAGGGGCCATCCCCGGGGCGAACGGCGGCGACGCCACGATCACGCTCGGGGTGGGTCGCTTCTGGATCTTCCCGATCTACTTCGGCACCGTAGGAGTCTCCGACCCGGGAGCGAACTTCAGCCAAACCACGGTCGTCTTCTTCGGCAACGTGCAGCCGTCCGGCGCGACGGGCGCCACGGCATCGTCCACCTGGCTGACCGGCAACTTCCCCTGGAAGAACTACACGCTCACCTGGACGATCACGGACAACGGCTAGTCCTCTGCTAGTCCCGTTCGGGGGCCCCGGCGGGGCCCTCAGGCCGTGAGCGCGTGGTACTCCATCTCCACTTCGGCCTCGGTGAGGAAGAACCAGCGCAATCCGTCGCGCACGAGCGCCACGGTGGGCACGGCGACAATCAGGCCGGCCGCCCCGAGAGTCGCCCCTGCCACTGTGAGGGTGAGGATCACGGTGATGCCCGGCAGCTCCACCGCCTTCCCCACGATGATGGGCACGAGGACGAAGGACTCGAGTTCTTCGATGGCCATGATGGCGACGAACGTGCCCAGAGCCAGGGGCAAGCCACCCTCGGCGTAGGCGAGCAGCACGGCGGGCACCCCGGCCAGGATCGGCCCCACCGTGGGGATGAACTTCCCGATCCAGGCAAGACCGGCGAGGGGCAGGAAGAACGGCACCCCCAGGAGCGCGTAGGCGAACCCGTTCAGTGTGGCCCCGAGCGTCGAGAGCATGACTTGGCCCCGCACGAACGACGTCCCCGTCGTCTTCATCTGGCGGAGAGCCCCGGCGAGGCGACGGTTCGCAGGCCGGCGCATCCACTCCGACGTGAGCAGGGTGTAGCGGGGGAGGTCCTTCACCGTGAGAAAGGCGAGCACCGCTCCCACGATTCCGGCGGCGGAGAGGGTCATGGCCGTTCCCACGATGCCGAGGAGGGTGCCGGACAGGCCGTCCGCCATGTCGATGGCCCGCTCCCGCAGGCCGTCCCCGAAGGAGGCCACGACCCGCGCCGCCTCAGGGTTGGTGGCGGCAATGCGCCGTTCGAATGCCGCCGCGTCCGCGGCGACACGATTCAGGACCTCGGGCAGGTCGCCCACGAATCTGGACGCCTGCGCCACGAAGGGGGGGACGATCATCCAGATGAGGCCCACGACGGCCGCGACGAGGACCACGAACACGATCGGTGTGCCAGCGGCCCGGGACACTCCCCGGCGCTCGAGCCACCCCACTACCGGGGACGCGAGCACGCCGAACACGGCACCGAAGACGATCGGGTAGAGGTACCAGCCGATGCGCCCCAGAGCCCAGGCCACGGAAACGCACAGGAGGGCAACGCCGATGCCCGCCCAGGCCTGGCGGCCGAGATCATCCAGCCATGCCCACCGGTTCCGGCGGCCGAGGCGCACGGGGTGGGTCATCCCGACTCCGCCGTGTGGTATCCATGACGCATGACGACCACCGTGTTCTCCGTTCCGGGCGTGAGTTGCGAGCACTGCAAGCACGCCATCACCACGGAACTCCTCAAGCTACCGGACGTCGAAGCAGCTGATGTGGACGTGGCTGCGAAGCGCGTCACCGTGACCGGCACCGCCTCTGACGCCGACATGCGCTCCGCCATCGACGAAGCCGGCTACGACGTGGCGGGCTGAATCCACCGGACGACGTTCTTGTCACACCCCGCCGGTAGCCTGGCGCCCACTTGCCGCCCACTTCCCCCTGACCTCCCCGACCCACCGGATTGACACCCTCACACCCGGAGGCCACGATGTCAGAGGAACAGGACCGCCATCACCTGCGGTCGGCGTTGAACGACACGCTCGGCGCCGAGGCCGCCACGCTGCTCATGGACAGACTCCCCCGTAGCGACGACCCCGTCCCGGCGACGAGCGAGGACGTGGGTGCCGTCCGGAGCGACATCGCCTCCGCACGCGACGACGTCAGCCTGGTCGGCACCGACCTCAACACCCTCACCGGCGAAGTCCACACCATCCGCACCGACCTCAACACCCTCACCG
>CAYJLW010000003.1:85371-131935 GCA_964370965.1 uncultured Acidimicrobiia bacterium | reverse complement strand
AGCTTCATTTCACGGGGTCGGCATCACCTCGGCGTCCACGCCGTCCGGGTACCGGACCTGCCACAACGTGAGGCCGTGGGGCGGGGCCACGTTGGAGTTCGCCGCCCGGTCCGTTCCCGCCAGCACGCCCGCCGCGTCGGAAACGGGCCGGCGACCACGGCCGATCGTGACGAGGAGACCTACGAGGGAGCGCACCATCTGATGCCCGAAGGACTTCGCCTCCACCCACACGTCCACGACACCGGACTCCGGCCGCCCGGCCACAGAGACCTCGAGCACCCGGCGCACAGTCCCCCCGGCGGCACCCACCTTGCAGAAGGCGGCGAAGTCGTGCTCCCCGAGGAACGCCGCGCCCGCCTCCGCGGTCGCCTCCAGGTCGAGATCCCCGCCCACCCACCAGGCGTAGCGCTCCAGGAACGGGTGGCGCCACGGTGTCGTGATGATCCGGTAGCGGTAGCGCCGGGCCGTGGCGGAGAAGCGGGCGGAGAACTCCGCCGGCACCTCCTCCAGCGACCGCACCCCCAGGCCCGGCCCGCACATCCGGTTCAGGCGCCGGAGTAGGTCGTCGAGACCGATCCCCGCGCCGCGGGGCAACTCGAAGGAGACGACCTGCCCCCAGGCGTGGACACCGGCGTCGGTACGGCCCGCCACCACGAGCGACACGGGCTCGCGCAGCACCCGTCCGAGAGCGGACTCCAAGGCTCCCTGCACGGTACGGACGCCGGGCTGGCGGGCCCAGCCGTGGAACCCGGCGCCGTCGTAGGCGACCAGGCCCCGGACGTTGCTCAGACGAGTTCCACGATCGCCATCGGGGCGCCGTCCCCCTTGCGGGGACCCACCCGCACGATGCGCGTGTAGCCGCCGTTGCGCTCGCTGTAACGGGGAGCCACGTCGGCGAAGAGCCTGTGGACGACGTCGCGGTCCTCGATCTTCGCCAGGATCTGGCGACGGTCGTGCACGGTGCCGCCCTTGGCCTTCGTGATCAGTCGCTCGGCATACGGCCGGAGTGCCTTGGCCTTGGCTTCGGTGGTGGTCACCTTGCCGACGACGAACAGGGACGCGGCGAGATTCGAGAGGATGTGACGCTGGTGGGCGGGGTCACCGCCCAGGCGCGGCCCCTTCTTCGGGATCGGCATCGCTCCCCCTCACTCCCCGGCCGGCGTCTCGACGTCGACGACAGCGACGATCTCGCCGTCACCCTCGCCTCCGGCCTCGGCCACGACGACCGCCGACGGCGTGGACCCCTTGAGGGAGAGGCCGAGCTCGTCGAGCTTCACCTTGATCTCGTCGAGGGACTTCTGGCCGAAGTTCGTGAGCGAGAGGAGGTCGTCCTCGTTCTTCTCGAGCAGCTCTGCGACCGTCTCGATCTGCGCCCGGCGCAGGCAGTTCTTGGGCCGCTCGGAGAGGTTGAGGTCCTCGATCGTCATCTGCAGCTCGGGCGGCAGGGGCGCCTCAGTGACGACTTCGCCGATCTCCAGGCCCTGACCTTCGGCGATGTCGCCGAAGAGCTCGACGAGACCCTGCAGGGTCTTGCCCGCGGAGCTCACGGCCTCCTCGGGCGTGACCGTGCCGTCGGTCTCGACGGTGAGGGTGAGCTTGTCGTAGTTCGTGACCTGCTCAACACGGGTCTGGGACACCGTGTACGTCACCCGGCGCACGGGCGAGAAGATGGAGTCGATCGGGATGGTGCCAATCGGCTGGGCGGCCTGCTTGTTGCGCTCAGCGGAGACATAGCCGCGGCCCCGCTCGACCGAGAGCTCCATCTCCAAACGGCCCTTGTCGTTCACAGTGGCGAGCACGAGCGATGGGTTCAGGATCTCGATGTCGGCGGTGGCGCGGATGTCGCCAGCGGTGGCGTCGGCGGGTCCGGCCACGTTGAGCGTGAGCGTCACCGGCTCGTCGGACACGGACGTGAGGATGACGTCCTTCAGGTTCAGGATGACGTCGGTGACGTCCTCCTTCACGCCGGGGATCGTGGTGAACTCGTGCAGCGCCTGGCGGAACGTGACCGACGTGACAGCGGCGCCCGGGATCGAGGACAGCAGCGTACGCCGCAGAGCGTTGCCGATGGTGTAGCCGAGGCCGGGCTCCAGCGGCTCTACGACGAACTGACCGAGAGTCTGGGGCGAGTCGGCGTCGGGCTCGTGGGTGATGCGCGGACGTTGAACGATGAGCAAGGGGGACTCCTTACTTCGAGTAGAGCTCGACGATGAGGGACTCCTGGACCGGCGCCTCGATCTGGGCGCGGTCCGGAACTGCGAGAACCTCGATGGCGACACGGTCGCGGTCGAGACGCAGCCACTCCGGCGGCGGCGGGGCGGTGTCGAGGGAATGGCGCACAGGCAGGAGCTGCGCGCTCTTCTCCCGGACCGAGACGACGTCGCCCTTGCGGAGGCGGTACGACGGGATCGTGACCTTCTTCCCGTTCACTTGGAAGTGCCCGTGGGAGACGACCTGGCGCGCCTGAGCACGGGAAGCCCCCGCCCCCGCCCGGTACACGACATTGTCGAGGCGGAGTTCGAGGAGGCGCAGGAGGTTCTCACCCGTGACACCCTTCATGCGGGTGGCCTGGTCGTAGTAGCGGCGGAACTGGCGCTCCAGGACGCCGTAGAAGCGGCGGGCCTTCTGCTTCTCCCGGAGCTGGATGAGGTACTCGGACTCGCGGATGCGGCCGCGTCCGTGGATGCCGGGGGGGAAGGGGCGCTTCTCGACACCGCACTTGGCGGTGTAGCAGCGCTGGCCCTTCAGGTGGAGCTTCTGCTTCTCCCGACGGCACTTCTTGCAGGCAGGACCGGTGTCTCTCGCCATCCTCGCTCCCTCAGACCCGGCGCCGCTTCGGCGGCCGGCACCCATTGTGCGGCACCGGAGTGACGTCCTTCACGCCGGTGATCTCCAGGCCGGTGTTCTGCAACGACCGCACGGCTGTGTCCCGGCCGGAGCCCGGGCCGCGCACGTACACGTCGACCTTGCGGAGGCCGTGCTCCATCGCCCGCTTGGCACACTGCTCGGCCGCCTGCTGGGCGGCGAAAGGCGTGGACTTGCGGGACCCCTTGTGGCCCACGTTGCCCGCCGACGCCCATGCGATGACGTTGCCCTGGAGGTCTGTGATCGTGACGATCGTGTTGTTGAACGACGTCTTGACATGGGCGGCGCCGTGGGCGATGTTCTTTCGCTCACGGCGGCGGGGCTTGCGTCCCCCGGCCTTGGGCTGTGCCATCAGTGCTTCCTTGTTTCTGCGGTCGCCATCCGGCGACCTACCTGCTGCCGCTCCGCCATCAGTGCTTCCGAGCCTTCACTCTGTTTCTGCGGTCGCCATCCGGCGACCTACCTGCTGCCGCTCCGCCATCAGTGCTTCCGAGCCTTCACCTTCTTCTTGACGCCGACCGCCTTTTTCGGGCCCTTGCGGGTGCGGGCGTTGGTGTGCGTCCGCTGCCCGCGCACGGGCAGGCCCCGCCGGTGCCGGATGCCCTGGTAGCAGCCGATCTCGATCTTTCGCTTGATGTCCTGGTTGACCTCACGGCGGAGGTCGCCCTCGACCTTGTAGTGGCCGTCGATCCAGGTCCGCAGCCGGCTCACCTCTTCGTCGGTGAGGTCGTGCACCCTGGTGTCGCCGTCGACGCCCGTGCCCCTGCAGGTCTGCTGGGCCCTGGTGCGGCCGATACCGAAGATGTAGGTGAGCGCGATCTCTGTGCGCTTCTCCCGCGGGAGGTCGACGCCGGCGATACGTGCCATCAGTTCCCCCTCAGCCCTGGCGCTGCTTGTGACGCGGATTCGTGCACACGACCATGACGCGCCCGTGGCGCTTGATGAGCTTGCACCTCTCGCAGATCTTCTTCACCGACGGTCGTACCTTCACCCTGTCCGTCCTACTTGTAGCGGTAGATGATCCGGCCCCGGGCGAGGTCGTACGTCGACATCTCGACCAGGACACGGTCGCCGGGGAGGATCCGGATGTAGTGCATCCGCATCTTCCCGGAGATGTGTGCCAGTACCTTGTGCCCATTTGAGAGCTCCACGCGGAACATGGCGTTCGGGAGCGGCTCGACAACCGTTCCCTCGACTTCGATCGTGTCTTCCTTCTTCCCCATGTTCCTCGCTCAGCCAGCGCGCTGCACCATCGACATCCGGTGGTGCGATCAGGGCGCGCGGTCTCGGGGGGCCAGAGACCAGCGTGCCAGTCTAGCAATCCACCTCGCCGGGGGGAAATGAGCCAGTCCCGAGAGGCTGGGCGTCCGCCCGAAGGGGTCGGTCGAGAGACGGGGGGGCGGTGGGTGGTGGTCCCCGTCCCTCTCCCGATCACCGCCGGCGAAACGGCTCCGATGTTGGGGCAAGCCGGAGCCGTCGCCGGTACCACCCAGCGTAAGGAGAGACGACATCGACGCCTATCGGCACTTTGCGCCAACCCCGGCGACCCTACGGGAGAGTGAGGATCTCGGGGCCGTCGTCGGTTATGGCAAAGGTGTGCTCGAAGTGGGCGGAGAAGGAGCCGTCGGCGGTGACGACGGTCCAGCCGTCTTCCCGGACTTGGGTCTCGGCACCGCCGAGGTTGAGCATGGGCTCCACGGCGAGGCACATGCCGACCTTCAGCTTCGGGCCCCGGCCGGGCTCACCCCAGTTCGGCACCTGGGGATCCTCGTGCATGGACTGGCCGATGCCGTGGCCCACGTACTCGCGCACAACGGAAAGGCCGACGCCCTCGGCGACTGTCTGGACGGCGAAAGAGACCTCACCCAGGTTGTTTCCCACGAGTCCCTGGGAGATGCCGGCGTGGAGGGCCTCCTCGGTGACTCGGAGGAGCTTCTCGACCTCGGGAGAGACCTGGCCGATCGGGAGGGTGACGGCGGCATCGCCGTGGTACCCGTCGATGACGGCGCCGGCGTCTATGCCCACGATGTCGCCTTCCCGGAGAACGCGCTCACCGGGGATGCCGTGCACGATGACGTCGTTGGGCGACGCGCAGATCACGGCCGGGAAACCGTGGTAGCCCAGGAACGACGACCGCGCTCCACGGCGTTCGATCACCTCGGCGGCGACGTCGTTCAGCTTCGCCGTCGTGACGCCCGGCCGGGCGACGCCACGGCAGCGCTCGTGGATCTCCGCGACGACACGCCCGGCGCGCCGCATCGTGGCGATCTCCGCCGGTGTCCTGCGGAAGATCACGGCAACCCCTTCGGACGGGACTCAGGACGTGACACGTTCCACGGCGGCCGTGAGCCGCCGGAACACCTCTTCGACCGAGCCTACGCCGTTCACGGTTTCGAGCACCCCGGTGCGCCGGTAGTACTCGACCACTGGCGCCGTCTCCTTCTCGTACACGTCGATGCGGTGCCGTACGGTGTCGGCGTCGTCGTCCGCGCGACCCTCGACCTGCGCCCGGCCCGCGAGCCGTTCGAAGAGGAGGTCGCTGGGGACGTCGATGTGGAGGACAACGTCGATGCCCTGCTCGCCCAGCGCGTCGTCGAGGGCCGCGGCTTGCACGACGGTGCGCGGGAAGCCGTCGAGGAGGAACCCGTCGCCACAGTCGTCCTCGCCCAGGCGCTCCAGCGTGACCCCGACGACGACGTCATCGGGGACGAGCCTGCCATCCTCGACGTACTTCTTCGCCTCCAGGCCCATCGGGGTGCCGTTCTTGATGGCCGCCCGGAACATGTCCCCGGTGGCGATCCAGGGGATGGCGAACACCTCCTGGAGCTGGACGGCCTGGGTTCCCTTGCCGGCCCCGGGGGGGCCGATCAGGATGAGACGCCTCACGACTTCAGGAACCCCTCGTAGTTGCGCATCATGAGCTGGCTGTCGATCTGCTTCATCGTCTCGAGCGCCACGCCGACCGTGATGAGGATCGACGTGCCCCCGAACGGGAACGCGGACAGCTTCCAGACTGCGAGGACGATCACGGGAATGATCGCGATGGCGGCCAGGTAGAGCGCACCGGGGAACGTGATCCGGTTCAGGACGTGGGCGAAGTAGTCGGAGGTGGGTTTGCCGGGACGGATGCCGGGGATGTAGCCGCCCTGTTTCTTGAGGAGGTCAGCGTTCTTGTACGGATCGAACTGGATCATGTTGTAGAAGTACGAGAAGGCGATCACGAGGGTGAAGTAGACGAAGATGTAGGTCATGCTCGTCTGGTTCACGAGGTTGTTGTTGACCCACTCCTGGAACCCCTTCCAGGGGATCGTGGTGGCGAAGAGGGTGGGGATGTAGAGGATCGAGCTGGCGAAGATCACCGGGATCACACCACCGGTGTTCACCTTGAGCGGGATGTACGTGGAACCGCCGGCCGTCATGCGCCTGCCCACGACCCGTTTCGCGAACTGCACGGGTATGCGGCGCTGGCCTGACTCGATGAAGACGATCGCCACGATCATCGCCAGACCCATGGCGAGGATGAAGACGAACTTCGTGCTCCCGCCCTCACGCAGGACGGCCGCCCCCTCAGAGGGCAGCCCCGACACGACCGAGGCGAAGATGAGCAGCGACATCCCGTTGCCGATCCCCCGCTGGGTGATGAGCTCGCCCAGCCACATCACGAGCACGGTGCCCGTGGTGAGTGTGAGGACGACGAGCGCGAAACGCCACGCCGGCGGGTTCGCGCCCAGGATCTGGAGCTTCTCGTTCCCCGAACCGCCGAATCCGAGCTGGCCCCGGGAGAACAGGTAGGCGAAGCCCGCGGACTGCACGATGGCGAGGACGAGGGTGAGGTAGCGCGTCCACTGCGTGATCTTCTTCTGGCCGATCTCGCCCTCGTCGCGCCACTGCTCGAGACGGGGGATCACCACGGACAGGAGCTGCATGATGATCGAGGCCGTGATGTTGGGCATGATCCCGAGCGCGAACACGGCCACACGCGTGAGGGCGCCGCCGGAGAAGAGGTTCAGGAGGCTGAGGATGCCGCCCTGGGCTTGTTCCTGCAGGACCTGCAGCTGCTTGAAGTCGACACCGGGCACGGGGATGTGGGACCCGAGGCGGTACAGGGCGATCACGACGATCGTGAACAGGATCTTCCCCCGGAGATCCGGGATCCGGAACATGTTGGCGAGACGGTTCAGCACCTACCCGGCTCCTGGCTCGCTGACCCAAGCGGCGCCCAAGGCTAGAAGTTCCGGAATCGCAGGGGCGTCGCGATAGCAGCGGACCTTGCGGGGGCTGCCGCGGACGGCGACATGGCGCGTCAGGGGCGGCTCCGCCGCCCCTGAACAGCCGCCGGAGGCACGCGGTCGGGGAGGGGGGCCTGAGGGGGGAGCCTGCTCCCCCCTCACTTGACCACCTCTGTGGTACCGCCGGCGGCCCGGATCTTGTCCGCCGCCGAGCGTGAGAACGCGTTCGCCTTCACCGTGAGCGCCTTGGTGATCTCTCCGTCGCCGAGGATCTTCACGAGCCCCTTGTGGTGGACGAGTCCGCGATCCTTCAGGAACTCCGGGGACACCTCGGTGCCGACGTCGAAGCCCTCGAGGACGTCGAGGTTGATGACGTTGTACTCGACCCGGAAGGGGTTCTTGAACCCCTTCAGCTTCGGGACGCGCCGCTGCAGGGGCATCTGGCCACCCTCGAAACCCGGCTTCGTGTTGCCGCGCGCCTTCTGGCCCTTGGTGCCGCGCCCGGCCGTCTTGCCCCGCCTGCCACCTTCGCCACGCCCGACGCGGATCTTGCGCTTGCGGGACCCCGGGGCCGGCTTGAGGTCGTGGAGCTTGATGACCGGGGACGTCCCCTCGGCTTCCTCGGCTTCCTCCACATCCTCAGCTTCTTCCCCGGCCTCCGCCTCCGGCTCCCCGGTCGCCTCGACGGCCTCCGGCCCTTCCTCGACCTCGTCGGCCTCGTCGGCCACGGTGACAGCGGGCTCCTCGGCATCTTCGCCCTCGGCCGCCGCTTCGGATTCCTCTGGCGCGTCGGCCGTTTCCGGCGCTTCGGCTTCGGCTTCGGCTTCGGCCGGAGCTTCCTCCGGGGTCTCGGGGCTGTTGGTGTCCTCGTCGGCCATCAGAACTCCTCAACGGACACGAGATGGCGGACCCGGCGGACCATGCCGCGGATCTCGGGCAGGTCGTTCTTGACCACGGACTGGCGGATGCGGCGCAGGCCGAGGGCGCGCAGGGTCGCCCGCTGCTTCGGGGGGCAACCGATGGGGCTGCGCAACTGGGTGATGCGGAGTCGTCCGGACAACGTCAGTCCTCCATGGCGGGCAGCGAGGCGGCGACCTTGCGCGCCTGGTACGCCTCGAGGAGCTTCTTCGGGGTCACGCGCTCCACGGGGAGCCCGCGAGCGGCCGCGACGTCCTCGGGCCGGCGCAGGGCGCGAAGACCAGCCATCGTGGCGTGCGCCACGTTGATCGGGTTCGAGGAGCCGAGGGACTTGGCGAGCACGTCCTTCACCCCAGCGCACTCGAGGATGGCCCGCACCGCCCCGCCGGCGATCACCCCGGTACCGGGAGCGGCCGGCTTGAGGAGGACGCGGCCGGCACCGTCCTCGCCCAGAACGGCGTGCACGATCGTGGAACCGGCCATCGGGATGGCGTAGAAGCTGCGCTTCGCCTCCTCGATCGCCTTCTGGATGGCGACCGGGACCTCTTTCGCCTTGCCGTAGCCGACGCCGACCCGTCCCTCGCGGTCGCCGACGACGACAAGCGCCGTGAAGCTGAACCTCCGGCCGCCCTTGACGACCTTCGCCACACGGTTGACGTTGACGACCCGCTCCTCGAAGGGACTGCGGTCCTCGCGGTCGCCCCGCGGGCCACCTCTGTCTCTGCCGTTCGCCATCAGAACTCCAATCCTGCTTCCCGGGCAGCGTCCGCCAGGGACGCCACCTTGCCGTGGTAGAGATACCCGCCGCGATCGAAGACGACGCTCGTGACCCCCGCCGAGCGGGCCCGCTCGGCGATCACACGACCCACTTCGGCGGCCGTACGGACGTTCGCCCCCGAAGGCAGCCCCGGCGCCACGGTGGCCGCCGCCGCCAGCGTGCGCCCGGAGGTGTCGTCGATGACCTGGGCGTAGATGTGGCGGTTGGAGCGGAACACGGCAAGGCGGGGGCGCTCGGACGTGCCCCGGATCTTCTTGCGGATGCGCCGGTGGCGGCGGAGACGCTGGGCGTGAGTGCGGTACGTGTCGGGCATCTCGATCAGGCTCCGGTCTTGCCGGCCTTGCGCCGGACGTACTCGTCCACGTAGCGGATGCCCTTGCCCTTGTAGGGCTCGGGCTTGCGGATCTTGCGGATGTCGGCGGCCACCTGTCCCACGAGCTCCTTGTCGATGCCGCGGACGACGATCCGGGTGGGCTGGGGAACCTCGAAGGTGATGCCGTCGGGCGGTTGCACCTCGACCGGGTGGCTGTAGCCGACCTGGATCTCGATGCCCTGGCCCTTGGCCGCCGCCCGGTAGCCGACACCGACGATGTCGAGCTCCTTGACGAAGCCGTCTGTCACGCCCGCGACCATGTTCGCCACCAGGGAGCGCGTGAGGCCGTGCAAGGAACGGACCTTGGGCTGGTCGTTCGGACGGCTGACGACGACGTCGTCGCCGTCCCGGGCGACGACGATGAGCTCGGGCAGCTCGCGCGCGAGGGTGCCCTTGGGGCCCTTCACGGACACACGGTTCCCGTCGATCGTGACGTCCACGCTCGACGGGACCGAGATGGGCTTGTTTCCGATCCGGCTCATCGTTTCACCACACGTAGCAGAGGACTTCGCCGCCGACCTTCTTGTCGCGGGCTTCGCGGTCGGTCATGACACCCGAGGAGCACGAGATGATGGCGATTCCGAGACCGCCCATGACCCGCGGCACCTTGGCGGCCTTGGAGTACACGCGGAGCCCGGGCTTGGAGACCCGCTTCAGACCCCGGATGACGGGCTTGCGATCGCCGTCGTACTTCAGGTCGATCTCCAGCATGCGCTGGCCGCCGAGCTGGCGCATGCGCGCCTCCTCGCCGCTCTGGTCGCGGATGCGGAAGTCGTCGATGTAGCCCTCGCGCTTCAGGATGTCGGCGATCGCCGCCCGGAGCTTCGAGGCAGGCATCGCCACCTGCTCGCGCTGGACCATGTTGGCGTTACGGATCCGGGTCAGCATGTCGGAGACGGGGTCAGTGACGATCATGCTCGCACCTCACCAGGACGCCTTCGTGACACCGGGAACCTCGCCCGCATGGGTCATCTCGCGCAGGCAGAGGCGGCAGAGGCCGAACCGGCGGTACACGGCCCGTGACCGGCCGCAGCGGCGGCAGCGTGTGTATCCGCGCACCTTGAACGCCTTGGGCTTCCAGCCGCCCTCGCGCAGCTCCCGCTCGGCGCGCTTCGCGCTCACCTGGCGGTCGTCGGCGCGTTCCTTCACGGGCTTGTAGTCCAGCGCGATGCGCCGCTGCAGCCGCTTCTGCTTCTCGACCAGTGCTTTCTTCGCCACTACTGCCTCTTCATGCTCAACGACGGAACGGGAACCCGAACGACCTCAGCAGGGCGCGACCTTCGTCGTCGCTCCGCGCGGTCGTGACGATCGTGATGTCCATCCCCCGGATCTGCTGCACCTTGTCGTAGTCGATCTCCGGGAAGATGAGCTGCTCTGTGACACCGAACGTGTAGTTGCCGTGACCGTCGAAGCTCTCGGGTGACAAGCCCCGGAAGTCACGGACGCGCGGGATGGCGAGGGCGACGAGGCGGTCGAAAAACTCCCACATGCGGTCGCCCCTCAAGGTGACCTTGGCGCCGATCGGCGTCCCCTCACGGAGCTTGAAACCGGCGATGGACTTCTTCGCCTTGGCCACCATGGGCTTCTGACCCGTGATGACACGGAGGTCTTCCACGGCGGCGTCGAGTCGCTTCGCCTCCGTGATGGCGTCCCCCACACCCATGTTCACGACGATCTTCGCGATCTTGGGCACCTGCATGACGTTGCCGAGACCGAGCTCGGCCTGCAGGGCGTCACGCACCTCGGCGCCGTACTTCTCTTTGAGACGGGGCGCGGCCATCAGAGCTCCACCCCGCACTTGCGGCAGACCCGCACCTTGGATCCCCCGGCGTCGACGCGCCGGCCGATACGGGTGGGTCCGCAGCTCGCACAGACGATCATGACATTGGACACGTGGATGGGCATGTCCTTGTCGATGATCCCGCCCTGCTGGGTCTGCTTCGTGGGCTTCTGGTGGCGCTTGGCCATGCCGGCGCCCTCGACGATGATCTTGTCCTTCTCGGGGAGCACGGCCATGACCGCGCCTTCGTGGCCCCGCACGCGGTCCTTGCCGGCGATCACGCGCACCCGATCGCCCTTCTTGATCTTCATCACAGCACCTCCGGAGCGAGTGAGATGATGCGCATGAACTTCTTGTCCCGCAACTCCCGCCCCACGGGCCCGAAGATGCGGGTGCCCCGGGGTTGGAGCTGCTCGTTGATGAGCACGGCGGCGTTCTCGTCGAAGCGGATGTAGCTCCCGTCGGGCCTGCGAAGCTCCTTCTTGGTGCGCACGACGACGCAGCGCACCACCTGGCCCTTCTTCACGTTGGCGCCCGGGATGGCGTCTTTGACCGTGGCCACGATGATGTCGCCGATGGACGCGTAGCGCCGCTTGGAGCCGCCCAGCACCTTGATGCAGAGCACCTCCTTGGCGCCGCTGTTGTCCGCGACGCGAAGACGCGTCTCCTGTTGGATCACTTGGCACGCTCCAGGACCTCGGAGACGCGCCACCGCTTCGTCTTGCTCACGGGACGCGTCTCGACGACACGCACGCGGTCACCCACATGGGCGTCGTCCCCGGGATTGTGGGCGTGCAGCTTCGTCGTGCGACTCACGATCTTCGCGTACCGGGGGTGCTTCACGCGCGTGCTCACGGAGACGACGACCGTCTCCTGCATCTTGTCGCTCGTCACGACGCCTTCGCGGACCTTGCGCTGGGGCCGGGCCTCCTGGTCGCTCACGCCTTCTCCTCCTCAGAGGCCTCGTCTGCCTCGCCGTCTGCCTCGTGGTCGTTCCGCGTCTCGGCGTCCTCGACGGCGGCCTCGGCTTCGTCGACCTCGCGGAGCTCGACGTCGTCGACGTGGGTGGCCTCGGCCGGGACGTACCCGACCTCCTCGGCGGCCTCGACGGCAACCTCGGCCTCGTCGACCTCGCGCTCTTCGACGTCGTCGACTCCCGGAGTCTCGCCGGGGACCTCGGTCTCAGCAGGTGCGGCCGCCTCCGCGGCCCCGGACTCCTCGGCCTCCTCCTCTGCGCCCTCTTCGCCCTCTTCGCCCTCGACAGCGGCCGGCTTCAGCTCCACGCCCTCGCCGGCGTGCTCGGCGGCGACCGACTCGGCGGCGTCGACGCGGGCGTGACGGGCGGCCCGGCGGGCGGCGCGACGCTCGCTCCAGGTGAGGCGGCGGTGCTCCTCGGCCTCCTCCTCCTCGATGGCGGTGTCGGCCTCCTCGAGGGCCTGCTCGCTGAGGATCGTGAGGATGCGGGCGATCTCGCGCTTCAGCTCCTTCACGCGGTGCGTCTTGTCGAACTGCCCGGTGGCGACCTGGAAACGGATGTTGAAGAGCTCGGTCTTCGCCTCGGCGAGGTGGGCGTCGAGGAGGTCCGTGTCGAGCTCGCGCAGCTCAGCGGCTCTCATTCCGCCTCCCGCTTCACGAATCGGGTTTTGACGGGCAGCTTGTGACCGGCGAGGCGCATCGCTTCGCGGGCGACGGGCTCGGGGACGCCGGAGAGCTCGAACATCACGCGACCGGGCTTCACGACGGCCACCCAGCGCTCCGGGGAGCCCTTGCCCGAACCCATCCGGGTCTCGGCGGGCTTCTCCGTGACGGGCTTGTCCGGGAAGATCGTGATCCAGACCTTGCCGCCGCGGCGGATGTGGCGGGTCATGGCGATACGGGCAGCCTCGATCTGGCGGTTCGTGATCCAGCCGGGCGTGAGGGCCTGCAGGCCGTAGTCGCCGAAGTGCACGGAGGTGTGGCCCTTGGCGTCGCCCTTGCGCCGGCCGCGGTGCTCCTTGCGGTGCTTGACCTTACGGGGCATCAGCATCAGGCGTCACCACCCTCTGCCTCGGGGGCGTCCTCGGTGGCGGGAGGCGCGACCGGTGCCTCGATCTCCTTCTCGGTGAGGGAGGCGTCGTCGATGCGCTGCATCTGCGCTGCCGTGGCGCCGGGCAGGTCGCTCTCGCTCTCGAGAGCGGCGCCCACGGAAGCCGCCGCCGTGGTGGCCACACCGACGGGGCGGCGGCGCGTCCGCGGCGTGGCGTCGCCCGCGGCCATGGCGGCCTCGGCGGCGATCTTCTCGGCGGCGCCGCCGCGGCCCTTGACGATCTCGCCCTTGTAGATCCAGACCTTCACGCCGATCTGACCGAAGGTCGTGCGGGACTCGTAGAGGCCGTAGTCAATGTCGGCGCGCAGCGTGTGCAGGGGCACGCGGCCCTCGCGGTACCACTCCGTGCGGGCCATCTCGGAACCGCCGAGGCGTCCGGAACACTGGATGCGGATGCCCTGCGCCCCGCCCTTGAGAGCGTTCGCCACGGCCCGCTTCATCGCCCGGCGGAAGCTCACCCGGCCCCGGAGCTGCTCGGCCACGTTCTGGGCGACGAGCCGGGCGTCGATGTCGGGCTTCTCGACCTCGATGACGTTGAGCTGGACCCGCTTGGCGGTGGTCTTCTCGATGTGGCTGCGGAGGGCGTCCGCCTCGACGCCGCGCCGACCGATGACGATGCCCGGGCGAGCCGTGTGCACGTCGACACGGATGCGGTCACGGGTGCGCTCGATCTCGATCCGGCTGATGAGGGCATGCGGGAGCTTGCGCGTGATGAAGTCCCGTACGTTGCGGTCCTCGATCAGGTAGTCCGTGTACTCCTTGTCGGAGAACCACCGGGACTTCCAGTCGGTGACGATCCCGAGGCGGAACCCGTAGGGGTTGACCTTCTGGCCCATCAATGCTCCTCGGGGATTTCGCGGACGTACACGGTGATGTGGCTCGTGCGCTTGCGGATCCGGGTGGCCCGGCCCCGCGCCCGGGGCAGCCAGCGCTTCAGCGTCGGTCCCTCGTCGACGGCGATCTTGGACACGTAGAGCTCCTCCGCGGTGAGGCCGAGCTCACCGTTCTCGGCGTTGGCCGCCGCGGAGTCGACCACCTTTCGGATCGTGCGCCCGCCCCCCTTGCCCGAGAAGTCCAGGATGCGGCGGGCCTCCGTGACCGGCATTCCCCGGATCAGGTCGGCGATGATGCGCAGCTTCGGCGGCGACGTCCGGATGTAGCGGGCGATCGCCCGCGTCTCGCGCACGTCGACGTCGCGACCGGCGGCCATCAGCGCACCCTCGCAGAGCGGTCCTGGCCGGCGTGGTGCCGGAAGGTGCGGGTGGGGGCGAACTCGCCCAGCTTGTGGCCGACCATCGACTCGGTGATGTACACGGGCACGTGCTTGCGGCCGTCGTGCACGGCGATCGTGTGGCCGACCATCTCGGGCAGGATGGTGGAACGGCGCGACCAGGTCTTGAGGACCTTCTTCTCGCCCTTCTTGTTCATGGCCTCGACCTTCTTCACGAGGTGGTCGTCGACCCAGGGACCCTTCTTCAGGCTGCGCGGCATGGCTGGCTACCTCCGGCCCTTCTTGCGGCGGCGGCGGACGATCATCGCGTCGGAGCGCTTGTTCTTCTTGCGGGTGGGACGCTCGAGCTTGCCCCAGGGCGACACTGGGTGGCGGCCGCCGGAGCTCTTGCCCTCGCCGCCCCCGAGGGGGTGGTCGACGGGGTTCATGGCCACGCCGCGGGTGGTGGGCCGCACACCCTTCCAGCGGTTGCGGCCGGCCTTGCCCACCTTGATGAGCTCGGCCTCGACGTTGCCCACCTGGCCGATCGTGGCCCGGCAGTCGATGGGCACGAGGCGGTATTCCCCTGAGGGCAGGCGGAGCTGGGCCTGCTCACCCTCCTTGGCCATGAGCTGCACCGTGGCGCCGGCGGAACGGGCCATCTTGGCGCCGGCGCCGGGCTTCATCTCGATGCAGTGCACGTTCGTGCCCACGGGGATGTTGCGCAGCGGGAGGGCGTTGCCGACCTTGATGTCGACGCCCGGGCCGGACTCGACGGCGTCTCCCACGTTGAGGCGGAGGGGGGCGACGATGTAGCGCTTCTCGCCGTCGGCGTAGTGCAGGAGGGCGAGACGGGCGTTGCGGTTCGGGTCGTACTCGATCGCCGCCACCTTCGCCGGGACGCCGTCCTTGTTGCGGCGGAAGTCGACGATGCGGTAGCGCCGCTTGTGGCCGCCGCCGTGGTGACGCGTCGTGATCCGCCCGTGGGCGTTGCGGCCGCCGGTCTTCGTGACCTTCGTCGTCAGCGAACGCTCGGGCTTCTTGCCCTTCGTGAGCTCCGAGAAGTCCGAGACGGTCTGGAAGCGGCGTCCGGGTGAGGTCGGCTTGCGCTTGCGGATGGCCATCGTCAGGTCCCCTCGAAGATCGGGATCGAGTCACCGGACGCGAGCTTCACCATCGCCCGCTTGCGCCCGGGCTTGCGTCCGAACGTGCCCGTACGCCGGTTCCGCTTGCGCTTCCCGGCCCGGTTGAGGGTGTTCACCGCAACGACGTGGACGTTGAAGATCGCCGCCACCGCCTGGCCGATCTCGGTCTTGTTGGCGTCTGAGTGGACGAGGAACGTGTAGGTGTTCGCGTCCTGGATGAGCGCGTAGGACTTCTCGGAGATGACGGGGCGGAGGACGACGTCGCGGGGATCCTTCACGGCAGCGCCTTCTTCGTGGACAGCGCCAGGGAGGTCTGCGTGAACAGGAGCCAGTCCGAGCGCAGGACGTCATACGCGCTGAGCTGCTCGGCGGGGACGATGTGGATCTCGGGGAGGTTGCGGAACGAGCGCACGGCGGTGTCGTCGCCGTCCCAGTCGTCGATCACGATCAGGCTGCGGCCCCGGGCCTCGAGCGCCTCGAGGATGCCCTTGGCGGTCTTGGTGGACGGGTCGCCGAAGCCCCACTCCTCGAGCACCCGGATGCGGCCCGCCCGGGCACGGTCGGACAGGGCCGAACGCAGGGCGAGCTTCACCATCTTCTTGGGCGTGCGCTGGGAGTAGTCGCGAGGCTTGGGCCCGTGGGCGACGCCGCCGCCCGTCCAGTGGGGCGCCCGGATGGAGCCCTGGCGGGCCCGGCCCGTGCCCTTCTGGCGCCAGGGCTTGGCGCCGCCGCCCCGGACCTCGGCGCGGGTCTTCGTGGAGTGCGTGCCGGAACGGCCGGCGGCGAGCTGCGCGGTGACGACCTGGTGCATGACCGCTTCGTTGGGCTCGACGTCGAAGACGGCGGGGTCGAGGTCGACGGTCCCGACGACCTCACCGGAGGCGTTGTGGAGGTCGGCCATCACCGGCCTCCCTTGCCCTTGGGCGACTTGGACGCCTGGCGCACCATGACGAGCCCGCCGCGGGGCCCGGGCACGGCGCCCCGGACGAGGAGGAGCTCGCGCTCCGTGTCGGCCTCGACGATCTCGAGGTTGTGCACCGTGCAGCGGGCGTGGCCCATGTGCCCGGCCATGCGCATGCCCTTGAGGACACGGGCCGGTGTGGCGCACATGCCGATGGCGCCCCCGTGACGGTGCACGCGGTGCGTGCCGTGGCTGCCCTTGAGACCGGAGAAGTTGTGGCGCTTCATCACACCGGCGGTGCCCTTGCCCTTGGAGACACCGACGACGTCGGCCCGCTCGCCCTTCTCGAAGACGTCGGCGGAGACGCTCTGGCCGGGCTCGAAGGACTCGCCCTCGCCGGTGCGGATCTCGACCACGTGGCGGGCCACGGCCTGGTCGCCCCACCTCTTGGCGTGGCCTGCGCGGGGCTTCGTGACCTTGTTGCGACGACGCTCGCCAAGGCAGAGTTGCACGGCGTCGTAGCCGTCGGTCGCCTTCGTCTTGACCTGGCCGACCCGGCAGTCGGCGACCTTGATGACGGTGACGGGCACGACGCGGGCGTTCTCGTCGAACACCTGAGTCATGCCCACCTTGGTCCCGAGGATGCCCTTCATCCGGCGTTCACCTTGATCTCGATGTCGACCCCGGCGGGCAGGTCGAGGCGCTGGAGGGAGTCGACCGTCTTCGGCGTGGGGTCGACGATGTCGAGGAGCCGCTTGTGGATGCGCATCTCGAAGTGCTCGCGGCTGTCCTTGTCCTTGTGCGGGGAGCGGATGACGCAGTAGCGGTGGCGCTCCGTGGGCAGCGGGATGGGGCCGCACACCTTCGCCTGCGTACGCAGCACCGTCTCGACGATCTTGCGCGCCGACTGGTCGACGACCTCGTGGTCGTACGCCTTCAGCCGGATGCGGATCCGCTGTTGTGCGGCCATCGTGTCTCCCCTGCCCCTCACGGGACGGGTCGTGAGGCCGCCGCTCGGGCTGGGCCGCTCGCGGCACACCCCGGACGACGTCCTCGCCGGACGGGTTCGGATTTGGCGACACACCGGGCCTCTTGGAGCCCTCAGGCTCGGGCGGGAACGCCCGGTTCCCGGCCTCCCCCGGAGGGGATGTCGCTGCTCAGTTGAGCCGTGACAGTGTAGCGGCTGGCGCCCGGGAGGCCAATTGCGGCCGGCGGGCACGCTCCCGCGCTGGATGTCCCTCGGGAGCGCCCCCGTCGCCTACAGCCTCTCGACGGTTCCGCCGAGCGCGCCGAGACGGTTGCGCGTGTCGAGAACCCGTCGGGAAGCGGACGCCACGACGTCGTAGTCGAAGTCAGGGTGATCCGTGACGAGCACGACGGCCGCGACCGAGGAAAGCGCCTCGGGCGAGAAGGGCAGGAGATCGACCCTGGAATCGAGCTCGGCGGCGCTCACGTGCGCGTCGATCACGACGACCTCGGCGCCGAGATCGAGGAGGCCGTCGATGATCGGCGCGGCCGGAGTCTCGCGGGCGTCGGACGTACCCGCCTTGTACGCGTATCCGAGCACGGCGATCTGGGCACCTTTGACGGCGAGGCCGTCACGGTTCAGCATCCGCTGCACCCTGCGCACCACGTAGGCGGGCATGTGGTCGTTCACGTCGTTGGCGAGCTCCACGAAGCGGAACGTCTCGCCGAGGCGCCGTTTCACGCGCCAGGACAGGTAGCTGGGGTCGACGGGGAGACAGTGGCCGCCGACGCCGGGACCGGGCCGGAACGCCATGAAACCGAACGGCTTCGTGGCGGCGGCGTCGATCGCCGCCCAGATGTCGACCCCGAGCTGGTGAGCGAACATGGCGAGCTCGTTCACGAGCGCGATGTTGACGTGCCGGAACGTGTTCTCCAGCAGCTTCACGAGCTCGGCTTCGGCGACAGTGCCCACGGCCACAAGCTTCTCTACGAAGGCGCCGTAGAAGCCCTCGACGGCGGCGAGGGAGTCGGCGTCGATCCCGGAGACGACCTTGGGGGTGTTGGCGAGGCCGAACTCGGGGTTGCCGGGATCGATGCGCTCAGGGGAGTAGCCGAGGAGGAAATCCCGGCCCACCTGGAGCCCGGACGCCTCCTCGAGGGCGGGGCCCACGACCTCCTCTGTGGTCCCGGGGTACGTGGTCGACTCCAGGACCACGAGGCAGCGCGGGCGCAGGTGGCGACCCACGGTGGTGGCCGCCGCCTCGATGTGGGAGACGTCGGGCTGGCCCTCGTGCAGGGGTGTGGGCACCGTGATGACGGCGACGTCGAACCCGGCGACGTCCCCCTCCGACGACGTGGCTCTGTAGCCCCGGACGAGCGACGCCGCCAGGACGTCGTCGGGGACGTCGCCCACGTAGCTCCGCCCGGCGGCGAGGGAGGCGGCACGCTCTTCGTCCGCCTCGAGGCCCACGACCGGGAAGCCCGCCTCGCTCGCCCGCATGGACACCAAGAGGCCCACATATCCCTGCCCGAGCACGGCGACCCGGGCGGTGCGGTCCTCGAGGCGTTGCAGTAGCTGGTGCACGGTGTCCCCTGTCCTCCACCCCGCTCGGCCCGCGTTCGAGACTAGACACACCGGCGCGTCCTTCCCGGCGTGGGCCCCCTCACCCGAACGGTGTTCGCGTTGAGAAACTAAAGCAGACCGTTCCTTGTGCCCGCGGACACGGGCGTGGCGGCCCCCCGGGGACCCACACGCGCCTCACCGTCGGATCGAGACCGCGCAGTTAGGGGGTGCGTTGGTCGTAGATGGCGCCCACAGCCCTCTCCCTCGCCCCGATGGAGCCAGAGCCCCGGGCTCGGCACGGTCGCCTCCGGCGCTGGACCTTCCGCCCGCTGCCTGACATGCAGGCGGCCGGCGGGCCTGCGCCGCGATTCAGCTCGGCCGTGTCTCGCCCGGGCTCCTGGCCTGCCCGACATCCCGGCCACCACTGGAAACCGCCCCCGTAGCCGGTGTTCTTCGACACCCCCCACCGGGGTTCCTCCCTGCGTCGGGCTTCTCGCAAGAGAGCGGGGCGTGCCGCGGACGCGGCCCCCGATCCTGCCCCCAACCCGGCGGGGGCCCCCCCGGTAGCCCCGGGGCCCAGCGCGCCCCCGCGCCCCCCCCCCGGGGGGGGGGGGCGGGGGGGCCGGGGGGGCCCCCCCCCACGACTGTGGGGTCGGGCTACTTCAGGATCTTGGTCACCCGGCCGGCTCCGACGGTGCGGCTGCCCTCGCGGATGGCGAACTCGAGGCCCTCCTCCATGGCGATGGGCTGGAGCAACTCGACGGTCATCTCGGTGTTGTCGCCGGGCATGACCATCTCGGTGCCCTCCGGCAGCGTCACGGTGCCCGTGACGTCGGTGGTGCGGAAGTAGAACTGCGGGCGGTAGCCGCCGAAGAACGGGCTGTGGCGGCCACCTTCGTCCTTCGTCAGGCAGTAGACGGCGGCCTCGAACTGGGTGTGGGGCGTGACCGTGCCCGGCTTCGCGAGAACCTGGCCCCGCTCGACCTCCTTCTTGTCGACGCCGCGCAGGAGAACTCCGGCGTTGTCGCCGGCGTGGATCTCGTCGAGGAGCTTGCGGAACATCTCGAGGTCGGTGGCGACGGTCTTGCGGGTGTCGCGGATTCCGACGATCTCGATCTCTTCCATCTTGTTGAGCTGGCCCCGGGTCACGCGACCGGTGACGACGGTGCCGCGGCCCTGAATCGTGAAGACGTCCTCGATGGGCATCAGGAACGGCTTGTCGACGTCGCGCAGCGGCTCGGGGATGGCGCTGTCGCAGGCCTCCATGAGCTCGAGGATCTGCGGCGTCCACTCCGGGTCGCCCTCGAGCGCCTTCAGAGCCGAGCCCCTGATGATCGGGACGTCGTCGCCGGGGAACTCGTAGGAGCTCAGCAGCTCGCGCACCTCGAGCTCCACGAGGTCGAGGAGCTCGGGGTCGTCGACCATGTCGGCCTTGTTCATGAAAACGACGATGTAGGGGACGCCCACCTGGCGGGCGAGCAGGACGTGCTCACGGGTCTGGGGCATGGGGCCGTCGGTGGCGGCCACTACGAGGATGGCGCCGTCCATCTGGGCGGCCCCCGTGATCATGTTCTTGATGTAGTCCGCGTGCCCCGGGCAGTCGACGTGGGCATAGTGGCGGTTCGGCGTCTCGTACTCGACGTGCGCGATGGAGATCGTGATCCCGCGAGCCTTCTCCTCGGGCGCCTTGTCGATCTGGTCGAAGGGCGTGAACGCCACGTCCGGGTTCTGCTCAGCGAGGACCTTGGTGATCGCCGCGGTCAGAGTGGTCTTGCCGTGGTCGATGTGGCCGATCGTCCCGATGTTGACGTGCGGCTTGGTCCGCTCGAACTTGGCCTTGGCCATCGTGCTGGCTCCTCCGGATGTACTGGTCTACTCGCCGCGCACCCGCGCCACGATCTCTGCCGCGATGGACTCCGGGACCTCGCGATACGAGTGGAATTGCATCGTGTACGTGGCCCGGCCCTGGGTGCGCGACCGAAGGTCGGTAGCATACCCAAACATCTCGGCGAGGGGGACCTCGGATCTCACGACCTGGCTGTTGCCACGTGCCTCCATCCCCTCGATGCGTCCCCGGCGGCCCGAGAGGTCGCCGATGACGTCGCCCATGTAGTCCTCCGGCGTGATCACCTCGACAGCCATGATGGGCTCGAGGAGGGCGGGGCTCGCCTTGCGCGCAGCGTCCTTGAACGCCATGGACCCGCAGATCTTGAAGGCCATCTCCGAGGAGTCGACGTCGTGGTAGTTCCCGTCGCTGAGGACGATACGGAGGTCGACCATCGGGTACCCGGCGACGATCCCGGACTCCATGGACTCCTGGATGCCCTCGTCGACGGCGGGGATGTACTCCGACGGGATCGACCCGCCCTTGATCTTGTCGATGAACTCGTAGCCGCCCTGGGGGCCGGTGGGCTCGACGTCGATCGTGACGCGGGCGTACTGGCCGCGGCCGCCGGTCTGGCGCTTGAACGTGAGGTCGACGCCCTTGACGGCCTTGCGGATCGTCTCGCGGTACGCGACCTGCGGCTTGCCCACGTGGGCGTCGACGGAGAACTCCCGCATCATGCGGTCGACGAGGACCTCGAGGTGGAGCTCGCCCATGCCGGCGATGGTGGTCTGGCCGGTGTCCTCCTCGGTGGAGACCACGAACGTGGGGTCCTCTTCGGCGAGGGCGGTGAGGGCCTTGCCCAGCTTGTCCTGGTCGGCCTTCGTCTTGGGTTCGATCGCCACCTTGATCACCGGCGCCGGGAACTCCATCTGCTCCAGCAGGACGGGGTGGGCGGGGTCGCAGAGCGTGTCGCCCGTGGACGTGTTCTTGAGGCCGACCGCGGCCACGATGTCGCCCGTGAAGACGGCGTCCTTGTCCTCACGGTGGTTTGCGTGCATCTGCAGGATGCGCCCGATGCGCTCCTTGCGGTCCTTCGTGGCGTTCATGATCTGGCCGCCCTTCTCCAGCGTGCCCGAATACACGCGGAAGTAGGTGAGCTTGCCCACGTAGGGGTCGGTCATGATCTTGAAGGCGATGGCGCAAAAGGGCGCCTTGTCGTCTGGTTCGCGGACCAGACGCTCGGGCCGCTTGGGATTCACACCCTCGACGGGAGGGATGTCCAGCGGGCTGGGGAGGTAATGCACGATGGCGTCGAGCAGGGGCTGCACGCCCTTGTTGCGGAACGCCGTGCCACAGAGCACAGGGGTCACCGAGGAGTCCAGCGTCGCCTTGCGCAACGCCCGGCGGAGCTTGCGGGCGTCGACGGGGTCGTCGTGAAGGAAGAGCTCGAGCACCTCGTCGTCGTGGTCGGCGCAGAGCTCGATGAGGTCGTGGCGGGCGGCCTCGGCGCTGTCGCGGAGATCCTCGGGGACGTCGACGGTCTCCCAGGTCTCCCCCATGCCCTCGGCCCAGCGGAGGCCCTTCATCTCGACGAGGTCGATGACACCGCAGAACGTGTCCTCGGCGCCCCAGGGGAGCTGTGCGACCGCGGCGGTGGCGTCGAGGCGGTCGCGGATCATCCCGACGGCGGCCTCGAAGTCGGCGCCCACGCGGTCCATCTTGTTCACGAAGCAGATCCGGGGGACGCCGTAGCGGTTCGCCTGGCGCCAGACGGTCTCGGTCTGGGGCTCGACGCCGGCGACGGCGTCGAAGACGGCGACGGCACCGTCGAGCACGCGCAGGGAGCGCTCCACCTCCACGGTGAAGTCGACGTGACCGGGCGTGTCGATGATGTTGATCCAGTGGTCCTTCCACTTCGACGTGGTGGCGGCAGAAGTGATGGTGATGCCGCGTTCCTGTTCCTGGACCATCCAGTCCATGACGGCGCCGCCCTCGTGGACCTCGCCCATCTTGTAGGTCTTGCCCGTGTAGTACAGGATGCGCTCGGTCGTGGTCGTCTTTCCGGCGTCGATGTGGGCCATGATCCCGATGTTGCGCGTGCGCGCGATGGGGAACTCCCGGATGGGCAGCGCCTTGCCACCCTTCACGGCCTTCAACTGGGTTCGCTTCGCTTCCTGCTTCGTGGCCGCCTCAGCCATTGTCTTTCCTGCTCGTCGGTTTGCGCGGTCGGGTCCGCGCCAATAGGAGGTTCGGCCCGCCGGGGGCGGGGGTCTACCAGCGGTAGTGAGCGAAGGCCTTGTTGGCCTCGGCCATCTTGTGGGTGTCCTCGCGCTTCTTCACCGCGGCTCCCACACCGTTGGCGGCATCGAGCAGCTCGCCGGCGAGGCGCTCGGCCATCGTGCGCTCGCGCCGCTGGCGCGAGTACCCGACCAGCCAGCGCACCGCGAGAGTGGTTCCCCGGCGCGGGCGGACCTCGACGGGCACCTGGTACGTGGCGCCGCCGACACGGCGGCTGCGCACCTCGAGGTGGGGCCGGGCGTTGTCGACGGCCTTCTTGAGGACCTGGACAGGGTCTTGGTCCGTACGGTTCCGGCAGAGGTCGAGTGCTTCGTAGACGATCTGCTCGGACACCGTGCGCTTGCCGCGCAGCAGCACCTTGTTCACCATCTGCGTGACGAGGACGGAGCGGTAGATCGGATCGGGGAGGAGTTCGCGGCGGGGCGCGGGGCCCTTGCGGGGCATGGGATCAGGCCTCCCTCTTCGCGCCGTACTTGGAGCGGCCGCGGCGCCTGCCTGACACGCCGGCGGTGTCGAGGGCGGCGCGGATGATCTTGTAACGCACGCCGGGGAGGTCCTTCACCCGGCCCCCACGGACGAGGACGATCGAGTGCTCCTGGAGGTTGTGGCCCTCACCCGGGATGTACGCGGTGACTTCCGTGCCGGTCGTGAGGCGGACACGGGCGATCTTGCGCAGCGCCGAGTTCGGCTTCTTCGGTGTGGTCGTCTTCACCTGCGTGCACACGCCGCGCCGCTGCGGAGACCCCGCCAAGGCCGGCGTGGGGGTCTTCGTCTTCGGCGTCTTGCGGCCCTTGCGGACCAGCTGCTGGATCGTGGGCACGGGCCTCTGCTCTCTCTGCTGTGCTCTTGGGGCACCCGGCGGCGACGCGCGTCATCGGTGCCGCCCGGCGTGGGGAACCCAGGGAGTGTAGCACCACAGCCAGAGGCCGCAATCGCCCGCCGTCGCGCGTGTCCGCACGCGATGCGCTCAGGTGGTGGCGCCCCCTCGGCGTCGCTGCCTGGAGCGACCGCGCGTCAGTGGGAATTCAGTGGGCATCCCTAACGTCGGCGGGGCCCGCTCCACAAGGCCAGACAAGGGGGAACGATGCGGGAACGACGCCCAACTGCTCCACACCTCCGCACGCTGCTCCTCACAGTCGCGTCGGTGGCCCTGACGGCCGGCCTCTGGGCCGCACAACCCGCCAGGGCCGCCGACGGCCTCGCCTTCCTCTGCGACGACCCCGCAACCCCCCCTCCGGCGGACCCCGCGGCCGCGAACGGCGGAGAGGTCGGGATGCCCCAAGGCTTCGCCGCCCGGGGCCACGCCACGGTCGAGGGCCTGGGGGAGGTCGCCACGACCTTCCCGCCCCCACCGGTCCTCTTCCCGCTCGTCGCCCACACCTTCTCGTGGGACTTCGACCATGACGGCGTGAACGACGTGGGCATCTCGGTGGGGCCGCGCTTCACGGCCCAGCAGGCGGGACCCGACGACATCCCCGCGAACCTGGGCATCGGCGACGTCCTGGCCGAGAACTTCGGCCGACCCCCGGAGCTCCTCGGTTTCCACTTCGGCCTCGGCCTCGACGTCGTCTTCCGACCGGCCCCGCACGTGCGGGCGCGTCTCTCCTCGCTCCGGATCGAGGTCGGCGTCCTCTTCCGCTCCACCACGGGCGCGACTGCCGAGACCGCCCTCGCGGTCGAAGAGCGCCGATTCGGTGGCGGCGGCGCCCTGCCGGAGCGCTTCGCCGTGGCCGTCCTATGGAGCGGATACCGGGACCTGCAGCACCTCGTCGTGGGCGAACACGCCACCTACCCGGCGGGAGAGGCGAGGGGACAGGTGACGTCCAGGGTCGCCCTCCACGAGTTGGACCACACAAACGCCCCGCGGGCGGGCAGGACGTTGTTCGCCGCGTCGCTCGGCTGGCTGAGCCCGATCCCGGAGACGTTCGCCCTCGGCGTGGAGCGGCGCTGCGGTTGGGGGGAGCCCAGCCGGATGCAGCTCGGCTGGCAGGTGAAGGGCCAACCCGCCGCAGGCTCCACGCTGCGGATGACAGCTCTCTCCGGTCCCGGCGGAGGCGTCGCCGGAGCCGACGAGATGATCTTCAACGCCAGGGTGGAGGGGACGCCGACACGTCTCGACATGGCACTCCGCCGCGACCGCGCAGACATCCTGTACCCGCCCACGGAGACCGACGGGAGCCCGGGCGTCGCCGTGGGCAAGCTCACCCTCGACCGCCTCCAGCTCGCGTCCGTCGGGCCCGATCCGCGAACACCCGAACCGCCCCTCTTCTTGGCCGGAGAAGTGACGGACCTGCCTCCCCACCTGCGCCTCGACACCGTCCTCGGGGACGAGCACCACTTCGCCGTCCGCGCCCGCGCCTGCCCCTCCCTCGCCGGCGACGAGTGGTTCGCGTTCCGCCACGAGGAGGCGGCCGTCTCCCCTCCGGCCGGGCCGGCACCACGGCCGGGGTGCGACAACCGGGGGGTGGGTCAACTCCGCCTCGTGTCCCAGGACTACCTGCCCCAGGACTCCGAGACCGAGAACCGCGTGAACAACCTCGTGCCGTCGGTGCTCACGACCTGGGAGGCGCCCACGGACGCCGCCTCCTTCGCACGCATACAGGAGCCCGGCCGGGACGCCTACCGGCTCGCGGTGAAGATGGACGGTGTGCGGTCGCTGTCCTTCGAGGACCGCACACCCGCACCGGAGCTCTCCCGCGTCGACGTCTCCCTCCAGCGAGATGCCCCCGGACCCCTGGCCGTCACCACCGGCCAGGGAACGGTCGGCGGGGAGGGCGAACGGCGGCTGTCCCTCAGCGGTGTCGTCCCCGTCCTACCCGCCTCCGCCGCCCTCGCCCTCTCCCGGCGCACCGAGGCCACCCCCGGCGCCACGAGAACCCGCTACGACGTCCTGAACTCGACACCGGGACACGTCGACCTCGACCTCAGATCCCTCGACCACACCCTCGTCCCCCCCGGCGGGACGGCGCCCTCCACGGAACTCCACGTCACCGGGTCGCTGCGGGGACTCCCCCGCCACAGCCGGCTCGATCTCACGGAAGCCAGCCGACCCACGGGCGACCAGACCGTGCAGGGGGTCGTGGTGGAGTTCTGCCCGGACCTCTCCGACGCAGAATGGGCCGACCTCGCTTCGCCGGAACCGTGCAGCTCGAAGGAGACCTCGCCGGAGCAGGTCACGTTGCAGGCGGCGAACTTCGTCGCCGGCGATCCCGACGAACGGCGCATCGTCGAGATGGAAGAGCTGCCCGCGGCCGCCGCCGAGCGGCCCTACGCCCGCTACGCAGAGCGCTCGGCCTTGTCCTCGGACCCCCGCGACCTGTTCCGGGCAAGCTTGTCCCTCGTCCACCCCCGCCGGGCAGCGTTCCTGCGCCCGGTCGTCGGAGAACCTGAAGCCGGCGACGCCCGCGTCGAGATGGACCTCTCCCTCGACGAGCTCCACGCGGCCACCGTGGTGGCCGGGGTGGACTCCCGCGAGCTCATGGGCGACGGGGAAGCGAAGGGCGGCGCCCGCATCCGGGCGGGGGCCTTTCTCTCCCCCGTGCCCCATCGGCTGCACGTCGCCTACGAGACACGGCCGTCGGCCGGCAAGACCCTCGAAGCTGCCTACACGATCGGGGACCACACACCCGTGCATCTCCAAGACGGCCGCGCCGCGGTCGACCTGGGTCTCGACCAGCGCACGGTCACCGCCCGCTTCACGAACACCCGTTCCCCCCTCGGCCTGATCACCGCCATGGTGCCCGAGGCGATGTCCCTGCAGATCTTCGAGCAAGTCGCCGCCGCCCGCGTGCGCCGAATCGAGTACCGGGCATCCCAAGAATCCGGCCTGGAAGTGGGCGCCCGCATGCAGACCCAGGCCGACAGGCTGGCGGGAACCGCCACCGACTTGCGCGCCGCTTTCGCCCTGCCGGGCGGACCGAGCAGCGACCCCCGCCAGAGCGGAGCCTCCCCGGCTGCCACGGTGGAATGGGTCGAAGACGTCGGCGCCTCCGGTCCCGGGGCTCTCCGGGCGATCGACGCCCGTCTCTGCCCCGCCGCCACTCCGTGTACGAACGACTGGCACATGCAGGTCACCCGGGGCCCGGTCTCGAACGCGGATGACCTCTTGGAGTTCCGGGGCGAGGCCCTCCCGTCGGCACCCGTTAACTGGCGCACCCTCCAGGGTGTGGGCAACGCGTTCAAGGCCGCCCGTTCCTTCCTTCACTACGTCGGCGGGGCCGACCGCTGGGCGATCACCGCCCGCCTGCGCGACACCGCTCGCCTCACCTACCAAGGGGCCCCACATCGCGCCTGCCTCTCCCACCGTCCCGCCACCGACGGCGCCCCCGACGACCTCGGCATCGGCGTCTTCGAGACGACCGCCTTCGGCGCGGTTCACGTGGACACGTCCCTGACGGCGTTCCCGGAGAACGTGGCCGTGCGCGCCGACCCGGCGGCCGGTGCCACTGGTCCTGACGGGCCGCCCGTGCTGTGGGTGAACACGGAGTCCTGCAGCGTGGACGACCCCGCCGACCCCGCCGCCGGACGCATCGAGTCCCACCGCCGCACCGGGGGCCCAGAGCTGAAGGGCACGCTGCGCGCCGGGACGTCGCCAGAAGCCCTCCTCAGGGCAGTGGCGCTGGACCGCGACAACATCCTTGGTGTCCACGCCCTCCATTCGCACCCGGCCCGCCTGGGTGCCTACGTGGACCGGACGACGACACCCGCCGGAGGCGACTGGGGCGTGAACGCCACGGCGCGCATCTACCTCCCGTGGCACGTGCAGCTCTGGGCTCCGGCAACCGCCCGCTGCGGGCCCGCCTCCGAGACGACGATTCCGCCGGCCTGTGACAGCTCCTTGCACTACGAGCCGGACGCCCGCCGGGACGTCGACGTCCGCTACCAGTCGACGTCACGCAACCTCGGCCGTCTCGACGCGATCGCCCACGTCGTCGACGAGAGGTCTCCCGACGATCGCGACGACGTGCGCGTGCTCGCCGGCGTCGTGGACGTCCCCGGGCGGCTCCGAACCCGCGTTTCCCTCGGCCGCAACAACCGCCTGCCGCTCACCTTCGCCACCCTCGACGTCGATGCCCGACACGCCCCCGGGTCCGTCGTCGTGGAGGCGTTCGACCTCACCCAGCCCGCCCTGAGGGGCGACCCGTGGAACCGGGCGGGCGTATCCCGCTCGACGATCGAGGCAAACACGGTGCCCAAGTACCGTCTCTCCCTCAGAGGCCTGGGCACCCGGCTCCGCGTCGTGGGCGATCTCCTCTCTACGGAGACCCCGGGGGCTGCGGGTCTGCCCGCCACGAGGGGCGCGGAGTGCCGCCGCAACCACGTGTGGTCCGAGGGCATCTTCGGGCGCAACACCGGGACCATGCGCGGCGTCGAGGTCCGCCCGGAAGAGCCCCACCTCGCCTACCTGCACCTGGACGCGAACCTGATGGGTGCCTCCCACATCGACCTGAGCACGCGCACCGCGCCCGACGAGGACCCCGGGCGCTACTTCGGACCCGCCCGGCCGAGCACCCTGGTGCTGCGCAGCGACCGCCGCCTCTGGGCGACGACGAGGCTCCGGTTCGACAACATCGTCGCCGAGTACGCCGATGACGACACCTGGTATCAGGTCTTCGCCTGCCTGGACTTCGACCTCCCCCTCGAGGTGGCGATGACCAGGGTGAGCGACGCGCGTGTCGCCCAGGACGGCGCCCGTGTCGTCCTCGACGTCGCCACCGCCGACGTGGCCGCCGGCGCCAAGGTCACCGGCACCGTGGGCGAGACCTTCGCCTGCGAGGTGAGGTGCCCGGGGGGGAGACCCGCTGTCGTGACGCGGCGAGGCGCCCCATTCTGGTGGCACCGCGTGCGCTTCGACCCCACGGGCCCCGGCGAGTTCCGCGCCAACTACGACAGGGCCTGGAAGCGGATCGGGATCCTGAAGGGCAGCGGCTGGGGCGCATGCCCCTACCCGTATCTCGATTGCGTCACGTCGATGGACACGTTCTCGTTCCAGACGTTCCGGATCGACCCCCGCGCGTCGGGGTACGAGAGCGCCGACGTCTTCCTCGACGTCCTCTTCGACGAAGCCGACCGCCGCGAAATGGCCGACGTGGACATCGACCACCCGACGGGCGAGCATCCAGGCCGCGACTTCTACAAGGCGATCCGCCAGACGATGTTCCCCCCGCTGACGTTCGGTCCCGTGAGCGTGGCGGCGATCTCCCGGATCGGAACGACGTTCGACTACACGCCCGGCCTGCCCATGGACGCCGGGGGTTACTGCCGGCTCGATGCTCCCGACAGGTTCGAGAAGGACGACCAGAGGCTCCCGGGCTCCCCGATCGCCCTCGGCTCCGACGGCACGGCCTTCCGCCTCGAGGTCACGAAGAGGTGCAACGGATCCCGACCCGAGGCCGTACCCGTGCTCGCCGCCCGCCACCCGGCGGGCCAGGTGCGCTGGCGCCGGCACCTCCTGGACAACACCGGTCCCCGGAGGGCTGCCCTCCCGATCGCGCCGGGCGGAGAGCCCTGGCAGCTCTCGATCGTCCCGCACGAGGACTGCCCGGACGCGGGCACCTGTCCGCCCGGCCTCCACGCCGACGGGTCCGTGACGGTGCACCTGATCTACGAGGTCGTGACCTGCGAGGTGCCGGCCAGCAATCGAAGGGACTGCCTCTCCGGGCGCCGCAGCGGCTTCCCCAACGAGACGTGCGGTCGCATCGTCGACGTCAACCGCACATCCGTGCGTCGCTGCGTCCAGCCCCGGGTGCAACAGGCGGTCTTCGACGCCGGCGGAGAAGGCCTGGTGCGGGACATGCTGGGCCCGCTGGGGTCCGAGCATGTCCCCGTGAAACGCCGTGTCGAGGTGCGGGTCGGTGAAGCGGCCAGGTTCCATCTCTGCAACGAGCACGGCGACGTCCGGACCTGTCCGATCCAACCGGGCGTGACGCGCCGGTGGTTCCTCGGCGACGGAACGGTCGTGGAGAACGCCTCCACGAGACCGGTGACCCACGTCTTCAACCGCCCCGGGCGCTACCTCGTGCATGCCGTCGAGATCGATTCCGACGGTCGCCAGGGCGCCCCCGTGGGCGTCGACGTGTACCTCTTCAGCGTGGACGTCCGCCCGTGACGCCGACGAATCGCTCCGGAGGCCGTTCCCCAATGGGTTCCGCGACCCATTCCCCTTCGCCTGACGGCTCACTACAACTGGTGTCGGGCTCTGAGCGCACACCCAGAGGTCTCGATGGGGGAAGCACGTCCGTGACCCGCGCAGCGAGGTCGCCGCTCCACGTCGTCCGGATGCCGAAGACGGATCCGGCCGCGGCTCCGGCGCGCTATCTCGCGCACAAGGCACGTCCTCCGCGCTTCAACGGCCTCGTGGACAGGCCCCGCCTCGGCGCGGCGCCGGGCACAGACGTCGTCGTCCTCGCCGCCCCCTCGGGCTACGGCAAGTCCGCCCTCGCCACGCAGCTCGCCGGTGCCTCCGGCCGCCCGTTCGCCTGGTACGCGGCCGACACCGCCGATCGCGACCTCGCCACCGCCGCCGGCTACCTCACCCGGGCTCTCGCCCATGCCTGGCCCGGCCTCCGGGACGCCGTCCCGAGCGACGACGTGGACGACGTCGCCCTCGCCCGGCTGGCCTACCTGCTGAGAGACGTCGGGGGCCCCGGCGGCATCGTCCTCGACGACGTCGACGCGCTCCCGGACGCCGTCTGCGAGGGTCTCCTGGAGACCGTCGTGGCAACCTCCCCAGCAGGGATCCTCCTCGTAGTCACGCTCCAAGGGGATCCCCCGGCGTCCCTCCTCAAGGTCGAGGCGGCAGGGCGAGCGGTTGTCCACCGGGCCGACGACCTTCGTTTCGACGCCGAGGAGACCGCCCGAGTCCTCGGTGATCCGGAGCAGGCCGCTCGGGTCTACGAGGTGACCGGCGGATGGCCGCTGGCCGTCGGTCTGGCCGCCGCCCGCGCGGGCCGCGGAGAGACCCCGTTGCCCACGGGCGCCCGGAACTCCCTCGCCGCCGACGCCCTCGCAGGCCTGAGCAACGAGGCGCGCGAGCGTCTGGCCGCCGTCGCAGGCCTTCCCCGCGTCCCGGCCGCGGTCCTGCTCCAGGATGTCCCCACGGCCGTCGCCACCGAGCTCGGCCGCTTCGCCACCGACCACCCGTCCCTGGTCGTGCGCTCCGAGGACGGCTGGTGGTCGTTGCGGGATCTCCTGACGGGAGCGCTCCTCGGCACCCAGGTCGCCTCCGGTACCCGCAGTCGCCTCGCCCGCGGGCTCGCATCCGCCGGGGAGACCGACCTCGCCCTGCGCCTCCTGCTCGACGCCTGTCGTTGGGACGACGCGGCCAGGCTGCTGGAGGACGCCGCCGAGCGCCTCCTGGAAGGATCCCGATTCCGCGCCCTCCGGGCCTTCGCCGCCGCCCTTCCCGCCGACTGCCGGTCTCCGGCAATCCGCCTCGCCGACGCGACCGCGGCCGTCGGCCTCCGCCAGGGCAGCGAACGCGAACTTCGCGACCTGCGCGACGAGATGCGCGCCGTGGGGCGGGCCGAATCGATGCGGGCGTCCGCCCTGCTCGCCCACCACCTCCTCCTCGAGGGCGACCGCCGGGCGTTCCTCGTGGCCGGCGAGGAGCTCCTCGTCTACTGCGAGGACGAGCTCACGCCGGAGGCGGTGGCGCGCCGGCTCGACCACACGGTCGCCGGGGCGTTCGAGGCCGCCGGCTACCTCCTCCAGGCCCTGGGCGTGGCAATGCTGTACCGCGGGAGCCGAACGGAGCGCGAGACCGGGCGCGCCTACCTGGACCTCGGCGTGAAGGCCTTGCGCAGAGCCGGGCGCGACACGTCCGGCGCGCACGCCCTGGGCGTCTACCTGGACTGCACCAGCGGCGGCCGGCCGGCGACCGACGCGATCGCGGCCGTCGAGAAAGCCGTGACGTCCGCCCGGCGCCGCCGGCACCCGCACGCGGCCTTCTTCCTCCTCATGCTCGCTCACGCGCAGTGCCTCGCCGGCCAGTTCGAAAGGGCCCTGCACACGACCGAGGAGGCGCAGGAGTGGGCCGAGTCGATCGGCGCTCTCGACGTCGGGCTCACGGCCCGCCTGCTGCGCCTCGTCGCCGAGGTCCCTCGCAAGGGACCCTCCCCCGAGCTGGATGCCGTCGCCGAGGAGCTCTGGATCGAGGGCCAGGAGCGTATGCGCCCCACTCAGATGACGGACGTCGCCCTCGGCCTGGCCAACGCCTACCTCGACGCCGCGGACCAGGCGCGGGCCGCTCACTGGCTCGACCGGGGCCGCTGCGGCCCCTTCCTGCACCCCTACGTCCCCTGGCAGGTCGAGATCGCCCGGGCCCGCCTCCGCTTGGCCGAAGGGGACGACGGCGCCGTCGACGAGCTCCTCTCGGTGGCGGACCACCAGCGCAACGCCGGCCTCGACACGGCCGCGGGCATCACCCTCTTCCGCCTCCTCGCCGACCAGCTCCGCTCCGGCCGGGACAGCACGGCCTGGCAGGTGTATTCGTCCCGCCTCGACGCCATCCTCCCGGGACAGCGCGCCCGGGTGGAGGCCGCCCTCGCCGGTGGACCGGGCCCAGGGGGCGCGAAGGGCCCCAGGCGGCGGGACGGCCGGCAGAGCCCGGTCGCCCCGTCTCCGGAGCCCATCCTCGTGCGCCTCCTCGCCCGGGAGGCGGAGATCGAACGGGACGGGCAGTCCTCCCCCGGCCCGCCCGGCTACGCCGGCCGCCTCCTGGCGCTCCTCGCCGCCGCCGAGGGTCCCGTCACGATCGACTTCGTGATCGAGTGCCTCTGGCCGGGCGCCGACGCCGAGGCCGGACGCGCACGGCTCCACAGCCTCCTGCGCAGGCTGCGCCGCCAGCTCGGCCTCACTCCCGACGGGCCGATCCGCTGCGAGGACGGCCTGGTCCGCCTCGTCCCGGGACCGGACATCCGGCTGGACACAGCCGAGTTCGTCGCTCTCTGCAAGGGCGGCGTGGACGACGTGGAGGCGGCCGTCGCCCTCTACCGCGCCGACTTCTGCGCCGAGCAGCTCGCCTACGAGGACTTCGCCTCGGACTGCCGCTGGCGGCTCCGCAGCCTGTTCCTGGCTTCCGCCCGCACCCTCCTGAGCGACCGACTCGACGCGGGCGAGGCCCCCCGGGTCGACTCCACCGCGCGCCGGGTGTGGCAACTCGCTCCGGAGGACGAGGATCTCTGCCTGCTGGTCGTCCGGGTGATGACGGCGTGCGGCCACCGGGCCGATGCCACGGCGACGGCCGAACGCACGGCCCGCGCGCTGGAGGACATGGGACTGCCCGGTGACGACCTCCGCGCCGCCGCGGCCGCCGTCACGGGAGCGAAACAGGCCTGAGCAACTCGGGCGCACGCCGCGCCTCTCGGCGACTACACGCGGAAACGGCCGACGAGCTCGGTGAGCACGGTCGCCATGTGGGCCATCCGGGAGGCCGTGTCTCTCGTGTCCATGGCACCCGTGGCCGTCGTCTGAACGGCTTCGGCCACCGTGGCGGTACTGGACGAGATCCCGTTCGCCGCCTTCAGGGAGTCCTCGACGTTCCCGGTGATGGCCAGCGTCGTCGCCGACTGCTCCTCCACGACAGCGGAGATCGAGCTTTGCACGCTGTCGATCCGTCCGATGACCTCGGTGATGTCGTCCATGGCCGAGGCGACCGCGGCCGTGTCGGCCAGAATCGCATCCGCCCGCGCCGAGATGCCCGCTGTCGCCTCGGACGTCTGGCGGGCGAGGTCCTTCACCTCCCCGGCAACCACGGCGAATCCCCGACCGGCCTCCCCGCTGCGGGCGGCCTCGATCGTGGCGTTGAGAGCCAACAGGTTCGTCTGGGCGGCCACGGCGGTGATCGTGTTCACGACCTCGCTGATCTCCGCCGAGCTCTGGCGCAGTCCACCGACGGCGCCCCGGGCGGTCTCGGCGAGCGCCACGGCCGCGCTGGCCACCTTCCCCGCCTCGACCGCCTGCGCCGCGATCCCGTCTATCGACGCCGTGATCGCCTCCACTCCGGCGGCGGACGCCGACGACGTGCTGGCAACCTGCTCGGCCGCCGAGGCGAGGACCTCGGCCTCCGCGCTGGTCTCGCGGGCCCCGTCGGCGAGCTTCGCGCTCAGCGCCGCCATGTCGGTCGACTGGCCCGAGAGCGTCCCCGTCTCGGAGACGATGTCCCGCAGCGCCGTGTGCAGGTTGTCGACCGCCGCATTGACCGCATTCCCGAGGGACCCGACCTCGTCGTCGCGCTTGACCTCGATGCGCGCCGTGAGGTCGCCGTCGGCGAGGCGTGTGGCGACCTCCGTCATCTCGTCGATGGGATCGACCAGGGAGCGGATAAAGGAACGCGCGGCGAACACCAGACCCACGAGCGTGAGGACGACGAAGACCGCGAAACGGATGGCGTCCCCCCCGCTGAGGGGACTGGAACGGGGCAGGAACACCTCGACGGCCCACCTGTTCCGGTTCCCCCGCCCCACCGCCACCGGCGCTGTGGCCGAAACCGTGCCGCCCGGGGCCGCGGAGTCCCCGGCCGAGCGGAACGCGCGGGACCCGATAGGACCACGGGCGGACGTGTCGATGACGACCTTGCCCGTCGCCCGGTCCACGACCCGGGCCTCACCGCCCGGACCCAGCATCTTCTGGAGGCGCACGCGCATCCCTTGCAGGCTCCCCTCGAAGTGGAGCAGCCCCACCTTGGCGCCCCCCACGACGAGAGGAGTGGTGTTGGAGATGACCCAGCGGCCGCTGTCCGCCGAGACGTAGGGGGAGTTCTGGTACACGCCACCGGCGTCGAGCGCGAAGGTGGGCGCGAAGAACGACGCCTCGGACTCGTCCGGGGAGAGGTCCTGGAGAGGGGCGGGCTCGCCCCGCACCTGACGGGCGGCCTCGATCCCCCCGACGTCGATGAGGCAGGCCTCGTCGACGAGGTCCGGGTACAGGGAGTGGAGCTGGACGAGCATGCCCTCCACGGCGGGCCGGAGCTCGTCCCTGTCCGCGGGATCGGCGTACCAGCGCCTCAGGATGTCGTTGTTGGCGGCGATGAGCAGCTCGTTTCGCCATCCCTGGAAGATGTCGCCGATGGCGGCGGCGGCCGCGGCCGCCTTCGCCTGGGCGTTGCGTCTGTCGGCGCCGGCCGCGTTCGAGCGGGCCTGCATGTACATGATCGCGGCTGCCAGCAGCAGCGGGACGAGACCGATCAGCATCACCTTCACGACAAGGCCGCGACCGTGCCCCGACGTCCGCCGTCCGTGTCCGTCGCTTCGCCCGACCTCCGTGGCACCCATGATCCCGCTCCTCTCCTCCCCAGAACCCATTGGCCGAACACGCTCGACCTGAACTCGGATTGCATCGGACGTCGACGGTGGGCTCTTGAGGGGAAAGGCCAAAGGCCCGGACACCGACGTGTCGCCTTCGGGCCGGCGAGCCGGGCAGATCGCCCCCGACGGCAAAGGGGAGGACGAGGGGCTCAGTGGTCGCGCAGAGCGCGGAGCCCCGCACGGAATGCACCCAGGCGGAGCCTCAGCTCACCTCTGTGTCGGAGGTCTCGGCCCCGACCGCCTCGCCGTCCCCGCCGGGGGGCGAGGTGCCGATGCCCCGGAGGAGAGCCTCGGCGTCCTCGGCCGACATGTCCTCGACGCCTTCGCCGCGGAAGAACGGGGGCACGCTCACGACCTCGGCGCCCTCCGGGAGCACCGGGGTGACGTCGCGGTACGTGGAGAGGCCCGTCCCCGCCGGGATGAGCTTGCCGATGATCACGTTCTCCTTGAGGCCGACGAGGGGGTCGCTCTTGCCCTCGATCGCCGCCTCCGTGAGCACCTTGGTGGTCTCCATGAAGGACGCGGCGGACAACCACGAGTCGGTCGCCAACGCCGCCTTCGTGATACCCATGAGCTCCTGGCGCGCCTCGGCGGGCTGCTTGGCGTCCTGGACGAGGCCGCGGTTCGTCTCCTGGTAGGTGCGGAGGTCGACGCGCTCGCCGGGGAGGAACTCGCTGTCGCCGGGCTCCTGGACCACGACCTTGCGCAGCATCTGGCGGATGATGAGCTCGATGTGCTTGTCGTGGATGTCCACACCCTGGGAGGTGTAGACCTCCTGGATCCCTTCGACGAGGTACTCCTGCACGGCCCGGGCGGATTTGATCTCCAGGAGCTCCTTGGGGTCGAGGGGGCCTTCGGTGATGCGGTCTCCCGGCTTCACCTCCACGCCGTCGGCCACGGCCAGCTTCTGGCGACGACCGACCTCGAAGATCTCCTCGGTGCCGTCGTCGGCCACGACGACGACCCGGCGGCCCGCTTCGTCCTCCTCGAAACGGACGACACCGGCGATGGGCGTGATCGTGGCCTTCCCCTTCGGGGTCCGGGCCTCGAAGAGCTCCTGCACTCGCGGGAGACCGTGGGTGATGTCCTCCCCGGCGACCCCGCCGGTGTGGAACGTCCGCATCGTGAGCTGTGTGCCGGGCTCGCCGATCGACTGGGCGGCAACCGTACCGACGGCCTCGCCCATGTCCACGGCCTTGCCCGTCGCCATCGACATGCCATAGCACGTGCGGCAGAGGCCGACCCGGGAGTCGCAGGTGATGACGTTACGCACCCGGACCTCGGCGACGCCGGACTCCACGATCGCCTGCAGATCCTGGCGCTTGACCATGTGCCCGGCGGGGAGGAGCGTGCTGCCGTCGTCGGTCTTCAGGTCGTCGGCGAGCACCCGCCCCCAAACCTTGGTCTCGAGGCGGTCGGCGCTGACGATCTCCCCGGTGCGCACGTCGGGGACGAGGATCGGGATCACGAGGCCCCGGTCGGTGTGGCAGTCCTCCTCGCGGATGATGACCTCTTGGGCGATGTCGACGAGGCGCCGCGTGAGGTAGCCGGAGTCGGCCGTGCGCAGGGCGGTGTCGGCGAGGCCCTTGCGGGCGCCGTGGGTCGAGATGAAGTACTCGAGGACCGAGAGGCCCTCGCGGTAGTTCGACTTGATCGGGCGCGGGATGATGTCGCCCTTCGGGTTCGCCACGAGGCCGCGCATGGCCCCGATCTGACGGACCTGGATCATCTGGCCGCGGGCCCCGGAGCCGGTCATCATCTCGATGGAGTTGAACCGGTCGGCGGAGAGGGCGCCGGCCATGGCGTCCTTCACCTCGTCGGAGGCGGCCTGCCAGATCTCCGTGAGCATCTGGCGCCGTTCGTGCGAGGTGATCTGGCCGGCACGGTGCGACTTCTCGACTTTCTCGGCCTTCTTCTCGTACTCGGCGAGGATGCCACGCTTCTCGGCGGGCACCTTCACGTCGTCGATGGAGAACGTGAGGCCCGAGACGGTGGCGAAGTGGAAGCCGATGTCCTTGAGCTTGTCGAGGGAGTCGGCAACCTGCGACTTCGTGTACTGCTCGGCGAGCTCCGTGACGATCTCGCCCAGGTCGCGCTTCTTCACGACCCGGTTCACGTAGGGGAAGTCGTCGGGCAGGGCGCTGTTGAAGATGACACGCCCCACTGTGGTCTCGATGGTCTCGCCCCGCATCGAGGGCTTCGGGTTCCGGATGCGCACGCTGGCGTGCAGGTCGACGTCGCGGGTGCCCTCGGGGAAGCGGGTCTCATAGGAGAGGCCGGCCTCCTCGGGCGAAGCGAACACGCGCCCCTCGCCATAGGCACCGTCGACCTGCTCCGTGAGGTAGTAGGCGCCGATCACCATGTCCTGGGTGGGGGTGACGGTGGGCCGGCCGTGCGCCGGGGACAGGATGTTGTTCGCCGACAGCATCAGGATGCGGGCCTCGGCCTGGGCCTCCGCCGACAGGGGGACGTGCACGGCCATCTGGTCGCCGTCGAAGTCGGCGTTGAAAGCGGCGCAGACGAGCGGGTGGATCTGGATGGCCTTGCCCTCGACGAGCATGGGCTCGAACGCCTGGATGCCAAGGCGGTGCAGCGTGGGCGCCCGGTTCAGGAAGACCGGGTGCTCCCGGATGACCTCCTCGAGGACGTCCCACACCTGCGGGCGGCTCCGCTCCACCATCCGCTTCGCCGCCTTGATGTTCGCCGCCAGCTCGAGGGCGACGAGACGCTTCATCACGAAGGGCTTGAAGAGCTCCAGCGCCATCTGCTTGGGGAGGCCGCACTGGTGGAGCTTGAGCTGGGGGCCCACGACGATCACGGAACGGCCCGAGTAGTCGACCCGCTTGCCGAGGAGGTTCTGGCGGAACCGGCCCTGCTTGCCCTTCAACATGTCCGAGAGGGACTTCAGGGGCCGGTTGCCCGGACCGGTCACAGGACGGCCGCGGCGACCGTTGTCGAACAGGGCGTCCACGGCCTCCTGCAGCATGCGCTTCTCGTTGTTCACGATGATCTCGGGCGCGCCGAGGTCCAGGAGGCGCTTCAGGCGGTTGTTGCGGTTGATCACGCGCCGGTAGAGGTCGTTGAGGTCGGAGGTGGCGAAACGGCCCCCGTCGAGCTGCACCATGGGACGCAGGTCCGGCGGGATCACGGGCACGCAGTCGAGGATCATCCCCAGCGGGCTGTTCGTGCCGTTGTTGAACGCCGCCACGACCTTGAGGCGCTTGATCGAGCGGGTGCGCTTCTGGCCCTTGGAGGTCTGGATGATCTCCCGGAGCCGCTCCTCCTCAGCCAGGAGGTCGAAGTTGACCAGGAGCTCCTTGATCGCCTCCGCGCCCATCCCGCCGCTGAAGTACTCGCCGTAGCGCTCCGTGAGATCGCGCCAGACGAGCTCGCTGTCGACGAGCTGCTGCACCTTCAGGCCCTTGAGGGTGTCGAACACCTGCCCCAGGTGGTCCTTGTCGGTCTCGGTCTGCTCGCGGTCGAACTCGTTCTCCTTGCGGAGCTCCTTGTCGAGCTGGCGGCGGCGGGACTCGATCTCTGACGTGGAGGCGCCGTCGGTCTCCATCTGGGCGAGCTCGGCCTCGGCCTCGGACTGGCGCTCCTGCTCCCGCTCGGCGTGCGCTGCCCAGAGGTCGTCGATCTCGTTGCGCATCTGGCGCTCGAGCTCGGGCAGGTCCTTGTGGCGCCGCTCGACGTCGATGCTCGTGATGATGTAGGCGGCGAAGTAGATGACCTTCTCGAGGTCCTTCGGGGCAAGGTCGAGGAGGTACCCGAGGCGGCTCGGGACGCCCTTGAAGTACCAGATGTGCGTGACGGGGGCGGCGAGCTCGATGTGGCCCATCCGCTCACGGCGCACCTTCGAGCGGGTGACCTCGACGCCGCAGCGCTCGCAGATGATGCCCTTGAACCGGACGCGCTTGTACTTGCCGCAGTAGCACTCCCAGTCCTTGGTGGGCCCGAAGATCTTCTCGCAGAAGAGGCCGTCCTTCTCGGGCTTGAGCGTGCGGTAGTTGATCGTCTCGGGCTTCTTGACCTCGCCGTTGGACCAGGCCCTGATCTGGTCCGCGGTGGCGAGGCCGATCCGGAGCTGGTCGAAGAGGGACTCCGTCTGTGCCCTGGTCATGGGCGCCGTCATGGCCATCACGCTTCCTCCGCTTCGCCCCGCTCGGGCCGTGAGATGTCGATGCCGAGCTCCTCCGCCGTGCGATAGACGTCCTCGTCGTACTCGCGGAGCTCGATCTCGGCGCCCTCGGCGGAGAGCACCTCGACGTTCAGGCAGAGCGACTGCATCTCCTTGATGAGGACCTTGAAGGACTCGGGGATCCCGGGCTCGGGGATGTTCTCGCCCTTGACGATCGCCTCGTAGACCTTGACGCGCCCGAGGACGTCGTCGGACTTGATCGTGAGCAGCTCTTGGAGGGCGTAGGAGGCGCCGTAGGCCTCGAGTGCCCACACCTCCATCTCACCGAAGCGCTGCCCGCCGAACTGCGCCTTGCCGCCCAGGGGCTGCTGGGTGATCATCGAGTACGGCCCCGTGGAGCGGGCGTGGATCTTGTCGTCGACGAGGTGGCTGAGCTTCAGGATGTACATGTAGCCCACGGCCACCGGACGGTCGTAGGGCTCGCCGCTGCGGCCGTCGAAGAGCTGCACCTTGCCGTCGTCGCCGATGATGCGGACACCGTCCGCGGTCGGGTTCGACTGGCGCAGGAGCGACTGGATCGAGGGGTGCGCCTTGCCGGTGTCGGGGTTCACGCCGGCGTGGGCGGCCTCCTCGTCGGACCAGTGGGCCCCGTCGAAGACGGGCGAGGCCACGTAGGCCGCGGGGCGCCGCAGCGGGTGGCTCTTGCGCTCGCGGTCCAGGGGCACGGCCTGCGGGCCGTCCTCCCAGCCGGTGAAAGCCGCCCAGCCGGTGAGGGTCTCGAGCACCTGGCCCACGTTCATGCGGGTCGGGACGCCCAAGGGAGAGAGCACGATGTCCACGGGAGTGCCGTCGGCCATGAAGGGCATGTCCTCGACGGGCAGCACCTTGGCGATGACGCCCTTGTTGCCGTGGCGGCCGGCGAGCTTGTCACCCTCGCTGATCTTGCGCCGTTGCGCCACGTAGACGCGCACGAGCTTGTTCACCCCGGGCTGGAGGTCGTAGTTGTCCTCGCGGCTGTAGACCCGGACGTCGATGACCTTGCCGGACTCGCCGTGGGGAACCTTGAGACTGGTGTCGCGCACCTCGCGGGCCTTCTCGCCGAAGATGGCCCGGAGCAGGCGCTCCTCGGGGGTGAGCTCGGTCTCGCCCTTGGGCGTGACCTTGCCCACCAGGTAGTCGCCGGGGCCCACCTCGGCGCCGATGCGGATGATCCCCCGCTCGTCGAGGTCGCGCAGGGCCTCTTCGGAGACGTTGGGGATGTCGCGGGTGATCTCCTCCTCGCCCAACTTCGTGTCGCGGGCGTCAACCTCGTACTCCTCGATGTGGATTGAGGTGAGGACGTCGTCGCGCACGAGACGCTGGGAGACGACGATGGCGTCTTCGAAGGTCTGGCCCTCGAGGGTCATGAAGGCCACGAGGAGGTTCTTGCCCAGGGCGAGCTCGCCCCCGTCGGTGGCGGGACCGTCGGCGAGGGCGTCGCCCTTGGCCACGGCCTGGCCCTCGACGACGAGGGGCTTCTGGTTGATGCACGTCGACTGGTTGGAGCGCTGGAACTTCGCCAGCCGGTAGGTGTGGCGGGCCTTGTTGGGCGCCTCGACGACGATACGGTCGCCGGCGACCTCGACGACGGTGCCGTCCTCCTCGGCGAGCACGACGTCGCCGGCGTCGATCGCCGCCCGTGCCTCCATGCCGGTGCCGATGAAGGGCGCCTCGGCCCGCAGGAGCGGGACGGCCTGGCGCTGCATGTTGGAGCCCATGAGCGCCCTGTTGGCGTCGTCGTGCTCCAGGAAAGGGATGCATGACGTCGACACGGACACGATCTGGCGGGGCGAGACGTCCATGTAGTCGACTTCTTCGGGCGTCACGTACTCGACCTCGCCGCCCTTGCGCACGAGGACGCGCTCCTCGAGGAAGCGACGGGTCTTCTTGTCGAACGGCGTGTTCGCCTGCGCGATGACGTGGCGGTCCTCACTGAGGGCGTCGAGGTAGTCGACGTCCTCGGTGACCTTGCCCCCGACGACCTTGCGGTACGGCGTCTCGATGAAGCCGAAGTTGTTGATGCGGGCGTAGGTCGCCAGGGAGCCGATGAGGCCGATGTTCGGGCCCTCGGGGGTCTCGATGGGACACATGCGCCCGTAGTGGCTGGAGTGCACGTCGCGGACCTCGAAGCCCGCCCGCTCCCGCGAGAGCCCGCCCGGGCCGAGAGCCGACAGGCGCCGCTTGTGCGTGAGGCCCGTGAGCGGGTTCGTCTGGTCGTAGAGCTGGGAGAGCTGGGAGGTGCCGAAGAACTCCTTGATGGCCGCCGTGAGGGGCCGGATGTTGATGAGCGTGGTGGGCGTGATCGCCTCCACGTCCTGGGTGGTCATGCGCTCGCGCACGACCCGCTCCATCCGGGAGAGGCCCACGCGGACCTGGTTCTGGATGAGCTCGCCCACGGGGCGGATCCGGCGGTTGCCGAAGTGGTCGATGTCGTCGGTCTGGTAGCCGGCCTCGCCGGCGTGGAGCCGCACGAGGTACTTCACCGTGCCCAGCATGTCGTCGGGCGTGAGCACGTGGACACCCTCGGGCACTTCGTTGCCCAGCTTCTGGTTCGCCTTGTAGCGGCCCACCCTGTGGAGGTCGTAGCGCTTCGGGGAGAAGAAGAGCTGCTCCATGAGCCCACGGGCGGCCTCCGCCGTGGGCGGCTCGCCCGGGCGGAGCTTGCGGTAGATGTCGATCAGGGCGTCCTCGCGCGTGGTGGTGTTGTCGCGCTCGAGGCTGTTCGCGATCGACTCGGCGCCGTCGAAGAAGGCGAGGATGGCCTCGTCGGTGGTGAAGTCGTAGCCCGGGAAGTCCAGGGCCCGGAGGAGGGTGGTGACGTACTGGCGGCGCTTGCGGTCGATGCGGACGCCGATCGTCTCACGCTTGTCGGTGTCGAACTCGAGCCAGGCGCCTCGGCCGGGGATCACCTTGGCGGAGTAGACGAGCTTCTCCGACGTCTTGTCGGGGGCGACGTCGAAGTAGACGCCGGGGCTGCGCACCAGTTGGCTGACGACGACCTTCTCGGTGCCGTTGATGATGAACGTGCCCGAGGGCGTCATGAGCGGGAACTCGCCGAGGAAGACCCGCTGCTCCTTGATCTCACCCGTCTCGCGGTTGCCGAAACGGGCGATGACGAACAGCGGGCAGCCGTACATCATGTCCCGCTCGCGGCACTCCTCGATGGAGTGCTTGGGCTCGTCGAACTGGTGGTCGACGAACTCCAGGCTGAGATTCCCGGAGTAGTCCTCGATGGGCGAGATGTCCCGGAGGACATCGGAGATCCCGGTGGTCATGAACCACTCGAAGGACTCTTTCTGGACAGCCAGGAGATCGGGTAGAGGGAGAACCTCCTCGATCGTGGCAAAAGAGACGCGGTTACGGACGGCAGGGCGCGTCGAGGTCGCCAAGCAGCCTCACTCCTTCAAGAACGTTGCGCGCAGACAGGGCAGGGGACTTCAGGGCGAACGATCAGAGTATCACACTCAGGGCCCCGAGTTCAAACACCAATCGTCGGCGCTGGTTTCACTTCACCTCTACAGAGGCGCCCGCCTCTTCGAGCTTGGCCTTGGCCGCCTCGGCGTCCTCCTTGGAGACCTTCTCGAGCACTGCCTTCGGGGCACTGTCGACGAGGTCCTTGGCCTCCTTGAGGCCGAGGCTCGTGAGGGCCCGGACCTCCTTGATGACCTGGATCTTCTTGTCGCCCGCGGAGTTCAGGACGACGTCGAACTCGTCCTGCTCCTCCTCGGCGCCGCCGGCGTCGCCTCCGGCGGGCACCCCCATGGCGGCCACTGCCACGGGAGCGGCGGCGGTGACGTCGAACGTGTCCTCGAACGCCTTCTTGAACTCGGCGAGCTCGATCAGCGTCATCTCCTTGAAGGTGTCGATGAGCTCGTCGGTGCTCAACTTGGGCATTGCCTGCTCCTTGTCACTCTGCGGAGTCCTCGGGACTCTCGGAACTGCGTGGACTTGCGGCGCTGTCGGGACCGTCGGGGCCGGCCTCGACCACGGCGGCCTCTCCGCCGGGTTCGCCGGTCGGGCCCTCACCGCTCTCGGCGGCCTCGGGCTCCGGGGCCACGGCCTCGGCCGGGGGCTCGGCGGGAGGCGCACCGGCGGGCGCCCCCTTGGCCTCTAGGGCGTCTACGAGGTTGGCGGGGGCGGCGAGCACGCTCTGGAAGAGGCCCGCCGTCTGGGACTGCAGGGACACGAAGAGACCGGCGACCTGGGAGAGCAGGACGGGGCGGCTGGGCAGCTCGGCGAGGGCCTTGGCGTCCTCGGGCGCCAGGAGGCGGCCGCCGAGCACGCCGCCCCTCACGACGAGAGCGGGGTTGGTCTTGGCGAAATCGGCCAGGGTCTTCGCCGGCGAGGCCGGGTCGGTTTCGCAGTAGACGAGCGCCAGGGGACCCTCGAGCAGGGGCACGAGGTCGTCGAGACCGACCTCGGCGGCGGCGAGACGTGCGAGCGTGCACTTCACGACCTGGGCCTGCGCCCCGGCCTCGCGAAGGGAGCGGCGCAGGGCCTGGCTGTCGGCGACCGTGATCCCGCGGTACTCGGTGAGCAGGACCGCCTCCGAGTCGCGCAGGCGCCGGGCGATCGCCGCCACGGCCGCCACCTTGTCCGGGCGCGGCTCGCTGCGCGTGGGGCGGGTCTCCGTCTCGACCACTGGCGCCTCCTCCGTTCTCCGTACGTGCGCACGAAGACCCCCGGCAGGAGGCCGGGTCAGGATCACCTGCGCAGGGGGGCCGTGGAGCCCATTAACTTGCGGCCTGCGGTCTTCGGCGTGAACGGGCAGTGTAGCGGTCGGGCCCCCGGCGGGCGAAGTGCGGGGGCAGGAATCGGTACTGGAATGCCGGATATCCGTCATTCCAGTACCACTCGTGGGCTGATGCCCCTGCCGCCGAGTGAATGGCGGTCCATCCCGGATGCGTCGCCGGGACCCCCGCCTCATCATGCTCCGGAGCGCGGGCATCGGGGCCCGGCCTACGCGGAGGACCACCGTGAGAGCACCGACACGCAGAGCACGACGCCGCGGGCTCGCCGCGACCCTGGCAAACCGCCCAACGCGACACCCCGCCGGGAGAGGTGGGGCGGGCGGCAGGCGGAGCTCCAACGGAGTAGGACAGCCGTTCTCCCCCCGCACGGGGGAGGTGCTGCGGCATCAGGTCAGGTCGTGTCCCACCACAGGTTTCCTCGCTCGACCTCTGGTCTGGTCTGGAGGCGGGGACTCGTGAGACCGGTGGTCAAGCGAAGATCCTGCGCATGACGACGTCGCTGTGGGCGTTGCCGTCTCCGCCCACGAGGTCCGAAGCGACGCTCGTGAACGCCACGATCCCGCAGGAGGGCGAGAACACCGGAGAACGCGAGGCACCGTTGCCGCTTCCGCCCGCTGCCGAGGTGGAGGAACGCACGGTGAGGCGCAACAGGGGGTCGCGGACAAAGATGTCGGGCTGGTTGTTGGCGTCCCCGGAGGCGAGGTTGGTGGCATCCGACTCGAAGGCGACGTAGTGACGTCCTCCCCGCCGGCACACAGACGGGCGCCGTGACGCCCCGTTGCCTTCCTGCATGGAGCTCGTGAGGCTCACCCGGGAGAGGGCGCTTGTGGACGGGGTGAACAGGAACACGTCACTCGCCGCGTTCGTGTCGCCCGGGACCAGGTTCGACGCCGAAGACGCAAATGCCACGGCGGAGCCGTCACCGGCGAGCGAAGGCGACCCCGAAGGCCCGTTGGCCTCCCCTGCGGTCGGGCCCACCCGGACGGTCGTGCCGGTCGACCGGTCGAAGAGGAACACGTCGGCGAACCCGTTGGTGTCGCCCGGCGTGAGGTTCGACGCCTCGGACGTGAAGGCGACCCAGCGGCCGTCGTCGCTCATCGCCGGCTCCCGGGAAGCACCGTCGCCGTCGATGCCTCCCGCTGCTGCGCTGACGCGGGTCGTCGTGCCCGCGACCAGGTCACGCAAGAACACGTCCGTGGCGCCGTTGCCGTCACCGGCCACGAGGCTCGATGCGTCGGAGACGAAGGCGACGAAACGGCCGTCCGCGCTGACCGCCGGCGAGCTCGACGGCCCGTCCGCCCCTGTGCCGTCGGCGGCGACGCTCACGAGCGCCGCCCCAGCCTTCCCGCCGGGATCCCGAACGAACACGTCGGCGAAGCCGTTGCCGTCGCCGGCCACGAGGTTCGTCGCCTCCGACACGAACACGACCCTGCGCCCACCGGCGTCCACCGCGGGCTGGGACGACGGCCCGTCCGGGGTCGCACCGCCCGGGGCGACACTCACCCGCCGTGTCATCCCCCAGAACGTGTGGCGCAAGAACACATCCCTGGTCCCGGGCTGGTCACCGACCACGAGATCGGATGCGTCCGACGCGAACGCCACCCAGTCTCCCCGCGACGACAGGGCGACCCCGCCCGCGGGATCCCCACCGCTCGGGGCGTCCCCCGCCCCGCCGTACCAGGCAGCCCCCGACACCAAAGCAGGCACACCCACCAGCACCGCCGAGCGCAAGCCTTCCCACACATCCACGGCCCCGCGCACCGCCAGCAACGCCGCCCGGGGCACCTCCAACAACAAGTCGAAGAGCCGGCTGCCCGCGCCTACAGCCGCACCCACACCGGCCCGCAAGGCCCCGACGAGGCCCACGGCGAGGTCCCCGAGGAAGGCCACCGCCGCCCTCAGGACCCCCACGACGATGCCCACCAGCGTGTCGGCACCACCCAAGAGGCCGTCGACCCTGAACAGCAACGACCACACAGACGCCTTGACGCCCGCGCCCGCAAGGCCCACCCGCCAACCGATGGAGTCGAACAGGCCCCCCACCCCCCACAAGGCCCTACCGATCAGAGCCCGCAGGTCCCCCACGGCCGCCCCCACGGCCCAGTAGAGCTGGGCCATCCCGGCCGTCAACCCAGCCACGACCGGGTCCACGAGCCCCCTGAGCGCCACAGGCGTCGCGGCCCGGATCGCCCCCAACGTCGCGTTGAGGCCTGCCAGCAAGGCCTGCAACGACGCCAACACACCATCTATGGCGACACCCAGGGCGCCCTCGATGTCGGCCATCAGGTCACGACCAATGTCCAAGGCCATGTCCACCCCACCCGTGCCCCCGTCCACCAACCCGGCCACGAGGTCGTACACGTCGGGCACCAACCCCCGCACCAGAG
>CAYJLW010000003.1:76520-85361 GCA_964370965.1 uncultured Acidimicrobiia bacterium | reverse complement strand
CCACCCCGGAATCCAACAACCCCCGCGCCTCCGCCGCCAACACACCAGTGCGCGCCAAGAGCGCGTCCACCTCCCCGCCCACATCCCCGATCACGTGAGCATGGGTCGCCGAACGCACCGCCTCCAACGCCGCCAACATCCGGTCCAGGACCACCCGCAACGAGTCGAACCACCCCGCCCGACCCGCCGCCAGGTCCCCCCGCACCACCTCGAAGTCCGCCGCCGCGTCCTCGAACTCCGCCCTCAACGCCCCGCTCCAAGCCTCCACCGAAGCCCTGACGTCGTCCACCAACGACCCCACGTCACCGCCGTACGACTCCCCGGCGGCCACGACGTCATCCCACAGGCGCTCCAGGATCGGTATGACCTGCTGGCCGTCCACGATCGTCTCGACCTCGCCCACCAACACGCGCAACCGTCCCAACCCCGTACGCAACACCCCCGCCACGAAGCCCACGAGAGTGCCTACACCACCACCCAACCTCCCCACGGCGGCGCCGAGGCGGTCCAGGACGGCCCGGGCCACACCCGCCAGGTTCCCCGCGAAGACATCCAGGACGGAGACCAACCCCCTCACCGCCACGTCGGCCATGTCCAACACACCACCCACGACGTCCAGGACAGGACCGACCAGGTCGTTCAACAAGCCCGTCACCAAAGGACGGACCAGACCCAACACCCAGGACTGCCACATCCGACGGAGCTGGTCCAGGAACCCCACCACGGCCCGTGCCGCCCCGATCACACCCTGGACCACACCCCCCACCATCTCCACCAACCCCACAGCCTGGTTCAAGAGCGCCCCGAGGCCCTGCAACGGCCCGGGCAAGCTGTCGATGACCGCGTGCACCGCCCGGCTGAACTCCGCGAAGAACTCGCCCAACGCCGCACCCACCGCGTCCACGAGAGCCCCCACGAGGTCCCCGAGCCAGTCCAGCGCCCCGAAGACCCCCTCCAGGAGACCCCTGGCCACGTCCCCCACGCTCGTGAACAGCCGCGAGAGCTGCACCCGCACACCAGCGAACACAGTCTTCAGCTCGCCGATCACCTCGGTCAACGCCGCGCCCACGTCCCCCACACCGCTGCGCAGGATCCCCTCCAGGTCGTCCACCAAGACCCGCGTCCGCCCCAGGATGCCCTGCACCGTCCCCGTCGCCTCGCCCACGTAGGTCCCCACCACCCCCTCCAACTCGTCCACCAAAGCCAACAGACGGTCGACGATCGCCCGCACCCCCGGGAACGGCGCCAACCGTCCTGCCAGGATGTCCGCCGCCAAGACCCCCAGGTCCGCCGTCACATCCTGAATCGACGCCTGCAGACCGGCCAACACCACCACTGTGCGCTGCGCCAACCCGTCCAAGGCCCCGCCCACCTCGGCCTCGTACGCGCCCGCCGCGCCCTGGGCCTCGCTCACCACCCGCCCCACACGGTCGCCGATCCCAGACACCGGCTCGACCACGTTCGCCTGGAAGCTCGCCCACTCCGCCTCGCTCAAGACCACCGGCAGGTTCCGCAACAACTGCGAGAGGTCCAACCCGCCAGTGAAGGGCACGTACACGTCGTACGCGCCCACCAGGTCCCCCGCACCCGCCGCCCCTGAGATCACAGGGGGCAGCCCCGGCGCGGACCCGCTCAAGGACACCGTCACCGTGTGCGCCTCGTTGTCGACCTTCCACGAGCATCCCCACGTCCCGTTCAGACGCACCCGCACCAAACCCCCCAACTCCATCCGGTAAACCTCACAACCCCCCGACAACGTCGCCTCGAGCCGGCCAGCGTCGATGTCTTCGATGGTGCCCGTGCCCGCCGCCCCCACGCGTGCGGACATCTCCGCCCCCGAGGCAATCGCGTAGCCCGGCGACCCCTCCACCTGATACGTCGCCGCCGCGAATCCCTCGCTCACACCCTGGCGCCGGTTGAACTGCGTCCCCACGACAAGGTCCCCCATCTGCCCGAACGCGAAACCCAACCCCGTACCCTCGTCCGCGTCCGGGGGAGCCGGCCCGACCAGCGGCACCCGCACGTCGTACTGCACCACCCGGGTCCAGACCAGCCACGGCCACCCCCGCTCGAAGACACCCTTCAGGGCGTCGAGGTCGACCGTCCCCCCGCCGAGACTCACCTCCCGCAGACCCCGGGACACCTCCGAGTCCATCAGCCCCGGGAGGTAGGTGTGCAACGGGGACGCCGCCCCCGCCACGATCGCGACGAACAACATCGCCCAGTCCATCGGCCCCTGCATCAGCGGCGGGGCGCTCCCCTGGAGGTAGGACTGCACCTGCAGGTACCACGATGCGTACTCCCCGTCGATGGCGCTGCCCATGTCCGCCACCGCCGCGGTGATCGTGGCGTCCATCTCCCCTGTCAGGTACAGCAGTGACTCCCCGAAGCGCATGCCGCCGCTCCGGCCGAGACCGAGGATCGCCTGCCACGCCGTCCAGAAGTCCACAGGGTCCCTCAACAGAGCGGCGGCCAGCATGATCACCAGCCACGGGTTGGTCGTGCCCATCGCCTGCTGCCACACCGGGACACGGCCCAAGATGTCCTGGAGACCGTCATGCAACCGCTGCATCGTGTTCTTGAACCCGGCGGTCGGCAGTTGGGGGTCGACCTCGGCCAAGGCGTCTGCGAGCGCGTTCAACTGCTCATGCGCCCAGTCCAGTAACCCCTCCAACGGCTCCTTCAACGCGTTGGCCGCTCCCACGACGGCCCCTGTCGTGAGAGCACGCGCCGCTCGGTCCATGTCCTCGACCCGCGCAGCCGCGCAGTCCCGGAGCCTCGTGAACGCATCCTTGAACAGGGCCCCGATGAACGCGTGCCTCAAGTACCAGGAGGGATTCGCCGCCCCGTCGCACATGAGGGTCACGGCGCTCGATACCACCTCCAGGATCTGACGCCCACTCGGCACACCTCCCCCTCCCCCGAGTGACACCCCGCAGACGCTCAGCCCTCCGCCACCGCCGGGCAGCCCCTGGAACTGCAGCAGAACCGAGACGGGCAGCCAACCGAGCACCTGAACGGCGCCGTTGTCGAAGATGCCCAGAGCCCATGTGTAGGCGTCCCAGAGGCCGTCACGCACCATGCCGAGGCCGATCGTGTCCGGACGACCGTCCCCGTTCGTGTCCTGCCCCATGACGGCGTCGACGGCGACCTGGGCGATCTGCTGGTAGCTCATCGACGGGTCGAGGGAGTCGAGGAGCGCCCGGAGCTGGCCCGGCCAGGCGCCGACCTGGGCGGCGAGCGGGGCGATGATGCTCTCCGACACGTACCGCAAGCCCGCCCCCACGAAGGCCGCCGCGACCTTCTCGATCCAGTTGTCGCTGTTGGCGAGGCCGTTCCAGAACTCGTACGCCTGGTCGAGCAGCCCCTGGACGCAGGCGAGCACGTCCTGACTGATGAGCCTCTGGAATCCGTCGAGGGCGGGGGTGAGCTGCTTCTTGAGCTCTCCGACGAGCCACGTCTTGGCCTGCAGGGGCATGTCTTCGACGGCCGTCCGCAGCTTCTGGGGGGCCAGGCCGGACAGGTCGAACTGTCCGGCCAGCGTGCTCCACGCCGCGTCGGCGGCCTCCTCGGACGCGTTCGGACGGTTCTTCCACAACGTCACGTGCAGGCCGCTGCTCAGCACCCCGCCCTGGCCGCCACCCGACCCGTCGACGGACACCACCGCCGACGGGGCCACCTCGAGTAGGAGAGAGCCGTCGGTCGCCCGGGTCACAGTCAGTCCCACCGTGCCGTTGCCGGAGGCGTCCTCGGTGAAGGTCCACACACAGTGCGCGTCCCGCTTGTCCACCAGCGGCTCGATGGCGAGAGGGATCTCCTTGATCTCCGAATACACCGTGCACGGACCCTCGAGACGGGCCTCGCCGCCGTCGGACATCTCCGTGTCCGCCCACGCCGAAGTCGTGAACTCCGCCGAGTCCCAGGTCTCCTCCACCACCCGCCAGTGCCGCCGCTGGCCCATGAACTCGTACACCGCGTGCCCCGCCACACCCGGGCTCTGGTTCTCCCAGTACGGGGGCCACGCCGCCGTCGCGGAGCCGCCGCCCGGCCCAGACCCACCCGGAGTGTCCGCTATGCGACGCAGCGCGACCTGGAACCGACCCCGCTGGTCACCCCCGAAGCCGGCGCCCTCGTGGGTGCGCTCCACGACCCCGCCCGGCACACCTCCTCCCACCACAGTGGCGAAGGCCGCCTCCTCGTCCTCCTCGACAGAGAGGGGACAGGTCTCGGCCTCCGGCGCCAGGAACGGCCGCAGCACCGGCTCGTCCAACGAGCGCGGCCCATGATCCACCTCTGCCGGTTCCCTGAGGGAGATCCAGGCGCCGTCCGGGGAGATGCTCGCCGACCAGACGGCGAGGCGGATCCCCATGCAGTCCGTGTTGACTCCCCGGTAAGTCTTCTGCGCCACCTTGTCGTAGACGTTCACGTCCCAGGTGTGGCCGATGCCGTCGTCGGGCCACAACCACATGGGCAGGTTCCGCTCCTGGTTGAAATAGAGGATGTAGCGGCCGTCGGCGGTGATGCTCGGCTTGTAGGCGGCCGTCGCCGAACCCCACAGCGACACTATTGACCCCCAGGGCCACCCGAGGACGGTCCGCGGTTGTTCGGCCCACTTGTCGTCAGGGGCGCTGCCGAGGCCGGGGAGAGGGACGAAGGTGACGCTGCTGAGGTTCTGGTGGAGGAAGTAGAACCCGTTGTCCAACTGCCGGCCCCCGATGTAGGTGCCGGGGTGGCCGTCGTAGACGTAGCAGTTGCGCATCTCGAAGAAGAGCTCGTTCTGCTCCGTGAAGCGCTGCAGATACAGGGCCGGCGAGGCGGTGCTCTCGCCCCCGAAGTCCGACGCAGTTCCACAGACGGGGCCGAAGCGCTCCAACATGCCGGTGCGGGTGTCGAAGACGACAACCCGGCGGAGAGCCACGGAGTTGTTCCACGCTCCCCGGAACAGCCATGTCCTGGCAATGGTGGCGGCGTGGAGGCCGTCCGGGCTCACGACCGGACGGTTGTCCTCCTCCAGCGTCCAGAGGTGGTCGTGCCAGGGCCTCCCCAGCCACGGCATGTCGTTGAGCACGTCACCGGCCCACTGCCAGCGGTAGTAGCGGTCGACGTACTCGGGGGCGTCGGGCGGGTTGGGGCCCCACGGGCAGTGGTGCGGGGGGTTGAGGATGTCCCCGGTCTCGGTGTTCTCCCCCGGGAAGTACCCGTAGGCCCAGTTCAGCGGGTAGATGCTCACCGGTCCGACACTCGTGGTGTTGTTGGGCGGGTAGTCGGCGGGTTGGGTGGCCTGGCTGTCTGTGCCGTTCCAGTTCGTAGCGACCTCGGGCGTGAGCACCCAGTCCAGGACCGGCGTGTCGATGTCCGGGGACTGGAACAGCCTGTGCAGGTACATCCCCTTTGAGAGGTACGGCACGTCGGGGCCGTCGACCAGGTCCCCCATTGCCCAGTTCACGTGTACCCTCACCTGCTCGCTCGCATAGATGTCGCAGCGCCAAAGCGGCCAGGACGTGCGGGGCTCGCGCCGGATGCTGTTTACGAGGCGGTCGTCGATCTCCTGGGAATGGTCGGTGAGGCCGGCCCCCTTGTCGATGCCGTAGAGACGGCAGGCCCACTCGTGGCCGACGTACCAGATCCAGTTGGACTCCCACGATTCCCGGGGTTCGCAGCCGGCGTCCTCTTTCGCGGCCGTCCCGCCGATCTGGTCGATGCGGGCAAACTGAACCGGGTCTTCGGAGGAGGGGGGCCCGTCGGGGCCGCTCAGGTACACCGCCTTCGTGCCGTCGGCGGAGATCTTCGGCTGCGCGCGGTGCCCTGGGTCAGGGTCGGCGGCGAGGGACGACACGAGCTCCCACGTCCGGGTGGCGAGCTCGTAGACGTAGACGTCGCTCCCGGGGTTCGTGTCCTCCTGGGTCAGCGCCAGGGCCGTGGTCCCGATGATCTTGCCCTCGTCCCGAGTCCAGGTCTGGGTCATGGAGTCGGTGATCTTCGCGTAGTGGATCTCGGGCCAGTTCGTCTGGGAGAACCGGCGGTGGTCGAAGTGGATGTAGCGCGGTGCCCGCACCGTGCGGTAGGCGAACTGCCCGGTGTCGTCGTACTCCTGAACCACGGCCCAGCTCTCCATCACCCCCTCCCACGGATATTCCCCTGTCTGGCGCCAGATCCACTCGACGTCGACGACGACGGCCACATGACCCCGGGGCCCGGCCCCGGCCTCGTTCGCGTCCCAGTGGGCCACGGTCATGCCGGCCCACGGCATGTAGTTCAGGTGGGAGTCCGGATCCTGGTCCACGACGAAGCCCGCCGCAGCGGCCGTCTCGTCCCAGTCCTTCGGATCTCCCCACGTCACCTTGCCCATCCTCTTGGCGAACGGGAAGTCGAAGGGATACTCACGCGAGTCCAGGTCGACGGAGGGGAACTCGCCGTCCCCGGAGGACTGCACTCCTCCACCCCCGCCGCTCTCGCCGCCGGCGCTTCCTCCGGACTCCCCTCCGGCCCCCTCGCCGGCGGCCTGGCTCGGTCGCCCGCGCAGCGCCCAGGCCACGAACGACATGTCGCTTCTTGTCGAGAAGCCCCACGGGTCCGGCGCCCCCGCCGCTCCCTGGCGGTACAGGTAGTTGTCCACCTTGAGGCGGCTCAACGTGACCGTCAGGGACACAGTCGTGACCTCGGACCGACCCCCGAAGGGGTCACGCGCCTGGTAGGTGAAGAAGTCCTCCCCCGAGAAGTCCGCCTCCGGCGTGTATCGGAACGACCCGTCGGAAGCGAACTGCAGGTCGCCGTGCGAGGGGCCTCCCACGAGGTCGGCCAGGAGCCCCCGCCCCTCGGGGTCGGTGTCGTTGCCCAGGACCCCGGGTGCCGCTACTGTCAGCGCTGCCTCCTCGGGCGTGGCGTAGCTGTCGGCGACGGCCACGGGTGGAGCGTTCGCCTCGGCGAGCACGGTCACTGACCGGGTCGCCGTCGCGGAGGCCCCGTCGTCGTCGGTTACCGACAGCGCGATCTGGTAGGCCCCTGGAACCAGGTACACGTGGGACGCTGTCACCCCAGAACCTGTCCCGCCGTCCCCGAAGTTCCACTGGTAGTCCACCACGAGACCGTCGCTGTCCCCGGACGCCGAGGCGTCCACGTCCACGCCCAGCGGGATCGCCCCCCACTCCGGCGCGACCGTGAAGGCCGCCGACGGCGGCCGGTTCCCCGTGGCAGGACGAACCCGGGCGAAGACGTCGCTCTTGGCGTTGGTGTCCCCCGCCACGAACGTCGAGGCCGAGTCGAAGACCACAACGCCCCCGTCCGCGCTGACCGAGCGCCCCCCGCCGGTGTTGCTGTTCTGAGAGCCCTCGTTGCCCTCGGAGTCAACGCCCGCACGCTGGGCCTTGCGTTGGGACATGTCCCAGAGGAACACGTCGCTCTTGGCGTTCGTGTCGCCCCCCACCAGGTTGGAGGCCCGCGAGGAGAACGCGACGCTGCTGCCGTCCTCGCTCATCGCCGGGTAGTAGTCACTGTAGGAGTTCGCCTCCACACCCCCCGGCCCCACGCTCACCCGCTCGGTCTGGGCAGTGACCCGGTCCCGGACGAAGACGTCCCGCTGGCCGTTGGTGTCCCCGACCACCAGGTCTGTCGCCCGGGAGCTGAACGCCACGAAGCGGCCGTCCCCGCTGATCGCCCCCCTCCCGACGCTGCTGTATTTGTCAGCGGTGCTCCCGGCCGGGCTCACGCTGACGACCTCGGTCGTGCCCGACTGGCGGTCGCGCGCGAACACGTCCGTCTGGCCGTTGGTGTCCCCCGCCACCAGGTTGGACGCGTCGGACTCGAACGCCACGTAGCGGCCGTCCCCGCTGATCGACGCGCATCCCGCCCAGCCGTCGCCCTCGGAGCCGTCCGACGCCACACTCACGCGCTCGGTGACCCCGCTCGCACGGTCACGCACGAACACGTCCGCCACCCCGTTCGTGTCCCCCGCCACCAAGTTCGAGGCTTCGGACTCGAACGCCACGTAGCGGCCGTCCCCGCTCAGGGACGCGCAGTAGCTCCACCCGTCGCCCTCCGTGCCGTCAGAGGCCACGCTCGCCCTCTCGGTCGTGCCCGACTGGCGGTCCCGCACGAACACGTCGCCCGATCCGTTGGTGTCGCCGCCGACCAGGTTGTCCGCCTCGGACTCGAAGGAGACGAACCGGCCGTCCGCGCTCAGCGACGGGGAGTAGTCGCCCCAGGCGTTCGCCGGGGCTCCCTCGGAAGAGACGCTGACCAGCTCCGTGGTCGCCCCCGCACGGTCACGGACGTAGAGACCGCCGTTCCAATCAGGGTTGGTGTAGCCGGGCACAAGGTTGTGGGCATCAGAGGTGAACACCACCGTCGAGCCGTCCGCGCTCACCGCGGACGTATAGCTGTCGTCGTCGGCCTGCGACCCGTCCGATGCCACGCTCGCCCGCTCCGTGTAGGGCTGGCTCGGGTCCGGGTTGCTCGCCTTCGACGTCCGGGCCGTCTGACGGTCGTGCACGAACACGTCCCTGACCCCGTTCGTGTCCGCCGCCACCAAGTTCGTGGCGTCGGACTCGAACGCGACATGACGAGCGTCGTCCGACAGCGGAGCAGGGCCCCAGCTCGTCATGTCTCCCTCGGAACCGTCCGACGCCACGCTCACCCGCTCGGTCGCCCCCGTCGAACGGTCGTACACGAACACGTCCCCCGAGCTGTTCGCGTCCCCCGCCACCAAGTTCGAGGCGTCGGATTGGAAAGCAACGACGTCGCCCGTGCCGTCCAGCGCCGGCGCCCCACTCCAGTTGTCGGACTCGGAACCGTCCGACGCCACGCTCACCCGCTCGGTCGCCCCCGTCGAACGGTCGTACACGA
>CAYJLW010000003.1:66611-76420 GCA_964370965.1 uncultured Acidimicrobiia bacterium | reverse complement strand
CGTACACGAACACGTCCGACATCCCGTTCGTGTCCCCCGCCACCAAGTTCGAGGCCCACGAGTCGAAGGCCACGAACCGACCGTCGTCGCTCAGGGACCCCGAGGTGCTGAGGCTGTCACCCTCGGTCCCGTCGGAGCTGACGCTCACCCGCTGCAACTGACCCGACGTCGTGTCCAGGACGAAGACGTCCGTGGTCGAGTTCGTGTCCCCCGCGACCAGGTTCGCCGCATCCGAGGAGAACACGACATGGCCCCCGTCCCCCGACACGAAGGCCCCGTAGCTGTCCCCGGTCGCCTGACCAGGGCTCTGCGCGCCGGCGGGCTCCAGCGGCGCCACCGCTAGGACCGGAAGCGCCACGACCAGGGCGACCCCGACAGCCACCACCCGGAAGGCGGACGCACCCCCCCACCTCCCATGGGAGCGCGCTCCCCTCCGCCCGGTGTGGGTTCCCTTCCCGACTCCCAAGGCCCGCTTCCTCCAGCCACGGCCGCCACGATCTCGGGCACCTCCGGCGCCCCAAGGCACACCGTAAGTGGTCACGCACCCCTGTTCAACAGCTCGGACCAAGAACGCCAGGGGTTGCCGCGGAAATGGCGGGTATCCCGGATTGCACGTGGTCTTCGTCCACGACCGCACCACCGCCACCACCGCCCGCGTGAGCGTCTCCAGCGCCGGAGCGCAGGCCAACTGGGACAGCGCCGAGCCCAGCATCTCCTCCGACGGCGACGTCGTCGCCTTCCAGTCCGGCGCCACCAACCTCCTCGCAGGCGACACCAACGCCGTCCGCGACGTCTTCGTGCGCCGCCTCAGCACCGCCAACACCGTCCGGATCATGGGCCACGACCCTGGGTCGCACGCGCCCCAAGATCCGAACGCCAGAAGCGCGAAACCTGATGTCGACGAGTTCCGTTTGGACAGGGCATTCGCCAGTTCGGGCGTGCCACCAGTTGTGGTCGTGGTCTTCGAATCCGACGCCACCAACCTCGTCGGCGACTACTCCATGTCGGACGGCAACGGCGCGCGCGACGTCTTCGTCAGCCTCCTCGTCACAGGATCCCCCCGCCCTACATGTCGACCACGCCCGTGTCGGTCAAGTGGAACGGGTACTACTCCTCCTACACGGGCAACGGCCCGAGCAAAGGGGTCCGCCTGGTGGGTTCGGGGTGGCCGCAGATCACCGTCGCTTTCGTGACGTCCGCCACGGACCTCTCTGGAGGCGGTTGCGCCCAGCCGGGAGTGAGCGTCGTGGTCGTGACCGTTGTCCATTCGATGACCTGTGTCTCCGAACACCCCGGGACACACGCGAAGGCCACCGTGCCCTCTGACACCAGGATCTCCGCCGGCGGCCGCGGGTCCTTGGGTTGGTGTTGCCGGGTGGCGTGGGAGACCTCGATCCCGTCCCAGCCTCTGACCGGGATCCCCGACGTCAACGGCCAGAACGACCTGATCGTGAGCGACATCACCGTCGCAGGAAAGCCGGCCCTGGTGGCGGGCCACCGGCTCGCCTCGGTTGCGACCACGGGTCGGGCAATCGGGTCGGGGGCCGATACGGAGCCGCTCGGGAACGCCGTCTCCTCCCAAGGGAACAGCGTGGCGTTCTCCTCGGCGGCCGCCAACGTCGTCACCGGGGACACCAACGGGGTGCGGGACATCTTCGCCACCTCGGTCCCCGACTGACGGAGGCCGGGCTGGGGCAACCCCAAACCTTCCCGCCCCGGCCCGGCCCCGACACGTCCCGGCGGCAGAGCTCGCGTCTGTCCCCGGTCTCCCCCCGAGCCGGGGACGGGCGCGTCACAGCTCGCGCCGACCGGGTGGAGCGGCGAACTCTGGGCTGCGGCGCCGACCCGCCGCCCGTGCGCCGTCGGAGACCGAGGGAGGATCGGCGGCGCGCGACGCAGAAGCCCTGCGGCGACCGCGACACGCGGAGCTTGGGCCGGATGCCAGAGGAGCAACGGATACTCGGACGCGAGAAGGAGCTCGCCGTCCTCTGCCGCCTCGTTCGCGACGCCACACCCGTGGCCCTCGTCGGCGAGGCCGGCATCGGTCGCACCGCCGTCGCCGTCGAAGCTGCCCGGCGCAGCGGGCAGCCGCCCTTCCTCGGCAACGCCTTCGCCACGCTCCGCCTGCCCCTCCTACCGCTGCGGCGGGCGCTCGGGCTGGAAGCTCTGCCCCGGGACACACTGGCGGCGGCCGACGCCGTGGCCTCCCGGGTGGGGCGCGGCACGCTCATCCTCGACGACGCCCAGTGGGCGGACGCCGAGACGCTGGAGGTCGTCTGCGCGCTCGCCGGGCGGATCCCCGAGCTCGCCGTCGTCCGGGAGGGAGAGCCCGGCACGGACGCTCTCCTTGCCCGCCTCGAAGCGGCCGGGTTCGAAGTGGTGCCGATTCCTCCCCTTGCGCCCGGGGACTGCGAGGCCCTCCTCGCCCGGCTCGCCCCCGGCCTGCCGCCCGCGAGACACGCCGAGATCCTCCAGATCGCCGACGGGAACCCTCTCCTGCTCCAAGAGCTGGCACTCGCCGGGGAAACGCAGCCCGAATCGGTGGAGATGATGATCGCCGCCCGGATCAAGGGACTGGAACCCGGCGCCCTGCGCGCCCTGCAGGTACTCGCCGTCCTCGGGCGACCGGCGACCCCCGAGCTCTGCACCCGCCTCCAGATCGCGGATCGCATCGGCGAGCTGGAACGCCGCCGCCTCGTGGACGTCACGTCTCTCGTCTCCCTGCGCCACTCCTTGATCGGGGACTGGGCACGGCGGGACATGGACGCGTGCGACCACAAGGCCGCCCATCGACTCGTGGCCGAATGCGTGCCGTCCCCCGGTGAGGCCGCCGAGCACCTCGCCCGGGCCGGCGACAAGGACGCCGCTCTCTCGCGGGCCAAGGCCGCGATCGCATCGGCGGCGTGCGCATCGGAAGAGGTGGCCTGGCTGCGCCTGGCGGCGTCGGTGGCTTCGGGACCGGAAGCCGACTCCTTGAAGCTCCGCGCCGCCGAGTTGCTGCTGTCGGCCCGCCAGGTCGAGGCCGCCCGCGACCTCGCCGAGAGCGTGCAGTCCGAAGACCCCGAGACACGTGCGGCCGCCCTCTACTGGACGGCCCGCGCCGCCGGCGACCAGGGCGACCACAAGGGCGCCGTCGCCGCCGTGCGCGCCGGCCTGGAGCTGACGGGAGACTCGAAGTCGGTGGTCGCGCTCCGCCTGCGCGAGGAGTCCCTCAGGATCCCCTTCCAGGTGGAGTGGGACGTGGCCGGTGCTCTCGCCCAGGCGGCGGACGTCGTCGCCGGCGCCGCTGAGCTCGGGGTGTTCCCGCACGCCGCGCTGCTGTGGTCCTCGGCGGCGGGCGCCCTGCTCGGGCGGGACGACTGGGAATCCCCGGCTCTGCGTGTGCTGGATCACGCCGCGCAGACGGCCGACGCCCACCTCCGCTTCATGGCGGGGGTGAACCTCACCTTCGGCTACGCAGTGGCCGGCCGGCTCGCGGACGGCGCTGCGCTTCTCGAAGACCTCGTGGCCCACGCCGCCGCCCTCGACGAGAGACGCTGGGAGGCGGAGCTGCAGGCGTGCCGCCTCGCCGCCTACGTCTGCCAGGGCCGCTACGGCGAGGCCCTGGAGCTCGCTCCGGACGTCCTCCTCAGCAGGCCGAGCCCCACCCTGGCGGCCGTCGCGCACCTGTGCTACGGCCTCACCCTCACCGATCTCGGCCGCTTCGACGAGGCACGGGCGTTCCTCGCTCGCGGCGTCCTCGCGGCAGAGGAGGACCTCGTGGCGCCCATGCTGCAAACGGCCCTCGCCGACTGCGAGTTCTGGGCGGGACACCCGGAGCGAGCCGTCGGACTCCTCGGCCCGCACGAGATCGCCCTCGACGGCGCGACACCCCTGCTGCTCCTGCTGTACCCGACCCGGCACTGGGCGGCCCTGGAGGCGGATCTTCCGCCCGGGCCCCCACTGCCCCTGTTGCCCTTCCCCATCTCCCGGGCCCTGCACGAGGAGACCCGGGCCGTCGGCCTCCTGGCGGGGGACGACGACGACTGCCGCAACGCCGTCGAGGCGTTCGACGCCGCCCGCGCCGCCTACGGCGAGTCGTCCCTGACCAGGGGCACCCTGCGCTGCGCCTGGGCGGCGGGGGAAGCGATGCGGCGGGCAGGTGACCTGGCCGAGGCGCGCACCACGCTGCTGCAGGTCGAGGAGTCCGTCGCCGACGTCGGCATCGTCCCGCTGCTCGCCCGCGTCCGCCGCTCCCTGCGCCTCGCCGGGGTGCATCGGCGGGCCACGCACGAGGTGGCCGAGGGGCTGCCGCTCTCGGAGCGGGAGGTGCAGGTCATGCGTCTCATCGGGAACGGCCTCACTTACGCTCAGGTGGGCCGACGACTCGCCGTCAGCCCCCGCACCGTGGAATCGCACGTGAAGTCCGCCCGCCAGAAGTTGGGGGCCACGAACAGGAGTCAGGCCCTCGCCACGATGGCGGACCTGCTCCTGCAGGACGAAGCGGCAGCCGCGGGCGAGGGATAGCCGGGGCGTGCCTGGCCCAGGCCAGGTCGGGCTGGCCGTCCGCCGCGATCGCGTCAGCCCACCGTGACGTCGTCCGTGCGAACCGAGTCGACCGTGTAGCGCTGCTCGTCCTGGGCCTCCCCCAAGTCGTCACCGGAGTCGTCCTCGTAGCAGACCTGCATCACCCGGTAGGTGCCGGGGAAGGTGTAGGTGTGGGAGAACGTGGAGGCGTGGGACTCCTCGGAAGAGCCGTCGCCGGGGTACCACACGCAGGTGTCCCCGCCGGTGGCCCCGCCGCTCACGCTCACGGACGTCCCCGAGGGCGTCGGGACGGCCGTTATCCGCCAGAGCCGGCAGGCGGTGCCGTCGACGTCGAGATACTCCACGTCGATCATCTCCCGTACGAAGCGCACCTCGCCGCCGGGGTAGTAGCCGACGAGGTAGACCTCGATGCGGTCCCCACCCCCGGAACGGGCCGACATCTCGAGGTACGTGCCGTCGTCCGAGGTCCCGAATCTCCCGGAGGTGAGCGTGCCTTCGTCGAGGCACCAGAACGTCGTCAGGGTCCCGAGCGTGGTCGTGGACGACGCCGGCCTGCGCGAGGGCAGCGTCCAGCGCTCGTAGGTGGCGATGCCCATCCAGGTGGTGTCGGCGTCGGGGAGGTCCCGGGCGATGGTGTTCACGCCGTTGATCCAGAGGAGGCCGTCCCACATCGCCTGCCAGGCCGAGAGGAACGTGTTCCCGCTGACGACGTTCTCCACGTCCTCGTGGAGGATGGCGTCGATCTCGAAGATCGCCCACGTATCGTCGCCGTCGTCGTAGTAGGTGTTCCACTGCGAGGGGTCGGTGAGGTCGCTCATCCGCGCTGTGGTCTGCCAGATCGCCTCTTTGTGGTTGGAGGGGTCGTCGGGGTCGGTCATGACATCCCCTTGAGTGACCACTTGGCCACTTGCTTTCGCTGGAGGCCTGCTGGTCACCTGCTGAGATGGGTAGAACCTTTGTTAAGCAGGTGTTGTCGAGTTGTTGGTCAACTTCAGGGGCGCCACTCAAGGCCAGCCGGCCCCCCGCACTCTCGGGGCGCGGGTGAGACCCGTCTCAGCCGCCTGTCCGCTCGCCGCCGAACACAGGAGCGTGACGGCCTCCTCGGTGGATGCGGCCCCGAGAACGCGCCGGGCGGCGGCCAGCCGCCGCTCGGCGGTTCGTAGCGAGACGTGCGCCCGCCGGGCCGACTCCCCCACGGAGAGACCCTGGGCGATGAGCTCGAGCAGGGCAGCGCCCTCGTGGTGGACCAGCACGCCGGGCCGGCGGCAGGCGTCTTCCCAGGTGTGGACCCCGCCCAGGTGCCGGAGGTCGTCGTGGAGCGCCGCACGCAGCGCCGGGGCGGCGACCAGGGCCACAACGCCACCGCCGTCGAGAACCCAGCGCAACAGGGCACCGGCGTCCTCGACGTCGGAGACGACACCGCTGCGTACCTCGCCCCGCCCACCCGACCACCCCCGGCGGATCGTCCAGCCGGCCCGCCGCAGGACGTCCTCCGCCGCCGCCTGTTTGGCGGCCGTGTCCAGCAGGATCCGGGGTGGCTGGGCCATCGCCTGATCGACTCCCCCCGTCTGTCTCGGACCGCCTCCGCGTCTGGGGCGGCGGATGGGCGCCGATACGCCCATCCGGAGCATTCGGAACACTGATCGTAGCTACGTTCGCCGCCAGGGGGCGGTATCCCTTCCGGGAGGCCCCGGCCCCACCGCGTCTGCCGGAAGCTGTCAGACCGTGTCGTCTTCGGGCTTCGCCTTGGCGGGGTCGATCCGGACGCCCGGACCCATCGTGGAGCTCACAGCGACGCCCCGGAGGTAGCGCCCCTTGGCGGCCGCCGGCTTCGCCCGCAGCATCTCCTCGACGGCGGCCCGGTAGTTGTCGAGCAGGCGGCCGACGTCGAAACTCGCCCGGCCCACGGCGAAGTGCACGTTGCCGAAACGGTCGTTGCGGTATTCCACGCGCCCGGCCTTGAACTGCGTCACGGCCTCGCCCGCGTCGGGTGTCACGGTGCCCGACTTCGGGTTGGGCATGAGCCCCCGCGGGCCGAGGATCTTCCCGAGCTTGCCGACCTGGCCCATCATGTCGGGTGTGGCGATCGCCACGTCGAAGTCGAGCATGCCCCCCTGGACCTGCTCCACGAGGTCGGTGTCGCCGACGAAGTCGGCGCCGGCCTCGGTGGCGGCACGGGCGGCGTTGCCCTGGGCGAAGACCGCCACGCGGACGTCCTTGCCCGTGCCATGAGGGAGGCTCACCGTTCCCCGCACGGCCTGGTCGGCCTTGCGGGCGTCGATGCCGAGGCGGAACGCCACCTCGACGGTCTCGTCGAACTTCGCCTTCGCCAGGGACTTCACGATCCCCAGCGCCTCCACGGGCTCATGGAGGGCGGCGCTGTCGAAACCGCGGACGGCGTCGCTGTAGCGCTTCCCGTGTCTGGCCATGTTGCCTCCTGTGGTCCGAACGACCGCCCCCAAGGGAACGGCCTCCCACTCGGCACCGGGCACGCGCCCGGCGCTGCGATCTCCTAGCCGACCGTGATGCCCATGGAGCGGGCGGTGCCCTCCACCATCCGCATCGCCGCCTCGACGTCGTTGGCGTTGAGGTCGGGCATCTTCTCCTCGGCGATCTTGCGCACCTGGTCCTTCGTAACGGACCCCACCTTCTCGCGATGCGGCTCGGCGGACGCCTTCTCGAGGCCGGCGGCCTGCTTGAGAAGGAACGACGTGGGCGGCGTCTTGAGGACGAACGTGAAGCTGCGGTCCTCGTAGATCGTGATCTCGACGGGGACCACCTGACCGGCCTTCTGTTGCGTCTCGGCGTTGTACGCCTTGCAGAAGTCCATGATGTTGAGCCCGTGCGGACCGAGGGCGGTGCCCACCGGAGGTGCCGGGGTGGCCTGGCCGGCGGAGATCTGCAGCTTGACGACAGCGGCGACTTTCTTGCGTCCCATGGTTGTGTTCCCTCGTGGCCTAGAGCTTGGCGACCTGGTCGAAGCCGAGTTCCACGGGGGTCTCCCGGCCAAAGATGTTGACGAGCACCTTGAGTTTGGACTGATCGACGTTGATCTCGGCGATGGTGCCGTCGAGGTCGGCGAAGGGACCGGACGTGACCCGCACGTTCTCCCCCGCCTCCCACTCGAGCTTTGGCTTCACCTTCTTGTCGGGCTTCACCTGCAGGATGCGCTCGACCTCGCGCCGCGACAGGGGCACGGGCTTGGCCCCGGAGCCCACGAATCCGGTGACTCCGGGCGTGTGGCGGACCACACCCCAGGACTCGTCGTTCAGGCGCATGCGCACCAGGAGATAGCCGGGGAAGACCTTCTTCGGTACGACGGTCTTCTTGCCGCCCTTGAACTCGATGACGTCCTCCATGGGGATCACGACCTGGAAGATCGCCCGCTCCATGTTCATGGAGGAGATCCGGCTCTCGAGGTTCGTCTTCACCTTGTTCTCGTAGCCCGCGTAGGTGTGGACGACGTACCAGTCCCCGGGGAGGTCGAACGGGCTCGGCGGAGCCTTCTCGACCTCCGGTTCGGCGGTGGCGACGGCGGTGTCTCCACCGTCACCGGCGACAGCCGCGTCGTCAGGGGCGAACACGTCCTCGGTCATCCGAACACCGCCAGTACGAGCTTCCCGAAGGCATAGTCGAGACCGAAGATCAGCGAGGTGAGGATCACGACCGTGACCAGCACGATGATCGTGGAAGTCCAGACTTCGCTGCGTGTGGGCCACGCCACCTTCTTCATCTCGGCGGCGACTTCGCGGAAGAACTGGGCCACCCCGACCCGCTGGCGGGCGGCCTGCTGCTGGACCTGGGCGCGCTTGGCGCGCGTGGGTGTGATCGCGGCCTTCTCGGCCTGGCGTTCCTGTTTGGCCTGGGCCCTCTTGAGCTGTCGGTTCATCGGCTGATTCAACCGGGGCCTCTTCGCCTCGGGGGCCGCACACGGCCCTGATCTCGTCCGGACCACGTGTGGCCCTGTCTCGCAGGGGCGGAGGGACTCGAACCCCCAGCCGCCGGTTTTGGAGACCGGTGCTCTGCCAAATTGAGCTACGCCCCTAGGGGTGGGTAGGGCTGGCAGGGAATCCCTGGCCCGGCCCGCCAGTATAGACAGGTCCCCTTCCGGCCCGAACTTGCCCCCGGTTCCGTGTTCCGACCAGGGACGGAACGGGGCGGGGTCAGGACGCCAGGGCCTGCTTCGCCTTCGGGGCGTGCTCGAGGATCGAGGCGACGGGGCCGAGGTTGGCGAGCCCGCGGAGGTGACCGTGGCGGGCGAGGGCCACGGCCCCGGCCACGGCCCCGCCGGCCACGGCGGCCACGCCGCCGGCGAGGGCAAAGCGCCGCACGAGGGCGGTCCGGGTACGGTGGGCCGCGTCGGTGGCGGCCCGCACGTAGTCGAGGATGTCCTCGACGAGCAGGGGGGGCGTGAACGTGGGCTGGTCCCGCAGGGTGGCGACGGAGCGCACGAGACGCCGGTACTGGGCCCGCTCGGCCTGACAGCGCAGGCAACGGTCGACGTGACGGCGGGCCCGGCCGGAGAGCGGCTCGTCCACCGCGGCGAGCACGTCGGCGAGATCACGACACTGCATCGATCGGTCCCTCCATCTCGATGGCGGCCCGCAGGCGTCGGCGTGCGCGATGGAGGCGGACCTTCGCCGCCGTCACGCTGATGCCAAGTTCGGCGGCGATCGCCTCGTGGGGCAGGTCGTAGACGTCCTTAAGCACGACGACCGCCCGCTGTTCTGCCGGGAGCGCCTCCAGGTGGCCGACGAGACGGCTGCGCAGGTGCGCGGTGTCCGCGGCCTCTTCGGGCCGGGCGAGGGTGGACTCGGGCTCCTCGACGCTGTCGATGTCCTCGGTGAGGTGGCGGCGTCGCTTGCGCAGAGCCGTGTAGGCGCAGTTGGCCGTGATGCGGTACAGCCAGGTGGAAAAGGAGGAGTCGCCGCGGAACTTCTTCAGGGACCGGAAGACGCGCAGATACGTGTCTTGGGTCACATCCCGGGCATCCTCGGGATCGGCGAGCAACCGGTAGGCCAATCCGTACACCTCACCGTGGGTCAGCCGCACGATTTGTTCGAAGGCGGCGCCGTCGCCGTCGCCGGCCCTCTCGATCAGCTCTGGATCCACGTAGACCGGCACCGGCAACTCCGTTGAGTCCCTCTGACCACACGCGGTATCGGTGGGGTTACTGGTTGGTTGGTAGCGGCGGGCGGATTCGAACCGCCGACACAGCGATTATGAGCCGCTTGCTCTGCCACTGAGCTACGCCGCCAGTGCAGCCAGGGTAGCCCAGGGCC
>CAYJLW010000003.1:47313-66511 GCA_964370965.1 uncultured Acidimicrobiia bacterium | reverse complement strand
CGAGCGGCCCCACAGAGCGGGAAGGACAGGGCCCGAGCGGCCCCACAGAGCGGGAAGGACAGGGCCCGAGCGGCCCCACAGAGCGGGAGGGGACAGCGCGGCGGGCACTGTAGGCTGCCCGGCATGCGCATGCGCACCCTGGGCCGAGACGGCCCCCGGATCTCTGTCCTGGGCATGGGCACGTGGGCGATCGGCGGCCCCGACACGCCGTTCGGCTGGGGCCCGCAGGACGACGACGCCTCTGTGGCCGCGATCCGGCGTGCCCTGGACAAGGGCGTGAACTGGATCGACACGGCGGCCGTGTACGGCTGGGGCCACTCCGAGGAGATCGTGGCCCGGGCCGTCGGCGACCGCGACGAGGTCCTCGTCTTCACGAAGTGCGGCGTGGTGCCCGGGCCCGCCCCGGGCACCCGTGTGCTCGACCTCTCCCCCGCATCTGTCCGCGCCGAGTGCGAGGCCAGCCTGCGCCGCCTGGGCCGGGACTGCATCGACCTCTACCAGTTCCACTGGCCGATGGAGGACGACCGGGTGCCGGTGGAGGACTCCTGGGCGACGATGCGGGAGCTGGTGGACGAGGGCAAGGTGCGCTGGCCGGGCGTGTCGAACTTCGACGTCGACCTCCTGGAGCGCTGCGAAGGCGGCGGGCACGTGCAGTCCCTACAGCCGCCGTACTCCCTGATCCGAAGAGGCGCCGAGGTGGACCTCCTGCCCTGGTGCCGCGACCACGCCACGGGCGTCGTCGCCTACTCGCCCATGCAGGCAGGCCTCCTGACGGGCTCGTTCGACCAGGCGAAGCTGGACTCCCTCGACGCGGGCGACTGGCGCCGGGACAACCCGCAGTTCCAGGAGCCCCGGCTGAGCCGCAACCTCGATCTCGTGGAGCGGATCCGGCCGATAGCCGACGAGCTCGACGCGAGCGTCGCCGAGCTGGCGCTGGCCTACGTGCTCGCTCACCCCGCCGTCACGGGCGCCATCGTGGGTGCCCGCAGCCCCGAACAGGTGGAGGGCTGGATCGGCGCCGGCCAGCTCGACATCGGGACCCTGGCGGAGGACCTCCGCGAGATCGCAGAGGAGACGCTCACCCCGCGGGAGTAGGGGGGCCAACGGGGGCCGGCAGGCGACCCGCCGATAGGGTTCCCCAATGTTCGGGAGCGGAGGGAGGATCTGGCGCACGGGTGCCGGGTTCGCGGCGTTCGGGGTCTTCTGGGGTGCGCTCAGCGTGGCGGTGCCCGAGATCCTGGCGGACTTCTCGCTCAGCGACGGCGACTTCGGGCTCATCCTTTCCCTGTCGCTCGTCACGTCGCTGGGGTCCATGTTGTGGGGCGGCCGGGCGGCCGACCGGTGGGGAGCCTTCCGGCTCATGCGCCTCTCCCTCGCCCTTCTGGCCGCCGGAGCCGTCGCTCTCGCCCTCGCCCCGTCACTCGCCCTGTTCGTGGCCGCCCTCGTGGGCGTCGGAATCGTCACCGGTCTCGTCGAGATCGGCGTCAACGCCGCCGGGATCGCCGTCGATCTCGAGGCCGGGAGACCGGTTCTCGGCTTCCTCCACGGCGGATTCAACGCCGGGTCCGTCCTCGCCATTCTCGCCCTCAGCGCGGTGGTGAGCGCGGGCGGAGGACGCTCCCCTCTCCTCCTCCTCGGGGCGGCCGTCATCGCCCTCGCGGTGCCGGTGCTGCCGCCACAACGTTCCGGCGCCGGAACCGTCGCCCCGCACCCCGGCCCGGCAGTCCCGGTCTCCTCCGGGGCTCCGAGCGCCCCCAGGGGAACGTGGGGTCTCGTGAGGGCACGGCCCCGGCTCGCAGTTCTCGCCGTCCTCTGCGGTGTCGCCTTCTTCGCCGAAGGGGCTGTGGCGAGCTGGGGGATCCTCTACCTGCGCCGCGACCTCGGTGCCGCCCCCGTGGTCGCCGGCGCCGCCGTGGCGGTCTTCGAGGCGGCGATGGCGGCGGGGCGGTCGTCCCAGTCCGCTCTCGCCCACCGCCTCAGCGCCCCGCGTCTCGTCACCGCCGCGGGCGGCCTCCTCGTCGGGGCCACCGCGCTCGCCCTGGCCACGAGGTCGGTCGCCGTGACGGCCGCCGGCTTCCTCCTCTGCGGCCTCGCCGTCGCCGGCGTCGTGCCGTCCCTGATGGCGATCACGGGCCAGGTCGCGCCCGACCGTCTCGGCATCGCCACGGCCGCCGTCACCACCCTGGGCTACATCGGCTTCATCGGCGGCCCCCCCGTCATCGGCGCCGTGGCCGAGGCGACGTCGCTGCGTGCCGCCCTCACGCTCCTCGTCCCCGCCGGCCTGGCCACGACCGCCCTCGGCCTCGTGCTCGCCCGCCCGGCCCGGCCTCACGGATGACTCCCGGACCTCGCCGACCCGGTCGCTGGTAGCTTGCGCCGAGGTGTGCCGGGAAGTCTGGTCGGCGCTGTCGTTCGTGACCCTGACGGAGGCCGATGAGCACACCCCGCAGCCGCCGGATCATCGGGCCTCTCGCGGAGTTCCTCCAGACGGAGGCCGCCGGCGGAGCCGTTCTCCTCGCCGCCGCCCTCCTGGGCGTCATCTGGGCGAACAGTCCCTGGAGCGACGCCTACGCCTCGTTCTGGAGCAGCGAGGTCGGCCTCGGCAGCGGGGACCTCGCCCTGCGCCTTGACCTCCGCCACTGGGTGAACGAGGGCCTCATGGCGCTCTTCTTCTTCGTCGTCGGCCTCGAGATCAAACGCGAGCTCGTCGTGGGCGAGCTCCGCCGCCCTCGCACGGCGCTCCTGCCGGGCATGGCCGCCGTGGGCGGGATGGTGCTGCCGGCGGCGATCTACGCCCTCGTGAACGTCGGCGGGCCCGGAGGGCGAGGTTGGGGGATACCCATGGCGACCGACATCGCCTTCGCTGTGGGAGTCCTCGCGCTCCTCGGGAGCCGGGTCCCCCGCGGTCTGCGTCTCTTCCTCCTCACACTGGCGATCGTGGACGACGTGGGGGCCATCGTCGTCATCGCCCTCTTCTACTCCGGCGGTGTCGCCTGGGTTTGGCTGGGTGTCGCGGCCGGAGTGGTCGGTGCCGTCGTTGCCCTGCGGGCGTTGCAGGTCTCCCGCCCCTTCGCCTACGTGATACCCGGCGTCGTCCTCTGGCTGGCCCTGCACGAGGCGGGACTCCACGCCACGCTCGCCGGTGTCGCTCTCGGCCTCCTCACGCCGGCCCGGCCCTTCCGCGGCCGCCGCGTCCTGGAGCGCCTCGAGCACGTCCTCCATCCCTGGTCGAGCTTCCTCGTCGTGCCCCTCTTCGGCCTCGCCAACGCCGGCGTCTCGGTAGGGGCCGCCGCGATCGCCGCGGCGGCCACGAGCCCCGTCACGCTCGGCGTCGTGCTCGGCCTGGTCGTGGGCAAAGCAGCCGGGATCGCCGCCGCCACCGCGATCGCCGTGCGCAGCGGCCTCGGCACGCTCCCGGCGGGCGTCCGCCGGCGCCACGTCCTCGGTGCCGCCGCCCTGGGCGGGATCGGCTTCACCGTGTCGCTCTTCGTCGCCGACCTCGCCCTCACCGGCGCCGCCTTGGACGCCGGCAAGATCGGCATCCTCGCCGGCTCCGCCGTGAGCGGGTTGCTGGGCGTTGCCGTCATCGCGACAGCGCCTCGGCGGGCGGGGGGCACAGCCGGTAGTGGACGCAGGGGAGGCGGGCGTGCACGATTTCGCGGAGGGTGTAGAAGCGGTTCGAACCCGCGCAGATGATCTCGCCCTCCCCGTCGGTGTACACCAACGGCGAGGCGGACGTCGGCGGGATTCGATTCAGGCCTTCGTGCGCCACATGGGGTGAAGTCCCCCTTACGCGCGATCTTTGCCGTTTCCGCGATTCATCCGGCGCACGCGCCCTGTTACCGTGGGCCGGCGGGCGTTCGTGTCGCGGGTGATCGTCGGAAGAGGGAGTGTCTCGATGCGCTGGCGGCTGGTCGTCTCGGTTTCCGTCCTCGCCCTGGGCGCGGGCCTGTGTCTCCCACCCGGCGCCCTCGGGGCCGAACCCACGACGACGCGGGTCTCGGTCGCCGGCGACGGCACGCAGGCCAACGACTGGTCGTCAACCAGTGTGATCAGCGGGAACGGTCGCTACGTCGCCTTCGCGTCATGGGCGTCGAACCTCGTCCCTGGCGACACGAATGGCGCCCCCGACATCTTCGTCCGTGACCGCCAGACGGGCGCGACCACCCGCGAGTCCGTCTCCACCGCGGGCGCCCAGGCCAACGCCGGATCCTCGGAGGTCGACATCAGCTCCGACGGCCGCTATGTGGCTTTCAGGTCGCACGCCTCCAACCTCGTCACCGGAGACACCAACCACGCGGACGACATATTCGTCCGTGACCGCCAGAACGCCACCACGACACGAGCGTCCGTCGCCACCGACGGCACCCAGGCCGACGACGACTGCGTGCAGCCGCAGATCAGCGCCAACGGCCGCTACGTCGCCTTCGCGTCATGGCGGTCGAACCTCGTCCTTCCCGACAGCGGCTTCGGACACGTGTTCCTCCGGGACACGGTGGCAGCGACGACGACCCGGGTCTCGGAGACCCCCTCGGGAGGCGAGGCCGACGGCTACTCGCAGGGGCCGTCGATGAGCCCGAACGGCCGCTACGTCGCCTTCGAGTCGGCAGCATCCAACCTCGTCACGCGGGACACGAACGCCAGGACGGATGTCTTCGTGTGGGACCGCCTCGCCGGCGCCGCGGTGCGGGTCTCAGTCGCCGCGAGCGGCGCCCAGGGCAACGGCGGCTCCGGCTCGCCTTCGGTCAGCGGTGACGGCATGCATGTCGCCTTCACGTCCTCCGCCAGCAATCTCGTCGCCGGCGACACCAACGGACGCTCCGACGCCTTCGTGCACGACCGCGCCAGCGGTGACGGTCCGGCCAGGACCACGCGAGTTACCGTGGCCACCGACGGCACGCAGGGCGACGCGCACGTCGGTTGGATGCTGGCGATGACCCCGGACGCCCGCTTCGTCACCTACTACTCCGAGGCCACGAACCTGGTCGCCGGCGACACCAACGGCCAGGCCGACGTCTTCGTCCACGACCGCAACACCGCCTCGACGACGCGGGTGTCGGTGGCCACCGACGGCACCCCGGGAAACGCCTGGTCCGCATTCCCCTCGATCAGCAACACCGGCCGCTTCGTCGCCTTCACGTCGTCGGCGACGAACCTCGTTCCCGAGGACACGAACTTCCTGGAGGACGCCTTCGTGCGAGACCGGGGCTGAAGGCGCCGCGAGACGGATGCTCCGATGCGATGGCGGCTTGTCGTCCTGGTCTCCGCGCTGGCCCTGGGCGTGGGCGGGTGTGTGCCGCCCGTCTGCGTCTCCCCTCCCATAGTCACAGGCGACGTCCAGGTCGGAGCCGCGCTCACGACGACCAACGGCGTCTAGATCCTCCCGGGTACCTGCACCTGCCGGCGGCAACGCTGCGAAGCAGACGCCAGCGGCTGCACTGACATCGCCGGCGCCACCTCCAACATCCATGTCGCCGGTGACACAAACGCCGCCTACGACATCTACGTGCACGCGCTCGGCTGAGGCCGCACTCGCGCGACACGCAACGCCGGCCCCGCTTGTCCGGCCGTTCTCAAAGTTCTCCGAGAACGCGCTGGTAGCCGTTGTGTCAGTCCGTACCGCCGGCGAGGAGAACAGCCGCGATGACCACCATGACGCAGCCGCGGCCGCCCGAGGCGGCACCCGCTCCTGCTCCCCCCGCCCCCCGCGCCGGCGCCGCCCCGCTGCCACCAGGGCGGTTCCGTCGTTTCGTGAGGGGACGGCCGGAAGACCCCGGCTGGTCGCGTCCCGCTCTGCTGGGCATCCTCGGCCTGGCCGCCTTCCTCTACACGTGGGCGCTCTCGCGCAACGGCATGTCGAACGACTACTACGCCACCGCCGTCCTCGCCGGGACGAAGAGCTGGAAGGCGATGTTCTTCGGCTCCCTGGACGCCGCGAACTTCATCACGGTGGACAAGCCGCCGCTGGCGCTCTGGGCGCCGGTGCTCTCGGCCCGCCTCTTCGGCTTCTCGAGCTGGTCGATCCTTCTCCCGCAGGCGCTCATGGGCGTCGCCGCCGTCGGCGTCCTCCACGCCACCGTGCGGCGCGCGGCCGGCCACACCGCCGCCCTCTTGGCTGCTCTCGTGCTCGCCCTCACACCCGTCACGGTGGCCGTCACACGCTCCAACATCCCTGACACCCTCCTGGTGCTCCTCCTCGTCCTCGCCGCCTGGGCCACCATGCGTGCCGTGGAGAGCGGGCGCACCGGCTGGCTGCTGGGCGCCCTTGCCTGCGTGGGCCTCGGCTTCAACACCAAGATGCTCCAGGCGTGGATCGTGGTCCCGGCGATCGGCGTCACGTACCTGGTCGCCGGCCGCCCCCGGGCACGCACACGCGTTCTGCAACTCGCCGCCGCCGGAGGCGTGCTCCTCGTCGTGTCGGGTCTGTGGGCGGGCGCCGTGGAGCTCGTGCCGGCGTCGTCCCGTCCGTACATCGGGGGTTCCACGGACAACTCCGCCCTGGAGCTCGCTCTGGGCTACAACGGCCTCGGGCGCATCTTCGGCCAGGGGGTGAGCCCCGGTGGGCGCCCCCCTGGTGGCCCGGACGGGCCCGCGGCCGCGGGCGGCCCCTCAGGGCAGGCACCCGGACCGGGCGGCCCGGGTGCACCCGGGCCGGGCGGAGCAGGCGCACCGGGCGGGCGCGGAGGCGCGCCCGGCTTCGACCAGGGGGCGGGCCCGTTGCGCCTCTTCGACGCCCAGAACGGCGGCCAGATCGCCTGGCTCCTCCCCCTCGCGGCGATCTGTCTCGTCGCCGGCCTCGTCCTGTGGCGGCGGCGGCCCCGTGGCGACGTGCACAGGGCGCTGTACCTGCTCTTCGGCGGCTGGCTCCTCCTGCACTTCGCCGTCTTCTCGTTCGCGCAGGGGATATACCACCCCTACTACGCCATCGCTCTGGGGCCCGGAATCGCCGCCCTCGTGGGCATGGGCGCCGTCGATCTCTGGAGGAGCCGCTCCGCGGGGGCGGCGTGGACGACGGCGGGTGGGGTCATGGTGACGGCGGGCGTCGCCGTCCTCCTCCTCGGGCGCACGCCCGACTGGCAGCCCTGGCTGCGGCCTGTGGTCGTGCTCGCCGGCGGGGTGGCCGTAGTGGCCCTGCTCGTGCGCCACTACGTGGCGGGTGCCGGGCGTCCGCTGGCGGCGACGGCCGTGGCCGCCGGCCTGCTGGCGATCCTCGCCGGGTCCGGGGCCTACGCCCTCACGCCGCTGTCGACGTCCTTCGGCATGGGTCCGGCCGCGGGCCCGGCCACAGCCGGCGGCCCCGGCGGCCCCGGCGGGGGCCCCGGGTTCGGCCCGGCCGCCATGCCGGGCGGCCCCGCCACGGCCCCGGACGCGTTCGGCCCCACCGGTGGCCTCCCGGGCGCGGGCCCGGGCGGGGGACCGGGATTCGGGTCGCCCGCGATGGCGGGCCCGCCGCCGAACTCCTCGCCGGGCAACGGTGTGCCGGGAGATGCCCGCGCCCAACGAGGCCGCGGAGCCTTCCCGGGGATCGACGAAGACCTCATCAGGTATCTCAAGGAGAACCGTCACGGCGAGACGTGGCTCGTGGCGGCGACGAGCTCCCGGCCGGCGGGGGCGATCATGCTCGCCACCGGCGGTATTCCGGTCATGGCCATGGGCGGCTTCAACGGCTCCGACCCGACACCCACAGAGAGACAACTCGCCCGCCACGTGCAGGAGGGCAGGCTCCGCTTCGTCCTCCTCGGAGACGTGCCCGGCCCCGGCCGCAGCGCCAACAGCGCCCGCGAGGAGTGGGTGCGCGACCGCTGCGACCTCGTCGATCCCGGGGACTACGGAGGGAGCGGGCCCCGATCCGAGCTGTACGACTGCGCGGCGGACGCCACGGGCGCCTGATCCCTGAGAGGTGGGTGCGGACTCACACGGGCCGCAGCCGCGCACACCGGGCGGCGAGGTTCCCTCAGCCCGGGGTCGAGCCCGTGGTCGCGGGACGGGCGTCCGCGGCTTGCGCGGCCCCGACGAGCTCCGCCAGCTCGACGCCGATGTCTGCCAGCATCTCGAGGGCGTCGGCCGAGGGCGCCGGGAAAGTCGGGTCCTCTCCGGCGAGGAACTCGTAGTAGCGGGCCATCGCCTGGAGCATGTGGGCCATCTCGACACCGAGGCCGGGATCGAGACCGAAGCCGATCGACACTTCCGGCGAACCGTCGAGCACCGCCGCGGAGACCTGGCGGTCGAGGATTGCGATCGAGTACGAGATCAGGTCCGCGACGTCCGGCGGGGGGGCCACGTAGCGGGACACCTCGCCGTCGGCCTTCGCCCCCATCATGGCGACCCCGGCGGCGACGAGCTCGCCGTACAGGGAGAGAAGGGCGGTCACGGATCGGGGACGCAGCCGGTAGAGCGCGTCCTCCCCGCGAAGCATGTGACGGAGAACCTCGGTGTCGATGCCGACATGGGGACGCGTCATGGGTTCGTCCTCGGTCGTACCAGCGGGCGCTCGCTCGACGGTGCTCCCGCGGGCGTCGTTCCCGTCGAGCGAGCCGCAACGTTACCTCACCGGCGGGGTCAGCCCCCGGCGGCAGTTGCCGGCCTCTGAGCCCTGACGAACGAGCGTTCGTTCATCGTCGTCTCCCGCGCCCTCGCGTCATCTCGGTTGTCAGGGAATAGGGCTTTCATTGCAAGGACTCCTCGGCTAGAGTCTGACGAACCATTGTTCGTTGAATTGCGCTTCATGTTGACACAGATACCGCGGGCGGAACGAAAGGCGAACACGACCCAGGCGATCCTCGACGCCGCCGAGGCCGTTTTCATCGAGAACGGCTGGCGGGCAGCGGGCATGCGGGACGTGGCGGAGCAGGCCGGGCTGGCGCCCTCCAGCCTCTACAACCACTTCGGTTCCAAGAAGGACCTCTTCGCCGCCGTCCTCACCCGCCGGGCCCTCGAGGTGCAGGAAGCGGCAATCCAGGGGTTCCTGCGCAGCCGCAACTTCCCCGAGGATCTCGAGGACGTCGTCGCCCTCATGCGCCGCCTCGTCCACGACCACAGCGAGTTCGTCCGCCTCGTGAGCATCGACCTCGTGGAGTTCGGCGCCGCCCACGTGGCGAGCCCCGACCTCGACCTCGTCCCCGTGATCGAGGCCGTGTTCCGGCCCCACTACGAGCGCGACGCCGAGAAGGGCCGCCTCCGCGAGTTCGACCTCCTCGTCGTCGTCCGCTTCATCTACCTGTCGCTGTTCGGCTACTTCGGGATCGCCCAGCTCTACGGCGAGCGGTTCCCTTCACGTGTCGACGTCGAGCACGAAAACCGCGAGATCGCGCGCCTCCTCGAGCGCGGGATCATCCGAGACACCAAGGAGAAGTCGTGAGAACCGACCTCGTCGAGCGAATCCCGGGCTTGGAGACACAGCGACCCGACCCCGACGGCATCGTGGCCGTGCAGCCCATGACTGTCGACGAGCTGTCCCGGCTCGTGCGCTGGGCCCGCCGGGAACGGGTGCCCCTGTGGTCGCGCAGCTCCCCCGCACCCCGGCGGACCGCCCGCCCCGACGGGGACGGCCTCGTCGTCGACATGTCGGCGATGCGGGAGGTCGTCAAAGTGGACCGCCGCAACAGGGTCTCCCTCTTCCAGGCGGGGGTGACCTTCGGGGAGCTGGCGCGGGCGCTCGAACACGAGGGCCTCCGGGCTGCCATGCCGCTGTGCCCCCGGCCCGGGAAGTCCGCCCTCGGCGCCTACGTCGAACGGGAGGCCACGGTGATGCCTGCCTTCCAGTGGGACCTCTCGGACCCGCTGCTGTGCCTGGAGGTCGTCTACGGCAGCGGCGACACGTTCCGCACGGGGTCCGCCGCCGGGCCCGGCAGCCTCGAACAGCAGTGGGCTTCGGGGGACCTCCAGAAGGGCCCGATGGGCCCCGGGCACGCGGATTGGATGCGGATCATCCAGGGTGCCCAGGGGACGATCGCGGTCGCCACGTGGTGCTCGGCGAAGGCAGAGATCCTCCCCAGCGTCGAAACCGTCCACGTGGGGGCGTCGGACACGCTCACGCCCCTCGTGGAGTGCGCCTACCGGCTCCTGCGCCGCAGCGCCGTCGACATCTGCTTCCTCGTGGACGCGAACGCCTTCGTGGACCTGATCGGCGTGACGCCCTCCGAGCGTGCCGAAGCGGCCCGGCGGGTGCGGCCCTGGAACCTCGTGATGTCCGTGAGCGGCCTCGACTACCTGCCCGAGCGGCGCCACAAGCTCCACGGCCGCATCATGGCGGACGAGGCCCGCGCCGCGGGCGTCCGCCTCGTGGACCCGCCCCTGGGTTCAGACGAGACGCTCCTCGCCCTGCTCCGACGGCCCTCGGCGGAACCTTTCTGGAAGGAACGGCGCCTCGGGGCCTCCCGGGAGGTGTTCTTCCAGACGACCCTGGACGCCGCCGCCGGGTTCGTGGAGTCCTTCAGGGGCCATGCCGCCGCCGCCGGGATCGGACCCGGACGCGTGGGGACGTACGTGCAGCCCCAACTCGGCGGGCGTGTCGCGCACGTGGAGTTCCTTCTCGCGTGCGAGCCCGGCTCCGCACAGGAAGCCGACACGGAGTCCTTCGCCGCCGCGGTGGCGACCCCGCTGACGGCCGAGGGAGCCTTCTTCTCCCGCCCTTACGGGGCGTGGGCGGAACCGGCATTCGCGACCGCGTCCAGCCGGGACGTCCTCGAACGGACGAAGTCGATCTTCGACCCTGACCGCATCCTCGCCCCCGGGCGCCTCGGCCTGAAAGGAAACCCCGATGGCTACGGAATCTGACACCCGACACGAGTCGCTCGCGGACCTCCACAACCTGGCGGCGAAGTGCCCCAGGTGCTCCCTGTGCAAGTTCCCGCCGCTGGTCACGGTGCGCTCCAAGGCGCGCAGCGGCATCTGCCCGTCCTACGACGAGTACAAGTTCCACAGCCACTCCGGCGGCGGCCGCGTGATCGTCGCCAACTCGCTCTTCGAGGACCGCGTCGAGATCACCGACGGGACGCGCGACGTCATCTTCCAGTGCACGATGTGCGGCGGGTGTGACGTCTCCTGCAAGTTCTCCACGGACATCGAGATCTCCGAGATCATGTCGGCCCTACGGGCGGAGTCCTTCGAGCGGCGGGGGCCCCTGGCGGCCCACGCCCGCGTCCTCGACAACCTCCGCGATCACGGTCACCCCTTCGACGCCGGCCTCGGGACGAAGGGGGCCTGGCTCGCGGAGGCCCCGGAGGTCCGCACAGGCTTCTCGTCCCGGCTCCTGCTCGTGGGCTCCTCCTACGCGATCCTGCCCGAGCGGCGCGCCACGCTGCGCAACCTCGTCCGCCTCTTGTGCGCAGCCGACGTGGACTTCACCGTCCTGGGCGACGGGGAGCCCGACACGGGCACGATGGCTCTGCACGCCGGCGACCGCGGGCTCTTCGACAGGCTCGCCCGGGACTTCATCGACGCCTGCAACCGCTCCGGGGTGAAGGAGGTCGTCTGCGCCGACCCGGAGGACTTCGCCACGCTGCGGGCGCACTTCGGGAAGGTGGGCGCGCTCCGGGCGACCGTGCGCCACGCCGTCGAGGTCCTCGACGAGGCCGTGACGGCCAAGAAGCTCCGGCCCCGCCACAAGGTGAGGCGGCGGGCCACATACCACGACCCATGCAGCCTGGGGCGGCGCTCCGAGCAGTACCAGCCCTGGGACGGCGAGGTCCACAAGATCATGGGCCAGCTTCTCGTCACCGACCCGCCCCGACCCGTGAACCGCGGCGCCGGGGGCGTGTACGACCCGCCCCGGCGGATCCTCCGGGCGGTCCCCGGCCTGGAGCTCGTGGAGATGCCCCGGAGGCGGGAGTACGCGTACTGCTGCGGCGGTTCCGGCGGCGTGCCCCAGGCGTACCCGGAGTTCGCCGCGAACACCGCCCACGAGCGTCTCGACGAGGCCGGGGACGTCGGGGCCGACCTCGTCGTGAGCGCCTGCCCGGGCTGCGAGGCGAACCTCGACGGCGCCACCGCGGGCCGCGGGGTCGAGGTGACCGGGATCTACGACGTCCTCGCCGAGTCCGTCTTCGGCGCCCGCGCCTGACGAGCAGGGCCTCACAGGCAGGCCCGACCAGCAAAGGAGTTAGACATGGGTTCACTTCTCGGAGTCGGCGAAGCCTCCACCCTCACCGACGAGGAGGCGGCGGCGCTGCGCGCCCGTGTCCTCGACGGTCTCGCCGAGATCGTGGGGGGACGCTGGGTGAGCGCGGAACCCGCCGTCCTCGACACCTACTCGTGGCAGTACCTCGCGGAGGCCGCCACCGGCCAACGCTGGATGTTCCACCCCCTCGCCGTCGTCCTCCCCGCCACCACGGAAGAGGTCGCCGGGATCGTGAAGTACTGCAACCGCGAGGGGATCCAGTTCAAGGCCATCTCCACCGGCTTCGGCGCCTGGGGGGCGGCCACCCGGGCCGACTCCATGGTCCAGATCGACCTCCGGCGCATGGACCGCATCCTCGAGGTCGACGCCAAGAACATGTACGCCGTCGTGGAACCCTACGTGACAGGCAACGAGCTGCAGTCCGAGGCGTTCCGGGTCGGCCTCAACACCCACATCGCCGGCGTCGGCGCCCAGACCTCGGTCCTGGCTTCGGCGACGTCGATGATGGGCCAGGGCTGGGACGGAGTCTCCATGGGCTTCTCGTGCCGGAACCTCCTCGGCGCCGAATGGGTCACCCCGGAGGGCGACGTCGTCCGCGTGGGCAGCTTCGACAGCGCCGGACGCTGGTTCGCCGGGGACGGCCCCGGCCCGTCCGTCCGGGGCGTCTTCCGCGGCTTCGCGGGCGCCCTCGGCGGCCTGGGCGTCTTCACCAAGGCGGCCGTGAAGCTCTACCCCTGGCAGGGACCCGAGGAGCTCGCCTTCTCGGGCGCGTCCCCCTACTACGAGACCGAGATCCCCGAACACCACCTCGCGGCGCTGTGCATCGTGGACGACTGGAACGCCATGGCCGAGCTGGGCTACCGCCTCGGCGACGCGGGCATCGCCGCGGCGGTGACGCGCAACGCCCCGTCGGTCATGGGCGCCGTGCTCACGGCGGACAACAACGAGTTCGCGGACATCTACAAGATCCCGTTCGTCCACGAGCTCTACTACACGCTGGTCGTGGTCATCCAGGCCGGCGACGCCGAGGAGTTCGGCTACAAGGTCGACGTGCTCAAGACCATCCTGCGGGACCTCGACGGCGGCATGATCGCCAACCTCCCCGCCGGGCAGTACTCGTACTGGCTGGGACGCTTCGTACGCACCCTTTCGCGCCGCGTGAAGACCAGGGGGCTCGCGAAGTCCGTGGGGGGCACGCTCGGGCTCTTCCGCACCTTCGGGAAACGCTACGGCTACCGCAAGCTCACGACCTCGATGTCGGCCCTGCTCTACGAGGCGGTGGTGCGATCGGGCATGAACATGCGGGGCGTGTTCCGCTTCGGCGGCACCTTCTGGACGGCCATGGGCTCCCTCGTGTCCTGGGACACCGCCATCAAGGGGGCCCGCGTGGGCGCCCAGGTGAAGCAGAAGTACATCGACCGGGGCCAGTTCTTCGACGACGGCGCCGACAACGCCTGGGGTGGGCTCTACGAGAACGGCGCCTACTCCCACCTCGAAGAGCTCGCCTGCTACGACCCCACCGACGCGGAGAGCGGCGACACGGTCATCGGCTACATCTTCGAGACCAACCTCGCGTCCGCAGAGCACTTCCTCTCGCTCCCCCTCAACGCCTGCGGCCCGCAGGCGAGCAGCTTCTTCGGCCCGATGTGCGGCGGCTACCAGAACTGGCAGCTCGCGGTGAAGAACGCACTGGACCCCAACAACGCCAGCGAGGGCTCCAGCTACGTCGTCCCGGACTACAAGCCCGGCCGGGGTCTCCGCAAGCTCGCCGGCCGGGTGATGGGCGACCGTGCCACGGTCGACCTCGACGCCGCCCCGTAGGCGCTGCGGCCGCGGCCACTGGTTCCGGGGATGCACCGCGTTCGGCGGGCGAGGCCGTAGCGTCGCGGCCGTGACCGACGCCGAGACCCCGGCCGTGGCCGCCGTGGCCCCTGTGCGCACGGGCCTCTTCCTCGCCGTCGTGGCGGGCTACACCGACGCGGCGTGCTTCGTCGCCCTCCTGGGCGTGTTCGTGTCCCACATGAGCGGGACGTCGACCCGCCTCGCCGTCGAGGTCGGCCGCGGCCACTGGTTCCGGGCCCTGCCCTTCGTCGTCGTGGTGCTGGCCTTCTTCGCCGGGTCGGTGGCGAGCAGCTTGTACCTCGGCGCCCGCCCTCGCCGGGCCCTGCAGGGACTCCTCGCCGTCGTCGTCGCCGCCGGGGCTGGCGCCGCCGGCGCCGGTGATCTCGGCGGCGACACCGTCGTGCGCCTCGCGCTGGGCGGCCCGGGCGCCTTCGCCATGGGGATCCAGGCCGCCGCCGTGCGCCGCGCGACAGGCATCACCGTGAATACCACCTACGTGAGCGGGATGCTCACCCATGCGGGCGAGCGGGCCGCCGCCTGGCTGCGGGGCGACCCCGAGGCGCGCCGCGCCTTCGCCGTGCACGGGGGCGTGTGGGCGGGGTTCGTGGCCGGAGGCGCCGCTGGGGCCTTCGCCGTGACCCGCTGGGGCATCGGCGTCCTCGGCGCCGCCGCCGCCGCCCTCGCCGCTCTTGCCCTCACCACCGGACGGAGCCCGGCCGCCGCCGAGCCGTAGGCCGGGCCGCCCGCCGCGGAGCCGGGGGGCTCGGCCCAACCCCAACTGGGTCACACGTGTCCCCTCGCGCCGCCGACCCGAGCTGGTCGCGGGCCCGAGCGGCCCCACAGAGCGGGAGGGACAGGACCCCAGCGCCCTTGACGACCGCTCGGGCTCGCCCCACTGTCCCCTCAGGTCAGGGGAGTGTCCGTGTCCCGGATCCGGTGGGGCGAGGAGAGCGGCGATGCGCCGGCGGCTGGTCGTCGGCGTCACGGGCCCGCACCCCGCGGAAGCCCCACAGAAGTGTCGTACCCCCCCGGTACACTGCTTCCGACATCAAGAGCGGCCCCGGCAACGGGGCCCGGCAACCTGGGACGGACACCCAAGGTGCTTCTCCCGCCCCCCGGGGCGGGGATGTGGCTGCAACGGCTCCGCCGGCTGCGGCAACCAAGTGTCCACAGGGTGACGGATCCAGCCTGCAGGGCTCGGATCCGCGCGCTGAGGCGAGCGCGAGCGGCGCCGTCCGTCCCACGAACGGAGGAGGCCCGCCATCGCCACGAAGACCGCCCAGACGAACCGTCGCCGGACCACCCGCAGGCCCCTGGTCGTGCGAGCCGCGGTCCCGCGGGTCCGCCCCGGTCCCGACGGACCCGAAGAGGGCTTCGCCGAGGCCCGCTTCGGGCTGCGCCGGGACGGCGACGTCCCCCATCTCACGCCGCCCCGACGCCGGGGGCCCTCACCGTGACCGCACCGGCCTCCTGATGCCCGACCCCTGCCCGCCCAGAAGACACCAAAGGACGAAGCATGCCCGGCCGCCGACGACCAGACATCCACCCCCTCCAGTTCCTCGACACCCCCGCCGAGGTCACCGACGCCGTCACAGAGCTCTGGTACACCCACGCCCAGCACAAGCTCATCCCCCGCTGGCGGGCCGTCTGCGCCGCCCGCCCGTACGGCCGGGCCTACAGTCGCTACCACGCCCGCCTGTGCCGCATCCTCAGTGCCGACCAGCTCCTCACCTACCGCTACTTCATCGGACGCGCCCACGCCACCATCCTCGACCACGCCGCCCGCACCCAACAGGCGGTCACGCGCGGCACCGACGACGTCGCCCTCCCCGCCGCCTACCACGCCTACCAGGCGGCGACCGCAGGGACCGCCTCGGGCCTCGCCGACGCCGCCTGGGACACAGCCGGGCGCCTCGCCTGGGAAGCCCTCCACCAGACCGCAGAGGCCCTCTGGGAGCTGGCCGCCCGCGCAGACCGGGACCGGTGGCCGTTCGAGGCGGCCGCAGAGGCCGCCTGGACCCTCGAAACCGTCGAGACCCCCCTCGGGCCCACACGCGGCATCTACCCCGCCGCCTGCTCCGACCACATCGAAGACATCCTGGAGTACGGTGCCAAGATCGAACACATCGCCCGGAGCGAGGCCGACAGGGCGGCCCGGGAGACCTGCGGGGGGGCACCGTGAGCCCGGACGGGACGCAGCGGTCCCGGAAGCCGGACGGCGAGGCGGCGGGGAGGAGATCGGGTTGACGCCTTCAGACGCCCGCCGCCCTCTACCGGGGCGCAACGACTTCGATGCCGTGGGCGGCCGCCGCTCCGGCGAGACGCTCGTCGTAGGTGACGACACCCTGCAGCTCGTCGCCGAGCTCCAGGGCGGCCGCCAGGTGCAGGGCGTCGAGGCTCCGGAGGGAGTCGGGGCCGACCTCGCCCGCGCGCTCGAAGGTCGCTGCGGGCACCGACATGAGTGTCACCGAGTCGAGGACGGCACGCGCCTGGCGCATCTGCGCGGGTGCGCCCCGCCGCGTCGCCCGGAGCAACTCGGTGCGCAACAGGTCGGAGGAGACCACTTCCGCATCGAGCCCGGCGAGCCAGGACCGCAAGGCGGCGGAGCCGGCCTCGGCCACGACCAGCTTCACGGCGGCCGAAGTGTCGAGGTAGTAGGGCATTCAGTAGCGCTCCGCGGCGCGCATCTCCTCGAGGACCGCCGAGAGGGCCCGCTGACCCCGCCCCCGTGGCGCTGGCGGCGGCAGATCGGCCAGCGACCGCGTGGGCCACCGGGCGCGACCCGCGGCGACCAGTGCCTCCAGGCGACCCGTAGAGAGGGGCATGAGCTGGGCGACGGGCCGGCCCCGATCTGTGATGACGACGACCTCGCCGGCGGCGGCCTCGGCCACCACAGCGGAGGCGTTCTGCTTCAAGGCACGGACACCGACCTGCTTCATGTGCTACACAGTAGCACTTCGCGCCGGAACGGTGTGCCCGCTGCTGCGGGGCGAGGCCAAGACCCACAGACTGGTGCCTCAGGCGTCCAGTCCCACGATGCACTCCACGGCGCGGCGCCGGGAGGCCTCGGGGTCGTCGCCCACGGACAGGGGCCAGACCGCCAGTTCGGCCGTCCCGGCGGCGGCGAACTCGGCGACGGCCTCGGCGACGGCGGCCTCAGGACCCACGATCGCCACATCCTCCGGGCGCCTCGCCCCGGAGGCGTCGAGCACCCGGCGGTAGAACGGCAGCGTGGCATACACGGCGAGCTCGCGGGCGGCGACCTCCCGTCCGGCGGCGAGGTCTTCGGTGACGGCCACCGGGATGGTGGTGACCACCGGTGGGGCGGGCCGGTCCGCCCGGGCGGCGCCCTCGGCCACGGCGGGCACGGCGGTGTCCCGGGTATAGGCGGCGTCCGCCAGCCAGGTGATCACCCCGTCGGACACCTCCCCGCCCACCCGCAGCATCTGCGGGCTGAGCGCCGAGATCATGACGTCGAGGCCGCCCGTCGCCCCCTTCACGAGCAGCGGGGCGGTCACGTTGTAGAGCTCGCCCTGGTACGCCGCCGGCCCCCGGGCGAGGGCGCGACAGACCGTGACGTACTCCCTGATATGACGGATCGGCCGCTCGAAGGGGATCCCGAACATGGCCGAGATCACCGGCTCGTGGCTCGTGCCCACACCGAGGGTGAAGCGGCCCCCGCAGGCGGCCTGCACAGTGAGGGCCTCCTGCATCATGGCGTGGGGGTGGCGGGGGTAGGTGGGGACGACTGCCGTGCCGATCTCGATGCGGCTCGTGGCACCCCCGGCAACGGCGGCGAGGACCATGGCGTCGAGGCCGAAGACGTTCCACACCCAGACCCGGCGCACCCCGGCGGCCTCCAGGGCCGCGATCTCCCCGACCGCCTGGCCGAGGTCGGAATGCTCCTGCATGAACACGCTCACTCGCATGACGGCCCCTCACACTGCCGGTACGAGGGACCCACCCTACAGAGGGGCTCCGGTCTGCCACGGCCTACGCTGGGTCGTCCGCGACCCCAGGAGCGCCCGTCATGACACACCCGGCCGGACCCCCGCCCGCCGGATGGCACCCCGACCCCTTCGGCCGGTTCCAGTTCCGTCACTGGGACGGCGCCCACTGGACGGAGCACGTGAGCCACAACGGTGCCGCCCAGGTCGATCCCACACCGCTGGAGGGCGGCGGGGTCGTGCAGTCGGTGACGAACCTCGTGGACCGACCCCTCGGCGGGGACGACCCCGACCGGATCCGCCGGCAGGTCCAGCAACGGGCAGGCCTCGTCCAGCCTGTCGGCGGGGGCGGAGGCACGATCCTCACCGAGCCGGTCCTCGTCGTGAACCAGAAGGCGAAGATCATCGAGGTCAACAACGAGTACGCCGTCTTCGACCAGCACGGCCGCCAGCTCGGCGCCGTCCGCCAGGTGGGCCAGAGCGCGGCGAAGAAGGCCCTCCGGGTGCTCACGTCCCTGGACCAGTTCATGACCCACAACCTCGTGATCCACGACATGGCCGGGACGCCGCTCCTGCAGCTCACGCGTCCGGGCAAGGTCTTCAAGTCCACTGTGATCGTGGGCGACGGCGCCGGCCGCGAGGTCGGACGCATCGTGCAGGACAACATGTTCGGCAAGATCCACTTCACCCTCCAGTCCGGCCAGCACACCTACGGTTCGATCAACGCCGAGAACTGGCGGGCCTGGAACTTCCGCATCGATGACCACACCGGCGCCGAGGTGGCCCGCATCACCAAGACCTTCGAGGGCGTCGCCAAGGCGATGTTCACGACGGCGGACAACTACGTCCTGCAGATCCACCGCCCCCTCGAGGACCCGCTCCGCAGCCTTGTCGTCGCCGCCGCCCTCGGCGTGGACACCGCCCTCAAGCAGGACTCCCGCGGCCTGGGCTGACGGGCCTGGGTGCGCCTCCGGCTCGTGGCACGTGGCGGTGGACGCTCTGAGGCGACGCCACAACGTGGTCCTCTCAGATCCCCGACGATTCCTCCGGTGCCCCCCCCGATGCCAAAGACCTCGGGGTGGTTGAGGTAGTTGATCGCCCCGAATCACGCCTCCGGGAGGGCTGTCGTCTCGGCCATGACGTGGCCGGACCGGACGCGAGACGCCACCACCTTCAAGTTCGACACCCACGGCTTCGAGACCGAGTAGCGGCGGGGAGTCGGGGCAGGGCCGCGAGTGGTCCTGAAATGACGGTATTTCGTCATTTCAGGACCACTCGTGTCGCGACGGAG
>CAYJLW010000003.1:44945-47303 GCA_964370965.1 uncultured Acidimicrobiia bacterium | reverse complement strand
ACTGACCGACCAAAGGGAATGCGGAGGCCGGGCAGGCCGGGAGTCGTCCCGGCCCCGGCGGGGCCGGGCGGGGTGGGGCCCTTAATTGCCGGTTTGCCGTCATTTCAGGACCACTCGTGTCGCGACGGAGGGGGCCCGTCGGGCCTCTGCCTTGCCCAGGGCACCTCGACATCGGGGAAGACGTCCTCCCAGCCGGGTACGTCGTCAGCCGGTTGAGAACCCCACTCGTGGTCGCAGACCCGGCACCGCCAGACGTGAACCACGCCGTTCTCGTCGGGGAAGATGAAGCAGCCTGCGGGAACGACACGGTGGACACGGGGGTCTCCCTCGGGAACGACCCAGAGCCTGAACTCGACGTCGTCACCCCAGAGGAGACGGCCCGTGTCCCCACTCCCGCACTCGGGGCACGCCCCCGCTTCGATCTCGATCATGTCATCCACCCCCTCCCACCGGAGCCTCTTCGGGACGTACTCCCCGATGCTCACACCGGCCAGAGACCACCATGGCACAACCGCCCGCACAATGTGGGGAGCCCACCGTCGCGCGTTGCGCCCGGTTCATGCGGGCCCGTCTGCTGCCGACCCTCGGGGCTCGGCACCTCAAGCACCCCACCCGAACGCATCGATGCGCTGCTGAAGGCCAAGACCACCGGTGACGGCTGTCCCCAGCGCTGCCTATGCCGGACGGCGCTGGCTTGCGCCGCCATGGAGCGCCTCGCCGGTGGGCGCCGGGCCGTGACCCCTCCGGGGGCCGTGGCGCGCCCGGTTGGCTCACCGCTTGCTCACCTGGCGGGTTCCCAGGTGACCGGGCGTCGTGGCGGCCACACGAGAACCACCCTCTGACCTGCCGGTTCGCCGAGAGCCTCCTCTCGGGATTGAACCGAGGACCCCTTCCTTACCATGGAAGTGCTCTACCACTGAGCTAAGGAGGCGAGGCGCGAAGGCTAGCAAGGTCCGCGGGCGGGAGGTCAGGGCCGGACGGCCCGGGCGGGCCGGACACTACGGCTTCGCAACCTCGCCGGCACGGGGCAAGGTGGACGCTCGCTTTTGCCGATACACGCTGCATGGCCCGTGTCCTCCGCGTTCCCGTCGTCCTCGCCGTCGCCCTGGCTCTCGCGGTCGGCGGCGCAGCCGGCGCCGGGAACCTCGGTGCCGCTCCCGCCGGCGCTGCCGTGGCCTCGCGCAAGGCGGCCAAGGGCAAGGCGCGCCCCCTGAGGCGGCGTCCCCCGAAGCGCCGCCGCGGCGCCCCCAGGGGCCCCACCCCCGCCCCCGTCCCCGCGCCCACCCCACCCGCTCCACCGCCGGCGCCCGCCCCACCCGCTCCACCACCGGCGCCCGCCCCGGAGCGCTGGCGGCCGGCCTCAGGGGCGAGCTGGCAGATCCAGTTCACCGGAGCACTCGACACGTCCCTCGACGTCGACGTGTACGTCCTCGACCTCTTCGACACCCCGCAGGCGACCATCGACTCCCTGCACACCGCCGGCTCCCGCGTGGTGTGCTACTTCAGCGCCGGGTCCTGGGAGGACTGGCGGCCCGACGCCGGCGCCTACCCCGCCGCCGCCTTGGGATCGTCGAACGGGTGGCCGGGTGAGCGCTGGGTGGACGTGCGCAGCGCCGCCGTGCGCCCGATCCTCTCGGCCCGCATGGATCTCGCCGCGGCGAAGGGATGTGACGGCGTCGACCCGGACAACGTCGACGGGCACACGAACACGACGGGCTTCCCCCTGACCGCCGCCGACCAGCTCGCCTTCAACCGCTGGGTCGCCGCCGAGGCGCATGCCAGCGACCTCGCCGTGGGCCTGAAGAACGACGTCGTCCAGGCCGCCGCACTCGTGGCGGACTTCGACTTCGCCGTGAACGAGAGCTGCCACCGCTACCGGGAGTGCGGCCTCCTCGACCCGTTCCGGGCCGCGGGCAAGGCCGTGCTGGGTATCGAGTACGGCCTCGACCCGGCGTCCTTCTGCCCGGACGCGAGGGCCGCCGGGGACAGCTTCCTCCTCAAGAACCGCAGCCTCGACGCCGCCCGCACCGCCTGCTGAGGAGGCCGCGAACCCGCCCCCAGCCCGCGAGCACGTCCAAACTGATGCCGATTCCCCGGAATACCGGCACGACAGCATCACATTGGCCCGCCCGGCACCGAGGCCCCGCCCAGCGGTGCCCGCCCCGCCCCGCCCCACGCAAAGTGATGCCGTTTGCCCGGTATTCCGGGACAACGGCTTCACATTGGCCCGCCCAGCGGTGCCCGCGTGCGTGACACCGGTATTCCGGGGGCCGCGCCCCCCAGAACGAAACTGGGCGCGCCAGGCCCCGCAGTTGCCGCGGGGCGCGCCCCGGTTCGGTCGGGGGGCGGGATTCCGGG
>CAYJLW010000003.1:0-44935 GCA_964370965.1 uncultured Acidimicrobiia bacterium | reverse complement strand
AACCCATGTGCCATCCCCACATCATCGACGATAACAAGCGAAATCGCGAGCACCCAATCTGAAACAGGCCCATTCCGGTGGCCTCGCCCCCCAGAACGAAACTGGGCGCGCCAGACCCCGCATTTGACGCGTGGCGCGCCCAGTTTCGTTCTGGGGGCGGTATTCCGGGGGCGGCAGCGGCAGCGGCGCCAGCGCCGGCGGCGCCGGGCGCACCCGGCCGCGGCGACCGCACCCGCGCTACAGCCCCGCCGCCGCCCGGCACGTGCAAGCTTTCCACGTGTGCAACCTCGGATCTGCTAGGTTCTGGCGATGGCCAGCTACCGGATCGGGCAGGCAGCGGAGATCCTCGGTGTCGGCATCGACACCCTGCGCCGTTGGGCGGACGACGGCCGCCTCCACACCACCCGCACCGGGGGCGGCCAGCGTCGAGTGAGCGGCACCGAGCTCGCCCGGGTCGCCCGGGAGATGGCCGCAGCGCCCGAACCGGTCGCCTTCACGGCGCAGTCGGCCCGGAACCGCTTCCCCGGCATCGTCACCCGGGTCCTCAAGGACAAGGTCACCGCCCAGGTCGAGATCCAGGCGGGCCCGCACCGCGTGGTGTCGCTCATGACACGGGAGGCCGCCGACGAGCTCGGCCTCGCTCCCGGGGTGCGGGCCGTCGCCGCGGTGAAGGCCACGACCGTCGTCGTCGAGCTCCCGGGGACCTGATGCGCGGACGCCACAGCCCCGGGGCGTTGGCCGCCGTTCTCGTCGCCGCGGCGCTCGTCGCCTGCGGCGGCACCGCCCCGGGGCGCACGCCGGAGTCCGGAGCCGTCGAGCTCAGGGTGTTCGCGGCGTCCTCGCTCACGGAGGCGTTCACCGAGCTGGGCAGGGCCTTCGAGGTGGCGTACCCGGACACGACCGTGCGCTTCAGCTTCGCCGGCTCCGGCGTGCTCGCCGCCCAACTGGAACAGGGCGCCCCGGCGGACGTCGTGGCCACGGCCGACCCGGAGACCATGGCCCGTCTGTCCAGGGCGGGACTCCTCGAGGGGAAGGCGACCGTCTTCGCCCGCAACACCCTGGAGATCGTCGTTGCCGCCGGCAACCCCGAGGGGATCCGCTCCCTCTCCGACCTCGCCCGCCCCGGCCTCATCGTGGTGCTCTGCAACGAGAACGTCCCCGTCGGCCGCTACGCCGGCGAAGCTCTCGCCCGGGCCAGGGCGGACGTCTCCCCGGCCTCCCTGGAAGACGGCGTGAAGGGGGTCGTGACGAAGGTCGCCCTCGGGGAGGCCGATGCCGGCGTCGTCTACGCCACGGACGTCCGCGCCGCAGGAGAGCGCGTCTCCGGTGTCCAGATCCCGCCGGCGGACAACGTCGTCGCCGAGTACCCCGTCGCAGTCCACACCGAAGCCCGCTACGGCCGCCAGGCAAGGCAGTTCGCGAACTTCGCCCTCTCCCCCGCCGGACGCGACGTGCTGCGGCGCTCCGGCTTCCTGAAGCCGTGAAGCACCGGCGCCGGGGCACCCTGGTCGTCTGCCTCGCGCTCCCCGCCACCGTCCTCGTGGTGGCGCCCCTGCTCGGTCTCGTGCTGCGAGCCCCCTGGCGGACGATGGGCGCCGAGCTCGCCGCCCCCGAAGTGCGCTCGGCACTCTGGCTGTCACTCGTCTGCTCGCTCTCCGCGACGGTGATCTCCGTCGCCGTCGGCCTCCCGCTGGCCTGGGTGCTGGCCCGCCACGACTTCCCCGGACGCGGGCTGCTGCGCGCCCTCACCACGCTGCCGCTCATCCTCCCCCCGGTCGTGGGCGGCGTCGCCCTCCTCTTCGCCTTCGGCCGCACCGGATTCCTGGGCCGGGTCCTCTACGACGCCTTCGACCTCCGCCTCCCCTTCACGACGGCGGGCGCCGTCCTCGCCGAGACGTTCGTCGCCATGCCCCTCGTCGTGCTCTCGGCCGAGGCCGGGTTCCGCTCCCTCGACACCCGCCTGGAGGAGGCCGCCGCCACGCTCGGGGCGGGCCGCTGGACGACGTTCCGGCGGGTCACGCTGCCCCTCGCGGCGCCGGCCGTGGTCGCGGGAACCGCCCTCGCCTGGGCCCGAGCGCTGGGGGAGTTCGGGGCCACGGTCACGTTCGCCGGGAGTCTCCCGGGGCGCACCCAGACGCTCCCTCTGGCGGCCTTCGAGGCCCTGGAACGGAGCCCCGAGGCCGCCGTCGCCATGAGCCTGGCGATGCTCGCCGTGTCCGTCGTCGTCCTCGTCGGCCTCCGCGGTCGCTGGCTGGCCGCCCCGTGAGCCTCACAGCCCGCGTCGGCGTCCGGGTGGGCGGCCTCGACCTCGACGCCGCCCTCGACGTCCCCACGGGCGAGACCGTCGTCCTCCTGGGCCCGAACGGCGCCGGGAAGTCCACGCTCGTACGCGCCCTCGCCGGCCTCCTCGCCGTGGCAGAGGGCCGCGTCGTCCTCGACGGCGACGTCCTGGAGGACACGGCTGCCGGCGTCCGCGTGCCTCCAGAACAGCGGCCGACCGGCGTCGTGTTCCAGGACGGCCTCCTCTTCCCCCACCTCAGCCTCCTCGACAACGTGGCGTTCGGCCTGCGCTCCCGCGGCATGTCCCGTCAGGATGCACACCGGGCCGCGACAGCCTGGCTGGACCGCGTGAGCCTCGCCGGGCGGGCGCACGAGAGACCCGACGGCCTCTCCGGCGGTGAGGCGCAACGCGTGGCCCTCGCCCGGGCCCTCGTGACGGAGCCTCGCCTCCTCCTTCTGGACGAGCCCTTCAGCGCCCTCGACGCCGAGGCCCGAGCGGCGCTGCGGCGGGACCTCCGCCACCACCTCGCCTCCTACGCCGGCACGCGCCTCCTCGTCACCCACGACCCCGTCGAGGCGCTCACGCTCGCCGACCGCCTCGTCGTCCTGGAGGCGGGCCGGGTCACGCAGGCGGGCACGCCGGAGGAGATCAGCCGCCGGCCTCTCTCCCGATGGGTGGCCGAGCTCGTGGGCGTGAACCTCTTCCGGGGTCGGGCACACGGCGCCACGGTGACGCTCCCAAACGGCGGCGCGATCGTGTCCGCCGACTCGTGCGCCGACGGCGACGTCTGCGCCGTCGTCCACCCCCACGCCGTCGCCCTCCACCTGCGGGCCCCGGAGGGCTCCCCCCGCAACGCCTGGCAGGGAACCGTCGAGGAGATCGACCCCGCCCTGGACCGCGTACGGGTGCGCGTCGCGGCGGCCGTGCCGGTCGTGGCCGAGATCACCCCCGGCGCCCTCGCCGACCTCGGCCTCGCCGAGGGCAGCCCCGTGTGGGCGACCGTGAAGGCCACCGAGGTGGACGTGTACCCGGCCTGAGGCGGGTGGGAGGATCACGACCCGCGTACGTGGGTTGTGAACCTCCGACCCCGCGCCTCCTACGATGCCCCGATGATCGACGTCCGCCCCTACCGCGCCGGCGACCGGGACGCGGTCCGGCGCATCTGCTACGTGACCGGGTTCATGGGCGACCCGGTGGACTGGCAGTGGGCGGACGAGGAGACCTTCGCCGACATGTTCAGCGCCTACTACACCGACCGGGAACCCGAGTCGGCGTTCGTGGCCGACGACGGCGGCACGGTCGTGGGCTACCTCTTGGGCTGCACCGACAGCCGCCGGCCCCCTGCCTATACGAAGCTCGTGGCCCGCAAGATCCTCCGCAAGGGCCTGCCCCTGCGCCCCGGCACCGCCGGGTTCGTCTGGAGGGCCTTGGCCGACGTCGTCCGTGACCGCCACGTCCCCGCCGACTTCCTCGACGACCGCTGGCCGGCGCACCTGCACATCGACCTCCTGACCCCGGGCCGGGGCAACGGCGTCGGCCGCGGCCTCGTGCACGCCTGGTTGGAGCGCTGCCGGAGCCTCGGCATCCCGGGCGTCCACCTCGGGACGATGGCCGAGAACACGAACGCCGTCGCCTTCTTCGAGGCGGTCGGGTTCCGCCGTCACGGCAAGGCGGAGCCGATCCCGGGATTCCGCGACCGCAGGGGCGGGCGCATCCACGGTCAGCTCATGGTGACGGACCTATAGGAGCCGGGGACGGGCCTCCACGGCCGCGATCCGGTCGCGGGCGAGGGCGACGTACTCGGGATCCGTGTCATAGCCCACGTAATGACGAGCGGACTCCACGGCGGCGACGGCGGTGCTGCCCGAGCCCATGAACGGGTCCAGGACGAGGTCTCCCTCGTACGTGTAGAGGTCGACGAAGCGTCGGGGGAGGGCGACGGGGAAGGGCGCCGGGTGGCCCACACGCCGGGCGGACTCGGGCGGGATCTCCCAGACCGAGAGCGTGGCGGCCATGAACTCGTCACGCTCGATGGTGTTGCCCCCGGGCCGGGCCCGGTCGAAGCGGCCCTTGGAGAAGCAGAGGCAGTACTCGTGGACGTCCCGGAACGTGGGATTGGACGCCGACCGCCAACTCCCCCAGGCGCAGCTCCCCCCCGCGCCCTTGGCCTTCTGCCAGATCACCTCGCCCCGCATCAGGAAGCCGACGCCCATCATCCGTTGCGTGACGAGGTGGCTGAGGGGGACATACGGGCGGCGACCGAGGTTGGCCACGTTCACGACCGCCCGGCCACCGGGCTCCAGCACGCGGTAGGTCTCCTGGAAGACCCGTTCGAGCATGTCGAGGAACTCGTCGAGGGTGGCGTCGCTGTCGTAGTCCTTGCCCACGTGGTACGGCGGCGAGGTCACCATGAGGGCGACGCTGTCGTCGACGAGGTGGCCCATGTCCTCGGCCGAGGCGCAGAAGATCTCGTCGAGGACGGGGGACTCCGCGCAGTGCCGTGCCCGGCTCACCTCGACGGGCCACAGGCCCCGGCCGTAGAAGGCGCCGGCGTCGTGGCTCTCGCGCTTGGACGTCCCGAAGGACCGCGTGCGTGTCGCCATCCGGGCACTCTATCCGGGTCCGCCCCAGTCGCGGGGGAGCCCCGCCGAGCGGCCCGGGCTCAGAGGGATCAGAGGAATCAGAGGACGGTGACGTTGGCCGGGGTGGCTCCGGGAACCGCGGAGACTGCCACGGATCGGTCGAAGGTGACGAGACGACCGCCGTGTGCCGTCGCCAGCGCCAGTAGGTACGCGTCCGTCACCTGCCGGGGGCCGTGCACCCGGGATCTGTCGACGACGCCTTCGTCCAGGACGCTGACGTCGCAGGGCCAGAAGGTGTGGGCCGGCCCCCCGCAGGCCGCGGCGAGGAGGGCGATCGCCTGGGCGGGAGCGATCGGGCTGGGATAGCGCGGCTGGGTGATGACGCGCACGAACCCGTTCTGGGTGATCGGGCATGATGCCCAGCCGGACGCGATCTCTTCGTCGAGCCACTTGCGCGACAGCTGGTGGTCTATGTGGTCCATGTCGAACAGGGCGAGGAGGACATTGACGTCGAGGAGCGCCCTCACTCGGGTTCGTCCTCGCGGAGTTCGTCGATGAGAGCGTTCGAGACGGGGGGACCCCGGTGGGGAAGGGGGTGGAACCCGTGAAAGGCCTCGCCGGACGCGCTCGGTGCCGAGCTCCCGGTGAGAGCCTGGCGGGCGAGATCGGAGAGCACCTCGCCGACGGTGCGCTTGTCGCGTCGGGCCCGCTCCTTGGCCGCCATCAGGACGTCGTCATCGAGATTGAGCGTGGTGCGCATGCGTGTGATGCTACAGCATCACACGCATGCGCACCCCCACCATGGGGACCTCTACAGGTCCGCCCGCTTCGCCTCGATGGCATCGAGGCACTGGTGGTACGAGTCCACGAACGCCTGCACGCCGGCACGTTCGAGGTCCTCGGTGACGGCGGCGAAGTCGACGCCGACGTCGGCGACGGCCGCCATGACCCGTGCGGCCTCGTCGACGTCCTTCTCCAGCGTGGCGTCCACCTCGCCGTGGTCGGCGAAGGCGGCGAGGGTCTGGGGCGGCATCGTGTTCACCGTCTCGGGACCGATGAGGCCGTCGACGTAGAGAAGGTCCGGGTAGGCGGGGTTCTTCGTGCTCGTGCTCGCCCACAGGGGCCGCTGCGCCCGGGCCCCGGCGGCGGCGAGGCGCGTCCAGCGGTCGTCGCCGTAGACGTCCTGGAAGGCCCGGTAGGCGAGCTTCGCGTTGGCGACCGCCACCCGGCCCCGCAGGGACAGCGCCGCGGGTGAGGCGATCTCCTCCAGACGGGCGTCGACGGCGGAGTCGACGCGGGAGACGAAGAAGCTCGCCACACTGGCGGAGCGGGTCGGGTCGCCGCCGGAGGCGAGGACGTCCTCGAGACCGCCGATGTAGGCGGCCGCCGCCTCGCGGTAGCGGTCGACGGCGAAGAGGAGCGTGACGTTCACGTTCACCCCCGCGGCGATCGCGGAGCGCACCGCCGGGATCCCGGGCGCGGTTCCGGGGATCTTGATGAGGACGTTGGGCCGGTCGAGGCGGCGGAAGAGGTCGAGTGCGGCCGTGGTGGTGGTGTCCGTGTCGTAGGCGATCTCGGGGGAGACCTCGAGGCTCACGTAGCCGTCGACGCCGCCGGTGCGCTCGTAGACGGGGAACAGGACGTCCGCGGCGGCTCCCACGTCGTCGACGGCGAGGTCGAAGAACACCGCCTCGGCGGGGGCGTCGCCGTGGGCACGGATGTCGTCGTCATAGAGGTCGGAACCCTCGACGGCCTTGGCGAAGATCGTCGGGTTCGTGGTGACGCCGGCCACGCCGTCCTGGGCGACGAGCGCGGCGAGGCCACCGTCCCGGATGAGGTCGCGGCTGAGGTTGTCGTACCAGATGCTCTGGCCCCGCTGGGTCAGGGCGCGAGCCGGGTCGTTCATCGAGCTCCTCCTCGTGTTCGAAGGGGGGACTCCTTCCCCCCTTTGAACCCCCCTGGCCTCGCGTCGTGCGCCGAGAATCCGGGCCGGGCCGGCGGAGCCGTCCCACGGACGGGCCCGGGATCGCCGCCCTGCCGGCGCGGGCAGAGTTCGGGGGGACCGCCCGCACAACTGGCCCGCCCCTTGCCAGGAGGCCCCGGCAGAGAGTGGGGGTTCCTTCGGGACCTACACCGTGGCTGAGGGTACCGGGGCGCGGGACACCATATCGTGCAACTCGTCGTGGATGCCCTCGAGCATCTCGAGCACGTCGAGGCTGGGCACCGGGAAGTCCGGGTCGGTCTCGGAGATCACCATGTAGTAGCGGGAGATCCCGCGGATCGTCCCCGCCACCGCCTCGAGCATCTCCGGTTCGAGGGCGAGACCGATCGAGACAGTCTCGTCCCCGACGGACAGCGCGGCCGAGAGCTGGCTGTCGAAGACTGCGATGCAGATCGAGACGAGGTCCCCCACCTCCGGGGGAGCTGTGATGTAACGGGAGATCCTGCCGTCGGCGCGGGCCTGCATGAGGGCGAGACCGGAGTCGAGGAGCTCCCGGAAGAGACGGAGGACGTCCTGGACGGGTCGGGGGCCCAGCCTGTACGGGGCGCCGGTTCCTCTCAGGAACCTGGTGATGGAGTCGAGGTCGGTGGAGATGGCCATCGTTGGCACCCGCCTTGTGTCGATCCCCGAGGGGGATCGCCCCACCGTACAGCGACATGCGGACCAGGAAAGGCTCACGATCCGTGGTGTTACATTAACGCACCGTACGCGCGGCGTCGACGGCCAATTCGGCGGTCACGCACGGGCCCCCGCCCGCTCCCTTTCCCAAGCGGCGGCGAGGAGGGCCTCCGCCCGCAGCGTGAACCGGCCCCCGCCCCAGTCCCCGACACCTTCGCAGGCGGCGACCCCCTGGACCCCGCGGACAGAGTTCGTGAGGAAGACCTCGTCCGCGGCCGCGAGGTCGTCGACTTGCACGGGCCGCTCCTCGACTGTCACGCCGACGCCGGCGAGGAGTCCGATGAGACGGCCCCGGGTGATCCCGGGCAGGACACGGCCGTCGAGCGGGGGCGTCACCACCCCCTCCCCCCGCACGACGAACAAGTTGCCCACCTCGGTCTCCAGCACCTCCCCGGTCTCGTCGACGAGGAGCAGACCGCTCGTGGCGTCCGTGCCCGCGAAGGGGGAACGGTCCCGCCACTTGTGCTCGCCCCATCCCCCGGGGACCACGAGAGGGCGCAGCGTGCAGGGCCTCGACGCGCCCGGCGGCGGGAGGACCTCCGGGCGGAACATGAGGACGCCGGCGGGCCCGTCCGGACGGACGCTCACGCGCAGGCGGCCGTCCCAGGGCCGCTCGCTGCCCAGGACTGCCAGGGCGCCCCGGACGCGGAAGCGGGCGTCGCCCCCGGCCACGGTGATCCCGTACAGCGCGGCGCACGTACGGACGAGGCGCGCCAGATGCGCGTCCAGCGCGAGGGGGACACCGCCGTCGACCCGGACGGTCTCGAACACGCCCGCCGCCGGATCGGCACGGCGCGCCGCCTCCGGGGATCCCTCAGAGGCCGGCGGCATCGGCCACGATCGCTTCCAGGAGGGGGCGCGCCTTGGCCCCGCACTCCCGGTACTCCCCGGCGGGATCCGAGTCCGCCACGATGCCTCCACCCACACTCAGCCAGATGCGTCCGGCCGCCATCTCGAACGTGCGAATCGCGACGTTCCACTCCTGCCTGCCTATAGGGCTGGCGTAGCCGACGGCCCCCATCCCGACCTCCCTGGCAGCAGCCTCCAGCTCCGTGAGGATCTCCGTGGCCCGCACCTTCGGGGCACCCGTCACCGACCCCGGGGGGAAGCACGCCCGCAGCAGCGTCCCGGGGCCGGCGTCCTCCCTGAGCTCTCCCACCACGTCCGAGACGAGGTGCCACACGCCGGGATGGGCCTCGACACGGTAGAGCGCGGGTACCCGGACCGTGCCGAAGTCGCAGACCCGCCCGAGGTCGTTGCGCATGAGGTCGACGATCATGACGTTCTCCGCCCGGTCCTTGGGGTTCGCCTCCAGGGCGCGGCGGGCCGCGACGGCTGCCGGGGCGTCCCCCGGGCGCGGGATCGTGCCCTTGATCGGCGAGGTCCGCACCCGCCTGCCCACGGTGGCGAGGAACAGCTCCGGCGAGAGGGAGGCGACCGCTACGCCCGGTGTGCCCACGAAGGCGGCGTAGGGAGGCCGGAGCCGCCTCACGGCGGCGGCGAAGAGGCCGGCGGGGTCGCCGGCGAACGCGGCCTCCAGGCGGACACACAGGTTCACCTGGTAGACGTCCCCCGCCGCGATGTAGTCGAGGGCGCGCCGCACGGCGTCCTCGTGTTCGTCGCGGCCGGGAAGGACGTCGAAGGGACCGCACTCGAAGGTCCCGCATCCTGGTAGGTGCACCCCCTGCGGTGCTGCACACGGAGTGCGACCACCGGTGATCCGGAGGCGCTCACGGAAGAGCTCGATGCGGCCTTCGAGGGTGGCCGCCCGCTGGGGGGTGACGAGCGCCTCGAAGTACCACTGCCCTTCGGGGGACCGGTAGCGCAGGACGTGGTCGTAGAAGCCGAGGGCGAACGGGGCCACGGGAACCGGCCGGGGACCGGGAGCCGGGAGCGCTTCCACGTGAGCGGCGCACTGGTGGCCCAGGTAGCCGAACCAGCCCCCGCCCACGGCGTCGCCGCCGCCGGGCGCGCCGGGCGTTCCGGGCGGCCGCAGCGGGACGGAGTCGAGGACGTCGAAGGGGTCGACGTCGGCTGCCACACCGCTCGGCGCCTGGCGGCGCTCCGCGTGCCGGCGGGGACCCCCAACCCCGCCGGCGGGGGCGACCACCATTGGCTCGGACCCCAGCAGCGCTCCCCCGCCCGCCCACGCCCCGAGGAGCGCGAAGGGCCGCTCGTCGGCGGCGAAGGCGGCGACGACGTCTTCGGGTGGCGGGCCGGGGCCGAGGGCCACGACGAGCACCTCGGCAGCACCGCCGGAGGCCCGCCGCGGGCTGGGGAACGACATGGCGGCAATGGTGCACCACCGGCACCCTGCGTGCCGAGTCCCGCGGCGTCTCTGCGCCTGTCCCGGACCCGCCGCCCGCCGCCCGCCGCCCGCCGCCAAAGTGATGCCCACCCCCCAAAGTGATGCCGAATCCACGGAATACCGGGACAACAACATCACTTTGCCGCAGTCCCCCGGCGGCCCGACGCGACTACGAGCCCCCCGGCGGCGCCGCGCGGTTCTCGATGCGGCCGTCGACCATGCGGAGGCGGCGGGTGGCGAAGCGCTCCAGGCGAACGTCGTGGGTGGCCACGATCACCGCCCGACCGCCTGCCGCCAACTCGGCGAGCGTGGCGCCCACGGCAAGGCCGCGTTCGGTGTCGAGGTTCGCCGTCGGTTCGTCGGCGAGGATGATCGCCGGCCCGGACACGAGTGCCCGGGCGATCGCCACCCGCTGCATCTCCCCGCCGGAGAGGACGTTCACCCGGTCACCGGCCCGGTTGGCGAGACCGACCTCGTCGAGGGCGGCGAGGGCGGCGGCCTTCGCCGCCCGGCCCCTCACGTCCGCCGCGTTCAGCGCGACTTCTACGTTCTCACGCACGGTGAGGGGCGAGAGCAGGTTGAAGGCCTGGAAGATGAAGCCGACCTCCCGGCTGCGGAGCCGCTCGAGCGTGCGGGCGTCGCCCCAGTCGACCTCGCGGCCCGCCACCCAGAGGCGGCCGTCGTCGGGTCGCAGCAGCGTCCCCAGGATCGAGATCAGCGTGGTCTTGCCCGAACCCGACGGGCCTTCGAGCATCACCATCTCGCCGGCACTCACATCGAGGAGGTCGACGGACAGCGCGAGGAAGCGGTTGTCCCCGGAGCCGTAGGACTGGCGCAGCCCCTCTGCCCGCACGGGCACGGCCGCGTCAACCACGGAACACCGACGCCGGGTCGATGCGCTGCACTCGCCGGATGGGCAGGAGCGAACCGATCGCCCCCATGAGGGTGGCGGCCACAGCCCCCACCGCGAACACCACGGGCTCGAGGGCGACGGGGATCATGGGCAGGAGGAGGACCACACCGCGGCCCGCCGCGATGCCGAGGAGGATCCCGGCGGCAAAGGCCACGGACACGAGGTAGAAGCCCTGGCCGAGCACGGCCCGGCGGATCCGCGAGCGACCGAGGCCGATCGCCCGCAGCACGGCGTAGTCCCGGACGCTCTCGGCCACCATGTTCGACAGGGTGAGGCCGAGGATGAGGACTCCGACGACGACGGCGGCCCCCACGACGACGTAGAGGACGGGGAGGAAGGAGCCGAAGAAGCTCGTGTTCAGCCTGTTGTGGAACTCCGCCGTGGGCAGGATCTCGACGCCCCGGATCGCCCGCATGTCGTCCGCGACCCGGTTGGCGTCGGCCCCGCGGTCGAGGCGGACGGCGAGGTACCCCGGCTGCGGGGGAACCACGAGGTCCCGGAGGGCCGCCACGTCGGCCTGGCTCTTCTCGGCAGCCTCGGCTGCCGCCTGCGTGGCCTCGGCAGCGGCGAGAAGCTGGCTCACGGGCCCGGCGATGGGCCCGGCGAGGTTCCGCAGGGCGAGGCCCGCCGCCTTCTCGCTGGCAGCAGCGGCGGCAAGCTTGTCGGCGAGGTCGCCCAGACCTTCGGCGGAGGCCGTGACCCCCGCCAGGCCTTCGGGGTCTCCTGAGGTGAGCGCGGCGTCGGTGGTGTCGGTGATGAAGACGAGTTGGCGGATGAGTGCGGACGCGCCCTGCAGCGTGCCCACGACCTTGGCGATGCGGCGCTGGCCCACCCTGTTGATCTCCAGGCCGTCCCCGAGGGCGATGCCGTGCTCCCGGGCGAAGCCCGAGTCAATGGCGACCTCGTCGAGGCGCCCGGGCATGCGCCCCGACGCGGTCGGGATCGTGAACGTCCCCGCCGGCCACGAGATGGAGGTGGCGGCCTTGGGCGCCGACCCCGTGGGTACGACGTCGCAGATGTTGAAGCGCACCGTGGCCACGGAACGGACCCCGCGGACCCGGGCGACCCTGTCGCGCACGGCGTCGGACACGGGCCTGTCGGCGCCCACGAACTGGGCATCCTCGGGGACCACCCAGTAGGCCGCCCCGATGCGCTCCACCCACGACATCGAGCGGGTGACTCCGTAGTAGATGGAGAGCTGCAGGACGACGAGGACGACCACGGCCGTGGCGGCGCCGGCGGCGATGGCGAAGCGACTCGGGGAGCGCAGGACGAAGCGGCGGGCGATGGGCACGCCCCGGCCCCGGCCGCCGGGAGCAATCCCGCCCGCTCCGCCGTCTGTCGATTGGTCTTGCGCCACCGGACCCCTGCGGTCGACCGGCTGCCAGGCTGGCACACGCCGGCGCCGTCCTCGGGGACCCCCCGGCGGCGCGACGCGACGTCGCCCCGCGTCGGCGCGTGCGGCGGCACCCGCATACGCCCGGGCACGCGCCCGCGACAGACCTCGGCGCGTGGTGGTGCCCCGCCGGAGAAGATGGCGCGGACCACCGATGTGCCCGGCGCCCCATAGCGCGAGAATGCGTCATGAGCGCTACGGGAGAACGGGTGTTCCTCGGGCGCGAGCGGGAACTGCGCGAGCTCGCCGCCCATATGGCGGCGGCAAGGCCCGTGGTCGTCCTAGGGGAGGTCGGCGCCGGCAAGACGACCCTGGTACGCCACGCCGTCCGGCGGGCGGGCCTCGCCCTCGTCGAAGCCGGGGGGCTGGCCACGATGGCGTCGGAACCGTACGCCGCCCTCGCCCGCCTCCTCGGGCCGACAGTAGGCCCGGATTCCGACCCGCTGGACGTCCTCGCCCGGGTGGGGGCACGAGTCCGCAGCGGCATACTCCTCCTCGACGACCTCCAATGGGCGGACGCCGCCACGCGCGACCTCCTCGTCGATCTCGCCCCCGCCGTCGCGCTCGTCACCGCGATCCGAACCTGTGAGCCCGGCACCCCCCGCGCCCTGGCCGCCGCGCAGCGGGTGGGCTGCGAGCTGGTCGCACTCGACGCCCTCTCTCTGGAGGCCTCTGTAGGCGTCCTCCATGACCGCCACGGTGCCCGATCAGGGCGCAACGCCTGGCGACAGCGGGCAGGCCTCGACGCCGATGCCTTGGCGGCGAAGGCGGGGGGGAACCCGCTCCTCCTGCACGAGATCGACAAGTCCGGGGGACTCTCGCCGCTGGGCGCCCTCACCGTGCAACGGCGCCTGGCCGCGTTGTCCACAGCAGCCAGAAGGGGGACAGCCCTCCTCAGCCTGGCCGGCGGCCCCCTCCCTGACACCGCTCTCGACGCCGACGTCGCCGCGGAGCTCGCCGCCGCCGGAATCGCCGAGAGGGCCGACACCCGGATCCGCCTCCACCACGGGACCCTCGGCGAGGCGGCCCTCGCGGCATGCGCTGACAGCGAGACACGTGAGCTGCACGCAGACCTCGCCCGCTGTCTCCCCGACGAGGGCGAGGCCGCCCGCCACCACCTCGCCGCCGGGGAGCGGCGGGCCGCCCTGCGCAGAGCGCTCGCCGCTGCGGAGGCGGCCACCGTGTCGGGCACCCGCGCCGAGCTCCTCGCCCTGGCGGCGGCCTCCGCCGAGGGCGAGGAGGGCGACGAGCTCCGGGTCCGGGCGGGCGGGGCGCTGGTGGACGCGGGATCATTCGAGGCCGCCGAGTCCCTCCTCGACAGCGAGACCTGGTCGGACCCCGCGACGGAGGCCCGGGGCGACGTCGTCCGCGCCCGGGCCCGCCGCCAGCAGCTCGCCGCCGCCGACGCCCGGGCGCTGATCGACAAGCTCCTCTCCCGCCTGGACGAGCTCGACGCCGACACGAAGGCACGGGTGCGCATCGAGGACGCCTACCTGGAGGTGTGGTTCGGGACTTCGCCGGCGGACGCCGCCGCCCGGGCGGAGGTCGCCCTCGCCCACTTGCCCCGGGCCCTGGCGGCGCACACCGGGCTCGTACGCGCCCTCGCCATGCTCAGGGCGGGCGACGCAGCGGGAGGAGCCGTCCTGGAAGATGCCGCCCGCCTCGCCCTCGGCGAGGGGGACTTCGAGGTGGCCTACGACGCCTTCCTCACCGCAGTCATGACACGCTCCATCGTGAGCGACCTGAAGGGGGGCCGCGACATGGCCCTCGCGCAGACAGCGCAGGCGCTCCGAAGCGGACACGCCGGCTGGGGGGAGCGATTCCGGGTCGCGGTTGCATGGTGCGACCTCCTCGCCGGGCGCTACGACGACGTGGTCGCGGCCGCGAGTCCTCTTGCCGAGGCCGGGAGCGACCGCACAGCCGCCGAGTGCGCACAGCTCTACCTCGCGGTGGTCCTTACCGACACGGGCGAGGCGGAGGCCGCCCTCGCCCGCCTTCAGGCCATTCCGTCGAGCGAGGACGCCTACCTGTCGACGGCGTTGACGTGGGCGAAGGGGGAGGCGGCGTTTCTCGCCGGACAGCCCGGGAAGGCGGCAGCGCATGCGGCCGACGGCCTCGCAGAGGCGCCCACGGAGGAGTTCGTGCCGCTCCTGGCGCGCACCATGGCCTGGGTGGAGCTCGACCGGGGCATGGTCGCCCGCGGGCCGTCCCCCACCATGTGGGTCTTGCCCTTCACCGCCGGTGTCCCCGACGAGGTCGCCGGCGTCGCCCTCCTGGCCGAAGCCGATCCCCCCCGGGCGCGTGACGCCGCCGCCTGCTTCGAGCGGGCAGCGGACGCCTGGTCGGGACGCTTCGAACGTCACCGGTGGTGGTGCGAGTGGGCCGCCGGCGAGGCGCTCCGCCGGGCGGGCGACCGGGGAGCCCCGGATCGCCTCGAAGACGTCGCCACCCGGGCCACCGAAGCCGGGATGCACGCCGTCGCCGCCCGGGCGACCGCGTCCCTCAGCGCCCTCGGACGCCGACCCCCTCACCCCGTACGGGGTGAGGGACCGCTGACCGCCCGGGAACGGGAGGCGCTCGCCCTCGTCCTGCGCGGCTTCACCTACGCCCAGATCGCCGCCGAGCTCGGCATCACGACCCACACCGTGAGCCACCACCTCCGCAGCGCCCGCACGAAGCTCGACACGTCCAGCACCCTGCAGGCCGCCGTCGTCGCCGCCCGCACGTAGGTGCCGGGCCGCCCGCCGGCAGGGTCGTGGGGAGCACCCGGGCGGCTCCCCGGGTGCCGCCGCGGACACGCATGGGACGACCGCCCGGGCGAGGCGGGCCGAGGCCGAGGCGCCCGCCCCCGCCGCCCCTACCTGGGAACGCGCAGGAGGACGTTGAGGGCCCCGGGAACCGCGTCCCGGGCCCCGAGGACGACACCGTCGTCGACCACGCTCTCGAAGTCCACGGTGGTGACGCCGCCCTCGGTAAAGAGCGTGAGGGTGCAGGGCACCGGGCCGAGGTCGCTCTCACGGGGCGGGATCGTGAGCGTGAGCCGCGTGTGACGACAGGCGCCCTCCCAGGTCGTCTCCTTCACGTCCCCCTCGGAAAGGACGTCGACACGGACCTCCCCGGGCTCCGTGAGGCGCACGACGTCGAGACTCCCAGGCGCGACTTGGCGGCTCGTGTAGGTGAGGGCACCTTGCCAAGGCCGGAACTCGACGCCGTCGCCGTCGAAGCCCGCGCCCCGGAAGTCCAGCCACCCCTGGGGCGCCGAGGTGTCCGGGTCCCGCAGCGTCCCCGTCACGGACCCCACGGCCTGCCAGGTGAGGGTGTCGAAGTGCGCCTCGTTGCCGACGAGGAGCGACAGCAGGTCCGCCGGGGCGCGCCCCGCGGGCATGTCCGTCGAGAACCACAGGCTCCGGGCGTCGGCCTCCTCCACGTCCTCCCAGCCCGGCACGGAATGGTTGTCGAGGTACAGGCTCACAGCGCGGGCCTCGCCCTCGTAGTACCACTCGCACCCGAGGGTGCCGAACTCCCTGCGCTCCAGCACCTTCGTGAGCGGGTGGTACTCGTAGAGGACGCAGTCCGTGTCGGCGGCGAAGGCCCGGTAGTCGCGGTCGAAGCCCGTCGTCGTCGGCCTCCAGCCCTCCGCCGCCACCACGAAGACGCTGCCGCCGTGGAGCCAGGCGAACGCCAGGGTGCCCTCCACAGGCTCGTCCAGGTTCTGGCGGACGTCGGCGAGCAGCACTCCGCGACCGGGAACGTTGACGGCACCGGCGAGCACCCCGTAGGGCCGGCCGTCCTCCGGGCCCGGATCAGCCATCAATGACTCCACCTCCAGGGCGAGGTCCGGGGTGGCCGACACGCCCGGGTAGCCGGGCGAGACGGTGAGGCGGCCCGCCGGGTAGCCGACGGCGCGCTCGTCCCACACGTCGTAGTTCTCCTCGTCGTAGTAGTAGAGGACGTCGGTGCCGAGGACGCGGCCGGCGTCGTCGAACCTCCACACGCACCGGAAGTCGCCCTCGATCCGGCGGCCGAAGGGCGCCAGGAGATCGCGGGCCCCCAAGGTGCAGGGACCACGCGCCTCCAGGACGACGGCGCCGTCGGTCTCCTCCAGCGTGCCTTCGGCGGCCCCCACCGTCGTCTCCTCCCACGTGTGCTGGACGACGACGTCGGCGGCGAGCGGGTCCGGGTCGTCCGGGACAGGGCGCACGAGGACGACCGACCCGGCGGTCTCCCCGTCGGGGTCCTGCGTGAGGTCGGCGACGACGTCTCCGCCCCCCTCCGCCAGCCGGGCCGAGCCGATGACCAGGCCGCCGGGGGCCTCGCCCAGGAAGGGAACCTCTGGGCCGCCGAGGGGGACGCGGTCGAGGGCGACGAAGGCCCCGCTCCAGGACGCCGTCCGGAGGTACTGGCGCACGGCGTTCGCCAGGGCGGGCCCGGTGAGCGGAGCGCCAGTGGTACCCGCGGCGTCGGCGTCGTCCAGGAGTCGCTGCAGGTTCGCCTCCATGGCAGCGGGCAGGACCTCGTCGAGGGGCGCCCGGGAGCCCTGTGCGAGCCCGGCGAGGAGGCCGTCCACCTTCGGCCCCAGCGCCGCGAACCACTCCGGAGGGGTGCCAAGGGAGGCGTCCAGGTCGCGGAGCTGCCCGACGGCCTCGGCGACCTTGGTGCGCGCCTGGCTGACGAGCTTCACGTCCCAGGAGATCTCGTCCACGGCGGGGTCCTCCAGGTCGCCCGCGTAGTACTGCTCGAAGAGCTCCCGGAAGCGGGGGATCCACTCGTCCTGGACCGGCCTGAGGATCGAGTCGTCGACGACCCCCACGATGCGCACGGCCTTCTCCCGCAGGGTCTCCAGGCCGGGTCCGTACACGAGCTCGGCGAAGTCGTTCGCCATGTCGAACTGCCACTGCCAGATCTTGTCCATGACGGTGGGCCCCAACAGGCAGAACGCCGGCTCCCACCCGTCGGGGTTCTCCACCGCCGGGTAGCACTTGAAGAACCAGTCGAACACGCCGTAGACGGCCTCCTCGACGCCGTCGAGGACCCGGCCCCGGAGGTCCGACGTGAAGCCTTCCCCGGCGGCCACGGCGTCACGGAGGGCGCGGATGACGGGGTTTTGCTCCAGGAGGGCGTCATAGAGGCCCTCCGCCGCGCGCTCCCCCCAGTCACGCAGCGCGGCGGCCCGGTCGAGCTCCTCGGCCCGGGCGACGGCGAGGTACTCGTCCGCCTGCGCGCGGACCTCCTCGACGAACGTGTCGAGTCGTTCCCGGACCTCCGAGACCCGGTCGTGCAGTCCGGCGAAGATCCGGTCCTCGACCTCGCGGAGCCTCTCCACGGGACCGCCCTCGCCCAGGACCCCTTCCTGGACCCGGGCGAGCTCGCCTCGCAGGACCTCCACGGCGTCCGCCACGGAACCCCCGGCACCGAGGATCCGCTCGTCCACCTCCAGGATGACGTCGTCGAGGCCGTCCATGATCACGCCGAAGAGGCCATTGCGGCCCCCCTGTTGCCAGTTCGCCCCGCCGAGGTGGTCCCGGCGGAAGTCCTCGAAGGCCGCCACGACGCCCCGCGCCGTCTCTTCGAGCAACCACGCGGCGTGGGCCACGCCCTTGGCGGCACGGTCGTAGAGGACGATCACGAGCTGCCAGCCCAGCCAGACGAGGCCACGGGAGGCGTCCCGGAGGACCAGGAGCTCCCGTCGGATCCGGTCCATCTCGGCGAGGAAGGCCTCGCGGCCCCCGGCGACCTCGTCCCGGAGGCCGTCGAGGGCGTCGTGGGTGGCGTCGAGGCCCTCCTCCACGGGGGTCACGGCCTCCCGGATCCCGGCCAAGAGGTCGGGGTTCCCCGGCAGCGCACGGACCTCGTCGCGCAGGGCCTCGGTCCCGACGACAACCTCGTCCCGGATGCCGACGAGGGCCCCGTCAGCGACGTCGAAGGCCGCCGCTGCCTCGGCGGCGACGGCGAGCCGGGGCTCGGCGAGCAGGGAACGCGCCCAGGCCTCCGCCCAGGAGAGGAGACCGCCGATCTCTCCCTCGCCGTCCTCGACGAGTGCCATGAGGTCGTCGCGCGCCCCCCGGATACCCACTGTGGCGGCGCCGTCCTCCAGCTTCACGGCCTCCGCGGCAACCTGCCACTGCAGGCGGGCCGTGAGAAGGGCGGCCTCGCCGTCGGCCTCGGCGGAGGCCTTCTGGAGAGCGTCCTGGAGCCCCGTCATGAGGTCCACGGAACCGGCCTCGGCGAGCCCACGGAGCCTCGCGAGGGCGAGCGGCATGATGACGTTGCGCACGCGGGCCATACCGGGCATCTTCTTGAGACGTGCCTTCCAGAGCTCGAAGTTGTGCTCGATCCAGAGGTAGTCCTGGTATGCCTCGAAAGACCGCTGCGTGTAGCCCATCTTCCACATCACCGACTCCATGAGGTAGATCTCGAAGCCAGTGAGGCCGGCCTGGATGCCGTCGCCCACCTTGTCGACGGCCCAGACCAGCCAGTCCCGCAGCCCCATACTCTGGTCCGCGCAGGGCACCAACGGTCCCGGCCCCTCGTCGCAGAGCTTGCTCCCCCCCACGTTCACCCAGTCCGGCAGCATCGAGAGGAGGCCGACGAGCGTGTCCTCGACCGCCTGCCAGCCGTCCCGGATCGTGTCGAGACCAGGCGCCACGAGCTCGCCGGTGCCAGGGTCGCGGATGCCGTAGAGGGGCTGGAGCGCGTACTCCACGACCTCGGGGAGGCGCAGGCCGGGCGGCATCGCCGCGAAGTAGTCCTGGAACGAGCCCCCCCAGTTCGTGAGGAGTTGCGAGAAGGGCACGAGGATGTGTTCGGTGAGGAGACTCACGACCACCTGCACCAGGGTGCCGGCGCCGTCGGCCAGCCACTCCCCGATGCCGAACGGCAGCCAGTCCGTGAGGGTGGCCACGGCTTCCTGGACGACGTCGCCGGCGTGCGGAGGAAGCGCCTGCAGCGACGGGATGAGATCGTCGTTGATCCACTCCGACGCCGACTGCACGGCGTTGCGGATCTTGGGCTCCAGCCAGTCCCGCGCGAGGGTCGAGACGTCGTCGAACTGCGCCTGCCAGCCCTCGATGCGGCCCAGCCAGCCCTCTCGCCACTCCCGGTTCACCCCCACACGCCGGGCCCGCTCCGCCGTGAGCTTCTCCCGTTGCACGTCCAGGGCACCGATCGCCCGCTGCACGCCCGCGCGCAGCGGCACCGCCACCCCCGCCCACGTGGCGTCCACCACACGGTCCTCGAGGTCCCGCCAGGCCGGGTCGTGACGGATCACGTGCAGGTCCGCCTCCGTCGTGGCGACGACCTGGGAGACGGGGACGTCCACGAGCAGGGAGCCGTCGGCGGGGTTCGTGACGGTGAGGGCGAAGCGCTTCTGGCCCGCCAGCTCCTCGAACGTCCACACACACGTCCCCCGGCGGCGCTGCAACAGGGGCGCCACCGCCAGCGGCGCCCCGGCCGGGACCCCGGCCACCTCGCAGTCCCCCGCCAGGGTGACCCGGCCGCCCTGGGCGCCGTCGGGATCCTCCTCGAACTCCGCCGTGGGGAACTCGCGCTGGGCGACCCGCCACTCGCGGGTCGCGGAGGCGAACTCGTAGACCGCCTCCCCCCTGCCGTCGCTGAGCGCGGCGTGCAGGCGGCCCTGGCGCGAGGCGCCCAGCGTCCCGGCGTGCTCGTGGGTGACCCGCACCCCCGCCGACCACCAGCCCGCCCCGAAGAGCGCCTGGCGGAGGCGGGTCAACCCCCCGTCGAAGTACCCCGGGGTGCCCTGGTTGCCGGTGACACGCTCGGGCACCCGGGCGACCCCCCCGGCCAGCAACGACCAGCCCGGCTCGCCCCCCGGCACCACGACGACAGCCGTCATCACGTCCGTCGCCCCGTCCGCGAACGTGACCATCAGGCTCATCTCGTAGCGACCCGGGCCCGGGAAGGCGTGGATGACGTCCTCCGCCTCGGCGGCCCCGCCGCTCAGGGACGTGCCGTCGCCGAAGCTCCAGAGGAGGTTGCTCACCCGCCCGCAGGTCCGGGAGGCGGAGAACTGGAACGTCCCGTTCGCCCGCGGTTCCCAGGTGAGCTCGTCGTGGTCGTACTCCGCCGTCCCGGTAAAGGCGGCCACGGGCCGCTGGGGCACCGTCAGGTCGGCGACGTACACGTTGACGGCCCGGGGCCCGCCGTTGGCGGGCACGGCCCCGCCGTGGACCCGGTAGTCGTCCAGGTTCGCGGCGTCGCTCGCGAACGCGACCTCCTGGCCGTCCTCCGTGAGGAAGCCCGTTTGGGCTTCCCAACGCGCGCCGAGGCCGTCACCGGCCTCCCCACAGGAGTTCGCGTGCACGAGGGCACTCTCGTTGCCGTCTGCGCCCGTCCCCCCGACGTACACGTCCGCAATCCCGTTGGTGTCGTTCGGGGCCAGGTTCTCCGCGTCCGTCGCGAAGGTGACGAGGTCGCCGTCCGGGGTCATCGACGTCGCTCCCCAGCTCCCGCGGTCGGCGTTCACGCCGCCCGTGGCCAGCACGTGCGCGCCGGAGCGGTTCACGTACACGTCGGGCCGGCCGTTGGTGTCGTCCGCGGAAGCGGGGCCGGGTGGCCACACGACGACCGTCTCCGTGTCGCCGTCGACGGTGCCCTCGTCGTCCAGGACGAGGAGGCGCACCGTGTAGGCGCCCGACGCCGTGTACTCGTGCGACGCCGTTCCCCCGACCGCCGTGGCGCCGTCGCCGAAGTCCCAGGCATACGAGACGGGGCCGCCGTCGGGGTCGCCCGACCCTCCGGCGGCGAAGTCCACCCTCAGGGGGACCTCCCCTGTCGTGCCGGCCGCCACGATCACCGCCACCGGCGGGGAGTTCGCCCCGCCTGCCGCTGCCCCGGAGACGGCCACGATCGTGGTGGCCGTGGCCTCCGCCCCCCCGACGTCCCGGACCGTGAGGGAGGCGACGTACAGCCCCGCCCCTGCGTAAGTGTGCGACGCGCTCTGGCCCTCCGCCGTGGCGCCGTCGCCGAAGTCCCACGCGAACGCTGTCATGACCCCGCCCGGGTCGTCCGGGTCGCCCGACCCCTCGGAGCCGAAGGACACGGCCAGCGGCGCCGCCCCGGAAGTGACCGATGCCGAGATCACGGCGCGCAGGGTGGCGTCCCCCACCTCGCCTCGGGGGCGCTTGAGGTCGTCCGCCTCGGACGTGTAGGCGATCGTGGAGCCGTCGGCGCTGATGAGCGGCGCGCTGCTGTCGCCGTTCGCCGGCGCGCCGGAGGCCGTAGCGCTCACCAGCGTGACGGGACCGCCGCCGTCCCCTCTCGCCACCTGGGTACTCAGACTGCCGTCGCCGCTGCCCGGAAGGACGTACGGCGACCCCGTCCCGAACACGACCGTGCCGTCGTCGCTCACGTCGAGACCACTGCCGTCGTAGGGGTCCGGGGCGCCGGCCGGCGGTGCGAAGCGACCCGTCACCCCAAACGTGCTCACGAGGATGTTCGTCCCCGTCGCGGTGTCGTAGCGGAAGACGTCCGGGGCGTAGTTGTAGTCCTGGTTGCCGAGGACGTAGTGCTCTTCGGTGGCGAACGCGACGTAGGCGCCGTTCGCGCTGATCCTCGCCTCCGCGGTGGGTTCCCCGCTCTGGCGGCCGTCGTAGGAGCTGCTCACCTGCCTGGTGGTCCCCCCCACGGTGTCCCGGAGGAAGACGTCGGACTTGTTGTCGGTGTCCTCGGGCACGATGCCCGGGGACGGGGACGTGAACACCACGTAGCGCCCGTCGGCGCTCACGTCGAGGCCCATCGAGAGAATGCCTGTCTCGTCGCCGCCTTCGGTGACGGGCAGGTAGCGGGTGGACGTGGCCCCGGGCTCGTCGAGGACGCCGTCCTCGTCGGTGTCGCGGTCGTGGACGTACATGTCGAGGGCGTTGGGGGCAGGTTCGGTGTCGGCGGCGTCGAGGTTCGAGGCGCTCGAGTTGAAGAACACGAGGCGACCGTCGCCACTCACGCCGAAGACGACGCCGTCGGCCAGGTAGTCGGCATGCAACCACGGGATGAGCTCCATGGCCCAGCCGGCCGCGGCCCGGCTCGCCACGGTGACGGCGCCGGTGCCCGGCACCCCTTCCCGCACGAAGACGTCCACGGCCTCGTTCGTGTCCGGCACCCAGCCCTCGTCGCCGGAGCCCCCGGTGAGGTTCGACGCCCGCGAGCTGAAGGCGACCACGAGAGCGTTGCCGCTCAGGTCGCCTTCCTCGCTGGCGTCGTCGGCGTCCAGGCCGGTGGCGCTCGCGCTCACCCGCACCACGCCGCCGTCGACGCCGGCCGCGAAGACGTCGTCGCCCCAGTTCCAGTCGCCGAAGACGAGGTCGGGGGCCGCGGAGCGCAGCAGCGCCCGGCTGCCGTCGTCGCTGAGGGCGAGCGCGTAGCTGTCGTCAGCGGCCCCACCGCCGCCGAGCGATGTGCTCACCCTCCACGTGGCTCCGCCGGGGAGGTCCCGCACGAAGACGTCCCGGATCCACGTGTCGGGAGCGACGGCGTCGCCGTCGGCCACGAGGTTCGTCGCCGACGAGTCGAACACGACCCGGCTGCCGTCGTCGCTGAGATGCGCGTTGGCGCTCCCCCCGTCGGCAGGGGCCCGTTCCGGCTCACCGGCCCCCGGCTGCCAGCCGGCGCTCACGAGAGAGACGGTGTCCAGGTCGAGGTCGGCGACGAAGACGTCCTGCTGGCCGTTCGTGTCGCCGGCCACGATCCCGTCCACCCAGGACTCGAAGGCGACGAAGCGCCCGTCAGCGGAGATCGCGGGGTTGGCGCTCCCCGAGCCGCCGCCCTCCTCCCCACCTCCACCTCCGGAGGGGTCCCCCGCGCCCCCCGGCACGAGTTTGATCCGAGGGCGACCCTCGGCGAGGTCGCCGTCCCCGTCAGGGTCGAGGTCTGCGACGTAGACGCCGGAAGAGCCGTACACGGCGCCCCGCGCCAGGTTCGACGCCCCCGACGCGAAGACCACGTGGCGTCCGTCGCCGGAGATCTCCGGGTCGCCGCTCCAGCCGTTGGCGCCGGTGCCGTCCGGGGCGACGCTCACGAGGGACGTCGTGGCCTGGAACCGGTCGCGCACGAAGACGTCCCCGGTCCCGTTGAAGTCGCCGCGGACGAGGCTGTCCGACGACGACTCGAAGACGACGTAGCGACCGTCGCCGGAGATGTCGGGAGACGACGCCCTGCCGCCGTCACCGCCGTCGAAGCCCACGCTCACCAGCTCGAGGGCGTCCGTGTCGAGGGCCCTCACGTAGACGCCGCCGCTGGGGGCACCGCTCATGAGGCTCGCCCGGGAGGAGAACGCCACGAAGCGGCCGTCCGAGGAGACCCGCACCTGGGAGCCCGTCATCGTGGGGCCGGCGGGGGGACGGTCGGTGGAGACGCTCTGGCGCACTGGGCCCGGTCCCCGCACACTCCCCGTGCCCTCGGCGAGCGCGGGCGTGGCGAGGCCGGCGACGACGACGGCGGCGAGCCCCGCGGTGGCGACACGCCGTCCCAGCCTCTTCGCCCGCATCCTCTCTCCTCCCGTATGTCCCTGCTGCCCTGGAAGGCGCGGCATCCCGAAGATGCCCAGCCCATCGTCCCCGGTCGCGGGCCCGGCCGCCATCGCCAGCCTGTGCCACTCAGCCGCTCACGGTGGCAGCGCCCTGCGGGCCGGCCCGTGCAGACGTGCTCGGGGAGGCGTAGCCTGTCACCGCATGCACGCGGAGAGAGACGAAGCGCCGCCGGTCGTGGTCGTCCTCGACGACCGGGACACCTGGCGCGCCGCCGTCGCGGAGACCCGCCTCCGGGGGTGGACGGTCCACGACGACGGGGGCGCCGCAGCGCCCGGCCCCACGGTCGTCGCCGGTGACGTGTCGTCCTCCGAGGACGCCGCTTGCGCCGTCCGCCGCGTCCTCGAAGGGGGCGGTCTCGTGGTGCTCGCCCCCGGCAGCGAGGGTTTCACCCACGACCTCTGCGACGACCTCCGCCACCTCGGCCCCCTCGACGTCCGCACCACCCCGGTGGAGGAACCCGACCCGCTGGGCGTGGAGGAGCGCCGCATCCTGGAGCTCCTCGCCACGGGCATGCCGCTCGCCCGGGTCGCCGAGGACGTCGGCATGTCCCGGCGCACGATCGCCCGGCGCCTCGCCCACATCCGTGACGCCCTAGGTGTCGACACCACCGCCGAGGCGATCCACGCCGCCCTGGGCTCCTGACCCCGCCACCCCCCCTCCCACCGAACGGTGTTCGCGTGCAGAACTGAACGTCTGCGTTACGTTCTGCACGCGAACAAGTCGCCCCCGGCGGCCGCACCCCCGGGCGGCGACAGATTGCAGGAGGCGTCGACGTGGTGGCGGGAGAGGGATTCGAACCCCCGAAGGCTGAGCCGCCTGATTTACAGTCAGGTCCCTTTGTCCGCTCGGGTATCCCGCCGGGTGGAAGGACGATATTAGGTGCGGCCGCTTCCCGCCAAGGCGGCGGCGGCGGGCCCGGCTACGGTTGTGGGGACTGCGGAGGGGAGTACCCCGAACGCCGGTAGACGTCATCACGGCCATCGCGCCCGGTGCCGGCGGCCTCCGAAGGCGGGGGAGACCTCCGGTACGCGACGGCCGCGAGCACCGGAGGACCACTGTGAGAACGACGACCCCCACGCCCCCGTCGGGGACCCCTGGGGACCAGTGGCACGCCCGTGCCCCGGGGGAAGCCGCCGCCGCCCTCCGCGTCGACCCGGCGACCGGCCTCACCGCCGAGGAGGTCTCCCGCCGCCTCGCCGAGGCGGGCCCGAACCGCCTCGCCGCGGCGCCCCGGCGGCCCGCCTGGCTGCTCTTCCTGGACCAGTTCCGGAACCTCCTCGTGGCCGTCCTCCTCGGCGCCGCCGCCCTCGCCGCCGTCGTCGGGGACCTGAAGGACCTCGTGGTGATCGGCGCCGTGCTCGTCCTCAACGCCGTCCTCGGCTTCGCTCAGGAGCACCGGGCGGAACGCAGCCTGCAGGCCCTCGAAGACATGCTGGCCCCGGTGGCCCGCGTGCGCCGGGACGGCGCCGACGTCATCGTGGACGCCGCCGACCTCGTGGCCGGTGACGTCGTCCTCCTTGAGGCCGGCGACCGGGTCCCGGCGGACGGCCGCCTCCTCGCCGCGCACGCCGCCGAGATCGACGAGTCCGCCCTCACCGGCGAGTCGGCGCCCGTGCCCAAGGTCGCCACCGCCCTCGCCGCCGCCGCCCCGCTCGCCGAGCGGGCGAACATGGCGTACCTGAACACGGTCGTGACGAGGGGCCGGGCCGAGATGCTCGTCACGGCGACCGGGATGGCGACGGAGACCGGCCGCCTCGCCGGCATGCTCGGCGCGCAACGCCCCGGCCCCACGCCCCTCCAGGTCCAGTTGCAGCGCCTCGGCAAGCGCCTCGCCCTCCTCGCCGCCGCCGCCGTGGCCGTCTTCTTCGTCCTCGGCCTCCTGCGGGGCCAGGGGCTCACGGAGACGCTCATGAGGTCCGTGGCGCTCGCCGTGGCGGCCGTCCCCGAAGGCCTCCCGGCGGTCGTCACGGTCACGCTCGCGGTCGGCACCCACCAGCTCGCCCGGCGGGGAACGATCGTGCGGCGCCTGGCGTCCGTGGAAACACTGGGCGCCACTACCGTGATCTGCTCGGACAAGACGGGCACGCTCACCCTGAACCGGATGACGGCCACCGACGTCGTCGCCGACGGAGCCGAGGCGCGCCGCCGGACCCTCGTGGCCGGCGCCCTCTGCAACGACGCCCGCGTCAACGGCGACACGGTCATCGGCGACCCCACCGAGACAGCCCTCCTCGGCCTCGCCGCCGAGGCCGACATCGACCCCGCCGCCGAGGCGAAGCGGCGCCCTCGCATCGCCGAGATCCCGTTCGACCCGGCGGCGAAGTTCATGGCCACCTTCCACAAGGACGGCGACGGCGTCGCCGTCTTCGCCAAGGGCGCCCCCGGGGTCATAGCCGTCCGCTGCGGCGCCGTGCTGGGCCCGGCCGGCCCCATGCCCCTCGACGACGCCGCCCGGGCCCGGTGGCACGCCGCCGACGAAGAGATGGCGGCTCGGGGCCTCCGGGTTCTCGCCGTCGCCGTAGGCGGCCCTGACCGCGTGCCCGCGTCGCCCGGACCGGACGACGTCTGGGACCTCACCCTCGCCGGCCTGGTCGGCATCGTCGATCCGCCCCGGCCCGAGGCCCGCGACGCCGTCGCGCTCTGCCGCCAGGCGGGCATCGCCGTGAAGATGATCACGGGCGACCACGCCGCCACGGCGACCGTGATCGCCCGCGACCTGGGGATCCCGGGTGACACGGTGACGGGCGCCGAGCTCGACACCCTGGACGACGCCGCTCTCGCCGCCCGGATGGACGGTATCGGCGTCCTCGCCCGGGTCGCCCCCGAGCACAAGGTCCGGGTCGTGAACGTGCTCCGTTCCCGGGGCGAGATCGTCGCCATGACGGGCGACGGCGTCAACGACGCCCCCGCCCTGAAGGCGGCCGACATCGGCGTGGCGATGGGCGTCGCAGGGACGGAGGTGGCGCGCGAGGCGTCCTCGATGGTGCTCACTGACGACAACTTCGCCACGATCGTGAGCGCCGTGGAGGGCGGTCGCGCGATCTTCGACAACATCGTGCAGTTCGTGCGCTTCCAGCTCTCGACGAATCTGGGCGCGATCCTGAGCCTCGTGGGCGCGCAGGTGACGGGTCTCCCCGTGCCCTTCACCGCGGTCCAGGTCCTTTGGGTGAACCTCATCATGGACGGCCCCCCCGCCATGGCCTTGGGCGTCGACCCGGCCGACGAGGACACGATGACGCGCCCGCCCCGGAACCCCCGGGAAGGCATCCTCACTGGCGGCCGCCTCGCGCGCATGCTCGTCTCGGGCGCCGTGATGGCAAGCGGTACGCTGGCGGTCCTGTGGTGGGCGCTGGGCCGACTCCCCAGGGGCGAGGCCCTCACGCTGGCCTTCACCACGTTCGTCCTCTTCCAGGTGCTGAACGTCTTCAACGTCCGCACGGAGGAGGCCTCCGTCTTCGGCCGTCACACCCTGCGCAACTGGCGGCTGTGGGCGGCCGTCTCCGCCGTGGTCGTCCTCCAGGTCCTCACCGTCGAGGTCGGCGCCCTGCGCGGGATCTTCGGGACCACCCCCCTGGGCGCTCGCCACTGGCTCGTCGCCGGCGCCGTGGCCTCCACGGCGGTGTGGGTGGAGGAGCTCCGCAAGCTCGTCGACCGTCACCGGTCCCGCGACCGGGGTCCGGGGGCGTGAGCACCTCCTGCCGGGGCGAGATCGTCGCCCGTCCTGACGCCACCTTGAGACGCTCCCACGTGTCGAGGGAGATCACACGCACAGTGCACCCTCCGACGCGTGCCGGTCTGGAATCGGCAGCCAGATCGTCATAGCCGCGCTCGGCGCACGGGGCCCGGTGCCCGGGGCTGAGCTCCACCGAGGAGTGCGTCCGCCGTCTCGTCTACCTCGGCCGGTACACCCTTTTGCGGCGGTCGACCACGGGAATCACGACCTCCCGTTCCTCCTCGTCGACCTCGTAGACGATCCGGTAGTCGCCCCGTCTTGCGCTGTATTTGCCCTGCAGCTCGAAGCGGAGCTCGTGGCCCACCCGCTGGGGGTTGTCCGCAAGGACGCCGTAGACGAACTCGACAACGGCTGTGGACACCTTCTCCGGCAGTCGGGCAAGGGTACGGAGTGCCGTCGGGGCCCACGCGACCGCGTAGGGGCCCCCTCCCGTCACGAAGGCTTGATCCGACCCAGGACGTCCTCGCGGGTCAGGCGCTCAGCTCTTCCGGACCTGATGTCGCTCTCCGACCGGCGGATCTCTCGCACCAGCTCCGGATCGCTCAGGATCCCCAGGGTCTCCTCGAGGGACTCGAGGTCGGCCACGCTGAGCACCACCGCTGCCGGCCGGCCGTACTTCGTGATGACCACCCGGCCGTGCTCGCGCTCGACGCGGTCGATCACCTCAGACAGGCGGTTCTTGGCGTCCGCCAGCGCTACATGCTCTTCTGCAGACATAGCCAGCAGTATAGCCATGTCCGACACGTGCCCCTGCGACGGGGCCCGCCCCGCGCCACCCGCGCACCGGGCGCAGGTGCCATCGTGCCCAATCGCGCCCCGACTCACTCCCTCACCGCCTCCAGGACCCAGAAAGCGCCCATGGCGGAAGGGTCGGTGAGCGTGCGGGCCTCGTGGGGAGCGCCTTTGGCGACGAGCTGGGCCATGTGGTCCTGGCGGGCGGCGGCGTCCCGCTCGGCGGCCCGGGCGGCGGCGGCGTCGTCCTCGATGCCGTGGGCGAGGAGCCAGTCGCGCTGCGTGGCCCGCTCCACCCGGTAGCCCCGCTCCTCCAGGAGGGCGGCGACGACGTCGACGGGCACGTCGCAAGTCACGTCCGCGTCACCCGGGGCGCCGAGGGGATCCACCTCGCGCTGGCCGGCGTAGGCCCGCACCGGCCAGTCCGGACGATGCACGAGGTCGGCGAAGTCGTCGCCGTAGTCGAAGAGGAGGACGTAGGGGCTCGCCACCGTGTCCAGCCAGGCCCTCGCCCCCACGGGCACGGGGCCGGGGACCGTGGCCCCGCCTCCGGTCGCCGGCCACCAGCGGGCGGCGAAGGCCCGCAGCTCGGTGTCGGCCGGGACGTGGAAGAGGCCGAGGTCGTCGCCGTCGAGGCCCACGCACACCTCCGTGTCGCCGCCCTGGAGGAGCCGGGCGGGGAGGTTGTCGAGGAGCTCGTTGGCGACGACCGCGTGCGGCGCCAGCGGCAGGTCGGCCAGCGTCTCGGCCCCGGCGAGCGCGGCGGTGGCGGCCTCCGTGAGGGCGGCGGGCGAGCGGTCTACCACGGCGACCTCGACCCCGTCGGGCCCCGGCCAGCTCTCCGCGAGGGCGGCGGCGAGCGTCCCCCGGCCCCCACCCGCGTCGGCCACGCGCACCGGCCCCTGGATGCCGGCCCTCGCCGCCCAGGCGGCCACGGCGCGGGCGACGCAACGGGCGAAGAGACCACCCAGCTCCGGGGAGGTCACGAAGTCGCCCCGGCGCCCCGCCCGCCCCGGGTGGGTGCTGTAGAAGCCGCCTTCGCCGTAGAGCACCGTCTCCATGAACGCGGCGAAGTCGACCGGCCCCCGGGCGCCGATGCGCTCGCGCAGGGCGGTGGCAGGCAAGGCGGAGGGGCCGGCCCCCACGGCCGCCCTCAGCCGGCGAGGCGGGCGGCGGCGGCGAAGTGGCCGAAGATCCCGGGCAGGATCCCGGCGACCACGACGAGGAGGGAGAGGAGCCCGAGCGCGAACGAGAGCGGCGCCGGCGCCCGCAGAGGCTCCTCGGAGGCGGGCTCGATCTCGTCTGCCTCGTCCATGAAGATCCGGCGCACCACGCCCATGTAGTAGAAGAGCGCCACCACGGCGTTGAGGCCCACGACCACGGCCAGCACGTAGCCGGCGTTCGTCCCCGCGGACACCACCGCCTTGAACACCAGCACCTTGGGGTACCACCCCGCCAGCGGCGGGATCCCCGCCAGTGACCCCATGAACAGCGCCATCGCGACCCCGAGGCCGGGGGCGACCCGGTAGAGACCCTTGTAGGAGTCCACCTCCCCGGTGCGGGTGCGGCGGGCGACGGCGATCACGACCGCGAACGCCCCCAGGTTCATCACCGCGTACACGATGAGGTACGCCACGGCGGCGGAGAGCGCCTCCCGCGTCGAACGCGACGAGGTGCCCACGACGGCGAACGGGGCGAGGATGTATCCCGCCTGTGCGATCGAGGAGTACGCCAGCAGGCGCACGATGTTCGTCTGGCGGAGGGCGACGAGGTTCCCCACCGTCATGGTGAGCACGGAGAGGACCCAGAACATCGGTCGCCAGATGTCGCCGTTGCCGGCGAGGCCCACGAAGGTGAGCTGGACGAGGCCCACGAAACCAGCCGCCTTCGCCGACACCGACAGGAACGCCGTCACCGGCGTGGGCGCCCCCTCGTAGGTGTCGGGCGCCCAGAAGTGGAACGGCACCGCCGAGATCTTGAAGGCGAAGCCGATGAAGATGAGCACGACGGCGAGGATCACGACGCTGCCCTGGGGCCCGTCGGCGAGGCGGGCGAGCGCCGGGGCGATCGTGGAGAACTTCGTGGAGCCGGCGAGGCCGAACACCAGGGACATGCCGTAGAGGGTGATCGCCGTCGAGAGCACCCCGAGGAGGAAGTACTTCAGTCCCGCCTCGTTCGAGCGGAGGTCCTTCTTCTTCCAGGCCGCCAGCATGTAGCCCGGCGCCGAGAGGAGCTCGAAGGCCACGAAGAGCACGATGAGGTCGCGTGCCGAGCTGATCAGGAGCATGCCGAGGATCGATGAGAGGAGCAGGAACCAGAACTCGCCCCGGTAGTAGCGGCCCTCGTCGACGGTGTTCACCGAGAGCAACAACACGACGTAGCCCGCGGCGAGGAAGAGGCCCTTGAGGACGAGGGCGAAGTCGTCCACGACATAGGTGCCGCCGAAGAGGGAGCGCTCGCCGCCGCTCACGGCGAGGGTGACCACCGGCACGGCGGCGGCCAGGAGGCCCAGCGCGGCGATACCCGCCAACGTCCACTTCTGCCTCTCGGCGACGAAGAGGTCGACGAGGAGGACGGCGAGCAGCGTGATGCCGAGGACGACCTCGGGCGCGATGCCGTGCCAGTCGATCATGTGCCGAAGGCCTTTCCGATGAGCTGGGTCACGGAGCTGTCGGTGAGGCCGAACACGAATGCGGGGTATATCCCCACGGCGAGCGTGGCCACGAGCAGAGGCGCCCAGGCCGTGTACTCGAAGCCGTTGATGTCGTGGATGTGCGGCCACGACTGCCAGCGCTCCGGGATGGGCCCCTGCGCCACGCGCTGCAGCATCCAGAGGAAGTAGCCCGCCGTGAGGACGGTGCCGATGCCCGCGGCCACCATGAAGCCCCGGAACAGGTTCACGTCGAGGCCCTTGGCGGGCTGGAACGCCGCCAGCATGGCGGTGAACTCACCCGGGAACCCGGCGAGAGCGGGGAGACCGAGGGAGGCGAAGCTCACGAAGACGAGGACGCCGCCGAGGCGGGGCATCGAGTTGATGACGCCGCCCAACTGGTCGATCTCACGCGTGTGGTAGCGCTCCCCGATGGAACCGGCGACGAAGAAGAGCATCCCGGTGATGATCCCGTGGGCGACCATGCCGAAGATGGCGGCGTTGATGCCCGTGGGCGTGAGGGTGGCGATGCCGAGCATCACGAAGCCCATGTGCCCTACGGAGCTGAACGCGATCATGCGTTTCAGGTCCTTCTGGGCGAGGCAGCACAGCGACCCGTAGATGATCCCGATGACGGCGAGAAGCCCGATCCAGGGCGCCCAGGAACGGGCGGCGTTCGGGAGGACAGGCAGGGCGATGCGCACGAATCCGTACGTCCCCAGCTTCAGGAGGATGGCCGCCAAGAGGACGGAGCCCACCGTGGGAGCCTCCGTGTGGGCGTCGGGCAGCCAGGTGTGCACCGGCCACATCGGCACCTTGATGGCGAAGCCGAGGAAGAGGCCGCCGAAGATGAGGATGCCGGCACCCCGGGAGATGTTCGCCGCCGCCCCGTTGGCGAGCGCGAGCATGTCGAAGGTGTTCGGCGTGCTCTTGAAGTACAGGGCGAGGAACCCGATGAGCATGAACGCCGAGCCGAAGAGCGTGAACAGGAAGAACTTGATCGAGGCGTACTGGCGCCGCGGGCCTCCCCAGATCCCGATCATGAAGTACATGGGCAGGAGGACGACCTCGAAGAAGACGAAGAAGAGGATGAGGTCGAGGGCCACGAAGGTCCCGAGCATCCCTGTTTCGAGCAGGAGGATGAGGAACAGGAACATCTTCGGGTTGTGCGGCTCCGGGAAGTGGTTCCAGGAGTAGACGATGCAGAGCACGGTGATCACGAGCGTGAGCACGAACATCGGCATCGAGATGCCGTCGATGCCGATGTGGTAGCGGGCGCCGATCGCCTCGATCCACTTGTTGTTCACGGCGAGCTGCATGCCGGGCTTGTTGAAGTCGAACTGCGCCAGGGCGGCGAGGCCAAAGGCGAGGGATCCGAGGGACGTGAGGAGCGCGAGGAGCTTGATCCCGCCCTCGTTCTTCTTCGGGATGGCCAAGATGACGAACGCGCCCACGACCGGGATGAAGGTGGCGAGCGACAGCACCCACTTGTCGAACGTGTCCATGGTGAGTCCTCAGTCTCCCTTGTGCAATTCTGTGCAGCTCTCGCTACTTGACGAACAACATCACGATGCCCATGAGGGCGGTGGCGGCAAAGAGCACGGCGGCGTACTGCTGCACGCGGCCGGTCTGGATGTACTTCAACCAGTTCCCGGAGCGGTCGGTGCCGATGGCGGCGTCGTCGTAGACGGTGTCGATGATCTTCTGGTCCACCCAGTACGTGCCCTTGCCCAGCTCCACGGTGGCGCTCCCGCTGAGGTCGAGGACCTTGTCGATGACGTACTGGTTCGTCCAGTAGGCGGCCTTCGCGAACGGGTACTGGAACGCGTGCACGATCGCGCCGTAGAGGTGATCGAGGTAGTACCTGTTGTGCAAGAGGGTGCGGCCGTGGCGGGCGGGGGCGATGCGGTCGACGAGGTCGCCCGGGGTCTTCTCCCAGTAGTAGACGTAGGTGGCGACGAGGATTCCGAGGCCCGCCACCGCCAGGGACACGAGGCCGAGGATGTACGTCTCGGCGCTGATCTCCGGCGGGTGCAGTTTCGGGAAGGCGTGGACGAGCTCCTCGATCGTGGTCGTCTCGATCCAGCGCTCGAAGATGTTGAACTTCCCGGGGAGGCCGAGGAAGCCCACGAGGGCCGAGGGGATCGCCAGGAAGATGAGCGGGCCGGTCATCGTCCACGGGGACTCATGCGGGTGGCCGTGGCCGCGGTACTTGCGGTGGAAGGTCATGTGCGTGGCCCGGAACATGTAGAACGCCGTGAGGAACGCCACGAAGACACCCACGACCCACGCCCACTTGTAGCCGTTGTGGAACGAGATCGCGAGGATCTCGTCCTTGGAGAAGAACCCGGCGAAGGGGACGACCCCGCAGAGGGCGAGGGTGCCGATCATCCACGTGTAGTAGGTCTTGGGCATCACCTTGCGGAGGCCGCCCATCTCGCGCATGTCGTTGCTGTGCACGGCGTGGATGACGGAGCCGGAACCCAGGAAGAGGAGGGCCTTGAAGAACGCGTGGGTGAAGAGGTGGAAGAGGCCCGCCGCCCAGGCCCCCACGCCCAAGGCCATGATCATGTAGCCCAGTTGGCTGATCGTGGAGTAGGCGAGGACCTTCTTGATGTCGGTCTGCACGAGGGCCAAGAGGGCGGCGACGAGCGCGGTGATCGCCCCGATGGCGGCGACGAGATGGAACGTCGTCTCGCCGATGTCGAACGCCTCGGCGAAGACGCCGTACATGCGCCCCACGAGGTAGACGCCGGCGACCACCATCGTGGCGGCGTGGATGAGCGCCGAGACGGGCGTGGGGCCGGCCATGGCGTCGGGCAGCCAGGTGTGGAGCGGGAACTGGGCGGACTTGCCGATCACGCCGCAGAACAGGAGGACGGCCGCCGCCTCCAGCATGAAGCCCGAGAAGTGGCCCTCAATGGCGGCGTTGTTGATCTCCTGGATGTCGAAGGTGCCCACGGCCCAGAAGCAGGCGAAGATCCCGAACATGAGGCCCACGTCGCCCACGCGCGTCGTGAGGAACGCCTTGATGGCGGCGTTGCCGTTCTCCTTCTCCTCGAAGTAGTGACCGATGAGTACGTAGGAGCAGAGGCCCATGCCCTCCCAGCCGAAGAGGCCGAGGAGGAGGCTGTCGGCCTCCACGAGCGTGAGCATCGACGCCGTGAACAGGGAGAGGGTGGCGAAGAACTGCGTGTAGCGGACCTCGCCCTTCATGTATCCGATCGAGTAGATCTGCACCATGAGCGAGATGGTCGTGACCACGACCATCATCATCGTGGCGAACCCGTCGATGTTCACGCCGATGCGGACATCGCCCGTGCCGAAGTTCAGCCAGGTGTGGGACTGGGCGACGGCCTCGTGGCCGAGGGCGTTCTGGCCGAAGGCGACCACGGCGATCACCCAGGACGGAATGGCCGCCGCCAGGGTCCAGATCTGGGCACGCCCGGGCGTGAGGCGCTTGCCGAAGAAGATGCAGGCGAAAAAGGCCCCCAGGTTCAGGACGGGCAGGATCCAGGCGATCTTCAACGGAGTGCGTCCCTCGTGCTCACCACTTCATCAGGTCCATCTCGTCGACGTCCACGCTCGCCTTGTTGCGGTAGATGAGCAGGACGACCGCCAGGCCGATGCCGACCTCGGCGGCGGCGACGGCGATCACGAACAACGTGAAGATCTGGCCCACGAGCGTCCCGCGGAAGGCCCCGAACGCGATCAGGTTCACGTTCACGGCGTTCAGCATGAGCTCGATGGACATGAGCACGAGCACGGCGTTGCGCCGGGCGAGCACGCCGTAGACGCCCAGGCAGAACAGGAACGCCGAGAGGACGAGGAACCACGTGAGGTCGATCTTCATCGCTGCGACTCCTGGCTTCCCTCTTGGGGCGCCCGGTCCGCGAGGTGGTCTTTGTCGTCGCGGCGGGCAAGGACGACGGCGCCGATGAGCGCGGCGAGAAGCACCACGGACACGGCCTCGAAGGGGAGCACCCAGTTCGCCATGAGCTCGCGGCCGAGGGCGGCCACCTTGGTGGGGTGGGTGACGACGACGGACTTGCCGCGGAAGGCGTCGGTGAGGACACCCACGAACAACCCCAGGGTGAGCGCCGCCACGATCCCGGCCAGGATCCGCTGGTCGTTGTCGAGGCCTTCCTGGTGGCCGAGGTCCGCCTTCGTGAGCATGACGCCGAACATGAAGAGGACGACGACCGCGCCGATGTAGACGAGCACCTGCGTCCAGCCCACGAACTCGGCGCCGAGGAGCAGGAACAGCGCCGCCGTGCCCGCCAGCGTGATCATGAGGTAGAGCGCGGCATGCACCACGTTGCGGCACGTGACCACGCGGATGCCCGCCCCCGCCATCACGACGGCGATGACCACGAACGCGATCTTCGGTGCCAGCACTACAGGACCCTCACTTCTTCTTCGCCTTCACCTCGGCGCCCGCCTCGAGCTCGGGTTCCGGCCGGCGGGTGGCCTCCCAGACGCCGAGGCGGGCCTTGTCGTGGAGCATGTCGGCGATCTGCAACTCGCTGTACTCGTACTCCGGGCTCCAGTGGAGGGCGTCGAAGGGGCAGACCTCCACGCAGATCCCGCAGTACATGCAGAGGGCGAAGTCGACGTCGAAGCGGTCGAGAACCTGCACGGTGCGGGGCCGGGCACCCTCGCGGCGCGGGGGCCGCTTCTCCTTGTGGCCCTCGATGTATATGCACCAGTCGGGGCACTCCCGGGCGCAGAGCATGCAGACCGTGCAGTTCTCCTCCTGCAGGCTGATGACGCCACGGGCCCGCGGGTGGACCTCCTCCTTCACATGCGGGTACTGCACGGTCCGGGCGCGGGAGAGCATGGTGCGCAACGTCACCCAGAGGCCCTTGAAGAGACCGGTGAAGACCGGCGGCTTCGCCGGGGCGCCGGCGACGGTCCCCAGCGGGCTGTGGCCGTTCCCGGAGGCGGTGCCGGGGGCGGCCATCAGAACGCCACCTTCGCCACGCCGGTGACGGCGATGTTCAGGAGCGTGACGGGGATGAGGTACTTCCAGGCGAACCGCTGGAGCTGGTCCTCCCGCAGGCGGGGGTAGGTGTTGCGCAACCAGAAGAACACGAACACCACGACGACGGTCTTGGCGAGGAGCGCGAAGGGGCCGATCACCTTCAGGGCGGTGGGCCCGACCCAGGGCACCCAGTACCCGCCCAGGAACAGGGTGGCGGCGACGGCGGCGAGGGCGAAGTTCGAGGCGAACTCCGCCAGGTAGAAGAACACGTAGCGCAGGCCCGAGTACTCGGTGGCGAATCCCGAGACGAGCTCGGACTCGGCGATGGGCATGTCGAAGGGCGCCTGGGAGAGCTCGGCCTGCCCGGCGATCAGGAACGTCACGAACCCGATGACCTGGGGGAAGAGGTACGGAACCGTGATCGGGGTCCCGAACACGTGGAAGCCCGCCTGCGCTCCCACGATCCCGCTCAGCGAAAGGGTGCCCGCCTGCATGATCACGCCCACGACCGCGAGCAGGAGGGGAAGCTCGTAGGCGATGAGCTGGCCGCCCGCCCGGATGCCGCCCATCATCGAGTACTTGTTCGCCGACGACCAGCCCGCCATGAGGACCCCGATCGTGCTCAGCGAGGCCACCGCCAGCATCACGAAGATCTGGGAGTCGAGGTCGACGACGTTCAGCGTGGGCCCGAACGGCACCGTCATGTAGATCAGGATCGTGGAGGTGAGCACGACCGCGGGCGCCAGGGCGAACACCCAGCGGTCCGCGAGGGCGGGGATGATGTCCTCCTTCTGGATGAACTTCACCCCGTCGGCGAGGAGTTGCGCCCAGCCGTGCCAGCGGCCCGCCTCCATGGGACCGAGGCGGTGCTGCATATGGGCGAGCATCTTGTGGAACCCGTAGCCGAGGACGAGGGCCACGACGGGCACGAGCGCCAGGATGGCGACGAGCCTCACACCCAGCCAGACCCACTGCGTGGAAGCCATGAGCGCGGTCATTGCTCCGCACCGTTACATGGCTCCGCACCTGACGGTGCTCCGTTACATTGCTCCGCACCTGGCGGTGCTCCGCTACATGGCTCCGCACCTGGCGGTGCTCCGCGTGCCGGCGGGGACCCCCCACCCCACCGGCCTTGGGCCTCACAAGCGTCGCGTCTACATGGCTCCGCACCTGACGGTGCTCCGCGGTGCCGGCGGGGACCCCCAGCCCCGCCGGCCGCGTATTGCGGTCTGCCGTACCCTCGGGACGCGCTCACCGGTCGACGTCCCCGAGGATGAAGTAGAGGCTGCCCAGGATGGCGATGATGTCCGGCACGAGGCAGCCCTCGAGCAGCCAGGGCAGGATGCTCACGTTCGAGAAGCTCGGCGTGCGGATCTTCAGGCGGTACGGCAGCCGGCCGCCCCGGGACACGAGGTAGTACCCCATCTCCCCCAGCGGGCCCTCGGCGCGCACGTACGTCTCCCCGGGGGGCACCTGGACGATGCGCGGGACCTTCGCCATGACGGGCCCGCTGGGGAGGCCGTCGAGGCACTGCTCCACGATGCGGCAGGACTCACGGATCTCCTGCAGCCGGCACCACGCCCGGTCGTAGCAGTCGCCCCGCTCGCCCACGACGACGTCCCAGTCGAGGTCCCCGTAGACGAGGTACGGCTCGTCGCGTCGCACGTCGGCCGTGACGCCCGAGGCCCGCATGTTGGCCCCCGACACCCCGTATGCGAGGCCCTCGGCGACCGGGATGGGACCGACTCCGATCGTGCGCTCCCGCAGGATGTCGTTGCCGAAGAGGAGGTCCTCGACGTTGTCGACGCTGAAGCGGGCCCGGGCGACCGCCTCGCGGGCGTCGGCGACGAAGCCCTTCGGGAGGTCGTCCTTGACGCCGCCCACCCGGTTGAAGTTCGGGTGGAAGCGGCCGCCCGTGGCCGCCTCGAGGAGGTCGAGGACGAACTCCCGGTCGCGAAACGTGTGGAAGATCGCCGTGATGGCGCCCACCTCGATGCCGAAGGAACCGGCGAACACGAGGAGCGTGGAGATGCGGGCAAGCTCGGTGAGGATCGTGCGGATGTACTGCGCCCGGGGCGGCGCCTCGATCTCCATGAGGCGCTCCGCGGCGAGGATGAAGGGAATCTCGTTGGCGTAGCCCGACAACCAGTCGATGCGGTTCACGAGCGCCGTCACCTGCGGGTAGGTGCGAACCTCGCAGAGCTTCTCGTAGCCGCGGTGCATGTAGCCCAGCACGGGCTGCACCCGGGTGACGCGCTCGCCGTCGACTTCGGCCACGAGACGGAACACGCCGTGCGTGGAGGGGTGCTGCGGCCCCATGTTCAGGGTCATCTCGGGGGTCTCGATCTCGATACCCACCTGGGCGTCCGCGAGATGGGCCGAGACCCTCGCCTGGAGCGCCTGCGGTTCGTAGGTCGTGGTCACGGCTGGCCCGGCTTCGGCTCGGTGATCGGGGTGTCCTCCGGCATGGGCTCGGTGTTCACGACACCCGGCCAGGGCTTCACGACCCGGGCGCCGAGCTTGAAGGTCTTGCGCAGGGGGTGACCCTCGAACTCGTCGGGGAGGTAGATCTTCTCGGGGTACGGGTGGCCCGCGACCTCCACGCCGAACATGTCCATCGCCTCGCGCTCGTGCCAGTCGGCGCCGCCGTAGACGCCGGTGAGGGTGTCGATGCGGGGGGTGTCCTTGTCGAGGTTCGCCTTCAGGTGCACGGCGTGGGCGTGGCGGGTGGAGTAGAGGCGGCAGAGCATCTGCAGGACCTCGCCCGGTGTCTCCCGGTAGTCGGACTCCGCCCGCTCGCCGGGCGCGTCCTCAGGCGCGCCCTCGGGCGCGTCCTCAGTTGCGGGGGACGCGCCCGCCTCGGTGGCCGCGGCCTCTCCCTCGGCCCCGGCGTCCTCGTCCGGCGGGGCAAGGTCCTCCTCGAGCGCCTCCGTCCAGTCGACGGCGGAGAGGAAACAGAAGAAGTCGCAGGCGAGGTCGGACGTACGGGCGAAGGCGGCAGCCTCCACCCAGGCGTCGGGGCGCACCACGACGGTCGCCTGTCCGCAGGCGGTGGACGTGTCCACGACCTTGTCGCCCAGGGCGTCCCGGAAGGCGGCCGTGACGGCCTCAGGCGCGAGTGCCAACGGGCTCACCTCGCCACCTCTCCCGGATGTCCTCGGTCTGGATCATCTTCTGCAGCTCGAGGATGCCCTGCATGAGCGCCTCCGGCCGGGGCGGGCAGCCGGGCACGTACACGTCGACGCGGATGATCTGGTCGACGCCCTTGGTCACCGAGTAGCTGTCCCAGTACGGGCCGCCGCAGTTCGCGCAGGAACCCATCGAGATCACGTAGCGGGGCTCGGCCATCTGCTCGTAGATGCGCTTCACGGCCGGGGCCATCTTGTCGGTGAGGGTGCCGGCGACGATCATGAGGTCGGCCTGGCGGGGGGACGCCGGGAGCGGGATGATCCCGAGGCGCATCACGTCGTAGCGGGGACTCGTGATCGCCGCCCCCATCTCGATGGCACAGCACGCGAGGCCGAACTGGAACATCCACAGTGAGTAGCGCCGGCCCCAGTTCAGGAGCCAGGACACCGGCTTCGGGAGCTTCACCTTCTCGAGTGCGGGCATCAGATGCCCCTCTCCGCGATCCTCACGACCATCGCAGGAGCTCCTTGCGGACTGCGTAGACGAGCGCGGCAGCGAGGATGGCGATGAACACGATCATCTCCACGAGCGCCGCCGTGCCGAGAGAGCCCATGACCACGGCCCACGGGAAGACGAAGACGGCCTCCACGTCGAAGACGACGAAGAGGAGGGCGAAGACGTAGTAGCGGACGTGTTGTTGCGTCCAGCCTGTGCCCACCGGGTCGACGCCGCACTCGTAGGTGGTGAGCTTGTCCTTCGTCTGGTGCCGGGGGGCCACCACCCTCGCGAGGCCGATGCCGACGGCGAAAAGGAGCAGCCCCAGAAGGCTGAAGCATGCGACCGTGAGGTAGTTGGCGTAGTACGCCTGCACGCTGTCTCTCCCTGAGCCCTTGCGCTGTCCGGCGCTCTTGGTCTGCGTTGCAGTGCTCGGCGACCGGGGGCGATCGCCGCGGCGGATAGTACAAGTGCCCCCCGACGGGCGGTCAACTGAGGACCCCACCCCGCCGGCAGCGCGGGGTCCGTCGGAATGATGTTGTAGTATGCAACATCATGATCACGGTTCCGCAGGCCGCTCGTCGAGTGCATCGCAACCCCGAGACGATCCGTCGATGGATTCGCGACGGCCGGCTGGCGGCCGAGCGTGTCGGCACGCAGTACCTCGTGGACGAGGCCGTACTCGACTCGCTCGTCGGTGGACCCGATCTCGCCCCCTCGAGGTTCGATCGCACGCTCACCGGCGAACCCATGCCCGACATGGTGTCGGCGCTCGCTCGCTCTCGCTCGGGGCGCTGATGTTCGTGGTCGATGCCAGCGCGACGCTCGCGCTCGCGGTCTCAACGGCGGGGATCGGCGTCCTCGGGAACGACCTGGCGAGCCCGGCCTTGCTGTGGTCGGAGGTGACCTCGGTACTCAACGAGCTCGTCTGGCGGCGCGAGCTCACCCCGGAACTCGCTGCTCGGGGCCATGGCGCGCTTGGCGCCGCACCGATCACCCGGTACAGCCGCGCTGAGCTGTATGAGCGCGCGTGCGACGTCGCTCGACGCCTCGGTTGGGCCAAGACCTACGACGCCGAGTACGTCGCCCTCGCCGAGCTGCTCGGCGTGCCGCTCGTGACCCGCGATCTGCGACTGCAACGTGGGGCAGGGCGACTGGTCGAGATCGTCACCCCTGACGACGTCGTGCGCTGATCCCTCTTGCGGCTACTACCGCTTCACCGCGTGCCGATACGGCGGGTGACGGCCTCGTCATCTCAGCCTCGGGAACCCGTCGCCCGCAGGGAATCGGGTTCTGCACGGCGAAATGATCGGGCCTGGGGGAAACATGATCCGCAAGCGTCGCAATCTCCACTCCACTCAGTCGGTCACCCCGCTCCCGGAACGGGGCAAGGGCACCGCGATAGTGCTCTCCGGGGGCGGCCCGTTGGGCGCCGTCCAGGTCGGCATGCTCCGCGCCCTCTTCGAAACCGGCGTCCGTCCCGACGTCTTCGTGGCCTGCTCCGTGGGCGCCCTCAACGGCGCCTTCCTCGCCGAACAACCGGACCTCGACGGCGTGCGCCGCCTCGAGGAGATCTGGCGGTCCCTGCGCACCGAGGATCTCTTCCCGGGCAGCACGGTTCGCCACGCCTGGAAGATCGCCCGCCGCCACGACCACCTCTACCCGAACTCCGGCCTCATCCGCCTCGTCACCCGCAGCCTGCGCGTGGCCCGCTTCGACCAGTTGCGGGCGAAGCTGCGCATCGTGGGCTGCGAGGTGGCCACTGGGGAGGAGCACGTCTTCGCCGCCGGACCGCTGCTGAAGCCGCTGCTCGCCACCACCGCCCTGCCGGGCGTCTTCCCTCCCGTGCGCATCGGCACGCACGTGTACGTCGACGGCGGCGTCGTGAACAACGTGCCCATCAGCCACGCCGTCCCCGCGGAGAGGGTGTACGTCCTCGCCGTCCGCGACGGGGTCTCCCAGACCACCCCCACGTCGTCCTTCTCGATGCTCCTGCACGCGTTCGCGATCTCGCGGGCGAACCGGTTCCGCCTCGACGTGGAGCGCTACCGCCACGAGACCGACCTCGTCGTACTCCCCCAGCCCCCGGTGCCCCTGATGAACTTCCCGGACATGTCGCGGACCGAGGAGCTCATGGACCTCGGCTACCGGGCGGCAGCCACGTTCCTGGACCAGCAGGCACAGGGAGACGCCACGGCGCCTTGTCCGCCCACCGTCATACCCGCCCTCGTCTCCTGAGTCGGGACGGCGCGCTCCTCGGCGACGCGCGCCCTCGGCTACCCTCCGCCACCGTGGCTGAGGCACCCATCCCGATCGAAGAGGGGACGTTCACCGTCGTGGAGCCCCTCCGGCTCCTGGGCAGCCGCTGCCCCACCTGCGGCGCCCGGTTCTTCCCCCCCCGGGTGCTCTGCGCCCGCGACGCCACCGGCTGTGAGCCCCTCGAGCTCGGCCCGGGCGGGGCCTTGCACGCCTTCACCTGTGTCCGCGACGCCGCCCTGGGCTACGTGGGCGGCGGCCAGGGCGGCCTCCTCGGCCAGGTCGACCTCGACGACGGCCTCCGGGTGCAGACCCTCGTGGTGGACGCCGACTACGACGACCTCGCGATCGGCGACCGCATGACGCTGTGCCTCAAGGAGGTCCGTCGCGACGAGGACTCCGGCCGGCCCGTCGTGTCCTTCGCCTTCCGGCCCGACACCCCGTGACCGACGTCGCCGTTCTCGGTGTCGGCATGGAGCCCGTCGGCACCCACCCCTTCGGCAGCGGCGCCGCCCTCGTGCGCCGGGCGGGCTCCGCCGCCTTGGCGGACGCCGGCCTCACCTACTCGGGCATAGGGGCGGTCTATGCCTGCTCGGCCATGCCCGGCTCGCCCTCCGGCGTCCGCGCCGTCAAGGAGCTCGGCCTGAACGGCGCCCTGGTGCAGAACGTGGCGAACGCCTCGGCGACGTCCGCCGCCGGGATCCACGAGGCCTACGTCGCCATCCGTTCCGGGGTCTACGACACGGCGCTCGTAGTGGGCTTCGACTGCCCGGAAGGGGCGTCCGCCCTGCGGCGTGTCACCGAGCGCGCCCGGGGTGTCGAGGCCCTCTTCGTGCCCGCCGCCGTGTTCGCCATGTGGGCGCAGCGACGCATGTTCGAGCAGGGCACCACGGCCGCCGACCTCGCCCGGGTGGCGGCGAAGAACTGGAACAACGCCGCCCTGAACCCGAACGCGCAACGCCGGCCGGAACGGCGCATCAGCATCGACGACGTCCTCGCCTCCCGGATGGTGGCAGACCCGCTCACGTCGATGATGTGCTGCCCGTTCGGCTTCGGCGCCGCCGCCGCCGTTCTCTGCCGGGCCGACCTCGCTCCGCGCTGGGCCCCGGGGCGCCCGGTCGTGCGCCTGGCGGCCTCCGCGGGGCGCAGCGAGACCTTTCTCGAGGGCCTCGACGCCGGGGCCAGCGTGGTGGGCCCCGCACCTATGACCGTCGGGACTGCGCGCGAAGCCTACGAGGCGGCCGGTATCGGCCCCGAGGACCTCGACCTCGTGCAGGTGCACGACGCCTTCGCCGTGGAGGAGATCGCCTACTACGAGCTCCTGGGTGTCTGCCCCGAGGGAGACGCCGAGAAGATCCTCGCCGAGGGCGCCACGGAGATCGGGGGGCGGATCCCGTTCTCCACCGACGGCGGCCTGCTCGGCCGGGGTCACCCCATCGGCCCCACCGGCCTCGCGCAGGTCTGGGAGAACACCCTGCAGCTCCGGGGTGAGGCCGGCGCCCGCCAGGTGGAGGGCGCGAAGGTGGCTCTCGGCCACCTCGTGGGGACCGGCCCCGTCTGCTTCGTCAACATCCTCGTGAAATAGGTGCTGGAATGACACGGGTTTCGCGGGATGTCGTGTCAAACTCCCTCTCAGCGCGACCTCTGCCACCGGGGGCGACCGTGCGGGAAAGACGAGCAAAGAGCAGGCCGCTCGACGGAGCTGACGGCTTCGCGGGGCAGTTCCGGCCCTGGGCGGCGCCGGTGCACGATCTCGTGTCCCGCCTCATCCGCGATCCCGAGGTCGCGTCGGAAGTCGGCCGCCAGACCTACCTCCTCGCGGAGACCCTCGCGCCCAGCCTCAGCGACCGCAGCCTGTTCGGGGCGTGGGTGCTCAGCCTCGCCCGGGGCCTCGCCGTCGATCGCCTGCAGCGCGACGGCACCGACCCGCTGCAGTGGCTGGGACTCCCCCCCGACGCCGACCCCGCCTGGCTCCTGGCCCGGGTCTCGGGCACGGGCTCGGAGGCACGGGGCGCCTCCGTGGCCCACATCGCATGGGGTGGCATTCGCACGATGCCTGTCGAAGACGCCTCGGTCGTCCTCCTCGCCGTGCGCCACGGCGTCACCCTGCCCGAGCTCGCCGCCGCCCTGGGAGCCTCCGTGCCCGCAGCCGACGCCGCCCGTGCCCAGGCGCTGCGGCGCTTCGCCGGGGCCTGCGCCGCCGGCCTGATCTGGAACGACGGCGACCCCGAATGCCGTGACCTCGGCGGCCTCCTGGTGGCCGACGACCGGCCACCCTTCTCGGGTCGCCTCGCCCGGCGTGTGGTCGACCACGCCATCCGCTGCGAGGGGTGCCGGAGGCGCCTCACGGGCCTCGCCGGTGTGCTCGACGCGCTCGTGGTGACCCCGATGTTGGCGGCCCCCGCCGCCATGGTCGCTCCCTCGGCCCCGCCGGCGCCCGAGCCTGTCGCCGAGCCCGCGGGTGTGGCCCTCCCGGAACCGGTCCCGCTTTCGATCGGGATCCCTCCCCTGCCCGACGTCGTCCCGGCCGCGATCCCGGCCGTGGGCACGGCCGCCGTCCCGGAATCCAGCCCTGGGGCAGCGGCCGCCGCGGCCACAGTCCTCGTCGCAGCCGCGGTCGCGTCCGCCGCGGAGCCGGAACCCCGAGCAGCCGCGCAGGACCCTGCGCAACCCACTGGCGCCGCCGCCGACGAATCCGCCCCCCTCGCCCCGGCACTCACCGACCCCACCAGCGCGACGGCAGCCTCCGCCGCGGAACCGGAGCCCGGGCCGGAACCCACGACCGCCGACGGTCCCCCGGAGCCCGTGACACTCGTCCCGGCGCCGCCGGCTGGAGGCCCGGCGGCGGCGGCCGCGGCCGTCGCGCTGGCCGTCGACGAAGCGGCTGCCACACAACAGCCCCCCGCCGGCGCCGGCCTTCCGCCGCTCGGTGCGCCCGGGCCTCCCGCCGAGCCGGGTGAGGAGGACACAGCCCCGGGCGGCATCAGCCTTCCCCCGCCCCCCTGGGCGGGCGTCGCCCGAGCGCAGGCGGCCCCCGCCCCCACGGACTCGCCCCCGCCGCCACCGCCCACGGTCCCCCGCGTCGGCGCGCCCGTGGCGACGGCGGTGGCGAGCCCACTGCTCCCACCCCCTCCCGCCCGCGCCCTTCCGCCCGTCACCGCGGCCACCGCCCCCTGGCACGTCCCCCCCGGCCAGGCTGCCGGCGGGGCGCCACGCCCGACCCCGCCCCCCCGATCGAAACCGGGCGGCCGCC
>CAYJLW010000002.1:125641-153477 GCA_964370965.1 uncultured Acidimicrobiia bacterium | reverse complement strand
CCCCATCCGGCGGACCCATCACAACACGGGGATGCTGTTGTCCCGGTATTCCGGGACAACAGCATCAGATTGAGGAGGCGGCATCAGACCCCGTGGCCCCGGTCGCCGCCCCCCAGAACGGTGCCGGGTCCGGTCGCTGCCCCGCCCCTACACTCGCCGGACGTGAAGCCCGAGATCGTGCTCTTCGACGCCGGCGAGACCCTGCTCCATCCCGACCCGTCCTGGGAGTGGCACTTCGGCGACGAGTGCCGCTCGGCCGGCCTCGACGTCGACGCCGGTCGCCTCGCCGGGTTCCTGCGCAAGGAGATCGCCCACTTCGCCACCCGCCTGCGGGAGACGTCCGGGGGGACCTTCTCCCTCGACCGGGACCAGTCCGTGCGGTTCTGGACGCAGCTCTACCACGACGCCTTCGGCGAGCTCGGCGTCGCGTACCCGCAGGATCTCCCGGGGCGCCTCTACCGGCGCTTCTCCGAGTTCGAGACCTACGGTCTCTTCCCCGACGTGGGTCCGGCGTTCGACGCCATCGAGGAGCGGGGCTACCGCATCGGCCTCATCTCGAACTTCGAGGACTGGCTCGAGGACCTCCTCGTCCACCTCGAAGTGCGCCACCGCCTGGAGGTCTGCGTCGTGTCCGGTCGGGCGGGCGTGGAGAAGCCGGACCCGGAGATCTTCCGCATCGCCCTCGACCTTGCCGGTGTCGCGGCGGGGGACGCTCTCTACGTGGGGGATTCCCTCGAGGCCGACGTCGAGGGGGCGGGCAGTGTGGGGATGTCCGCCGTGCTCCTCGACCGCCACGACGCCCACCCCGACTTCCCCGGGCCGAGGATCCAGGCGCTCACCGAGTTGGCCGGGCTGCTGGATTGACCCGGGACGCCGAGGGGAGCCCCGCTCCGCGCCCGCCACGGCCCGGGCGTGCCGCGACGGCGCGCGTTCACGCGGAGACGGCGACGCTCGTCGGCGCCGCCTCGGCGCCTCCGCCGTGCGCGTGCTCTTCGGCGGCCCCCTTCCGACGTTTCCGGGTCAGGCCTTCGCCGTGGTGTCCTGAGCCGCGGGGAGCTCGACGGTGGCGGTCGTCCCCTGCCCGGGGGTGCTGTCGAGGACGAGACGGCCGCCCATCTTCTCGGTGAGGCCGCGGGCGAGCCAGAGGCCGAGTCCGAGGCCGCCGAAGCGCCGTGTCGAGGACCCGTCCGCCTGCTCGAAGCGGTCGAAGATCCGGTCCCGGGCTTCCGCGGGGATGCCGACGCCCGTGTCCACCACGGAGAGCGCGACGCTTTCGTCTGCCGGCGCGACCGTGAAGGTGACGTCGGCGTCGGAGAACTTGCAGGCGTTGGCGAGGAGCTCGGCCATCACCTGAGTGAGAGCACCTTGGTCCGCCAGGACGCCGGGGGCGGGGACCGGAAGTCGGGCGCGCACACGGCTGCGGTCGGCTCCGGGAAGGCGCAGGAGGGCCTCGCGGAAGGCGTCGTCGACGCCGACCCGAACGGACGTCCCGGGCACCTTGCCCGCGGCCATCGCCGTCGCGGTGACGAGGCGGTCGGCGAGCGTGGCGAGGCGGGCGGTGTTGGACTCCAGGAGCCCCGCCACCTGACGGCGGGCGTCGGCGTCGAGCTCGGGCCGTTCCAGCATGCGGGCGGCTCCCATGAGGGGCGTAAGAGGTGTGCGGAGCTCGTGGGACACGTTGGCGACGAGCTCGTTCTTCGCGCGGTCGATCTCCTCCAGCCCCCGGACGACGGCCTCCTGCTCGTTCCGGTAGGCGGCGAGACGCTCCGCCATCGTGTTGAACGAGCGGGAGAGCACGCCGAGCTCGTCGACGGAGTCCACCGGGACGCGACGGTCGAAGTCGCCCGAGGCCACGGAGTCGGCGGCGGCGGCGAGGCCGTCGATGGGGCGGGACATGCGCCGCGAGACCGTCACGCCGATGAGGAACACGGCGACGAGGCCGCCGGCGAAGACGAGCAGGACTCGCGTGCGGGTGGCCGCCACCGCGAGGTGCAGAGGGGCCTCGGGGCTGGCGACCGCGACGAGGCCGGCGGTCTCCCCCCGGACCCGCAGGGGGCCGGCGGCGACGCTGTAGGAGCCGCCGCGCCAGGTCGCGTCCCTGTGAACGCGTTCCCCGGCGACGGCGTCCGCGGCGAGGCGCCGGGGGAAGGAGACGGCGGCGAGGCCGGACCGGCCGGTGAGCGAGGATTCCAGGGCGGCCCCCGACGGCGACAGCACGGCGACGTCGAGGAGGAGCTCGCGACGCATCGAGGACACGAGACCCGCCAGGGGGACCGCCGCCGCGACGGCGCCCACCACCCGGCCGTCCACCCGCACCGGTCCGGACACGACGAGGAGGGCCGGTGGGCCCGCCGTGAGGCCGGCGTGGCGGTCGCCTCGGGTGTCCTTGGCGCCGGCGAGAGACCGGGAGACCTGGGGCGTGGCGGCGGCGGCGGCGGCGAGGGCCGGGTCCGTGCCGGGCACCGCCACCGCTCTGCCGTCGGGGAGGACCGCGACGGCCGTGGCGAGGCCGGCGTCACCGGGCAGCCGGGCCGCGACGGCGGCCGTGTCGGCGGCGGCGACGGCACGGGCGAGGGCTGCGTCGGCCCCCGCGCCCCGTACCGCGTCGAGGGCGTCCTGCTCGGCCTCCCCGGCAGCCACCTGGGCCCGGGTTACGCCGTCAGCGAGCGTGGCCAGACGGCGCTCCTCCAGCGAGCCGACGACCTGGCGGGTGAGGAAGTACGAGCCGGCGAGGGTGAGGAATGCCACGAGGAGGCCGAAGGGTACGACGAGGCGCGTGCGCAGGTGTCGGGGCCGGAGCATGGCCGGAGACTACGTGGTCGGCGGGGCGGTCCTGCCTGCCTTGGGTGCCTCGACGGGGGCGGGCCCGGGGGTGGTGGCGGAGCCGCCGCCCGAGGACGTGCCTGGGCTTCCGGAGGCGCCGCCGGACGTGTCTGGGGGCTCGGGCGGGGCGGCGTCCGACGAGGGAGGAGGCGGTGGCGACTGGTGGCCCGACATGGGCCGCTGTGGCGACTTCGGCGGCGGGGCCTTGATCGCCGGGGCCGTGGCGGGGCGGGGCGCGACAGCCGTGGCTCCGCCCGTCGGGGAGGGCGTGGAGGACGCCGGAGCGAGTGCCTGCGCGGGGGCGGCTGCGGCGGTGCCGGCCGTCGCCGAGAGGGTCGCGGCGGTGGCGGCGCCGGCGGTCGCAGCGGAGCCGGCCCTGGTGGCTGGTGCCGCCAGGGCGCCCAGGGATTCGGCGAGGGCGGGCAGAGCCGACCAGAATGTGTCGGTGTCCCCGTAGCCGCGGGCGGCGGCGCCGGCCTCGCGCCGGCCAAGGAGATCGGGGACGTGGGGCAGGCCGGCTTGGACGGCGAAGGAGGCCGTGACGACGAGCACGACGGCGAGCAAGCACGTCCGTGCCCGTTCGGCGAGCGGCGGCAGTCCCAGGGGCAGCATCGACAGCATGACCGTTTCGAGCCTATTGCCACCGCTGCGACCGGGCAAGGGGCGTCCGACCCATTTGCGACGCTCCAATGGCGGCCGGCCTGCCTTTCGCCGGGCGCTCCATACGCGACACGGCACGGAGCGCACCCACCGCCCTCCGTAGACTCGCACCCGTGGACCGCTTCCGGATCGTGTCCGAGTTCGAGCCTGCCGGGGACCAGCCGCACGCCATCGACGACCTCGTGGCCGGCTACGAGGACGGCCTCCGGTTCCAGACCCTCCTCGGGGGCACCGGCACCGGCAAGACGTTCAGCGCCGCCCACGTCGTGGCCCGCCTGAACCGTCCGGCGATCGTCCTCGCCCCGAACAAGGCCCTCGCCGCCCAGCTCGCCAACGAGTTCCGGGAGCTCTTCCCCGAGAACCGCGTCGAATACTTCGTGAGCTACTACGACTACTACCAGCCGGAGGCGTACGTCCCGCAGACTGACACGTACATCGAGAAGGACGCCTCCGTGAACGACGAGATCGAGCGCCTCCGCCACTCGGCGACGTCGGCGATCCTGCACCGCCGGGACGTGATCGTGGTGGCGTCCGTGAGCGCGGTCTACGGCCTGGGCTCGCCCGAGGCCTACCGCGAGAACGTGCTCTACCTCCGGGCCCGCGACGAGGTCGACCGTGACGTCGTCGCCCGCCGTCTCGTGGACATGCACTACGAGCGCAACGACGTCGCCTTCCAGAGGGGCCGTTTCCGGATCCGGGGCGACACCCTGGAGGTGTTCCCCGCCTACGACGAGACCGCCGTGCGAGTGGAGCTCTTCGGAGACGAGATCGAGAGGATCCTGCGCATGAACCCGCTCACGGGCGAGGTGATCGGAGTCCTCGACGACGTCGAGGTCTACCCGGCGACGCACTACGCCACGAGCCCCGAGACCGTGGAGCGGGCCTACCGGGCGATCGAGGACGAGCTCGCCGGCCGGCTGGCGGAGCTCGAAGGCCAGGGCAAGCTCCTGGAGGCGCAGCGGCTCCGCATGCGTACGAACTACGACCTCGAGATGCTCCGGGAGGTGGGCTACTGCAACGGCATCGAGAACTACTCCCGCCACCTCGACGGCCGCGAGCCGGGAGAGGCGCCCTACTGCCTCCTCGACTACTTCCCGGACGACTTCCTCTGCATCTTGGACGAGAGCCACGTCACGATCCCGCAGCTCCACGGCCAGTACGAGGGGGACCGCTCCCGCAAGCAGGTCTTGGTGGAGCACGGCTTCCGCCTCCCCTGCGCCCTGGACAACCGGCCCCTGCGTTTCGACGAGATCATGGAGCGCCTCGGGCAGGTGCTGTTCCTCTCGGCCACCCCGGGACCCTTCGAGTTCGCCGAGTCCGACCAGATCGTGGAGCAGATCGTCCGCCCCACCGGCCTCGTCGACCCGGAGGTCGTGGTACGGCCCACGAAGGGCCAGATCGACGACCTCGTGGAGGAGATTCGGGCGCGCACCGAGCGGGAGCAGCGGGTCCTGGTTACCACGCTCACGAAGAAGATGGCCGAGGACCTCACCGACTACCTCGCCGAGATCGGCCTCCGGGTGCGCTACCTCCACTCGGAGGTGGACACGTTGCGGCGCATCGAGATCCTCACCGACCTCCGCCTGGGCGAGTTCGACGTCCTCGTGGGCATCAACCTCTTGCGCGAGGGCCTGGACCTTCCCGAGGTGTCCCTCGTCGCCATCCTCGACGCCGACAAGGAGGGCTTCCTGCGCTCGGAGACGTCCCTCGTGCAGACGATCGGCCGAGCCGCCCGCAACGTCGACGGCCAGGTGATCATGTACGCGGACGGTTTCACGGACTCGATGCGCCGGGCGATCTCCGAGACGAACCGGCGTCGTGGCCTGCAGGTGGCGCACAACGTCGAGCACGGCATCGACCCGCAGACGATCCGCAAGAAGGTCACCGACATCCTCGCCGTGGTGCGGGGCAAGGAGGCCCTCGCCGGGCGGACGGCCGGGGCAGGCACGGCGGGCGGGGGCCGGCGCGAGCGCGAGAGCGCCGGAGGTTCCCCGGCGCCCCTCACGGGTCTCCCCACGGACGATCTCCGCCTACTCGTCGAACGGCTGCAGACAGAGATGCACGATGCCGCCAAGCGTCTCGAGTTCGAGTACGCCGCCCGCCTCCGGGACGAGGTCAAGGCACTCCGCGCGGAGCTCCGCGAGCTCCAGGACGCCGGCGTCGGCTGACGGGGCCGCTTCGGACGCTACGGGGCGAGGGAGCGGAGGGTTCTGAGGTCGTCGAGGTCGTCGGCGCCCACCACGAGCGTGTTCGCGCCGGAGGCGGCGAAGGCGAGGAACCCGTTGGGGGTCTCGCAGATCTCGCCCGGGTCGACGTCGCAGGCCTCCTGGAAGGCGCCGACGACTTCGGTGGCGCGATCCGGGTCCGCCCATGCCGTGCGCAGGACGACGGCTTCCCCGGTGGCCGTGCGCACGGCCTGGAAGCGGTCACCGGCCCAGCCTTCGACGGCGTCGAAGGAGTCGTCGAACTCCACGTCCGGGAAGGAGTAGAGGAAGAGGGCGGTGGCGAGCTCGCCGTACGTGCCCGCGCCCAGATCGCCAGACGGGGACACCGCCGCCACGGCATCGGGAGCCGGGACGTCCACGGGCCGCCAGCCCGTGGCGCGCAGCTCCGGGTGGAGGATCTCCGCCGTCGTGGAGGGAGGCTCCGTGGCCAGGGCCGCCAGGACGGCACCGGGCTCCTCGCCGTCGTCGCTCACGTCCTTCGCCCACAAGAAGCCGTACCAGTAGTCGGCGGCGCCGCCCTCGGCGAACGGCTCGGTGGACTCGGCCTCGTCGTGACGTTCGTCGAGGAGCTCCTCGGCCTTCTCCTCGATGCCGGCGCTGCGGGCGTAGAGGAGCTCGCCCAGGACTCCCTGGCCTTCGCCGGCCGCAGTGTGGGCGTTGTCCGCGTCCACGGCGTTGGGCGGAGTCACGAGGCTGTCCAGGGCCGGGGCCGCCAGAGCGGCGAGGGCGTGGCTGGTCTCGTGGGCGAGGACGATGCGTTCCACGGGGCCGAAGCCGTCGAAGGCCACGAAGAGGGTGTGGCGGGGCGGGTCGTAGTGGCCGTAGACGTCGTCGAGGAACTCGGGCGACTCGGCGGTGTCCTCCCCCCCCTCTCCCTCTTCGTCCGGCATCATCGCCTCGAAGGAGCCGGGATCGGCGTCGAGGAGGCGCCGGGCGACTCCGGCGGCCTCCTCGTCCTGGGCGACGTCGAGCGGCGTGCCCGCGGAGCCCGTCGCGGTTCCGTTCTCCATGAGCCCGTCGAAGGCGTCCTTGTCGAGCGCCACCACCGTGAGCACCCCGGGGTCACGCGAGCCGACACCCTCGAGGTCCTCGGGATCGACGATCACATGGATCTCGGGGACGGGCACCCCCCAGGCGTCCGCCACCTCCTCGACGACGCCGGCGAGGCGCTTCGCGTCCGGCGGGCGGGCTTTGTGCCTCGTGGCGGAACCGGAAGCGTGTTCATCTGATTCGCCGCCTGCTCGCCCACCCAGGATTCCGAGGCCGACAACGGACCCGGTGACCAGCATCACCACCCCGAGGAAGGCGAGGACGACCTTCCGGGGTCCTCGCATCCGCCGAGCCTAGTTCACGCCCTGGGCGGCCACGGCACCCCTGAGCACCTCGAGGTCGCCGGCGTCGGTGGCCGCGAGCAGGAGCGTCGTGTTCTCCCGGGAGACCATGGTGACGAACGAGGCGTCGGTCTGGCAGACCTCGCCGCGATCCAGGTCGCAGGCGACCTCGAAGGCCTCGACGACGTCACGGGCGTCGGCAGGGCTCTTCCAGGTCGCCCGGACGGCGGCGACCTCGCCGTTGCGCGTGCGTACCGCCCGGTAGCGGTCGCCCTCCCAGGCGTCGACGGCGGCGAGGGCCTCCCCGGGCGACTCGATGCCGAGGCCGAGGAGGAAGAAGCCCCACTGCATCTCGCCCAGGGCGCCGTCGCCGAGGACGACGGCGCTCGGGAAGAGACCGGCGATGTCGGGCGTCGCCACGGGTCGGGGCCTCCAACCCCGGCGGTACAGGCCGGGGTGGAGGATCTCGCGTGTGGTGACGGGTGGCCGTTCGAAGGCCGCCAGGACGGCTCCGGGGTCCCGGCCCTTACGCGAGACCGCCCACGCCCAGCGGTAGCCGTAGGAGTAGCTCGCCGGTGACGCCGCGTCGGCCGCCGTGTCCGCTTCGGCGACAGACTCACGGTACTGGCGGAGGTCCCTGGCGACGTCGCCCCGGACGGAACGGCGGCGGCGGGCGTAGAGAGCTTCACCCAGCATCGCCTGCCCCTCACTGGTGGCCTCGTTCGCGGCGGCGGCATCCATGTCGCCGGGGGGCGTGCGCGTGCGGTCGAAGCCGGGCACGGCGCGGTCCTGGAGGGCGTGGCTGATCTCGTGGGCGAGGACGAGACGGGCGTAGTCGTCCAGCGGCGTGTCCTTGACGAACAGGGTGCGCTGCTGGCTCCAGTAGAAGCCCTCCACCTCGCCGCCGCCGTCGTCTTTCCCGGTGGCGGGGCCGCTCCAGTTCAGGAGGCGCTCCAGGGCAGCGACGGCGGCGGCCCCCTCGTCGTCCCCGACCGCGGGCACCTCGATCTCCATCCGGGCCCCGAAGGGCCGTTCGTCCAGGATCTCCACCATGAGCGCCCGGACGTCGCGGGGGCGCCCCGGGGGCCGGCGCCGGCCGGCCGTGATCTCGACCTCTGGGGCCTTGAGCTTCCACGCCGCGGCGGTCTCGCGCACGAGGTCGCGGACTTCGCTGCGGCCCACGGAGGAGCGGGGGGCTTCCCGTGGCGGGACCTTTGCGCAGGCCGACAGGAGGCAGCAGGTGGCGGCCAGGACGCGGGCGGAGCGGTGCACGGGCGCAAGATAGCAACGGGTCGGGGCAGGGCCCGGGGCACGGGAGTCGTGTCGGACCTGGTTGCCGGGAAAACTGAAATGTGTTCTAATTTTGCCGCCTTTCTGCGCCGTCTGCCGTGGGGGATTGCATGAGCGAGTCGCTGCACGCGACGCACGTCCTCGAGTTCCCGTACACGCGCAGCCTCGGCCCCGTCCTGGGCGAGTTCTTCACGGGCCTGCGGGAGCGACGCATCGTGGGGGGCCGTCTCGCCGACGGTCGGGTCACCGTGCCGCCCATGGAGGCCGACCCGGTGACGGGGGCGCCCTGCGAGGACTTCGTGGAGGTGGGCGACGCCGGCGAGGTGACGTCGTGGGCGTGGGTCTCCCGGCCCCGCCCGCGCCACCCCCTCGACCGGCCCTTCGCCTGGGCGCTCGTGCGCCTCGACGGCGCCGACACCGCCCTTGTGCACGTCGTGGACGCCGGGTCGGCCGGTGCCATGCGCACCGGCATGCGGGTGCGGGCCCGCTGGGCCGGAGAGACCACGGGCTGCATCACGGACGTCGCCTGCTTCGCTCCCGAGGACGGGGCGTCGCCGTGAGCGAGGCGGTGAGGGCGATCACGACGCCGATCCGTCTCGAGTACGACTACACGCCCGGGAGGGCGGCATCCCGGTTCCTCCGCGGAATCCTGGAGCGGCGCCTCGTGGGTCAGCGCGCCGGGGAGACGGGGAAGGTGTACGTCCCCCCCCGGGGTTCGGACCCCACGAGCGGCCGCCCCACCGACGAGGAGGTGCCCTTGGCCGACAGGGGTGTCGTGACGACCTTCTGCGTGGTCAACATCCCCTTCGCCGGCCAGGCGGTGGAGTGCCCGTACGTGTGCGCTCTCGTCCTCCTCGACGGCGCCGACATCGCCTTCCAGCACCTCCTGCAGGAGGTCGATCCCGCCGAGGTCCGCAGCGGGATGCGCGTCGAGGCGGTCTGGGTCGACGACGCCGACCTCAGTCCCACGATGGAGTCGATCAGGTACTTCCGGCCCACCGGTGAGCCCGACGCCCCCTACGCGTCCTACGCCGGCGCCCTGGGGCGCGGAGGCCCCGACGATGCGTGACGTGGCCGTGATCGCGTTCGCGCAGGCCCCGACCGTGCGGCGTGAGCGGGAGCTGAACGAGGTCGAGATCCTCATGCCCGTCCTGGGCGACGCGCTCGAGCGCTCCGGCCTCGCCAAGGACGACATCGGCTTCACGTGCTCGGGTTCCAGCGACTACCTGGCGGGCATGCCGTTCAGCTTCGTGACGGCCCTGGACGCGTGGGGGGCATGGCCGCCGATCTGCGAGTCGCACGTCGAGATGGACGGTGCCTGGGCGCTGTACGAGGCGTGGGTGAAGCTGCAGGCCGGGCAGGCGGACACCGCCCTGGTGTACGCGTTCGGGAAGTCCTCCATGGGCGACCTCCGCGACGTCCTCACGCTGCAACTCGACCCGTACTGTGTGGCCCCATTGGGCCTCGACTCCGTGAGCGCGGCCGCCCTGCAGGCCCGGGCCTGCCTCGACGCCGGGGTGTGCACGCCCGAGGAGATGGCGACGGTGGCGGTGCGCTCGCGACGGAACGCCCTCGGGAACCCGGCGGCGCAGGTGGCGGGGGAGTACACGGTGGCGGGGATCCTCGCCGAACCCGAGCTCGTGGCCCCCCTGCGCCGCTCCGACTGCGCGCCGATCTCCGACGGCGCCTGCGCTGTGATCCTCGCCGCCGGGGACGTCGCCCGAGACCACTGCGAGCGGCCGGCGTGGATCACGGGCATCGACCACCGGGTGGACCCCCAGGCTCTCGGCGCCCGGGATCTCACCGTGGCGCCCTCGGCGGCCCTGGCGGGGGAGCGGGCGGGCGTGCCCGCCGGTCGCGTCGACGTCGCCGAGCTCCACGCCCCGTTCACGCACCAGGAGATCATCCTGCGCCGGGCCCTCCGCCTCGGGGACGGCACGCGTGTCAACCCCTCCGGGGGGGCCCTGGCGGCGAACCCGGTGATGGCTGCCGGCCTCGCCCGCGTGGGCGAGGCGGCGCGACGTGTGATGGACGCCTCGGCGGGGCGGGTCGTGGCCCACGCCACGTCCGGGCCCTGCCTGCAGCAGAACCTCGTCTGTGTCTTGGAGGCGGGTTGATGGCGGAGCGTTGCGCCGTGATCGGCGTGGGCCAGACCCGCTACGACATGAAGCGCGACGACCTCTCCCTGCCCGGCCTCCTGCGCGAGGCGGCCGTGGCGGCCCTGGAGGACGCAGGCTGCGAATGGGGTGACGTGGACGCCGTCGTCATCGGCACGGCCCCGGACACCTTCGAGGGCGTCATGATGCCCGAGCTGTACCTGGCGGAGTCCCTGGGCGCGGCGGGCAAACCCATGATGCGGGTGCACACGGCGGGCTCGGTGGGGGGATCCACGGCGATCGTGGCCGCGAACCTGGTCGAGGCGGGCATCCACGCCCGTGTGCTCACCGTCGCCTTCGAGAAGCAGTCCGAGAGCAACGCCATGTGGGCCCTGGCGCCCAAGATCCCCTTCCAGCCTCCGCTCGTGGCCGGTGCGGGCGGCTACTTCACTCCGCACATCCGCGCGTACATCAGCCGGTGGAACCCGCCCGAGGACACCGGCATCCTCGTGGCCCTCAAGGATCGTCGCAACGGCCTCAGGAACCCGCTCAACCACGTGCAGATACCGGACGTGAGCTACGAGATGATCCGGGACTCCACGATGCTCTGGGACCCGATCCGCTTCCTCGAGTCCTGCCCGTCCTCAGACGGCGCCTGTGCCATGGTGCTGGGCGACGAGGCGGCGGCGTCCGCGGCGCCGCGCCCCCCGGCGTGGGTGCACGCCCACGCCATGCGCTCAGAGCCCACCATGTTCGCCGGGCGCGACGAGGTGAACCCCCGCGCCGGACGCGAGTGCGCGGCGGCGGCGTACCGGGCGGCGGGGATCGGCGACCCCAGGAGCGAGATCGACATGGCCGAGGTCTACGTCCCGTTCTCGTGGTTCGAGCCCATGTGGATGGAGAACCTCGGCTTCGCTCCAGAGGGCGAGGGTTGGCGGATGACCGTCGAGGGGGCCACTGCTCTGGGCGGGGACATGCCGGTGAACTGCTCCGGAGGGGTGCTGTCCTCGAACGCGATCGGGGCGTCGGGCATGGTGCGCTTCGCCGAGGCCGCCCAGCAGGTGCGGGGCCTGGCGGGCGAGCACCAGGTCGACGGTTGCCGCACCGCCCTCGGCCACGCCTACGGGGGCGGCTCCCAGTTCTTCGCCATGTGGATCGTGCGGGCGACCAAGCCGTAGCTACGCGCAGGTCGCTAGTCTCCCGACGGTTCACACAGGGAGTGCAAGAATGCAGATCGCAGGTGTCGTCGCGCTGGTGACGGGTGGCGCGTCCGGGCTCGGCGGGGCCACTGTGCGCCTCCTCGTGGAGCGGGGCGGCCGGACCGTCATCGTCGACCGCGACGCCGACAAGGGCGAGGCGCTCGCCGCCGAACTCGGCGACGCCGCCGTGTTCGTGCAGGCGGACGTGACCAGCGAGGACGACGTGGCCGCCGCCGTGGCGCGGGCGGAGTCGCTGGGCCCGCTGCGGGTGAACGTGAACTGTGCCGGCATCGGCTGGGCGGCCCGCACGGTCAACCGGGACGGCTCCCCGCACGACTTCGGCGTCTTCCGCAAGGTCCTCGAGGTGAACCTCTTCGGCACCTTCAACGCGATGCGCCTCTCGGCCTCGGCGATGTCGTGCACGGAGCCACTGGCCGACGGCGCGCGGGGCGTGGTCGTGAACACGGCCTCGATCGCCGCCTTCGACGGCCAGATCGGCCAGGTCGCCTACTCGGCGTCCAAGGGGGCTGTGGTGGGCATGACGCTGCCCGCCGCCCGGGACCTCGCCGCCGCCGGGATCCGGGTCTGCACCGTTGCCCCGGGGTCGATGGACACGCCGCTCCTGGCCCTCCTGCCGGACCCGAACCGCCAGAAGCTCGTCGACGAGGTGCCGTTCCCGAAGCGCCTCGGGACGGTCGAGGAGTTCGCCGCCCTCGTCGTCCACGTCGTCGAGAACGACTACATGAACGCCGAGACGATCCGCATCGACGGAGGTGTGCGCTTCCCGCCCAAGTGAGGCGGCTGCGGACGAGGTCCGGGAGCTGAACTAGAACCTGTTGCAATTCGACCGTGAGGTCCGTAGCCTGTGCGCCACGCACGGGCACGGGGGCCGCATGGAGTTCAACCTCGCCGATCTCTTCGAGGGCGTCGCCGACGTCTGCGGGGACCTCGAAGCCCTCGTCTGCGGCGAGAGCCGCCTCACCTACGCAGAGCTCGAAGAGCGCTCCAACCGCCTCGCGCACTGGCTGGCGGACCGGGGGATCCGATCCGGCGACCGCGTCGGTCTCCAGATGCGCAACTGCACGGAGTTCGTCGAGGCCCTCATCGGCACGCTCAAGATCCGGGCGGTCCCGGTGAACGTGAACTTCCGCTACGTCGCCGGCGAGCTCCGGTACCTCTATGAGGACGCCGGGCTGCGGGCCCTCGTCCTCCACGACGAGTTCGTCCCCAGGGCGGCGGAGGTGGCACCCGACGTGGCCGGCCTCGACGTCGTCGCCGTCGTGGGCGGGGGGCGGGGGGCCGGGGCCCTCGACGCCACCCGCTACGAGGCGGCACTGGCGGCCTCGTCTCCGGAACGGGACTTCCCGGGGCGTTCCGGCGACGACCTCTGGATGGTGTACACGGGCGGCACGACCGGCATGCCCAAGGGCGTGATCTGGCGCCAGGAGGACGTCTTCTTCGCCGGCATGGGGGGTGGGAACCCCGGCGGTGAGCCCGTGGCGAAGCCCGAGGAGGTCGCCGAGAACGCCGCCGTGCGACACCACCTCACGATGTGCCTCACGCCGCCCCTCATCCACGGCGCCGCCCAGTTCGGCACCTTCATCGGCCTCTTCTGGGGTGACAAGGTCGTGCTCGTCGAGGACTTCAGCGGCGAGTCCGTGTGGGATGCGGTGGCGGCGGAGAAGGCGAACTCGGTCGCCATCGTGGGCGACGCCATGGCCCGGCCCATGGCGGACGCCCTGGAGGAGAAGGGGGACGGCTGGGACCTCTCGTCCCTGTTCGTGATCTCGACGGCGGGGGCGATCACGTCGCCTTCGGTGAAGGAGCGCATCAAGGCCCGCCTGCCCAATGTCACGATCCTGGAGAGCTTCGGCTCCTCGGAGACCGGCTTCCAGGGATCCGCCACGGCCGAGTCGGGCAACTCCAGCCTGGGCGGCGGGCTCCGGTTCCGGATGGGGGAGCGCAGCAGCGTCTTCACCGACGACCTCAGGGCGGTCGTGCCCGGCTCGGGCGAGGTGGGCACGCTGGCGCTCTCGGGGCGGATACCGCTCGGGTACCACAACGACCCGGAGAAGACGGCGGGCGCTTTCGTGGAGATCGAGGGGGTGCGCTGGGTGCTGCTGGGCGACATGGCGACGATCGACGCCGACGGCAGCGTGCGGGTCTTCGGTCGCGGCTCGGTGTGCATCAACTCGGGCGGCGAGAAGGTCTATCCCGAGGAGGTCGAGGCGGTCCTGAAGTCGCACCCCGACGTCGTGGATGCCGTCGTGGTGGGGATCCCCGACGAGCGCTGGGGTGAGCGCGTGGCGGCGGTCGTGGCGCCCCGGCCGGGGCGCGCCCCGTCGCGGGACGCTCTCGGCGCGCACTGCCGGGAACACCTCGCCGGCTACAAAGCCCCCCGGGAGGTGCACCTTGTGGAGGAGGTCGTGCGCTCCCCGAGCGGCAAGGCCGACTACACATGGGCGAAGGCCGCGGCGACCGGGGGCGAAACCGGGGGCTGACTAGCGGTATGCGATCGGATACCATGCCTGCGTGGACGCGGCGACGACCCTCCGATCCGCCCGGCGCCGTGCCGGCCTGTCCCTGCGGGAGCTGGCGCGCCGGGCGCGCACGTCGCACTCGGCGCTTGCCGCCTACGAGGCCGGCCGCAAGGTGCCCACGGCGGCCACGTTGGAGAGGATCCTGCGGGCGGCCGGATTCGACTGCACGCTGGAGCTCACGCCCCGGGTGCGCGAGGTTCACCCTGGGGATCGTGGCCGTGAGCTCCTCGACGTCCTGGAGCTGGCGGCGCTCTTCCCCGCACGGCGTGTCGAGGCCCTCCGCTACCCGCGCTTCGGTCCGCTGTGAGCGGTCTCGCCGACAAGGTCGTGGCCATCCATGCCGCGCTGGAGGCCGTCGACGTGCCCCATGCCTTCGGCGGGGCGCTCGCCCTTGCCTGGTGCACGCGCCGGGCTCGGGGCACGATCGACGTCGACCTCAACGTCTTCGCCGCCCCCGAGCGCGCCGGCGAAGTCCTCGCTGCGCTGCCCGACGACATCTCGCGGTCGTCCCGGGACCTGGATGTCCTCGAAGGGGAGGGTCAGGCGCGGCTGTGGTGGGACGACACCCCGGTGGACGTCTTCCTGAGCACGACCGAGTTCCACGAGCAGGCAGCGGGCCGGGCGAGACGGGAATCGTTCGCCGGTGCCGAGGTGCCGTTCCTCTCCTGCGGCGATCTCGCCGTGTTCAAGGCGTTCTTCGACCGCACCCGGGACTGGGCCGACCTGGAGGACATGGCAGCGGTCGGGACCCTGGATCTCGACCGCGTGGTCGGGACCCTGGAGCGGTATCTGGGACCGGACGACGCGCGGGTCGCCCGGCTCCGGGATCTCGCCTGATCGGGGCGGGGCGGCGACACGGACAAGGGGGCAAGTCATGGGCACGGCACGCACGGTCGCCGTCACGGGGTCGGCGTCGGGGATAGGGGCGGCGGTGCGCGCCGCCTGCGAGGCGGCGGGCGACACGGTGGTGGGGGTCGACCTGCGCGACGCCGAGGTCCTGGCGGGCCGCGGCCCGCCGGCGGGGAGGCCGGCCGCGGTGGCGGCGGTGGGGGAGCGCTGCGGTGGGCGCCTCGACGGCCTCGTCTGTTGCGCCGGGGTGGGCCCGCCGAACGACCCGGCGCTCATCCTGGCCGTGAACCACTTCGGCACCGTTGGCGTCCTCGACGGCGTCCTGGGGGTCCTGGGCCGGGGGCGGGAACCGGCCGCCGTGGTGATCGGGTCCCACGCCGCCACGATCACGCCCATGCCCGACTTGTCGCTGTGCGATCTGGCGCTGGCCGGTGATGAGGACGCCACCCGTGAGGCCGTGACGGCGGGCGACGTGCCCTCGTTCCTGGCCTACGGGATCTCGAAGCGGGCCCTCGCGGTCGCCGTGCGCCGCCGGGCCTCCGAATGGGGCGCTGCGGGCGTGCGCCTGAACGCTGTCGCCCCCGGCCCGGTCGAGACGCCGCTCCTCCAGCGCACTCGCGCCGACCCCCTGCTGGGGCCGCTCGCCGACGCCCTGCCGTCGCCGCTGGGGCGCACCGGGCTCCCGGCCGACATCGCCGGTGCCGTGAGGTTCCTGCTGGGCCCCGAGGCGGCCTTCGTCCACGGCGCTGTGCTCTTCGTCGACGGCGGCACCGACGCCATGGTGCGCCCGGACGCCTTCTGAGAGGTCCCCGCCGCTCCCCAGAACGCAGGCGAGCGGATCCTTGACGGGCGCCGTAATAGCGCTATTATGTGATCCATCGTTCCACTTCCCGGAAGGTGAGAGATGAGCCAGCCCATAACCATGCCCTGGTCGGCCCCTATGTTCCCGCCGCCGCCGCACAGCTGGCAGGGTGTCCGTTCGGCCCTCTTCCCCTTCGCGCCCGACGCGGACAACTTCGCCGAGATCCTGCCGCCGGGGATCGAGGCCGCCGAGGGCCTCGGCGCGATCGTGCTCTTGAACTACCCCCAGAGCGACATCATCCACCCCTTCAAGGAATGCGTGGTGGTCGTGCCCGTGCGGGTGGGCGACGTGCTCGGGAACTACGTGCCCTACATCTACGTCACGACCGACGAAGCGCTCGTCCCCGGGCGCGAGATCGGCGGCTTCCCGAAGAAGATCGCCGAGGTCGTATGGGAACGTGACGGCGAGGACTTCCGGGCGTCGGTCACCCGTTTCGGCGAACGCATCCTCTCCCTGGAAGGGACCGTCACGGCCCCGATGCCCCCCGAACTGACCGCGATGCAGGCCGAGATGACCCAGCGGCCCTCGATCAACTACAAGCTCATCCCCGGCCCCGCCGGCGAGATCGAGATCGAGGAGATCACGGCCACCCCGATCGAGATCGTCACCCACGGAGTCGAGATGGGCACCGCCAAGCTCACCTGCAACCTCGTCGCCGCGGACCCGGTCGCCGCCCTCGTACCCGACTCCGAAGGCGTGCTCGCGGTCGCCCACTCCGACAACACCATCCCGGCGGGGAGAGTGCTGGAGCGCATCGACCGTCGCGTCGGGGCGACCGCATGAGCGACGACCTCACCACGGAACAGAAGGAGGTCCAGGCCTGGGCGCGGGAGTTCTCCCAGCGCTACATCGCTCCGAAGGCCCTGGAGCTCGACAAGAACCCCGAGAGCCCGCTGCGCATGGAGCTCCTCCGCGAGGCGGCCAAGGCCGGCGTGATGGGTACCGCTGTCCCGGACTTCCTGGGCGGCTCCGCCACCGACATGTTCGCCGGGACCCTTGTCACCGAGGAGATGGCCGCCGCCTGCGCCGGATGCGCCGTGCTCATCGGGGCGGCGGCGCTGGGCCTCACGCCCATCCTCCTTTCGGGCAACTTCCCTCTCATCGGCCGGTTCCTGCCCCCCATCCTGGAATCGTGGAACAGCGACGAGCCCCTGCTGGTGTCCCTGGCGGCGAACGAGCCCGGGGCGGGCTCGGACTTCATCACCGGCCACCCCGAGGGGAAGCTCGCCACCCGCATCGAGCCCAAGGACGGCGGCTACGTCGTGAACGGCCGCAAGGTCTTCATCTCCAACGGCTCCCTGGCGAGCTTCATCTCCGTCTTCGGCACCGTCGACACGTCCCGGCCGATCCGGGAGGCCGGGGTCTGCGTGGTCGTTCCCGCCGACACGCCCGGCTTCTCCGTGGGCCAGATCTTCGAGAAGATGGGCCAGCGGGCGAGCCCCGCCGTCGAGCTCATCTTCGACGACGTCTGGGTGCCAGAGGAGAACCGGGTCTGCTCCGAGGGCCTCGGCTGGCAGCTCAACCGCATGATCATGTCCGTGACCCGCCCGATCGTGGGCGCCATCGCCCTCGGCATCGCGAGGGCCGCCTACGAGAAGGCGCTCGAGTACGCCGAGGTCCGCGTGCAGGGCGGCAAGCCCATCGTCGAGCACCAGGCGATGCAGCTCATGCTCGCCGACATGGCCACCCGGGTCGAGGCCGCCCGCGGCCTCGTCTGGAAGGCGTCGCGGGCGGTGGCCGCCGGCCAGCCCGACCTCAAGGTCTCCTCGATGGCCAAGACGTTCGCGTCCGACGCCGCCGTCGCCAACGCCACCGACGCCATCCAGGTGCTGGGCGGCTACGGCTACATGCGGGAATACGGCGTGGAGAAGCTCCTGCGGGACGCCAAGCTCACGCAGATCTACGAGGGCACGAACCAGATCAACCGTTTCGAGATCATGGAGGCCGTGGCCGCGGAGCGGGCCTCGTGACCGCCCCCGGCGACGTCCGTCAGGGCGAGGATCGCTACCGCCGCCGCATCGACGTGGAGTGGGACAACGTCGCCTTCGGCACGCACTGCGTGGACTGCTTCCCGGGGAACTGCCCGCTGTACGTGTTCGTGAAGGACGGCAAGGTCGTGCGCGAGGAGCTCGCCGGCAACCTCGACCGGGTCGAGGAGGGCGTGCCCGACATGAACCCCATGGGGTGCCAGAAGGGCGTGGCCTGGAGCCGGCAGATGTACGGCGCCGACCGCCTCCTGCACCCCCTGCGCCGCGCGGGCGAGCGGGGCGAGGGCAAGTGGGAGGAGATCTCCTGGGACGAGGCCTTCACGGAGATCTCCGACGCCATCATCGACGCCATCGAGGAGATCGGCCCGGAGGCCGTCGTGCACGAGGGGTCGCCCGAGATCGGCGCCGTCGTCCCGTCCATGCGCTTCATGACGGCGCTCGGGGGCACCGTCCTCGACGTCGACGCCTCCATCAACGACTTCTGGCCGGGCTTCCACCAGACGCTGGGCAAGTTCTACTTCGCCCCCTCGGTCGACGACGTCTTCCACGCGGATACGATCCTGTGGTGGCACGCCAACCCGGCATACACGTTCCAGGCGAGCTTCCACTACTTCACCGAGGCCCGCTACAAGGGCACCGAGATCGTCCTCGTCTCACCCGACGTGAGCCCGTCGCACAGCCACGCCGACTTCCACGTGCCGGTACGCCACGGCAGCGACGCCGCCCTGGCGCTGGCGATGTGCCAGACGGTCCTCGCCGAGGGCCTCGCAGACCTCGACTTCGTGCGCTCCCAGACGGACCTCTCGCTCCTCATGCGCACCGACACCCAGGAGTTCCTGCGCGAATGCCACGTGCAAGAGGGCGGGCGCGACGACCGCTTCTTCCACGCCCACCCAGACGGGGGTGTCGTGGCCGCGGACCCGGGGAGCCTCTTCCTCGACTTCGAGCCCGTTCTCGAGGGCACCCTCGAAGTCGACCTCGCCGACGGCGCCACCGTGACCGTGGAGCCGGTGTTCGCGCGGATGCGCCGGCACCTCGACGGGAACTACACGCCCGAAGCCGTCTCGGAGACCTGTGGGACGCACCCGGAGACGGTGCGCACCGTGGCTCGCAAGGTGGCGGCGGGGCGCACCCGCATCGTCCTCGGGGCCGGGGTCACGAAGTACTACCACGGCGACCTCATGAGCCGGGCAGCGCTGCTGCTCCTTGCCCTCACGGCGAACTGGGGCAAGAAGGGCACGGCCATGAGCGGGTGGGCGACGGGCCTGTTCGACGGCCACACGGTGGCGATGACGAAGAACAAGCCCGGCATCGAGGGCGCGGAGGAGCTCATCTCCACGATCGAGATGCTCACCGAGGGCCTCAAGGCCCAGGACCCCACGATGACCGACGAGCTCGCCGCCACCACGATGTGGCGGGTCCTGGGCGCCCAGCAGTCCGGCATGGTGCCGCCGGCGTTCTTCTGGTATTGGCACGCCGGGTTCCGGGACCGGTGGAACAACCCGGACTGGAACGATCCCACGATGGTGCGGGACTTCGACTCGTACTGGAACGAGATGGCGCCCTTGTGGCCGTCGGCTTCGAAGGTGCGCCCTGACCGGCCTCCCCGGGTCCTCCTGGAGATCGCCGGGAACATGATGCGGCGCACCCGCGGCGGCCAGGAGCTGCTCCTAGAGACCCTCTGGCCGCAGCTCACGAAGATCGTCGCCGTGGACTTCCGTATGTCCCAGACGGCGCTGTACGCCGACGTCGTCCTGCCCGCCACGCAGTTCTACGAGAAGACCGTCTTCAACATGCCCACGCCCTGGACGATGTTCCTCGGTCTCACGAACGCCGCCGCCCCGCCCGCCGGCGAGGCCCGCTCGGAGTGGGAGATGCTCGCCTCGCTCCTGGAGAGCCTCGCCTCCCGGGCGAGGGAGCGGGGGATCGAGGGCTACAAGGACGCCACCGGCACCTTGCGGCGCTTCGACACCCTTTGGGACGAGTACACCCTCGGCGGGCGCCTCCTCGACGACGAGGGTGTCGCCGACGAGATGGTCCGGGACGCCGTGCATGCCGGGTCGCTGGCGCCGGGCACGACCCTGGACACGTTCCGGGAAAAGGGCTGGCTCCGCTACGACGACTGGGGTCTCATGACGATGGCCAAGGGCCAGGCGTCGCCGTTCCCCCGCGGGGAGACCCACGCCCCGCTGCGCAACCATGTGGAGCTGGGCCACCCTTACCCCACGCTCACGCGGCGGGCGCAGTTCCTCATCGACCACCCGTGGTACCGGGAGGCGGGCGAGGACCTGCCCGTGCACAAGGACCCGCCGCTCATGGGCGGGGACCACCCCTTCAAGCTCTCCAGCGGCCACAACCGCTGGAGCGTGCATGCCATGAACACCACGAACCCCGTGCTCCTGGAGACACACCGCGGCAAGCCCTTCGTGCTCGTCAACGACGCCGACGCGGCGGCGAAGGGGATCGCCGACGACGCCCCCGTGCGGATCTGGAACGACGCCGGGGACTTCGTGGTCGCTGCCCGGGTGAGCCCCACGCAGGTGCCGGGCGGCCTCACGGTATACAACGGTTTCGAGGGCTTCATGTTCCCCGGGGGCAAGGGGGCCAACGAGGTGGAGCCCGGCATGGTGAAGTGGCTCCACCTTGTCACCGGCTACGGCCACCTCTCCTACACGCCCACGGAGTGGCAGCCCACGCCCTTCGACCGCTGCGTGTTCGTCGACTGCGAACCGGCGGAGGGCTAGGCCCCGTGCCGAGGAGTGCCGCCGCCGACACCGGCACGCAGCCGGGGCGGGTCGAGGCCACAGAGGAGACCCGCCGCCGTCTCGTCGAGGCCGCGATCGACGTCTTCGCCCGTCGGGGCTTCGACCGGGCGAACGTCTCGGAGATCGCCCGGGCGGCAGGGTTCACGACCGGGGCGATATACGCCAACTTCCAGGGCAAGACCCAGCTTCTCGCGGAGGCCGTGGCCGCCTATGCCCCGGCGGAGTTGGAGGCGCTCTTCGAACCCCTGCTGGGGAGGACGCTCACGCCGGGGGTGGCGGTGAAGCTGATCGAGATCCTCATGACGGGACCGTCGGTGCGCCAGGCGGAGTCGCTGGTCCTGGACGGCCTCGCCGTGGCCGCCCGCGACCGGGAGGTGGCGGCGGTGCTGCGCCGAGGGGTCCGCGAGCGGGCCACGGCGATCGAGAACCTCGTCGACGCGGCAGGGGCGGAGGAGATGCTCCCCCCCGACGTCACCGCCGACACGCTGCGCTACTTCGTCCTCGCTCTCGTCTTCGGGGCGATGGCCATGAAGGCCCTCGACTACCAGCCGCCGCCCGCCGCCGACGTCGCCGCCTTCGCCGAGCGGCTCGTGGCCGCGTTCGTGCGTGAGGACGCCGCGGAGGACTGAGCGCCGCCTACCGCCCCTTCCAGCGAGGCTCGCGCTTCTCGAGGAAGGCCTGGGCGCCCTCGCGGGCGTCTGCGCTCATCTGCACGGCCATGCCTATCTCCATCTCCCGGGCGAACGCCTCGGCCTCGGGGAGGAACTCCGTCTCGATGACGGCCTCCTTGATCTTGCGCACGGCGAGGGGGCCGTTGCGGGCGATGCGCCCCGCGATGCGGTGGGCCTCGGCGAGGGCCTCGCCGCGGGGGACGACGCGACCCACCAAGCCGACGTCCTTCGCCTCCTCGGGGCCGATGGGGTCGCCCACGAGGAGGAGCTCCATCGCCTTCGTGAACGGGATCTGGCGGCGGAGCCGTACCGTGGAACCGCCCATTGGGAAGAGGCCCCGCTGCACCTCGGAGATGGCGATGCGGGAGCCCTCGGCGGCGACCCGGACGTCGAGGGCCTGGAGGATCTCCGTGCCGCCGGCGAAGCAGGCGCCTTCGACGGCGGCGACGACGGGCTTCGTGATGCGGTGGTCCTTGAGGAATCCCTTGAAGATGAGGGAGTAGTCGTCCTTGACGCGCTGCTCGTAGTCGTTCCCGGGGGGGCGCTTGCCCAGCATCATCCCGACGAGCTCGTCGAGGTCCGCCCCGGCGGAGAAGTCGCCGCCGGCGCCGGTGAGGACGGCGACGCGGACGTCGTCGTCCCCGTCGATCATGTCCCAGGCGTCGGCGAGGCGCACGAGCATCTCGGGGTTGAAGGCGTTGCGACGTCCGGGACGGTTCAGGGTCAGGGTGACGACGTGGCCGTCGCGTTCCACGAGCAGGGCGGGTTCGGGCACGCGTCAGCTCACCTGCATGGTGAGCGTGGCTCCCGCGGTACCGGTACCGGAACCCCAGCCTTCGAGCGTGCCGCTGCACTGCCAGTTGGCTTCGCCGGTGATCGTGGCGCCCGAGCCCGCCCCCTGGAAGGGACTCGTGCACGAGGCTGTGAAGGCCTGGAACTCGATGTCCCATTTGAAGGTGCCGGTGAGGCTCCCGGATGTGTCGTCGTACGTGCCTTCGAACGACAAGGTGGATGCGCCCGCCAGGTCGCCGTCCGGCCCGGATATTGACTTCGGCTGCGTCGTGGTCCCCGTGGCGAGGCCGTCGCTGTTCGCCGTGATCGTGGAGCCCACGACGAGCCCCATGAACTCCTGGTCCTCGGGGTCCGCAGCCTGCGAGGCGGTCACCACGATCGTCTTGGATCCCTTCGTGGTGGTCGTGGTCTGTGAGCCCTGTCCCCCGCTCTGGGCGCCGCTCTGGCCGCTCTGGCCGGAGGGCCGGTTCACGACGACGACCACGACGACGCCGGGGCGGAAGCCCGGCCACGCCTGGCCGGTGTAGCTGGTGCGGCGCGTGGGGACGGGCGCCGTGAGGGGGTTTCCGCAGGCGCAGCGCACCACAGGCTCCCCCCGGGAGTCCACGAGCACGGCCGTGCCCGCCTGCAGCACGGCCTGGCGCGACGTGGCCCGGCCCCCGCTGAAGCCGTGGTTCGTGACCCGGGTGTCGTACAGGAGCACGGTGGGTGTGAGCCGGCGCACGTAGACGTCGATGTCGGAGACGCGGACCCCGAGGACACCCGCCCAGGCCCGGGCCTTGGCAGGGTTCGACTCCAGGAACCGCACGAGTTGGTCGCGGTCGCACACCCTGTTGTCGCCCGTGCCGCCGTAGAGGCCCACCCGGCCGGCGGGGATTCCGGATATGGGCGGGGCGGACGGCAGGGGGAGGGGGGTCGTGGCGGTCGCAGGCGTTACGCCGCTCTTCGGCTTCGCGCCCAGAGCGCCGGCGGCGCCGGAGCCGGCGGCGGTGGGGGTGAAGGGTTGTGGGCCCGCCGCTGCTGCCGACTCCAGCAGGACTTCGCCCCCGCCCGTCCAGCTCACCACCAGCAGCGTGGCCAGGACGAGGAAGAGGGCGGCGGCGCCTATCGTGCCCCCGGCGAGCGCCTGGATCGTGCGACGGCCTGCGCCCGGGGGCGCGGCCTGGGGTGAAAGCGGGATCGCCGTCATATGCAGTCCAGGAGCTCGAAGCCGAGTTGGTCCGTGGGTGTGACCTCGCTCGAGGCGACGTTCACGTTGAAGCGCACCTCGTCTGTGATCACTGTGGAGGCGTCCACCCGGTGGGTCACCTTCGTGCGCACGACCCAGACCGAGGACCTCGTCATGTCCACGGCGACGGTGCCGGACGTGCTGAAGCCGCAGCGGCTCATGGCGTCGTCGACGAGAGCCTCGGCCCGCGGGGCCGTGGACGAGCCGCCGGAGCGTGAGCCGGCGGACAGGGAGGTCGTGGTCGCCGCCGCCGTGGCGGCTGCCTTGGTGGTCGGCGTCGTGGTGGAGGCGGTGGCGTCCGCCGACGTCCGGGCCGGGTCAGCCGGGGCCGACTGCAGGCTCTCGCCCCCGTCGCCGCCGCCGAGGAGGATGACCGTGACGAGCAGGGAGGCCATGAGGAGGACGATGATGGCTATCGAGAGCCACCGGATGCGCCGCTGCTCCTGGACGGTGAGCGGGGGTCGCACGGGGCCCGGAACAGGGGCGAACCCGGGGGCGGCGGCTGTGGCCACGGGCTGCGTCGGCGGGATCTCGGGCGCCGCGGGCGGGGAGACGGGGGGCCCGTAGGGTCCGCCAGGGGGGGCCGGCGGAGTCGGCGGGGTCTGGGACTCCGTGACCGGGGCTTCTCCCGTGTCGTCCGGGAAGGCCCCGCCGCACGTCGCACAGAAACGGGTGCCGGGAACGCGAGGCGCCCCGCACGCTGAGCAGAACATCTGTTCACCTCCCATTACGCCCCCGGTGCGGCTCCGGTTCCGCAATCTAGGCCTTTGGGAGCGGATCCGTGGCGCGGGGGGAGGAGCCCGTCCCTGCGGCACCTCCCCCCGCAGCGCCCTGGCTCAGGAGCCGCTGTAGCCCTCGCCGCCGCCGCCGTCGGGGAGTCCGTCGGGGTCGTAGCCCTCCCCGCCGCCGCCGTCGGGGAGTCCGTCGGGGTCGTAGCCCTCCCCGCCGCCGCCGTCGGGGAGTCCGTCGGGGTCGTAGCCCTCGCCGCCGCCGCCGTCGGGGAGTCCGTCGCGGTCGGCGGGGTCCTGGGCTCCGGCGTCCTCGGGCGCCTCCGCTGCGCCACCCCCGTCGCCCTCGCCGTCACCGCCGTCACCGTCCCACCGGGGTCCGCCGCCGTTTCGATCCGCTCCGGGATCCCGCGTGCCCTCGCCGCCGCTGCCGTCGTCAGGAGCGCCCGGGGGAACGGTGGTCACTGTCGCGGCGGGCACGTCTTCACCGGGGCTGAGGCTCGTCCTCGACCCCGACCCTGGGGACCTACCCGGATTGCGGGACGACGTCAGGACTGCCGCCACGGCGCCGGCGCCCAGGACGAGAACCACGGCCGCGACAAGAGCCAGGACTCGTTTCGACCTCATTGCTGCCTCCCTGGGTCGGGCCCCGACCGGGTGTCGGGGTCTTCACCGGGAGGACGACCGGGGAGGGGTTTCCTTACGCCCTCAGACGAGAGGGGGGACGAGGGCCTCGATGAGATGGGGGCCGGGTTCGGCCATCGCCCGCGAGAACGCGGCCACGAGCTCGGCGGCGGTGCCGGCCCGGGTCGCCGGCACGCCCATCCCCCGGGCGAGGGCCACGAAGTCGATGTCGGGGCCGGAGAGGTCGAAGAGGGCCTTGGCGCGGGGGCCGGCGGCTTCGGCACCGACCCGGCTCAGCTCCAGGTTCAGGATGGCGTAGGAGCGGTTGTTGAGCAGGACGGTCGTGACGTCGAGGCCCTCGCGGGCCTGTGTCCAGAGAGCCTGCAGCGTGTACATGGCGCTCCCGTCGGCCTCGAGGCAGATGACCTTGCGCTCCGGGCAGGCGAGGGCGGCGCCCGTCGCCACCGGGAGGCCCTGGCCGATGGAGCCTCCGGTGAGCGTGAGGACGTCGTGGGGCGGTGCCCCCGCCGTGTGCGGGGCGAGGAAGATCCCCGACGTGTTCGACTCGTCGGAGATCACAGCGCCCTCGGGCAGGAGTGTGCCCACGGCCGCCGTCGCGGACTCGGCGGTAAGGGGACCGGTGGGGGGGTCCGGGCGTGCGGCCGGCTGGCCGGCGGGAGAGGCGCCGCCCGCACCGGCGGCCTCCACGAGGGCGTCGAGGGCGCCCGGGACGTCGTCGCTCCCCGTCGCCAGGACGTGCACCTCGCAGCCGTCTGGTACGAGGTCGCCGGGCTGGGCCGGGTAGGCGAAGAACGAGGCGGGCCGTTTGGCGTCGACGAGGACGAGGTGGCGGAGGCCGGCGAGCTGGGCAGTCGCCATCTCGGCCAGGTAGCCCAGGCGGTCTAGGGGTGGCAGGCCGGCCCCGCGGACGAGGCGGGCCGGGAACGTCTCGCACAGGAGCCGGGCGCCGGTGGCGGCGGCCACCCGACTCGCCGCCTCGAGAGGCCCCCGGTCCCTCACGGCGGCGCCACCCAGGAGGAGGAGGGCGGGTTCGCCGGAGCGGAGGGCGGCGGCGACCGCCTCCACCGTGTCTGGCGGGACCGGAGCGGGGGCCGGAGAAGGGCGGGGGGCGGCGGGCTCGCCCGCCTCCATCCAGGTCGTGTCGGCCGGGAGCACGAGCGTGGCGATCTGGCCGGGCGGGGTGAGGGCGGCGGCCACCGCGTCGGAGGCGTCGGCGGCCACGTCGCCGGGCTGCTGAGTGGCGCGGATCCAGCCGGACACGTTGCGCGCCAGGGCGTCGACGTCGGACTGCAGGGGGGCGTCGTACTTGGCGTGGCCCGTGGCGTGGTCGCCCACGATGTTCACGATCGGAGTCCGGGCCCGGCGGGCGTTGTGGAGGTTGGCGATCCCGTTGCCCAGGCCGGGGCCGAGGTGGAGGAGGGTGGCAGCGGGCCGCCCCGTCATGCGGCCGTACCCGTCGGCGGCACCCGTGACGACGCCCTCGAAGAGGCCCAGTACCGCCCGCATCTCCGGGACGGCGTCGAGGGCCGCCACGAAGTGCATCTCGGACGTCCCCGGATTCGTGAAGCACGTGTCCACCCCGCAGGCGACGAGCGTGCGGATGAGCGCTCGGGCTCCGTTCATGTCATCTCCCTTCGTAGCGCGGCCGGCGGGGTGGGGGGCCCCGCCGGCACCGCGGAGCAGCGCCAGTCTGCGGAGCCATCAGAAGAGCACTCCCGGGTTCAGGATCCCGTTGGGATCGAAGGCTGCCTTGACGCGGCGCATGAGGGCCACTTTCACAGGATCCTCCAGGTCGAGGAAGTAGGCCCTCTTCTCGGTCCCGATGCCGTGTTCGGCCGAGATCGCCCCGCCCAGGTCCATCCCGGCGGAGAAGATCCCGCGCATAACCTCTCCGCGGACGGCGTCGTCGGGCTGGAAGACGGAGAGGTGGACGTTGCCGTCGCCCGCGTGGCCCGCTCCGGCGACGAGCGTCTCATGCTCGCGGGCGAGGGCGTTCACGCCGGCCAGGTAGCCGGGGATGGACGCCCGGGGCACGACGACGTCGACGATGTCCTGTGCGCCGGCCTGCTTGGCCACCCAGAACGCCTTCTCGCGGGCGTCGAGGAGGGCGGCACCGGCGTGGGAGGGGAGGACGTAGACGTCGAGGGCGCCGAGGCCGGCGAGGAGCTCCCCGGTTGCGGCGACGTCCTCGTCGAGGCGGCCCTCGTCGTCGTCCTCGAGCACGACGACGAGGTAGGCGAGGGCGGCCTGCTTCACGTCCTCGGGGATGCCGAGGTCGAGGCCCACGTTCGCGGTGGTCGCCGCCATGCCCATGAAGTCGACGTACTCCAGGATGAGCGGGTGGACGCCGCTGTTCACGATGCGGGGGACGGCGGCGGCGACGGCGTCGAGCGTGGGGAAGGGGGCGAGGACGGTGGCGGTGTGGGCGGGGCGGGGGTAGAGGCGCAGGACGACCTCGGCGACGAGGGCGAGCGTGCCTTCGGAGCCCACGATGAGCTGTGTGAGGTCGTAGCCCGTGGTGGCTTTCGCGAACTTGCCGCCCGTGCGGATGACGTCGCCGCCGGCGAGGACGGCCGTGAGGCCGAGGACCTGGTGGCGGGTGACGCCGTACTTCACGGCCCGCATGCCGCCGGCGTTGGTGGCCACGTTCCCACCCAGCGTGGCGCTGTTCTCGCCCGGGTAGACGGGGTAGACGAGGCCGTGGGCGGCGGTGGCCTCGTCGAGGCGGTCGAGGGTGACGCCCGCCTCGACCACGGCGACGTGGTTCTCCGTGTCGATCTCCAACACCCGGTCCATGCGCTCGAAGGAGACGAGGATGGCGTCCGGACGGGGGATGGCGCCGCCGCAGAGGCCGGTGCCCGCGCCCCGGGCCGTGACCGGGACGCGGAGCTCGTCGGCGAGGCGGAGGATCGCTGCCACCTCCTCGGTCGTGGCGGGGCACACGACGGCGGCGGGGCGTTCCGGTGGCGCCGTGAGCGCCTCGTCGTGGGTGTAGTCCGGGTTGATCGCGTCGTCCGTGAGGACGTGGTCGTCCCCGACGATCCCGGCCAGCTTTGCGGCGAGCTCCGCCATCGCATTCCCCCTGGGGTTCCCCCCACCGTTCTGGGGGGGGGGGGCCGGGGCCCGCGGGCCGGGGCGGCGCCC
>CAYJLW010000002.1:93175-125631 GCA_964370965.1 uncultured Acidimicrobiia bacterium | reverse complement strand
CCCCCCCCCCCCCCCCCCCCCCCGCCCCCCCCCCCCCCCCCCCCCCCCCCCCCCGCCCCCCCCCCCGCCCCCCCCGCCCCCCCCCCCCCCCCCCCCCCCAGTTTGGCATTTGACGGCACCGGCGACCCAGGAGGGCTCCCGACGAACATGTGTTCGGTCGTATAGAGTGGCGCCATGCCCTCCGACAGGTTGGTAGTGCGCGGGGCCCGGGAGCACAACCTCAAGGACGTCGACCTCGAGCTCCCCCGGGACAAGCTCATCGTCTTCACCGGCCTGTCCGGATCCGGGAAGTCCTCCCTCGCCTTCGACACCATCTACGCCGAGGGTCAGCGCCGCTACGTCGAGTCGCTCTCGGCGTACGCCCGCCAGTTCCTCGGCCAGATGGACAAACCCGACGTGGACTTCATCGAGGGGCTGTCGCCGGCGATCTCGATCGACCAGAAGTCCGCCAGCCGCAACCCCCGTTCCACCGTGGGCACGATCACCGAGGTGCACGACTACCTCCGGCTGCTCTACGCCCGCATCGGCGTCCCCCACTGCCCGGAGTGCGGCCGCGAGATCACGCGCCAGACCCCGGAGCAGATCGTCGACCGCATCCTCGCCCTGCCCGACGGCACCCGCTTCCAGATCCTCGCCCCCGTGGTGCGGGGGCGCAAGGGGGAGTACGAGTCGCTCCTCGAGGACCTCGCGAAGCAGGGCTTCAGCCGGGCGCGGGTCGACGGCGAGGTGCGCGACCTCGCCGAATCCCACCGTCTCGACCGCTACTACACGCACACGATCGAGGTGATCGTCGACCGTCTCGTCCGCAGGGACTCGATCCGGCGTCGCCTCACGGATTCGATCGAGACGGCCCTGAACCTCGCGGCGGGTGTCGCGGAAGTCGAGGTTCTCCCCCGCGACGGCGACGGCGGGGAGTCGCCCGGGGGCCTCGATGCCGAGACGCTCGTCTTCTCCCAGCATCTCGCCTGCGCCCACTGCGGGCTTTCCTTCGACGAGCTCGCCCCCAGGAACTTCTCCTTCAACTCCCCCTACGGTGCCTGTGCGACCTGTGCCGGCCTCGGCACCCGACACGAGGTCGATCCGGAGCTCGTGGTCCCCGACCCCGACGTGAGCCTCGATGACGGCGCCGTCGCTCCGTGGGCGGGTGTGCGGGGGGAGTGGTTCCGCCGGCTTCTGGCCTCCGTCGCGGAGGACCACGGCTTCGTCACGGACGTCCCCTGGAGGAAGCTGAAGAAGGCGCACCGCAAGATCGTGCTCTACGGCGCCGGCGAGGAGCCCACGATCGTGAGCTACCGGAACCGTTACGGCCGTGTGCGGCGCTACTCCACGACCTACGAAGGCGTCATCCCCTGGCTGCAGCGCCGCCACGAGGAGTCCGAGAGCGACCACACGCGCGAGCTCATCGAGGGCTACATGCGCCAGGTCCCTTGCCACGCCTGCGGGGGCGACCGCCTCCGACCGGAGTCCCTGGCCGTGACGGTCGGCGACACGAACATCGCCACGCTGGAGCGGATGTCGATCGCCGGGGCGAGCGAGTTCCTCTCCGGCCTCGACCTCTCCGACCGCGACCTCCAGATCGCCCAACCGATCGTGAAGGAGATCAGCGCCCGCCTCGGCTTCCTCCTCGACGTGGGCCTCGACTACCTCACGCTCCACCGGGCCGCCGCCACGCTCGCGGGCGGTGAGGCGCAGCGGATCCGCCTCGCCACGCAGATCGGCTCGGGCCTCGTGGGCGTCCTCTACATCCTCGACGAGCCCTCGATCGGCCTCCACCAGCGCGACAACCACCGTCTCCTGCGCACCCTGGAGCGCCTGCGGGACATCGGCAACACCCTCATCGTCGTCGAGCACGACGAGGACACGATCCGGGCCGCCGACCACGTCGTCGACATCGGCCCGGGTGCAGGCGAACACGGTGGCCAGATCCTGCACTCCGGGGACGTCGACGGCCTCGTCGCGCATCCGGACTCGGTCACCGGCGCCTACTTGGCGGGCCGCCGGTGCGTCGAGGTGCCCGCTGTCCGACGGCCCCCCGACGGCCGTGAGCTCGTGGTGCGCGGCGCCCGCGAGAACAACCTCGCCGGCATCGACGTGTCCTTTCCCGTCGGCCTGTTCACGTGCGTCACGGGCGTGAGCGGGAGCGGCAAGTCCACGCTTGTGAACGACATCCTCGTGCGGGCGATGATGGCGCGCCTGTACCGCTCCAAGGACGTGCCCGGCAAGCACCGCCGTCTCGAGGGCGTGGAGCACTTCGACAAGGTCATCGACGTCGACCAGTCGCCGATCGGGCGCACCCCCCGCTCCAACGCCGCCACCTACACGGGGGTCTTCGACCACATCCGCAAGCTCTTCGCCCAGACGCAGGAGGCCAAGACCCGGGGCTATCTCCCGGGGCGCTTCAGCTTCAACGTCAAGGGCGGCCGCTGCGAGGCCTGCGCGGGCGACGGCACGATCAAGATCGAGATGTTCTTCCTCCCCGACGTGTACGTGCCCTGCGAGGTGTGCAAGGGCCGTCGCTACAACCGCGACACCCTCGAGATCCTCTGGAAGGGCCGCACGATCTCCGAAGTCCTCGACATGTCCATCGAGGAGGCCATCGAGGTCTTCGGAGCCATCCCGCCCGTCGCCCGCCACCTCCGGACCCTCGTCGACGTCGGCCTCGGATACGTCCGCCTCGGCCAGCCTGCCCCCACGCTCTCCGGCGGGGAGGCCCAGCGGGTGAAGCTCGCTTCGGAGCTCACGAAACGTTCCACCGGTCGCACGCTCTACGTCCTCGACGAGCCCACCACGGGTCTGCACTTCGAGGACGTGCGCAAGCTCCTCGACGTCCTCTCACGCCTCGTCGACGGGGGCAACACCGTGATCGTGATCGAGCACAACCTCGACGTCGTGAAGACCGCCGACTGGGTCGTCGACCTCGGTCCAGAAGGTGGCGACCGGGGCGGCAGCGTCGTGGCCGCCGGGTCCCCCGAGGCGGTGGCAGCCGTCGCCGGCAGCCACACGGGCGGTTTCCTGGCCGGGATCCTGGGCCGGGCCGAGAGGCCGGCTCCGGCCAAGAAGGCCGGGAAGAGAAGGGCGGCGGGCGCGTAGTGTCGAACAAACCTCCGGAGAACCCCCGCCTCTCCGGAAGACCCCCGAATCCATTGCTCATGCACCGCACCCGCACCACCCTGTACGTACTCGTCACCACCTCGGTCGCGCTCTTGACCTCCGGCTGTGCCGGCGGCGTGAGCGTGAAGGGCAAGGAGGTGTCCGCCGAGCGCCCAAAGGAGCGCAAGGGGACGCCCAGCCCAGGCTCCTCCACCTCCTCCGACCCCACGGTCACGCCGAGCCCGTCCGGTTCCGGGGGCTCCGGTTCCGGGGGCTCGGGCTCGGGCTCCGGTTCCGGGGGCTCCGGCTCGTCTTCCTCGGGCGGTGTCGACCTCCCGAGCACGGTGGCGGGCTACAAGGTCCAGGAGCCCGGCACCGGCACCATCCCCGACACCGCCGGGGCCCAGATCGGCATGAAGGACATGAAGATCGCCCAACTCGTCCCCCAGCAGGGCCAGCAATACTCGCCGTCGATCGCCGTCTTCACCTTCGACGGCGCCTCTCCCATGAAGGACCAGCTCATGTCCGGCCTCAGTCTCGGCGGGGGCACACAGAAGAAGATCGCCGGCGAGGACGTCGTGGAGATCGACGCCGGGAACGCATCCACCATCATCTGGCAGAAAGGCTCGGACACCTACGTGATCGCGAACGGTGCGCCGCTGCCGGAGCTGGAGCGGATCATGGAAGCGGTGATCAAGGGCTGAGCACCCCCGAGACCTGGGACGCCCACGCCGACTGGTGGCGCGCGAACTTCACCGAGGGGCGCGACCCGGAGTACTCCGAGCAGATCCTGCCCCTCGCCGCCGAACTCCTGGATCCCGGCCCCGGTCGATGCATCCTGGACGCCGGCTGCGGAGAGGGCCACGTGGCCCGGATGCTCGCCGCCGGGGGCGCCACCGTCGTCGGCGTCGATCACTCCCGCGGCCAGCTCCGCCACGCCAGAGACGGCGGGGGGCCTCCCCGGTACGTGCGGGGGGAGGCGTCCCGACTCCCGCTGGCAGACCGTTCCTTCCACGCCGCCTGCTGTGTCCTCGTCCTCGAACATGTCGCCGGCCTCGACGACGCTGTCGCCGAGCTCGCCCGCGTGCTGAGGACCGGCGGGCGTCTCGTCGTGTTCCTCAACCACCCCTTGTTCCAGACCCCCGAGTCCGGCTGGATCGACGACCGCATCCTGGAGGAGTGCTACTGGCGGGTGGGGCCCTACCTCGTCGAGGCAGTCACGGCAGAGGAGGTCGACCGGGGTGTGGTCCTCCCCTTCCACCACCGGCCCCTGTCCCGCTACGTGAACTGCATCCTGGACGCGGGCCTGCGTCTCGTGCGGTTCCTCGAGCCGGCGCCCCCGCCGGGGTTCGTCGCCCTCGCTCCCGAGTACGCGCAGTCCGCCGACATCCCTCGCCTCGGCGTTCTCGTGGCCGAACGCGAGGCGTGAACGGTGCGAAAGGGCCCGAAGCGCGCCCCGCGCGCCAACTCCCCGGGGGCGTGAGGCAGGGGCGGGGGGGCCGCGGGGCGAAGCCTGCCACTGAGGTGAGGGGCCAAGCCGCCTAGAGAAGAGGGGGGAGGCATGTCCGTCGTGGTCAGCGGGGTCGGCATGACCGACTTCGGCAAGTTCCCCGGTCGTTCGCTGAAGGACCTCGCCGCCGACGCCATTGGCCGTGCCCTCGGCGACGCCGACGTCGAGGCGGGCGAAGTCGACACGGTCTTCGCCGCCAACGCCGTGGCGGGCCTGCTCACGGGCCAGGAGATGATCCGAGGGGAGGTGGCGGCCCGGGCGGCGGGCCTGGGTGGGATGGCGCTGTTCAACCTCGAGAACGCCTGCGCGTCCGCGTCGTCGGCCTTCCACCTCGCCTGGCAGGCGGTCGCGAGCGGGGCGGCGGAGTGCGCCCTCGCCTTCGGGGCCGAGAAGATGAGCCACGACAAGGCGGCGGCCTTCTCGGCGATCGGCACGGCCGTCGACGTCGAGACCCGGGACGACTTCGCCCGGGACGTCGGCGCCGACCCTGGGTCGGCGGCGCAGTCGTTGTTCATGGACGTCTACGCCGACACCTGCCGGCGCCACATGGACTCGTACGGGACCACGCGCGAGCAGTTCGCCGCCGTGGCGGCGAAGAACTCCGTGCACGGGGCGATGAACCCCCACGCGCAATACCGCTCCGCTCACACGGTCGACGACGTCCTCGCATCCCGGGAGGTCTCCTGGCCGCTCACGTTGCTGATGTGCTCTCCCATCGGGGACGGCGCCGCCGCCGCCGTCCTCAGGCGGGGCGGGGACTCCAGGGGAGGGGTGGGGGTGAGGGCGTCCGCCGTGCGCACCGCGGGGCTCCCGGGCGCCGGGGACCTCCCGGCCGCCACGCGGGCGGCCCGGGCGGCGTTCGAGCGCTCCGGGATCGCGCCGGGCGACGTCGACGTCGTCGAGGTGCACGACGCCACGGCGCCCGCGGAGGTCTTCTCGCTCGAGGAGGTCGAGCTCTTCGCTCCCGGCGAGGCGGCGCCGGCGGCGTGGAAGGGTGAGACGTCGCTGGGCGGTCGGCTTCCGGTGAACCCCTCCGGGGGGCTCTGCAGCCGGGGGCACCCGATCGGGGCCACGGGCATCGCCCAGATCTGCGAGCTCGTGTGGCAACTCCGGGGCGATGCCGGGGAGCGCCAGGTGGAGGGCGCCCGGGTCGGCCTCGCCCAGAACGGCGGCGGCCACATGGGCAACGACTACGCAGTCGAGGTCGTCACGATCCTCTCCGTGTGACCCGCGACCGGGTAGCGGGCCCGTGCCAGGGGGCGCTACGGTCTCCGGCGGATCGAGACGGGAGTCGTTGTGGCCGAACTGGTGCTCATCCGCCACGGGCAGTCCGAGTGGAACAAGGCCAACGTGTTCACGGGCTGGGTGGACGTCGCCCTGTCCGAGCAGGGCGTCGCCGAGGCCGAGGCGGCCGGGGCCGCGCTGGGCGGGCACCGCTTCGACGTCTGCTTCACGTCCACGCTGCAGCGGGCCACGGAGACCGCCCGCATCGTCCTGGAGCGCCTCGGCCAGAGCGGGATCGAGACGATCGCCGCGTGGGAGGTCAACGAGCGCTACTACGGCCGCCTCACGGGACTCGACAAGGCCAAGACGGCAGAGCAGTTCGGCGCGGAACAGGTGAAGATCTGGCGTCGGTCCTACGACGTTGCCCCGCCGGGTGGTGAGTCCCTGGCCGACACCGCCTACCGGTCCATCCCGTACTTCAACGAACACATCCTGCCCCGGGTGCAGGCAGGTGAGAACGTCCTCGTCTCCGCCCACGGCAACTCCCTGCGCTCCATCGTCATGGACGTCGACGGCCTCACCCCCGACGAGGTCGTCGCCCTCGAGCTCGCCACAGGTGATCCCCGCGTCTACACCTGGGACGGCGACCGGCTCACGCGGACGTAGGCCCGGGAGCCGGGCGGGCGTCGGCGCCCGCCGAGCGCCCCGCTGCAGCTGGGCCCCACCTGACACGCCCGGGCCTGGTCGGCGCCGCCACTACCCTTGCGGTCGATGGCCATGGACGCCTCCTCGATCCGCAAGACGTTCGTCGACTTCTTCGCCGCCCGCGGCCACACGGTCGTGCCCTCGTCCTCGCTGATCCCCGTCGACCCCACGTTGCTGCTCACGTCCGCCGGCATGGTGCAGTTCAAGCCGTACATGGCAGGCGACGAGGCCGCCCCGTACCCCCGGGCCGTGTCCGTGCAGAAGTGCGCCCGCACCACCGACATCGACATCGTGGGGACGACCGCCCGCCATCTCACGTTCTTCGAGATGCTGGGGAACTTCAGTCTCGGCGACTACTTCAAGGCCGAGGCGATCCCCTGGGCGTGGGAGCTCGTCACCGACGGCTTCGGCTTCGACCCCGGCCTCCTCTGGATCACGGTGCACGTGAGCGACGACGAAGCCGCCCGGATCTGGACCGACGTGGTCGGCGTCCCCCCGGAACGCATCCAGCGCTTCGACGCCGACAACTGGTGGTCCATGGGCGTCGCCGGGCCGTGCGGGCCCTGCAGCGAGATCTTCTTCGACCGCGGCCCCGCGTTCGGGGTCGAGGGCGGTCCCGCCGCCGACGAGGAGCGCTTCGTCGAGATCTGGAACCTCGTCTTCATGCAGTACCTGCGTGACGGGGCCGGCAAGGTCGTGGGCGACCTGCCCCGCAAGTGCATCGACACAGGTTCGGGTCTGGAGCGGGTCGCCGCCGCCCTGAGCCGCAGCGAGTCGGTGTTCGAGACCGACACGATCCGGCCCATCCTCGCCGTGGCCGAAGCCGCCTCGGGGCGGGCCTACGGGAGCGACCCCGCGACCGACGTCTCACTGCGGATCCTCGCCGACCACGGCCGGGCTGTCACGTTCCTCGTCACCGACGGGGTCTTCCCCTCCAACGAGGAGCGGGGCTACGTGCTCCGGCGGGTCCTGCGTCGGGCCGTCCGCCACGCCTGGCTCCTCGGCATCGACGATCCCGTCATGGCCCGCCTCTCCGAGGCCACCGTGGAGATCCTCGGGGGCACCTACCCCGAGCTCGTCGCCGGCGCCGACACCACGACGGAGATCGTCGCCAACGAAGAAGCCCGCTTCCGAGAGACGCTGCGGGCCGGCCTCCACCATCTCGACGACGCCTTCGCTGTCCTCCCCGAGGGGGCGAAGCTGCCCGGCGCCGCCGCCTTCAAGCTCCACGACACCTTCGGCTTCCCCGTCGAGCTCACGAGCGAGGTCGCCGCCGAGCGGGGTGTCGCGCTCGACAGCGAGGGATTCGACGCGGAGATGGGTGCCCAGCGCGATCGTGCCCGCCGGGCGCGGCGCGAGGAGTCCGAGGCGACCCCTGTGGAGACGTACCGCGACGTCCTCGCTTCCACAGGCACGAGCGACTTCCTGGGCTATGAGACCACGGCGGCGACGGGCCGGGTCGTGGGGCTCGTGCGCGCCCGCGTCTCCGTCGAGGAGGCCGGCCCCGACGACGACGTCGAGGTTTTCGCGGACCGCACCCCCTTCTACGCCGAGGCCGGAGGCCAGGTCGGGGACACGGGGGAGATCCGCCTCCCCGGGGCGACCCTGGAGGTCGTCGACACCAGGTACGCCCTCCCGGGCCTCGTGGCCCATCGCGCACGCGTGCGTGACGGGCGCGTGCACGTGGGTGACACGGGCGAGTTCCTCGTCGACGCCGCCCGGCGGGCGGGCATCCGCCGCAGCCACACCGCCACCCACATCCTCCACTGGGCGTTGCGCGACGTCCTCGGCGACCACGTCCGCCAGCACGGATCCCTCGTCGAGGACGGCCGGCTCCGCTTCGACTTCAGCCACTTCGCCGCCGTCACCCCCGAGGAGCTCGCCCGGGTGCAGGCGTTGGCGAACGCGGAGATGCTCACGAACGCGGCCGTCGTCACCACGGAGACGTCCAAGGCGGAGGCGGACGCTCTGGGCGCCGTGGCCTTCTTCGGGGACAAGTACGGCGAGCGCGTCCGGGTCGTGCAGGCGGGGGAGCGCTCCACCGAGCTCTGCGGCGGCACCCACGTGCACGCCCTCGGGGAGATCGGCCCCGTGGTGATCACGTCGGAGTCCTCGATCGGCTCGAACCTGCGCCGTATCGAGGCGCTCACCGGGGGAGCGGCGATCGGGTGGTACGAGGCCCGCGATCGCGCCCTGCGCGAAGCCGCCGACCTCCTGCGCACCTCGCCCGAGGACGTCACCGACGCGCTCGGGAAGCGTCTCGCCCAGTGGAAGCAACTCGAGGCCGAGGTGGCCCAACTGCGGGCGAGAGCAGCCGGCGCCCGGGCGGAATCCCTCGCCGCCGCGGCCTTTCCCCTCGCCGGCGGGGCGCGGGGCCTCGTCCAGCGCGTCGACGGCCTGGCGTCACCGAAGGATCTCCAGCGCCTCGCCGTGGAGACCCGCCAGCATCTGGACGGCGGCGCCGTCGTCCTGGGCGCGGAGATCGGCGGCAAGGCGTCGCTCGTGGCCGCGGTCGGCAAGGCGTTGCAGGGCCAGGGGCTCTCGGCTGCCGATGCCGTGCGCGAAGCGGCGGCTGCCGTGGGTGGCGGGACGGGGAGGAACGCGGACGTCGCTATGGCCGGGGGGCCGCGGGGCGAGGCTCTCGAGGACGCCCTCGCCAGTGCCCGGGCCTTCCTGGCGAGCTGGGAGCCGGGCGGCTGAACGCGCGCTACCTGGGCGTCGATCTCGGGACACGACGCGTCGGTCTCGCGGTGGCGTACCCCGCCGCTACGGTGGCGACGCCTCTCGCCACCGTCGCGCGTCACCCCGAAAGCGGACTCGTCGACGTGCTCGCGGCCACCGTGGCCGAGTACGGTGTCGGCGAGGTGATCGTGGGGCTGCCCCGCACCGAGGCCGGCGAAGAGGGGGCAGCGGCGGCTGCCGCTCGCGCGGATGCCGCCTCCCTACTGGGCGACCTCGGCGTGACGGTGCGTTTCGCCGACGAGCGCTACACGACCCGGATCGCCGCCGGGGTACTCCGGGAAGCCGGGGTACGCCGCAGCGGGCGACGCCGGGTGGTGGACAAGCTCGCCGCGGCCGTCATGCTCCAGGGGGAGCTCGACCGGCTCCGGAACGCGGCAGGAGAGGCGAAGGGAGACGAGAGCTGATGGCGCGCGGCAGGCACGTAAGGTCTCATGACACAGCCCACGTCCCGATCCGCACGCGGGACTGGACGGTCGATCCGGAAGCGCCCACACCGCCGCCGACCTCGGACTCCGCGCTCGCCGGAGGCGCCGACGGGCACGAATACGTCCCTGGCCATGGCGCTGCGCACGCCGCGCGACGCCGCAGGCGTGGGCCGCTGTTCTGGGCCTTCCTTGTGGTCGTGTTGGGGGCGCTCGCGACCGTGGGCGTCATCGGGTACTGGTTCCTCCGCCAGATCGACCCGCCGGGGCCCCAGGGTCGCGAAGTCGTCGTCGCGGTCCCCGCCGGGGTCAGCGAGGACCAGATCGCCACGCTCCTCGCCTCTAAGAAGATCGTGAGCTCGGCGGGGGCGTTCCGCCTCTACACCCGTGTGCGCAAGACCGGAAGCGTGCGGGCCGGCGAGTACGTGCTGCACGAGCGCCAGAGCATGCCCGACGTGGTCTCGACGCTGCGGCGCGGCCCCCGCGTGATCACGTACAAGGTGATGATCCCGGAGGGCTTCACACTCGGCCAGGTCGCCGCCCGGGTGGGCAAGGACGTCCCGGGCATCAGCGAGGACGCCTTCCTCCAGGCTGCCGCCTCCGGCAAGGTGCGCCCCAGGTACGCGCCGGAGACCCTTCCGAGCATGGAGGGGTTCCTGTTCCCGGACACCTACCTCATGGACAAGACAGAGGCGCAAAAGCCGGCGGGCCCCGACAAGCTCCTCGCCAAGATGGTCAACCAGTTCGACGCCGTCGGCGCGCAGGTCGGCATCGACAAGGTCCCCAACGTCACCCCGTACGAGGTGCTCGTGGTCGCCTCCCTCGTGGAGCGGGAGGCGAAGGTCCCCGAGGACCGTCCCCAGGTGGCGCGGGTGATCTACAACCGGCTGAACAAGAAGATGCCCCTGCAGATCGACGCGTCTCTCCTCTACGGCAAGCCGAAGGGCACGAAGCTCACGAGCTCCGACCTGAAGACCGACGGCCCGTACAACACCTACACGCGCAAGGGTCTGCCGCCGACGCCGATCTGCAACCCGGGCAAGGCCGCCCTGGACGCCGCCGCCCACCCCTCGGCGGGGACCGCCCTGTACTACGTCCTCGTCGATGCGAGCGGTCGCCATGCCTTCACGGACAACTACCAGGAGTTCCTCCGGCTCAAGAAGGAAGCCAAGAACAAGGGGCTCCTCTGAGCGTGACGGCTGCCACCCGGGTGGCCGGCGTGGCGGGGTGGCCCGTGCGCCACTCGCTCTCGCCCGTCATGCAGAACGCCGCGTTCGTCGCTTCGGGCCTCGACTGGGTGTACGTGGCCTTCGAGGTGGTCGCGGCGGACGCGGAGCGGGCGCTCGCCGCCGCCTACGACCTGGGTCTCGACGGTCTCTCGGTGACGATGCCGCACAAGCAGGCGGCGGCGGCGGTCGCCGTGACCGGCGCCGACGTCGTGCGCCGCCTCGACGCCGCCAACACCCTCGTGCGCGGCGAGCACGGCTGGCACGCCGACAACACCGACGTCCCGGGCTTCGCCGCGTTCCTGGCGACAGCGGACGTAGACGTCGCCGGCACGGAGGTCGGCATCGTGGGTGCGGGAGGGGCGGCGGCGGCGGTGGCCGTGGCCGTCGCCGGGGCCGGGGCCGCCGGCGTGCGCGTCTGGAACCGCACAGCGACCCGGGCGGTGCGCATGCTGGAGTCCACGGGGGTTCCGGGCGACGCGGTCGCGGACCCGGGGGCCCTGGCGGGCTGTGGCCTGGTGGTGAGCTGCGTCCCCACGGACGCCGTCCCGGCGGAGCTGGGCTTCTCCCCGGGTCAGGTCGTCGTCGACCTCGTCTACGCCCCGCCTCTCACGCCCCTGCTGGAGCGGGCGGGGGCAGCCGGGGCCGAGACGCACAACGGCCTCGGGCTCCTCGTTCACCAGGGCGCCCTGCAGTTCGAACGCTGGACGGCGCGGCGGGCGCCTCTGGACGTGATGTGGGAGGCGGCCCGGGCCGCCTCCGGGGGCTGAGGGCCACCCGGCGGGCGACTGGAGGCGGGGCTGCGAGGGATGCGGCTCCCTCGTCTATCGTCTCGGCCCATGAGCACGGAGGAACCGCTCGTGGGCGTGGTCATGGGTTCCCATTCGGACTGGGACACCATGCGCCACGCCGCGGACACCCTGGAGGAGATGGGTATCACGTGGGAGGCTCGCGTCCTCTCGGCGCACCGCACACCCGACCTGCTCTCCGAGTACGTGGAGTCCGCCGAGGTGCGCGGTCTCCAGGTGATCGTGGCGGGCGCCGGCGGGGCGGCCCACCTGCCCGGGGTCGTGGCGGCCAAGACGATCTTGCCCGTCCTCGGGGTCCCCGTGGAGTCACGTTCCCTCCAGGGCCTCGACTCCCTGCTCTCGATCGTGCAGATGCCCGCGGGCGTGCCGGTCGGGACCCTCGCGATCGGCAGGGCGGGGGCGGTGAACGCCGCCCTCTTCGCCGCCGCGATCCTCGCCCGTACCGATCCGGCGGTCGCTGACGCCATCCGCAGGCGTCGCGAAGAGGCCGTCACGGCGGTGCTCGCGAACCCGGATCCGGCCGCCCACGGCGTCTGAGCCTCCCGACCCAGACGCCGTGGGTCGTGACGCTCAAGGCGCTCTTCCCCGTTGCCGACACTCAGGAGTGACGGCCGGGGACGCGCCCACCCCCGGCAACAGACGACAGAGACACCACAGGGGAGTGAGCATGCCCACACGCGGAGAGCTGATCGGGGAGGCACTCGACACATTCCTGCAGAGCTGCAGCGACCTCGAAGGGACAGCGGTCGTGTCCGCTGACGGCCTTCCCATGGCTTCCGCCCTGCCCGCCCATCTCGAGGACGACCGCATCGCCGCGATGTCGGCGGCGCTCATGTCGTTGGGGGAGAAGGCGTCCGAGCAACTCGGCCGCGGCCGGCTGTCGCAGGTCTTCATCGAGGGCGACAACGGCTTCGTCTACCTGATGTCCGCGGGTCCCTCGGCTGTCCTCACCGCCGTGAGTCGCGTGTCGGCCAAGATCGGCCTCATCCTCTATGAGATGCGGGGGGCGGCCGACGCCGTGGCGGCGGCCCTGGCGCAGCCCGCGATGGCGCCTCGTCCCGTGGCGCCGGCGCCGGCGCCGCCGGTTCCCTCCGCCGTGACGCCGCCACCCGCAGCGCCGGAGGCCGGTGTCGCGGCGCCCGAACTGGTTCCGCCCACGCCGGAGGCGTTCATGTTGGGCGGTCCCCCCGCCCAGGTGGCTCCCGCCCTGGAGCCGGTGGCCCCGGCGACGGAACTGCAGGGAGCGCCCCCACTGCCGCCGGTCGGCGGCGGATTCTGACGCCGACCCCAGAGACGCTGACGAGGAGCACGAGAGGACATGGCCTTCCAGGGCTCGCTGGACACAGTCGGCCTCGCCGACGTCTTCCAGCTCTTCGCGTTCGCGAAGAAGTCCGGGGCGCTGCACCTCGAGAACGACGCCGAGAGGGCGGTCGTCTACTTCGCCGGGGGCGACGTCTACTTCGCCACGCTGAATCCGACCGACGACATCGGCAACGTGCTGGTGCGGGCAGGACTGCTCGGGGCCGACCAGTGGCGCCGTGTGGCGTCCACGGCGCGGGAGGACGTGTCCCAGGGGGAGGCGCTCCTGGGCCTGCCGGACGTGGACCCGGACGCCCTCGAGGCCTTCTTCCGGGAGTGGGTGGAGGACGCCGTCTTCACCCTCATGCGCTGGCGCGAGGGCGAGTACCGTCTCGAAGCCGACGAGCACACCCTGGGGCCGGTCTTCCTCTTCGGGGTCGACCCGGTCCTGGAGGGTGCCCAGGCGCGCCTGGAGCAGTGGGAGAGCATCGAGTCGGCAATCCCGTCGACCTCGATGGGGGTCGTCATGGTGGGCGACATGCCCGGGACGGCGCCGGAGGTGACCCTGCGGCGGGACGAATGGCGCCTCCTCGCTCGCCTCACGCCGGGGGCGAGCGTCTCCCAACTCGCCACCGCTCTCGGGGAGACCGAGTTCCGCACCTGCCAGACGCTCCACGGTCTCCTGAGCACGCAACTCGTGGAACTCGTGCCCGCGGAGAGGCTGGCGATGATGCGTTCTCTCGTCGCTGCCCAGCCGGGGGAGTCCGCCGGCGCTCCGCCGGTGGGCGAGGCGGAGACGGTGGCGCCCGCCGGAGGCGGTCCTGCGTCCAGTGGGCCGCCCGGGCCCTTCCGAGAAGGGCCGGCGGACGTCCCCGCCGCCGCGGCACCGGCACCGCAGGCTCCGCCGCCTCCGGTCCCGGCGGGGCACCCGGCGCCGCCCCGTGAGGCGCCACCACGCCAGGCACCGGCGCCGCCCCGTGAGGCGCCACCACGCCAGGCACCGGCGCCGCCCCCCGATCTTCCGCAGCGGCCTCTGTCCCCTCCCGGCTACACGCCCGCTCTCGACCCGGCGCGGGCCCCGGCCTTCCCGGTCGGCGAGCCCGCCCCGGCCCAGGGGACCACGACCCACGTGGATCCGCCCCCACCGGTGCGCGAGCCCGTGCCCGCGCCGCCGCCGGGGCCTCCTCCGCCCCCGCCGGCGAGCCTGGCCGACCTCGTGGCCGCTGCCGAGGCGACATCCCCGGCCCATCCCGCCGGTCCCGGGGGCGCCGCCCCCCCGCCCGCGGACGCCCGGCCTCTCCAGGAGGCTCCGGCGCCGCCCGCTCCTCGCGACGCCGCGCCGGCGCCGAGCGGGGAGTCTCCCCCCGGCGAGAGTTCGGAGCTGAACAAGAGCACGATCCTCCGCCTCATCGCCGGTGTCCGCAACCTCTGACAGCGCAGCGGTCAAGCGGCGTCCGGGGGCGGTCGATGAGGTGTTCGAGGCGTCTCTGACACCCCGGAGGTGCGTGCTGTCCCAGGAGAGCGTCCAACTCGTCCACTTCCTCCGCGAACGCGGGATCGTGTCCCCGGAGTTGGCCGAGCGCGCCCTCTACGAGGACGGCATCTCCGACGGCGGCCGTCCGATTACGGGCATCCTCATGGAGTTGGGCGTGCCCCAGGCGGCGATCCTGGCCGAGCTCGCCGGGGCCATCGGGATGCGCTTCGTCGACCTGGGGGAGATCCAGATCGACCCGGCGGCCGTCGCCCTCGTCTCCGACGGCGTCTGCCGGCGGCTGAACTGCATCCCGATCGCCTTCCAGGACGAGGCCCTCGTCGTGGCCATGTCCGACCCCTCGAACGTGGTTGCCCGCGACGACCTCCGCGCCGTGACGAAACGGGACATCGTCGTCGTGCTCGCAACCGACGCCGACATCGCCGGGGCCATCAACCGCCTCCACCGTATGGAGGACTCCCTCGACACCATCACGGGAGAGCTCGACGGCGTCGCCGTCATCGATGCCGTGGAGGACATCAGCCGGGCCCAGGAGCTGGTCGACGAGGCGCCCGTCGTCAAGCTCGTCAACCTCCTCATCACCCAGGCCGTGAACGACCGCGCATCGGACATCCACATCGAGCCGCAGGCGAAGGACGTCAGGGTGCGCTTTCGCATCGACGGCGTCCTGCACGAGATCATGCGCTCACCCAAGACCATGCAGCGGCCCACCGTGAGCCGCATCAAGATCATGGCCGATCTCAACATCGCCGAGCAGCGCACTCCCCAGAGCGGACGCATCTCCGTGCACGTGGGCGGCCGCGCCGTGGACCTCCGCGTGGAGACTCTCCCCACGGTCCACGGGGAGAAGATCGTGATGCGTGTGATCGACAAGTCCGCCGGTCTCATCAGGCTCGAGGACCTCGGCTTCTCCCGCCAGGCGCTCGACCGCTACGTGCGGGCCTGCCACCTTCCCTACGGTGCGGTCCTCGTGTCGGGCCCCACGGGCTCGGGCAAGTCCACCACGCTGTACTCCACGCTGAATCTCGTGAACGACGTGACCCGGAACATCATCACGATCGAGGATCCCGTCGAGCAGGCGATAGCGGGCGTGAGCCAGATCCAGGTCCACCAGAAGGCGGGCATGACGTTCGCCTCGGCCCTGCGCTCGATCCTGCGTGCCGACCCGGACATCGTGATGGTGGGCGAGATCCGGGACAGGGAGACGGCCACGATCGGGATCCAGGCGGCCCTCACCGGCCACCTCGTGTTCTCCTCCATCCACACGAACGACGCCCCGTCGGTGCTCACCCGTCTCGTCGAGATGGGTGTCGAGCCCTTCCTGGTCGCTTCGGCCCTCGAGTGCGCCGTGGCCCAGCGACTCGCCCGGCGTCTCTGCGAGCGCTGCCGCGAGCCCTACCTCCCCACGGTGGACGCCCTCCGGGAGGCGAGCTGGCCTCACATCGACGCCCTCACGGAGCTGCCCACGCTGTACAGGCCCGGGGGCTGCGGGGGCTGCGCCAAGACCGGGTATCACGGCCGGGTCGCCGTCACGGAGGTCATGCTCATCTCCGAGGAGGTGGAGCGGCTCTGCTGCGAGCACTCCAGCGCTGAGGACATCCGCAAGGTGGCGCTCGCCGAGGGGATGGTCAACCTGCGTGAGGACGGCCTCGGCAAGGCCGCCGCCGGGATCACGTCCATCGAAGAGGTCCTCCGGGTGACGGCGTGAGCCCCTTGGTGTGCGGGGCCCACCGCGGGTCTGGGTCCCGGGACCCATCCGGGCATGGGCCGCGGGCTCAAGGGAACCGCTATGACGGCCGATCCAGTGCAAGGGACGGGAACACGCCATGACCACATCCCAAGGACTCGCACAGGCTCTCGTCAACCGCCACGTCATCGCGCCCGGCGACGTGAACGGCCTCCTCCGGCGCGAGCAGGACGAGGGCGAGTCCCTCGCTCTCATCCTCCTGCGCGAGGGCCGCGCCACGGAGAAGGACGTCGTGGCCGCGGTCGCCGACCAGATGGGCCTCCCCTTCGTGGACTTCGTCAGGACGCCCGCCCGCCCGGAAGTCGCCGGCACCGTGGGGCCCGACCTTCTCCGCCACCACCAGGTCCTCCCCGTGGAGTTCACACCGGACGGCCTCCTCGTGGCCGTCGCCGATCCGCACGGGACGGAGGCCCTGGACGCCGTGGCCGCCGCCGCCGGGTGCCGCGTGTCCGCTGCTCTCGCCGACCGCACGGAGCTCGCGGCCGCGATCGAAGCCGCCGTCTCGGCGGGCCCCCGCCCGTCCGCTCCAGCTCCGCGCCCCGATCCTCTGGCGGCGGCGGACGCCGGCTTCGCCGCCCCGCCGGCCGACCCCGGGCGGGGGAGCGTCGGCAACGGCGACGGCGAGGTCCACGTCATCGACGCCTCCGCGATCGTGGAGGCCGCTCCCCGCCCCGAGGAGGAGCCGGTCCGCTTCGACCTGCACGTGAACGACCTCCTGGAGAGGGTCATCGAGGTCGGGGCCTCCGACCTCCACCTCACCGTCGGGAGCCCGCCCCAGATCCGCCTCCACGGGGACCTCCAGGCCCTGGAGGGGTTCGGCGTCCTGGAGACCCAGGGCCTGCGCCGCATGCTCTACGCGATCCTCACCCAGAAGCAGCGCGAGAAGCTCGAGGGCGAGTGGGAGCTCGACATGTCCCACCCCCTTCCGGGCAAGGCCCGCTTCCGCGTGAACATGTTCTTCCAACGGGAGGCGATCGGCGCCGTCATGCGCACGATCCCGGACCGCGTCGTGCCCCTGGGGAAGCTCGGGGTGCCCGCGGTCGTGAGGGAGTTCGCCGACTACCCCCGCGGTCTCGTGCTCGTCACGGGGCCGACGGGCTCGGGGAAGTCCACGACGCTGGCGTCCGTGGTCGACGTCATCAACGGCGAACGCCCGGTACACATCATGACCGTCGAGGACCCCATCGAGTTCCTCCACACCCACAAGCGGGCGCTCGTCAACCAGCGCGAGGTCGGGGAGGACACGAAGTCCTTCGCCGCCGCCCTCAAACACGTCCTCCGCCAGGACCCCGACGTGATCCTGGTGGGCGAGATGCGGGACCTCGAGACGATCCAGACCGCGCTCACGGCCGCCGAGACCGGCCACCTCGTCTTCGCCACGCTGCACACTCAGGACGCCCCGCAGTCCGTCGACCGTGTGATCGACGTGTTCCCTCCCCACCAGCAGCAGCAGGTGCGCGTGCAGCTCGCCACCTCGCTGCAGGCGGTGATGACCCAGCAGCTCATCCAGACCCGGGACGGCCGGGGCCGCATGGTCGCCTGCGAGGTGATGATCGCCACCCCGGCGATCCGGAACCTCATCCGGGAGGGGAAGATCTACCAGATCTACTCGGCGATGCAGTCCGGAGGGAAGTACGGCATGCAGACCATGGACCAGGCCCTCGCCGACCTCGTGAAGGCCGGCAAGATCACATACGACCTCGCCCTCGAGCGCAGCGCGGACCAGGCCGACCTGGCGCGACTCTGCGGGAGGGCGTGAGCGATGGCCGAGACCTTCCTCTACAAGGTCCGCGACAAGAGCGGCACCCTCCTCGAGGGCGAGGTGGAAGCCGACAACGTGACGGCCGTGGCCGCCCGACTCCGCTCCCAGGGCTTCCTGCCCATCACGATCGACCGCAAGCCGAACGTGAGCTTCGGCGCCGACCTGAAGATCCCCGGGCTCTCGGATCGGGTGAAGCTGAAGGACCTCGCGGTCTTCAGCCGCCAGTTCGCCACGATGATCAACTCGGGTCTGTCCCTACTGCGGTCGCTGAACATCCTCGCCGAGCAGACCGAGAACAAGGCCCTCGCCAAGGTGATCGGCGAGGTGCGCAACGACATCGAGACGGGCACGGCGCTGTCCGCGGCCATGGGCAAGCACCCCAAGGTCTTCTCGGCGCTGTACGTGTCGATGGTGCGCGCCGGCGAGTCCGGCGGGGTGCTCGACCAGGTGCTCCTGCGCCTCGCGGACACGCTCGAGAAGCAGGTGTCGCTGCGCCAGAAGGTGAAGTCGGCCATGACCTACCCCACGGTGGTCATGTCCCTCGTGCTCATGATCACCGGGGCGATGCTCATCTTCATCGTCCCCATGTTCAAGAACCTCTACAAGGACCTGGGCGGGAAGCTGCCCTTGCCCACGCAGGTCCTGCTCACGATCTCCGGCGTCCTCGTGAAGTTCGGCTGGATCGTCGTCATCCTCCTCGTCGTGGGGTTGTTCCTCTTCAAGCGCTGGATCGCCACGGACCAGGGGCGCCTCGCCTGGGACAAGTTCAAGCTCCGGGTGCCCGTCTTCGGGATGCTCGTGCAGAAGACGGCCCTCGCCCGGTTCAGCCGCACCCTGGGTGCCCTGCTGCGCTCCGGCGTGCCCATCCTCGAGTCCCTCGACATCGTCTCGGAGACGGTGAACAACCGGGTGATCGGCGCGGCCGTGCAGGACGTGAAGGAGGCCGTGAAGCAGGGCGAGAGCCTCGCCGTCCCCCTGGAGAAGCACTCCGTGTTCCCGCCCATGGTCGTGCAGATGCTCGCGGTGGGCGAGGAGACGGGCGCCCTGGACACGATGCTGGACAAGATCGCGGACTTCTACGAGGAGGACGTGGAGGCGACCGTGGCGTCCCTCACGAGCCTCATCGAACCGCTCCTCATCGTCGTCATGGGTCTCAGCGTGGGTGGCATGCTCATCGCCCTCTACATGCCCATGTTCAACATCGTGAACCTCATCAAGTGACCCGAAGGGGTTCGGGCCCCTTTCGAGCACCCGCGTCACGCCCCTCCAAGCCCCGCCGGGGCCCGGCTCCCGATCCGTAGGTCGTATGGCCCATTTGGCTGATGTTGAGGGTCCGCTGACTCAAGGGGGAAAGGCCCAGGCGTCGATAATGCTGGTGAGCAAGCGGCCCGAACGGGCCAGACAAAGGCACACCCGCAGCGATGCGGGGTCGCAAAGCCACGGAGCTCGGCAGACCCGACGGGACGCCGAGCCGGCCGGGTTGCCTGGCGGTGGGGATCCTCCTGCCCCGGGGACTGACCTCAGGGGCCGTTTGCAGGTAAGAGGAGCCCCGCACAGGAGGTGCTGTATCGTGCTCTCGACACTCAGCCGGCGGCTGAGAGGGAAGGACGAGGGTTTCACCCTCATCGAGCTGATGGTGGTCGTTCTGATCATTGCCATCCTGATCGCCATCGCCATTCCGACCTTCCTCGGCGCCCGCCGTCGCTCCCAGGACAGGGCGGCGCAGTCCGATCTCCGTAACGCGCTGACGGCGGAGAAGACCCACTACACCGACGCCGAGGTCTTCACGGCCGTCGTCGCCGACGGCGAGGCCATCGAGCCCAGCCTCGACTGGATGAACGGCGCCCCGGTGAACGCCCGTGACGTCGACGTGTCCGTGAGCGCCGCCGGCGACGTCGTGTGCCTGCGGTCCCTGTCGTCCTCCGGGAAGGGCTTCGCCTTGGGCGAGGTCTCGACCGGGGCGAACGCCGGCACCTACTACACGCAGAACGCGAACGGCAACGTCGCCATCGCCGCCTGTGACGCAGCCACCGTCTCCGCTTGGGGCACCAAGTGGACATGATCCCTCGCTGAGGGAACCGAGCCAGCCAGTGCGCGGGGGCGCCCTCCGGGGCGCCCCCGCTGCGCGCGCCCGTCGCGTCTCAAGCGCGGCGGGCCTTTCGGCCGATACGGACTGGGACGGTCGGCCCAGCCGGGGTCGGCCCGGACAAGGAGGTCACCGTGAATGCCCCCCTCGGCGGCCCGCTGAGGGGACGGCGGCAGCGCAGGCTGCCAGGACTGTCCAGGCTGTCCGGGCTGCGAGGTCGTCGGGACCAGGGCTTCACGCTCGTGGAGCTGATGGTGGTCGTACTCGTCATTGCCATTCTGATCGCCATCGCCATCCCGACATTCCTCGCCGCCCGCCAGCGGGCCCAGAACCGCACGGCGCAGACGGACATCCGCCACGCCCTCACGTCCGAGAAGGTGTACTTCACGGACAACGAGGCGTACACGGCGGACCCGGTGGCGCTCGAAGACATCACCGCAACCGGGACCTACGCCGGCGACCAGCCCCCGGCGGTGTCGCGCACGGTGTACGTGGCCGTGCTCGGCGACGGATCGGTCGTCCTGGGGGCGCGGAGCGCCTCCGGGCAGTGCTTCTACATGAAGGACCAACCGGGCGGGGCGGCGGCCGGCACGAGCTTCGGTCAGGAGGACCCGGGCGGCGGGGCCTGCTCGGCTCCCGGCGCCGCCGTGGTCGCCGCCCAAAAGTGGACCTGACGAGGGGCCCGGGCCCCCCCCGGCCCGGCCTCGGGGAAGGCCTCGTGGGGCGGGCGACCGCCGGCGCCTTTTCCGGCGGACGGGGCTCGGAGGCGAGAATCCCCTCATGACTCCCGGCGGGTTGGCGTACGTGGTCGTGGGACTGGTCGGTCTCTGCGTCGGTTCGTTCCTGAACGTCGTCGTCGCCCGTGTCCCGGAGGGCGAGTCGGTCGTGCGCCCCCGGTCGCGCTGCCCCGGGTGCGGTCACGAGATCCGCGCCCGTGACAACGTCCCCGTCCTCTCCTGGTTCCTGCTGCGGGGTCGCTGCCGGGACTGCGGCGCCCCCATCTCGCCCCGTTACGTCGTCGTGGAGGCAGCGTGCGGCCTCCTCTGGGTTCTCGTGTTGTGGCGCTTCGGGGTCACATGGGAGGCTCTCCTCTCCGGGGTGCTCGTGACCGTCCTCCTTGCCGTCACCGCCGTCGATGCCGCCACCCTGCGCATCCCGACCCCGCTGGTGCTGGCGGGGGCGATAGCCGGTGGCGCAGTCATCGTGGGGGCCCTGGTCGCCACGGGACAATGGCGGCGGGGGATCGACGCCCTCGCCGGTGGGTTCGGCGCCGGACTCTTCTTCGAGGCCCTGTACTTCCTCACCCGCGGGCGGGGGATCGGCTACGGCGACGTCCGGCTCTCCTACGTGCTCGGTCTCTGCCTCGGCTTCCTCGGACCCCGCTACGTCGTCGTGGGCTTCCTGGGAGCGTTCCTGACAGGCGGGGTCGCCGGGGTCGTCATCGCCGCCGTGCAGCGCAAGGGCGTGCGCGGAGGCCTGAAGACGAAGGTGCCCTTCGGGGTGTTCCTCTCCTGCGGCGCCCTTGTGGCGCTCCTGTGGGCGCCGGCGGTCTCGGACTGGTACCTGCGCCTCAGTGGGTGAGGGTCGGGAAGCCCAGGAGTCCGTGCGCTGGATGGGTCAAGTTTCCCATCCCGAGCGCCGAAACTCACCTCTGAGAGCGGTTGCTCGGGAGGCGGCCTACCCGTCATGGAGGAAGGATGTCCCGCAGCCTTGCGGTTGGTCTCGACATCGGGACCAGTGCCGTCCGCGCCGCGGAAGTGGACCTGGGCAAGTCTCCGCCCGTGCTGACGCGCTTCGGCCAGCTCCTGTTGCCGCCCGGCGCCGTCCGGGACGGCGAGATCGAGGATCCCGAGCTCGTGGGCCAGAAGCTGCGCGAGCTGTGGTCCCGCGCCGGGTTCAAGACGAAGCGTGTGCTCGTGGGCGTCGCCAACCAGCGGGTGATAGTCCGCCAGGTCGAGATGCCCTGGATCGAGGAGCAGGATCTTGAGGAAGGCCTCGCCTTCCAGGCCCAGGAGCACATCCCGATCCCGGTCGAGGACGCCATCTTGGACTTCCAGATCATCGACGAGGTACCGGGGGAGAACGGCGAACGCATGATGCGCGTCATCATCGTCGCCGGCCAGCGGGACATGATCCATCGCCACCTCGAGGCGCTCGAGTGCGCCGGTCTCTCACCCCAGGTGATCGACCTCGTGCCCTTCGCCCTGTTGCGTTGTCTCGCCTCCGGCGACGTGGACAACTGGCTGGACGGCAGCGGCCTCGCCGAGGCGATCGTGGACATCGGGGCCGGAGTCACGAACATCGTCGTGCACGAGCGCGGAGTACCGCGCTTCGTCCGCATCCTCGTCGCCGGGGGCGACGACGTCACGAGGGCCCTCGCCGACGGTCTCGACGCCAGCGCGGACGAAGCCGAGGGGATCAAGCGGGAAGCGGGCTTCGGGGTCGTCACCCCGGACGCCAAGAAGATCATCGACGAGCGGAGCCGGGCGATGCTCGACGAGGTCCGCGGCTCACTCGACTACTACGGCGCCCAACCGGACGCCGTGCGCATCGGACGCGTCGTGGTCACCGGCGGGGGCGCCCGGTTGCCGGAGCTCGCGGACCGCCTCGGCCAGGCGCTCGGCCTCCCCACGGAGGCGGGTCATCCCCTCGCCCGCATCAAGCTCGGCAAGCTCGGCCTCGTCCCCGACCAGCTCGCGGAGGCCGAGACCTTCATGCCCGTTCCCGTCGGTCTCGCCCTCGGAGGTGCCCAGTGACGGCCGTCATCACCGAGACCCAGCTCGCCCCGGCACCGCCGGAGGCGCCCCCGGAAGCGGCGCCCGTCGTCCCGCCGGCGCCGGAGAAGCGCCGCGGGCGCTCCAGAGGGACCCGCCCCCGGGACTTCAACGGCCTCCGGCGCATCAACCTCCTGCCCCCCGAGGTGGGCGTGGCCCGCACGAAGCAGCGTGCCCGCCTGCTTCTCGTCCTGGGCCTCGTGGGTCTCGCCGGCGTCATGGCGCTCCTCTACCTGATGAAGAACAGCCAGGTCGCCGCCGCCAAGGCCGGGTTGAAGGTGCAGGAGGAGAAGAACGACGCCCTCGCCCGCCAGGTGCAGGCCGAGGACCTCCAGACGGTCCTGGCCAAGAAGACCGAGCTCGACGGGCGCATACAGGCGCTCGCCGCGGCCCTCGGCGGCGAGGTCTCCATGGTCCGGCTCCTGAACGAGATCTCCCTCGTGATTCCCGGGAACGTCTGGCTCACGTCCATGCAGTTGCAGACGTCGCCGGCGGCGGCGGCGCTGGGCGCCGGCGGCCAGCCGGGAGCGGCGGGGGCGTCCCCCACGGCGGGGCCGGCCCAGCCGGCCGCCCGCCCGCAACCGAACGCGACCGGTGGAGCGCCGTCCCCGGGAGGGGCGCCGACCGGAGGACAGTCCGCCGGGGGCACCCTCTCCGTGGAGGCGGGCGGCCTCGACCACCCGGACGGTGCCGCCTGGCTGGAGCGGATGGCATCCGTGAAGAGCGTCACCTCGCTGTGGATCCCCAACATGCAGAGGAACAAGGACCAGGCCGGGGGCGGCTACGTGACCTTCACCTCCACGGCCCAGCTCACGGAGGCGGCCCGCTCGGAGCGGTCCCGGCTCCTCGAGAAGGGGCAGTTGCCGTGAAGAAGAGCGTGCTCGCCTTGGCGGTGTTCGGAGCCCTGGTGGCGGTGGCGGCGTGGTTCTTCCTCCTCTACAGCCCCAAGAGCGCGGACCTCAAGAAGGCCAAGGACAAGGTGAGCGAGGCGGAGCGCAAGGAGTCGAGCCTGCGCTCGGAGCTCCAGGAGCTGAAGATCCTCAAGGAGGACGAGCCCCGCATCGACGCCGACCTCGCCCGGGTGAAGTCCGCCGTGCCGGACCAGCCGGACCTGGCGGCGTTCATCAAGGCCGCCAACGACGTCGCCGCCGAGTCCGGGATCGAGTGGGTGTCGGTGAACCCCGCAGAGCCCGTCCCCGGGGGCGCGCTCAGCAACATCGGCCTCACGATCCAGGTCACAGGCGACTTCTTCAACATCGTCGACTACCTCGGCCGGCTCTACGAGATGTCCCGGGCGGTGACGGTCGACGGCATCGAGTTCGCCTCGACGCAGGAGGAGTCCGGCGCCACCTCCATCACGGCGTCGGTCACGGGGCGCATGTTCACGGCGGCGGGCGCCGCCGCCCCCACGACCGGCGCCGCCGGCGGCGGGGCCACGGCCGGTGGCGCGGGCGCTCCCACGGGGGGCTCGACCTCGGGTGCGTCCGCTCCCGCGACCACGACGACGCAGAAGTGAGGAGAGCGCGGTGACCACGACCACAGCGCCGGCCCCCGTCCGGGCGAAGGCCAAGGATGCGCCCAACAAGGTGCTCCTCGTCCTCCTCGGTGTCGTCGCCCTGGGGGCCCTCTTCAAGTTCGTCTTGGCCCCCGTCCTCTTCGGGGGCGGAGACGACGGCGCCCCGGTCGTGCGCAAGGACAAGGCCGGCAGCACCGTTTCCTCCACGAATCCGGGAGCGGCGACCTCGATCCCCCCGGCCGCCGCCGCGCAGGGCGACGCCGCGGGCGGCGCCGCTGACACCGGCGCCGACCCTTCGCTGGAGGGCACCGCCCCCGAGGACGACCTCGCCACCGGTGACGCCGAGCTCCAGGGCGGCGGCGAGGTGGAGGACGTCGCCACCGGCGGCCGCGACCCCTTCGCCGTGCCGTCTGCCGTCGACCTCACGACCGGGGGCTCCTCGGGCTCCTCGTCGTCGTCCGGGTAGGGTCCCATTCGGTCGGGTCGACTTGGCCGTCGGTGCTCTTGCGGCCTCAGCCCGCCCTCGGGGGAAGTGGCGCCCGGCCTTCGGGCCGGGCGAGGATCGCAACGACTGTGTCCACGGCGACGACCATCATGCCGATCGCGCTCCACGGACGACAATGTAGGTTGACGTAGCATCTGTCGTCAACGTACATTGTCGATGTGGAGATCGCCGCGAGTGCTCGGAAGCACGGTATCGCCGACGAGGACATCCGGGCGGCGGTCCGAGCCGAGTTCCGCTCGTTCCTGACTGAACACGGCGTGTTCATCATCGGTGCAGACCGCAGCGGGCGACTCCTCGAGATCATCGTCGTCGACCCCGATGAAGATCCCGTCGTAATACACGCGATGTCCCTGAGAGAGAAGTTCTACGACCTACTGAGATGACCGCTTATGGAGATGAGATCGATGCCGAGGACACAAGAGGAACTCAAGAAGGCTGCTCGCGAAGCTGAGGCATGGCTTGATTCTGTGGATCCAGCCGAGCTCGAAGCTGAGAACACCGATGACCTACGCGCGATCGCGGTCGCACTTGCTTCGGTGGCCGACGCCGAGGAGCAGCTTCGCGATGCCGTTGTCGCTGCGCGACTGGGCGGGCGGTCCTGGGGCCGTATATCGATGGCGCTCGGTGTATCCAGGCAAGCGGCTCGCCAACGCTTCGAGAGCTCCGTCGCTGCTTCACAGGACTAGCCGGAGAGCGTGCGGCCTTGTGGGGCCACGGGTCAGGCTGTCTCTCGTCGCGTGCGGCGGCCAGGGGCCTTGCGTCGCGCCGACGGTCGGGACGCGCCCAGGACCGAGTCCGCCCACGCTTCCGCTGCGGCGACCTCGGTTTCGCTCGCGGGACCGAACGCTTCCTCGATCTGCCGGAGGTGGTGCTCCATCGCCTCGACCCGGGAGCGGAGGCCGAGCTCTTCGCGGACGGCGGCCTGGCAGAGCTCCGAGACGTTGAGGTGGGCCGCCTTCGCGTCCCTGTGGAGGTCGTCGGGCAGGTACACGTTCACGCGGGCCATGCGCATGGATGTACACGGGGCCGGACCGCACCGACCGCGCCTCTCTCCCCCAGGGCTCGGGGGACACTTCTCTATCCTTGCGACGATGTTGCGCTTCCTCACCGCCGGCGAGTCCCACGGGCCGGCGCTCACCGTCGTCGTCGAGGGTCTCCCCGCCGGGATCCCGGTCACCGTCGAGATGCTCGGGACCGAGCTCGCCCGGCGGCGCCTCGGCTTCGGGCGCGGCCCCCGTATGGCCATCGAGAAGGACGAGCTCGAGATCCTGGGCGGCGTCCGCCACGGCCACACACTGGGCTCGCCGGTGTCGATCGTGATCCGCAACACGGAGTGGTGGAAGTGGGAAGAGGAGATGTCCCCGGCGCCGGGCGAGCCGAAGCGGCGTCTCACCCAACCCCGGCCCGGCCACGCCGACCTCGCCGGGATGCAGAAGTACGGCTTCGACGACGCCCGCAACGTCCTCGAGCGGGCCTCGGCTCGTGAGACCGCCGCCCGCGTGGCTGCCGGCGTCCTCGCGAAGGCGCTCCTGGGTGCCCTCGACGTGGGCGTCCTGAGCCATGTCACGGCCATCGGGGACGCCGCCGCGCCTCCCGGTCCTCCGCCGGGGCCGAAGGACCTCGCCCGCATCGACGCTTCGCCGGTGCGCTGCGCGGACCCGGTCGGGGAGGCCGCCATGGTGGGCGCCGTCGAGGCGGCGCAGGCGGCGGGGGAGTCCCTCGGGGGGGTCTTCGAGGTCCTCGCATCGGGCGTCCCGCCGGGTCTCGGCAGCCACGTGCACTGGGACCGGCGCCTCGACGGCCGCCTGGCGCAGGCGGTGTGCAGCATCCAAGCGGTCAAGGGGGTGGAGATCGGCGACGCCCGCGAGGTCGCCGCCATCGAGGGCTCCCGGGCCCACGACGAGATCCGCTGGGACGCCGGGCGGGGCTACGTCCGCGACACCACCCGGGCAGGCGGCGTCGAGGGGGGCATGTCCACGGGGGAGACGATCGCCGTGCGGGGCTTCATGAAGCCGCTGGCCACGCTGCCGAAGCCGCTGCAGACGGTCGACGTGGACACGAAGTCCCCCGCCGAGGCGTTCAAGGAGCGCACCGACGCCGTCGCCGTCCCGGCCGCGGGGGTGGTGGGCGAGACCATGGTCGCCCTCGTCCTCGCTGCCGCCGCGCTCGAGAAGTTCGGCGGCGACCGCCTCGCCGACGTGGTCGACGCCGTCGCCGCGTACCGCCGGCGCCTGGCCCCGTGAGCGATCCGCCCCGCCACGTCGTCCTCGTGGGCATGCCCGGGTCGGGCAAGTCCGCCGTGGCCGGTCTCCTCGGGAAGATCCTCGGCGTCCCCGCCCTTGACCTCGACGCCGCCGTCGAGGTCGCGGAAGGAGCGAGCGTCGCCGGCCTCTTCGCCGCTCGCGGGGAGGGCGGCTTCCGTGAGGCCGAGGCGGCCGCCCTCGCGGCCGCCGTCGCCGGGCCCCCGGCCGTGGTCGCCGCCGGCGGCGGCGTCCTCACCACGGAGACCGGTCGCCACGCCCTTGGCGGGGAGGGCACCGTCACGGTGTGGCTCGCCGCCCGCCTCGAGACCCTGCGGGCCCGCCTCGGTGCCGACCCCACGGTGCGGCCGCTTCTCGCCACCGACGGCGCTCTCGAACGCCTGGAACGGGAACGCCGGCCTTCGTACAGGCGGGGCGCCGACCTCGTCGTGGCCACCGACGACCGCACCCCCGAAGACGTCGCCGCCGAGACCGCGTTCCGCCTGGGGACGGAACCGTGAGGTCGGTCGTGGTCAGCCTCGGGGACCGCTCCTACACCGTGCAGGTGGGCAGCGGCCTCTTGGACGGCCTGGGGGAGACCGTCGCCGGCCTCGGGGCGGACAAGGCCGCCCTCGTGACGCACCCGGGCCTGCGCGACCTCTTTGCCGAGGCGGAGGCGTCTCTCCGGGCCGCCGGCCTCCAGGTCGTGACCGCGACCATGGACGAGGGGGAGGCGGCGAAGTCCTGGACGACCGTGGGCGTCCTCCTCGAGCGCTTCGCCGGCGCCGAAGTGCACCGCAACGACGTCGTCGTGGGCCTCGGGGGCGGCGTCGTCACCGACACGGCGGGCTTCTGCGCCGCCGCCCTCCTGCGAGGCGTGCGCTGGGTGGCCTGCCCCACGACGGTGCTGGGAGCGCTCGACGCCGCGGTAGGGGGCAAGACCGGCGTGAACCTGGCGGCGGGCAAGAACCTCGCCGGGGCCTTCTGGCAGCCCTCCGCCGTGGTCGTCGACACGGTAGCGTTCGCGCACCTGCCGGAACGCCAGGTGCGCTCGGGTCTCGCCGAGGCCGCGAAGTACGGCTTCATCGCCGACGTCGACCTCCTCGGCATCCTCGCCGGCGCCGAGGATCTCGTGAACCTGCGGCGGGACATGGAGGAGGTCGTCGCCCGGGGCGTCGCCGTGAAGGCCGGTGTCGTCGCCGCCGACGAGCGGGAGGCCGGTGTCCGGGCCCACCTGAACTACGGCCACACCGTCGGCCATGCTCTGGAGGCGGCCTGCGGGTACCGCCTCACGCACGGCGAGGCGATCTCCGTGGGGATGGTGTTCGCCGCCGAGCTCGCCCGACTGCGCGGCACGCTGACCGGCGCCGACGTCGACCTGCACCGTCACGTGCTCGGCGGCCTGGGCCTTCCCACGTCGGCGCCCGCCGGGGAGCTGCGGGCGGCGCTGGCGTACCTGGGTCGGGACAAGAAGTTCGCCGGCGGGCCCCGCTTCGTGCTCCTCGACGGCCTCGGCGGGCCCGCCGTGGTGGGAGACGTCGCCCCCGCTATGGTGGAGACCGCTCTGGAGCGAGTCACCTCGGAGGTCCAGGAACGGTGAGCAAGACCAACCCCGCCGCCCCGGCCAAAGTGGTCCGGGTGCTGCACGGACCGAACCTGAACCTGCTCGGGGAACGCGACCCCGACGTCTACGGCCCCGCCACTCTCGGCGAGATCGAGCAGTTGGCGCGTTCCCGGGCCGAGATGCTGGGTCTCTCAGTCGACTTCCGCCAGACCAACCACGAAGGCGAGCTCGTCGAGGTCGTGCAGGCGTCCGGGCGTGAGGCCCAGGGCATCGTCATCAACGCCGGCGCCCTGACGCACTACTCGGGGGCCCTCGCCGACGCCCTAGGCGCCGTGAAGACGCCCGTCGTCGAGGTGCACATCTCGAACATCTACGCCCGGGAGCCCTGGCGGCGCACCTCCGTGGTGTCCCCCGTGGCGACCGCCACGCTCGCCGGTTTCGGGACGATGGGCTACGTCTTCGCTCTCGACGCCATGGCCGGCTTTCTTGCCTGATCGGAAGGGGGCGCAGGCGGTCCACCGGGGGTCGGCGTGACGGCCCGGGTCGAGGCCTTGCGGGCACGGCTCCTCGACCTCGACGTCCCCGCCCTCCTCGTCACCAGCCTGTCCAACGTCCGCTACCTGTGCGGGTTCACCGGCTCCGCCGGCGAACTCGTCGTAACCCCTGACACCCTCACGTTCGTCACCGACGGCCGCTACCGCGAGCAGGCCGCCGCCGAGATCGCCGCCGCCGGAGTGGAGGCGGACGTCCGGATCGTGTCCGGGCCCAGCGGCGAAGCCGTGCGCGACGCCACCGGGGCCTGCGAGCGGGTCGGCCTGGAAGCGGCGTCCCTGTCGTGGGCGAAGGCGGAGGCCCTGCGCGAGGCGCTCGGCGCCGAGCTCGTGCCCACCAAGGACGTCGTCGAAGGGCTCCGGGCGTGCAAGGACTCCGGGGAGGTGGACGCCATCCGGCGCGCCACGGACGTCGCCGACGCCGCCCTCTCCGAAGTCCTGGCCGCCTGGGACCCGGCCCGCACCGAGGTCGGGCTCGCCCTCGCCCTCGAGTGGGCGATGCGCACCCGGGGGGCGTCGGGCACCTCCTTCGACTCCATCGTGGCCGCCGGGCCCCACGGCGCCCTGCCCCACGCCCGCCCCGGCGACGACGCCATCGGGGAGGGCCGGCCGGTCGTGATCGACTACGGATGCATCGTCGACGGGTACTGCTCGGACACGACCCGCACCGTGTGCTGGGGGGCGGTCGAGGCGGAGTTCGTCGAGGTCTACGACGTCGTCTCGGCAGCCCAGGACGCCGCCCGTGACGCCGTGGCCCCCGGCGTCGCCTGCCGGGACGTCGACGCCGCCGCCCGGGGCGTGATCTCCGACGCCGGCTACGGCGAGCAGTTCGTGCACTCCACCGGCCACGGTGTGGGCATCGACGTGCACGAGCTGCCCCGTCTCGCCGCCACCTCGGACGACGTCCTCGCGGCCGGCAACGTGGTCACCCTGGAGCCGGGCATCTACCTTCCGGGCGCCGGAGGGGTCCGCATCGAGGACGTCGTCGTCGTGACGGACGCAGGATGCGAGACCCTGACCGGGGCGCCCCGCGAGTTCCGTGTGCGCCCGGCCCCGGGGCGGGGCCCTAGGCTCTCGTCATGATCTCCACGAACGACATCAAGAACGGCATGGCGCTCAACATCGACGGCGCCCTGCTCCAGATCGTGGACTTCCAGCACGTGAAGCCCGGCAAGGGCGGCGCCTTCGTGCGCACGAAGCTGAAGAACATCGAGACCGGGGCCGTCGTCGACCGCACCTTCCGGGCCGACGAGAAGGTCCGCCAGGCGATCATCTCCAAGCGGGACATGCAGTACCTCTACCGTGACGGCAGCGACTTCGTCTTCATGGACACCGACACCTACGACCAGGTCCACGTGCCCGCCCCGGCCGTGGGAGAGGCCGCGAACTACGTCAAAGAGGGCGACACCGTGATCGTGGTGTTCCACGAGGACCGCGCCCTCGGGGTCGACCTTCCCGCAGCGGTGGTGCTCACGGTCACAGAGACCGAACCCGGTGTGAAGGGCGACCGCGTGTCCGGGGCGCTCAAGGCCGCCACGCTCGAGACCGGCCTCGTGGTGTCCGTCCCCCTCTTCATCGAGACCGGCGACAGGCTGAAGGTCGACACCCGCGGCGGCGGCTACCTGTCCCGGGAGAGCTAGATGCCCCAGGCCGCGCGGCAGCGGGTCCGTCGCCGGGCACGCCGGCGGGCGCTCGCGGGCCTCTACGAGGCCGACGTGCGGGGCATCGACCCGGTGGCCGCACTCGACGAACAGGACGTCGTCCTCGGCCCTGCAGACGATTTCGCGAGGGAGCTCTGCCGGGGGGTGGCGGCGCACGGGGAAGATCTCGACGCCTGGATCGCCGGCCAGGCCGAGCACTGGACGATGGAACGCATGCCACCCGTGGACCGGGCGATCCTGCGCCTCACCCTCTTCGAGCTCCGCTGGCGCCCCGACGTGCCGCCGGGGGCGGCGATCAACGAGGCCGTCGACCTCGCCCGGGCGTACTCGACGGCGGACTCGGGCCGGTTCGTGAACGGCCTCCTCGGCCGCCTCGCCGAGCGGGCCGCCCGCGCCCCGGAGCCGGCTTGAGCGGGGGGCTGGGCCCGAGCGGCCCTCTGAGCGGGGGGCTGGGCCCGAGCGGCCCTCTGAGCGGGGGGCTGGGCCCGAGCGGCCCTCTGAGCGGGGTTGTCGATCTCGGGGCCGAGTCCCTGGCGGACGCCGCGGGGAAGTACGACCGGGTGGAGCGTTCGCCCCTGGAGGACCGCCTCTTCGGCAGTCTCGCCGAGAGGGTGCGGGCGCGGGGCTGCGTGTCCAAGGACGACCTCCCCGACGTCGTGAGATGGCGGGCGCTGCGCACTTCGGGCTTCGTCGCCCGCAACGACCCGGAGGAGGTGAGCGAGATCTCGCGGCTCGCCTTCCTCGAGGCCGAGGGCGACCGCGTGAAGTTGAAGGTGCTCACGCTCCTCGACGGCGTGTCGGAACGGGCGGCGGCCACGCTCCTGGCGATGTGGGATCCGCAACGCTACGCCCCGTGGGACGAGCGGGCGGCGAGCCTGCTGCGCGAAGCGGCCCGTCTCGGGGACGGTGACCTCCCCGGCATATGGCCGGACTACCTCACGGCTCTGCGCGATCTCGCCGGCGAGGCGGGCCTCGGGCTGCGGCACACGGAGAAGGCCGTGTTCGTCCTGGCGTCCGGCGGCCCTCGTGCCTCGCGGGCCGGCACCGGCGGGGCGGTGACAGCGGCGCGGTCGGTGGCGGACCGGGGAGACGTCCTCGACGACGCCGGGCGTGCTCTGCTCGCCGAGATCGGCGCCCACGCCGAGGGCGTGCGGAACTTCGCCGGCGTGAAGGACAAGGCCGGGGCCACCCTGCGGCGCACGACCCCTGAGGAACGCCGCCTCCTCCTGCGCCTCCACCGCCGGCTCTCCGAGCAGATGTTCGTCAAGACCTCCCGGGACCTCGGCTGGCTCTACTACGCCGACGACGTGGGCAGGGGCCTCGTGGGCGAGCTCGCCCTGCGTGCTCCCCGGGGAATCCACGAGCTCCGCCTCGTCGCCTACCTCCCGGTGGACGTGTCCGCGGGTGCCAACAGGGGGTTCTTCGAGGGGGCGAGCGCCACCCAGCAGAAGGGCCACATCCCCACCGACAGCGTGGACGAGGCGGCACTCCTGGAGTCCTTCGAGGCCGCCCGCCGCTGGGTCCTGTTGCG
>CAYJLW010000002.1:68746-93075 GCA_964370965.1 uncultured Acidimicrobiia bacterium | reverse complement strand
ACGAGGCGGCACTCCTGGAGTCCTTCGAGGCCGCCCGCCGCTGGGTCCTGTTGCGCTAGCGCCAGCGGAAGGGGGACTTCGTCCCCCCTCCGGCACCCCCCTCTTGACCGCTTGGCACGACGAGGCTGTTCCGGGCGGGCGAAGCCCGCCCTTGCGACACCGGCCGCCGTCCGACTCAACCTGAGAAGAAGTCGTGGCTGTGGCGGCTGCCTTGTGCTCTGCCGAGCGGAACTCGACGGGGCGCGAAAGAGGGGCGACATGGACTGGAGACCGGTGGGCAAGTGCGGTCGGCGCGGCGGAGTCGCTGCGCCCAGCCCTTAGGGCGGGCGGTCCACGGCGGCGCTCCGCCCGGGGAGCCCGGCGTAGAACGCCGCCGCCTCGGGGTCGACCACGGCTGTGATCGGCAGCGGCCAGTCCGCGAGCTCCTCCTCGACGTAGCGGTCGACGTCGACGTCCCAGAAGCGCCGCCAGGTGTTGGCGCCGTGGCGGACCGCGACGAGCTGGTCGGCCTCGCCGCAGACCGGCCGGAAGCGCCCCCCGTGGTCGGCGATGAACCACGAGTCCACGGAGTGGGGGAGGTCCCGGAAGGGTGCTGTCTCCCACAGGAGGCGCTCGAAGCACAACGACGACCCGGCCTTGTGGCCGTGACCGGTGAACTTCAGGTGGCCGTTCCACGCCAGGTAGACGAGGTAGCAGTCCCAGAGGACGAAGCCCTCACCCGCGGGGCAGGCGGCGAGGGCGGCGAGGGCGGTCTCCAGGTAGCGGGGGCCGTACCAGTCGTCGTCGTCCCACTTCGCCAGGATCTCGCCGCGGGCGGCCTCGGCGCCGAGGTTGAGCTTCGCCCCGAGCGTGGCCTCCGGTACGTGGAGGTAGCGGACCCCCGGGGTCCCGTCGCAGATCCGAGCGCCGGGGCCGGCCTCGCCGTCGTCGACGACGACGAGCTCCCGCTCGACGTGCGTCTGCGCCTTCCAGCAGCGCAACGCCTGGGTGAGGAACCCGGGGCGGTCCTTGGTCGCGCAGACGCAGGAGACGAGGCGCCGCCCCCCCTTGGGCCTCAGTGCACCTGTCGTTCCTGGTCCTCCCAGTACGGGGCGCGGAGGTCGCGCTTCAGGATCTTGCCGGCGCCAGACTTCGGGAGCTCGTCCTTGAACTCGACGGAGCGGGGGCACTTGTAGCCGGCGATGAGGCCGTGGCAGTGCGCGACGACCTCCTCGGCGGTGACGTCGGCGGCGGGTTTCGGGACGACGACGGCGTGGACCCGTTCCCCCCACTGCTCGTCGGGGACGCCGATGACGGCCGCTTCGAGCACGGCGGGGTGGGCGTAGAGGGCGTTCTCGACCTCGACGGAGTACACGTTCTCGCCGCCGGAGATGATCATGTCCTTGCCCCGGTCCACGATGAAGATGTAGCCCTCGTCATCGACCTCGGCGAGGTCCCCGGTGTGCATCCAGCGCCCCGAGGCGTCCTCGTGGACCGCTGCCGCCGTGGCCTCCGGGTCCTTCCAGTAGCCCTTCATGATGTTGGGGCCCGTGGCGACGATCTCGCCCACCTGGCCGGGCTTCACCTCGGCCCCGGACTCGTCCAGCACCCTGACCCGCACTCCGGCGCATTCCCGGCCACAGGAGCGGAGGCGGCGGCGCACCTCGGGGCCGGCGTCGGGAGCGGCACCGGCAGCGTGGGCGGCGGGGTCCAGGAAGGTGAGCAGTGGGGCGGTCTCCGTCATGCCGTAGCCCTGGGCGATCTCGCAGGGGAACTTCTGCATCACCTGGAGGAGGAGCTCCTCGGGCATGGGGGAGGCGCCGTAGAGGATGCGGCGCAGGCTCGAGATGTCGTGGTCGGCGAAACCGGGGTCGTGGATGATCATGTTCAGCATCGTGGGGACCATGAGCGAGACGGTGGGCCGGTAGCCCTGGATCGCCGCCAGGGTGCCGGCGGGTGTGAAGGCGGGGATGAAGCAGTGGCCGCCGCCTTGGAGCGTGACGCCGAACGTGGAGGCGCCGTCGGCGAGATGGAACATGGGAGCGGCGTGGAGGTAGACGTCGTCGGGCGTGTAGGCCAAGCCCATCACGATGTGGAAGGCGTTCGAGACGATGTTGCGGTGCGTGAGCATGACGCCCTTGGGCATCCCGGTCGTGCCGCCGGTGTAGTAGAGGCCGTAGACGTCGTCCTCGTCGACGGGGGTCTGCGGGGCGGGGCCGGCGGCGGCCACGGCGTCCTCGTAGGAGACCATGCCCTGGGGGGTGTCTCCCGCCCCCGCGTAGACGAAGCGCTCCACGCTCTGGAGGTGCTCGCGTCCGGCCTCGACGAGGGGCACGAAGGCGTCGTCCACGACGAGCACCTTGGACTCTGAGTGGTTGAGGATGAACACGAGCTCGGGCGGGGCGAGGCGGTAGTTCAGGGGCACGACGCGGGCGCCGAGGCGCGCCACCCCGTAGTAGAGCTCGAAGTAGCGGTGGGAGTTGAGCGCCGCGATCGCCACCTGGTCGCCGGCACCGACGCCGAGGTCCGCGAGCGCCCCCGCGAGGCGGCCCACCCGGTCGCCCACCTCGCCCCACGTGTAGGAGACGTCGCCGTCCTGCACGGCCGTGGCCCTCCCGTAGAGACGGACGGCCCGTTCGAGGCCGTCACCCACGTTGAAACCCATCGGAAACCCCTTCGGTGTCGCGTGCCGGGACTGTAGCGGGGTTGTGCCCCCGACCGCACCCGCCGCGGAGTGCGGGAGTGCTACTGTGGGCCGACCTTTAAGACCAGGTCCTGTGAGGCCGGGAAGGTGAGCTGGTGAGAGCCGACTTCGAGCCCAAGGCGCAGGTGCTCGACTCCGACGAGATGCGCCGGGCGATAACGCGCATCGCGCACGAGATCCTCGAGCACAACAAGGGCGCCGAAGGTGTCGTGCTCGTCGGCCTCCACACCAGGGGTGTCCCCCTCGCCCACCGCATCGCCGCCGAGATCGGCCGCGTCGAGCAGGTCTCCCCTCCCGTCGGCACCGTCGACATCGCCTTCTACCGGGACGACATCGGCACGTCCGCGCGCAGCCCCGTTGGTCCCACCGAGGTGCCCGTCCCCATCGACGGCGCCTGCGTGGTGCTGGTCGACGACGTCCTCTACACGGGGCGTTCCGTGCGGGCAGCGATGGAGGCGATCGGGGACTTCGGCCGGCCCCGGGCGATCCGCTTCGCCGTCCTCGTCGACCGGGGACACCGGGAGTTGCCCGTGCGGGCCGACTACGTGGGCAAGAACCTCCCCACGGCGAGGGACGAGACGATCCGGGTGCGCCTCGGGGAGACAGACGGGCTCGACTCCGTGGAGATCGGCGCCGAGGTGGCCCTGGCCGACCCGCTGCGGGAGGTGCCGTCCTGAAGCGCCTTCCGTCCCTGCTCAGCGCCGCCGACCTCGACCAGCCCACGATCGAGGAGCTCCTCCGCCTCACGGATGCCTTCCGGGAGGTGGCGAAGCGGCCCATTCCCAAGGTGCCGGCGCTGCGGGGCAAGACGGTGGCCAACTGCTTCTTCGAGGACTCCACCCGCACGCGGATCAGCTTCGAGGTCGCCGCCAAGCGCCTCAGCGCGGACGTCGTGACCTTCACGTCGAAGGGCTCGTCCGCGTCCAAGGGCGAGTCGCTGCGCGACACCGCCCGCACGCTCGTGGCGATGGGCGTGGACGCCCTTGTCTGCCGGCACCGTTCCCCGGGTGCCGCCGCCCGCCTCGCGTCCTGGGTGGACGTGCCCGTCGTGAACGCCGGGGACGGCACGCACGAGCACCCCACGCAGGCCCTCCTCGACCTCGCCACCGTCGTCGAGCGAGTGCCGTCCGTGGAGGGCCTCAACCTCCTCGTGATCGGCGACATCGCGCACAGCCGCGTTGCCCGCTCCAACGTGGCGGTGTTCTCGGCGATGGGGGCCGACGTCACCGTGTGCGGGCCCCCCACGCTCCTGCCCCCGGGGGCGGCGGGGTGGGCCTGCGCCGTCACCACCGACCTCGACGGCGTTCTCGAGAAGGCCGACGTCGTCTACCTGCTGCGCATGCAGGCCGAGCGTATCGAGGGCGACCCGGTCCTGCCCTCGATCCGGGAGTACGTCACCGGCTGGGGCCTCACGGCGGAGCGGGCCGCCCGGCTCCGCCCCGAGGTCCTCGTCATGCACCCCGGGCCCATGAACCGTGGCGTGGAGATCGCCTCGGAGGTCGCGGACCTCCCCGCCTCTCTGGTCGAGGCCCAGGTCACCAACGGCGTCGCCGTGCGCATGGCCGTGCTGTACGCCCTCCTGGCAGGTACCGCATGAGGCGCCTCGTCGTGCGTGGGGGGCGGGTCTTCACCGGTGGCGACCTCGTGGAGGCGGACGTCGCCCTTCTCGGAAGCGAGATCCTGAGGGTCGGTGACGTCGAGGCAGCCGAAGGCGACGACGTCCTCGACGCCGCCGGTTGCCTCGTCCTGCCCGGCCTCGTCGACCTCCACGTGCACCTCCGGGAACCCGGCGACGAGGAGGCCGAGACTGTCGCCACCGGCTCGGCGGCGGGGGCCCTCGGCGGCTTCACGGACGTCGTCGCCATGCCCAACACCGATCCGCCCACCGACACCGCCGCCGCCGCCGAGGCCGTGGCCGCCGCCGGGCGCGCCGCCGGTCTCGTCCGGGTGCACCCGGCGGGCTGCGTCACGGCCGGCCGGGCCGGGGAACGCCTCGCCCCCATGCGCGAACTGCAGGCCGCCGGCGTGCGGATCTTCACCGACGACGGCGCCTGCGTCGCGGACCCCCTTGTGATGCGGCGCGCGCTGGAGTACGCCGGCGCGCTCGGATGCGTCCTCGCCCAGCACTGCGAGGAGCCCGCCCTCACCCGGGGGGCGCAGATGCACGAGGGCGAGGTGTCCGGGCGCCTCGGTCTCGCCGGGTGGCCCGCCGCCGCCGAGGAGGCGGTCGTCGCCCGCGACGTCATCCTCGCGGAGACCACCGGCGCCCGGCTGCACATCCAGCACCTCTCGAGCGGGGGCTCGGTGCGGATCCTGCGGGACGCCAAGGCCCGGGGTGTCGCGGTCACCGCCGAGGTCACCCCCCACCACCTCGTTCTCACCGATGCCGCCTGCACGGGCTACGACCCGGCGTTCAAGGTGAACCCGCCCCTGCGCAGCGCCGTCGACACCGCCGCCCTCCTCGAGGGTCTCGCCGACGGCACGATCGACGTGGTCGCCACCGACCACGCCCCCCACACACCTGAGAACAAGGAGGAGTGGGTGGCGGCCCGGCCGGGGATGCTCGGCCTCGAGACCGCCCTCGCCGTGCTCTGGGGGTTCGCGGCCGACGGTCGCCTCACGCTCGCCCGCCTCGTGGACGCCATGGCCACCCGGCCGGCGCAGGTCCTCGGCCTCTCGCCCCGGGGCGGGGTCGTCGAGGGCGGGGGAGGCGACCTCTGCGTTCTCGACCCTGAGGTGCGCTGGACGGTGGCGCCGGCCGCGCTGGCGTCCCGGGCGTCCAACACCCCTTTCGCCGGTCGGGAGCTCACGGGCCGGGTCCGCCACACTGTCCTGGCCGGGCGTCCCGTCGTGCGCGGCGGCGACGTGGTGTCCCAAGCGGTGGGCGTGTGACGCTCTCCAATCCGCCCGCCCGCCTCGTGCTCGCCGACGGAGCGGTCTTCGAGGGCGACACCGCCGTCGCCGGGCCCCCGGCCTCCGGCGAGGTCGTCTTCAACACGTCGCTCACGGGCTACCAGGAGGTCTTCTCCGACCCCTCCTACGCCGGGCAGGTCGTGGCGATGACGGCGCCCCACATAGGCAACTACGGCACGAACCCCGACGACGACGAGTCGTCCCGGCCCGCCGCCGCCGGTTTCGTGGTGCGCTCCATGTCCCGCGTGGTGTCCAACCACCGGGCGACCGAGGCGCTGGGGGACTGGCTGGGCCGCCACGGCGTCCCGGCGGCGACGGGCATCGACACCCGCCGCCTCACCCGCCACATCCGTGACGCCGGCGCCATGGCCGGGGGCCTGTTCACCGACCCCCTGCCGCCCCCCGACGAGTGCGTCGACCGCGTGCGGGCGGCTCCCGGGATGGAAGGCCGCAACCTCGTCCCCCTCGTCACCACCCCGGAGGCCTACACGTCACCGGAGCGGCCCGCCGAGGCCCGATACCGGGTGGCGCTCGTGGACTTCGGGGTGAAGCGGACGATCCTGCGCCGCCTCGCCGCCGCCGGCTGCGACGTCGTCGTGCATCCCGCCGCGACCCCCGCGGACGTCGTCCTCGCCGGGGAACCCGACGGCGTCATGCTCTCCAACGGGCCCGGCGACCCCGCCGCCGTCACCGGGGCCGCCGAGACGGTGCGGGCGCTGCTGGGGCGGGTGCCCGTGTTCGGCATCTGTCTTGGCCACCAGATCACGGGCCTCGCCCTGGGCGCTCGCACGGTGAAGCTCCCCTTCGGCCACCACGGCGCCAACCACCCCGTGAAGCACATCGCCAGCGGGCACGTGGAGATCACGGCCCAGAACCACGGCTTCGCCGTGGAGATCGTCGAGGACGGCGGGAGCCCCTTCGGGGGGATCACCATGACGCACGTGAACCTGAACGACGGCACCCTCGAGGGTCTCTGCTGCCAGGACGTCCCGGCCTTCAGCGTGCAGTACCACCCCGAGGCCGGCCCCGGCCCCCACGACGCCGCCTACCTCTTCGCCGAGTTCACCGACCTCATGGAGCGCCATCGTGCCCGCCCGGCGTGACGTCGACTCGATCCTCATCATCGGCTCCGGCCCCATCGTCATCGGCCAGGCCTGCGAGTTCGACTACTCCGGGACGCAGGCCTGCAAGGTCCTGCGCGAGCTCGGATACCGGGTGATCCTCGTGAACTCGAACCCGGCGACGATCATGACCGACCCGGAGTTCGCCGACGCCACCTACGTCGAGCCCACGACACCGGAGTTCGTCGCCAAGGTCGTCGCCCGGGAGCGGCCCGACTGCGTGCTCCCCACGATGGGCGGCCAGACCGGCCTCAATGTGGCGATGGCCCTGCACGAGGAGGGCGTGCTCGAGCGCTACGGCGTCGAGCTCATCGGGGCGAAGGCGGACGCGATCCACACCGCCGAGGACCGTGAGGCGTTCAAGGCCGCCATGCTCGAGATCGGCCTCGACGTCCCCCGTTCCGGGGTCGCCAAGAGCGTCGCGGAGGCGCGCGGCCTCTGCGCCGACCTCGGCTACCCGGTCGTGGTGCGTCCCGCCTTCACCCTGGGCGGCGGGGGGTCCGGCACGGCGCGCACCCCGGACGAGCTCCGCAGCGTGGTCACCGACGGCCTCCGCCAGTCCCCTGTGGGCCAGGTCCTCGTCGAGGAGTCCGTCCACGGCTGGAAGGAGTTCGAGCTCGAGGTCATGCGCGACCTCGCCGACAACGTGGTGGTCATCTGCTCGATCGAGAACGTCGACCCCATGGGCGTGCACACGGGCGACTCGATCACGGTGGCGCCCGCCCAGACCCTCACCGACGTCGAGTACCAGACGCTGCGGGACCAGTCCCTCGCCTGCATCCGGCGCATCGGCGTGGAGACGGGCGGGTCGAACATCCAGTTCGCCGTCCACCCCCGGACCGGCCGCGTGGTCGTGATCGAGATGAACCCGCGGGTGAGCCGCTCCTCGGCGCTGGCCTCGAAGGCGACGGGGTTCCCGATCGCCAAGATGGCGGCACAGCTCGCCGTGGGCCTCACCCTGGACGAGATCCCCAACGACATCACGAAGAAGACCCCGGCGTCCTTCGAGCCCGTCATCGACTACGTCGTCACGAAGGTGCCCCGCTGGGCCTTCGAGAAGTTCCCCGGGGCCGTGCCCACGCTGGGGACCACGATGCGCTCCGTGGGGGAGGTGATGGCGATCGGGCGCACGTTCCCGGAGTCGCTCCAGAAGGCGTTCCGGTCCTTGGAGAACAACCGCCTCGGCCTGAACTGCGACCCCCGCGAGCGCGCCTACGACGGACGCGACGCCGCCGACCTCGTGGCCGCCGCCGCCGAACCCACCCCGGATCGGATGTTCCTCGTGGAGGCGGCGCTGCGGGCGGGGGCGTCGATCGCTGACCTCCACGAGGCGACGCAGATCGACCCTTGGTTCCTCGACGGCGTCGCCCAGGTCGTCGAGACGCGCGGCGCGCTCGCCGCCTGCGGATGGGGCGCCGCCGGCCGCCGAGAGCTCCTCGCCGCGAAGCGCATGGGCTTCGGCGACGCCCAGCTCGCCTACCTGTGGGGCGCGGACGAGGAGGACGTGCGCACCAGGCGCACCACGCTCGGGGTCGTCCCCACGTACAAGACCGTGGACACCTGCGCCGCGGAGTTCGCGGCGCACACCCCGTATCACTACTCCACCTACGAGGACGAGGACGAGGTGAGGCCCGCCGTCCGGCCCCGGGTCCTCATCCTCGGGGCGGGCCCGAACCGCATCGGCCAGGGAATCGAGTTCGACTACTGCTGCGTACACGCCTGCTTCGCCCTCGACGAGGCTGGCTACGAGACCGTCATGGTGAACTGCAACCCCGAGACGGTCTCCACCGACTACGACACCGCCGGCCGCCTCTTCTTCGAGCCCCTCACCGCCGAGGACGTCCGCAACGTCTACGAGGCGGAACAGGCCGGTGCCGTGCTCGTGCAGCTCGGTGGCCAGACCCCGCTGAAGCTCGCCCACGCCCTGGAATCTGCCGGTGTGCGCGTCGCAGGCACGTCGCCCGCCGCCATCGACGCCGCGGAGGACCGCGAGCGCTTCGCCGAGGTCTGCCGCGACCTCGACCTCCTGCAGCCCCCGGGGGGCACCGCCGCCACCCCCGCTGAGTCCGTCGCCGTCGCCGAAAAGATCGGCTACCCCGTGCTCGTCCGGCCCAGCTACGTCCTGGGCGGCAGGGCGATGGAGATCGTCTACACCCCTGAGGACCTCCGCCACGCCGCCGAGACCATGGAGGCCGACGGCGCCTTCGAGGCCGGCCCCCTTCTGGTCGACAGATTCCTCGAGGACGCCGTGGAGGTGGACGTCGACTGCTGCTTCGACGGCGAGACGTTCCTTCTCGGGGGCGTGCTGGAACACATCGAGGAGGCCGGGGTGCATTCGGGGGACTCCGCCTGTGTGATCCCGCCCCCCACCCTGGGGGCGGCGGTCGTCGATCGCATCGTGGCCGCCACCGAGGCTCTCGCCCGCCACCTCGGAGTCCGGGGTCTTCTCAACGTGCAGTACGCGGTGCGCGACGACGACGTCTTCGTGCTGGAGGCGAACCCGCGGGCGTCCCGGACCGTGCCGTTCATCTCCAAGGCCGTGGCCCTGCCCCTGGCGAAGATCGCCGCCCGGGTGATGATGGGGGAGCGCATCGACGACCTCCTGGACGCTGGTGTCTTCACTGCGCCCGCCCGCCCTGAACACGTCGCCGTGAAGGAGGCCGTGCTCCCCTTCGGCCGCTTCCCGGGCTCCGACGCCCTCCTCGGCCCCGAGATGCGCTCCACGGGGGAGGTCATGGGCATCGACGCCTCCTTCGGCACCGCCTTCGCGAAGTCACAGACGGGGGCGTTCGTGCGCCTTCCGGCGAAGGGCCGGGTGTTCTTCAGCCTCGCCGACCGGGACAAGACTCTCGGGATCCTGGCAGCCGCCCTCGCCTTCGCAGACGCCGGGTTCGACCTCGTCGCCACGACGGGCACGGCCAAGTTCCTCCAGGACGCCGGCATGACGGTGGCCGACGTCGTGGAGAAGCTGGGTGAGGGGAGCCCCACCGCCGTCGACCTCATCGGGGCGGGTCGCATCGACGTGGTCGTGAACACGCCGCGGGGCCGGGGCTCGCGCGCCGACGGCGCCTACATCCGCTCCGCCGCCGTGGAGGCGGGGATCCCGATCATCACGACGCCGGCCGGTACCCGGGCTGCGGTGGCGGCGATCATCGCCGAGGCCGAGGACATGGACGTGCGCAGCCTGCAGCAGTGGCACGGCGTCGCGGGGGCGAGAGAGCTGCCCCCCGCGGGTCGCCCCTTCCTCGACCGCGCGCCGGAGGACGCTGCTCCGGGGCGCCAGAGCCCGCCCTTGCGCGACCCGTCGCCGTTCGCCGATGGGTGAAGGACCGGCGGTGCGTCCGCGAGGTCCGACCTGGGGATCCCCGCGGTGAGGCGGCGGCGCCCGGACATGACCGCCAGGGTGGGGGAGGTGGTGCTGGCGAACCCGGTGCTGGCGGCCTCGGGGTGTTTCGGGGCGGGGGCCGAGCTGCTCGGCACGGTGGACGCCTCCCGGTTGGGGGCGGTCGTCGTGAAGAGCCTCTCGGCGGAGCCCTGGGCGGGGAACCCGCCGCCCCGGCTGGCTCCGCTGGAGGGCGGCGGGATGATGAATGCCGTGGGCCTCCAGAATCCGGGTGTGGTGCACTGGGCGGCCCACGAGCTGCCGACGCTCGAGGCGGCGGGCATCAGCGTGGTGGGCAGCGTGTGGGGTCGTACCGTGGCCGCCTTCGCCGCGGCGGCCGCGGGCCTTGCGGGCGTGGCCGAGCGGCTTGCAGCGGTCGAGGTGAACGTGTCCTGCCCGAACATCGAGCGGGCCGAGGACATGTTCGCCCACCATCCCGGAGACGCCGCGGACGCCGCCCGGGCGGTGCGGGACGCCCTCGGGGAGACGCCGCTCTGGGTGAAGCTCTCACCCAACCTCGCATCCGTCTTGCCCGTCGCCGAGGCCGTTCTCGAGGCGGGGGCCGACGCCCTCGTCCTCACCAACACGCTCGTGGGCCTGTCCGTCGACGTCGAGAGGAGACGGCCCCGGGTCGCGAACGTCACGGGCGGCGTTTCGGGCCCGCCCTTGCGGCCCGTGGCGCTGCGCCACCTCAGGGACTGCGCCCGGGCGTTCCCCGGGACCCCCCTCGTGGGCGTGGGCGGGATCTCCCGGGCGGAGCACGCTGTGGAGTTCCTCCTTGCCGGGGCGTCCGCCGTGGAGGTGGGCGCCGCCCACTTCGCCGACCCCGCCGCCGGGGTCAAGGTCGCCGCGGGCCTCGCCCGCTGGTGCCGGCGTCACAGCGTGAGCGCCGTGGGCGACCTCGTGGGGACGTTGCAGGACAGGTAGCCCGGCTTCCTCGGCCAGGAGGCGTCTCGGCCCCCTCGCAGTGCCGCGTCGCCCATCGGGGAGCGATGCCCCTCGTCTAGGGTCTCGGCATGCCCGACGCCCCGTACCCGAAGCTCTGCGTTGCCCTCGACCTGCCCGACGCCAACGACGCCCGCCTCCTTGCCCGGGACCTCGATGACGTCGTCGACGTCCTCAAGGTGGGTCTGGAGTTGTTCTGTGCCGCGGGACCGGAGGTTCTCGCCGACATCGGCTCCCACACCCCGGAGCTCTTCGTCGACCTGAAGCTGCACGACATCCCCCGGACCGTCGAAGCGGCCGTGCGCCAGATCGCCTGGTTGCCCGTCGACTACCTCACGATCCATCTCGCCGGAGGTCGTGCCCAGGCGGAGGCGGCGCTCGCCGGGGCGGCCGCAGGTGCGCAGCGGGGGGGGCGTCCGCGGCCCATGGTGTTGGGAGTGACGGTCCTCACGAGTCTCGACGCCGTGGCGCTGGCCGCCACCGGTGTGCACGGCCAACCCTCCGAAGTGGTCGCCGCCCGCGCCGCCCTCGCCGCGGAGGTCGGCCTCGACGGCGTCATCTGCGCGCCCGAGGACCTCCACGTCGTGGGCCGTCACGCCCCCGGCCTGCTCCGCGTCGTGCCGGGAATCCGCCCGGCCGGCCCTAGCTCGGGCAACGACCATCGCCGGGCCGGGACCCCGGAGGCGGCCCTTGCCGGCGGGGCCGACATGCTTGTCGTGGGCCGCCCCGTGCTGGCGGCGGCCGACAGGCCAGGGGCGGCCGCCGAGCTCGCCGGGCTGGTGGCGGCGGCCCGGCGCTGACCCTCGGAGAGCCGATTGCCGCCGCTCGGGAGTGATGCCCGGTTAGACTGCCTGCTCGCAGGGGCTCCGGGGGCGACCCCGGGCAGGGTTGGCCCGCCCGGCGGGCACCCGGTCGGCCGGAACCAGCACCGGCCGGGAATCGAGATCGAGGAGGCTCTCCATGCCGCTCCCTCCCGCACTGACCCCCGAACAGCGGGCGCAGGCACTTGCCAAGGCCGCCGAGGCGCGCCGGGCTCGGGCCGAGTTGAAAGAGAAGCTCAAGATGGGCTCGGTCTCCCTGAAGGACCTCTTCGACCAGTCCGGTGGCTCCGACGTCGTGGCGAAGATGAAGATCCTCGCCGTGTTGGAGTCACTGCCCGGCGTGGGCAAGGTGAAGGCCCGCAAGCTCTTGGAGAAGCACGAGATCTCCGAGTCCCGCCGTGTCCGGGGCCTGGGAGCCAAGCAACGCGAAGCCCTTCTGGCCGAGTTCTCCTGAGCCCGGCTCCCCCGCGCCCGACCGCGCAGCGGTGACGACCTCCGGTCGCCCTCTGGTGGTCACCGGGGTGGCCGGCGGGGGCAAGAGCACGATCATCGGCGCGCTTCTGGCGCGGCACCCCGAGGCGGTGCTGTCCGTGTCCGCGACGACGCGGGCTCCCCGGCCCGGCGAGGTCGACGGTGTCGACTACCACTTCGTGTCCGAAGCCGAGTTCGACCGCATGATCGCCGCGGGGGATCTGGTGGAGTGGGTGGAGATCTACGGGTACCGTTCCGGCACGCCCCGCGCGGCGGTCGAGGAGATCCTCCTCGGGGGTCGCGACGTCCTCTTCGACCTCGACGTCCGCGGCACGCGCTTCATCCAGGGGGCCTTCCCCGACGCCGTGGCGATCTTCCTGCGCCCGCCCGACCTCTCGACGCAGCGAGCCCGCCTCGCCGGCCGGGGCACGCAGCCCGAGGACATGGCCCGGCGTCTCGCCGAGGCGGAGGCTCAGATCGGCGTGTCCGGGGAGTTCGACGCCGTCGTCGTCAACGACGTCCTGGAAACGGCCGTGGCGGAGGCCGACGCTATACTCTTCGGGTCCCCGCGTAGCACCGCCGGGAACCCGCCCGCTGATCCCGACGCCGACCTCAATGCGACGGCGCCGGGCGAGGAGCCGCAAGCCCCATGATGGAACCGTCTCTCGAAGACCTCGTCTCCAAGGTGGAGAACCGCAAGTACGAGCTCGTCATCCTGGCGGCACGCCGCGCGCGCCAGATCAACGCGTACTACAACCAGCTCGGCACGGGCGGCGGGGCGTACGTGCCTCCGCAGGTGATGTCCCGGGGCAAGGCGCTCACGATCGCCTTTGAGGAGATCGCCGCCGACAAGCTCGTGTCCGCCGGTGTCGAGCCGGCCGTACCCGAGGGGCCCGTCGCCGAGCTCGTCGACTGACATGTCCTCACCGCTCGCCGGGAAGCGGGTGGTTCTGGGGGTGGCAGGCGGGATCGCCGCCTACAAGGCCGTCGAGCTCCTCCGCCTCCTCGTGGCGGCCGGGGCCGAGGTGCATTCTGTGCTCACGCCGGAGGCGACCCGTTTCGTCGCCCCCCTCACCTTCGGCGCCCTCGCCGGTCGCCCCGCCCTCACGGGGCTCTGGGACGGCCCCGACCCCATCCCCCACACGCGCCTCGGCCAGGACGCCGACGTCGTCGTGGTCGCCCCGGCAACCGCGCATCTCATCGGCCGTTACGCTGCCGGCCTCGCCGACGACCTCCTCACCAACACGCTCCTGGCCACCCGGGCCCCGGTCCTGCTCGCGGCCGCCATGCACACCGAGATGTGGGAGCAGGCCGCCGTCAAACGCAACGTGGCCCGCCTCCGTGCCGACGGCATCCACGTCCTCGACCCCGAGGTCGGTCCGCTCGCCGGGGGGGACGTGGGCCCGGGGCGTCTCGTCGAGCCCGAGCGGATCCTCGAGGCCGTCGAGGACGTCCTCGTCTCTGCCTCCCCGGAGCGCCCCGGTCCCCTCACCGGGCGGACGATCCTCGTGAGCGCCGGGGGTACCCGCGAACCGATCGACCCCGTGCGTTTCATCGGGAACCGCTCCTCGGGGCGGATGGGTCACGCCGTCGCCGCCGAGGCGTCCCGGAGGGGTGCGGACGTCGTCCTCGTCACGACGTCCCCGCTGCCGGTCCCGGCGGGAGCCAAGGTCGAGGTCGTGGAGACGGCAGCGGAGATGGCCGACGCCGTCCTGGGGCGATCCGGCGAGGCCGACGCCGTCGTGATGACTGCGGCCGTGGCCGACTTCACGCCCGCCGGGGTCGCCCCCCGGAAGCTCAAGAAGGCCGCCGGAGCGCCTGAGATCCGCCTCGTCCCCACGCGGGACGTCCTCGCCGAGCTCGGCCGCCGCAAGGGCGACCGGGTGCTGGTCGGCTTCGCCGCCGAGACCGACGACGTCGCCGCCGCCGGGGCCGCCAAGGTGGCCGCCAAGAACCTCGACCTGCTGGTGGCGAACCTCGTGGGGGTGGACGACTCGGGTTTCGGATCGGAGACGAACCGGGCATACTTCTGCTCCCCAGGCGGGGTCGTGGAGGAACTCGGACTCCTCTCCAAGAAGGAACTCGCATCGCTGATCTGCGATCGCGTCGGCGCTCTCCTCGAGACCCGCCGCACCGACAGCTGAAGACCGGAGAGGTTTGCCCGTGTCCAAGACCCTGTTCACCTCGGAGTCCGTCACCGAGGGCCACCCCGACAAGATGGCTGACCAGATCTCCGATGCCGTCCTCGACGCCATCGTCGTGAGCGACCCCGAGGCCCGGGTCGCCTGCGAGACCCTGGTGACCACCGGCCTCGCATTCGTGGCCGGGGAGATCAGCACGAACGCCTATGTGGACATCCCCCGGGTCGTGCGCGACACGATCCTGGGCATCGGCTACAACAACGCCGCCTACGGCATCGACGGGCGCACGTGCGGTGTCGTCGTGAGCATCGACGAGCAGTCCCCCGACATCGCCCAGGGGGTCGACAAGTCCCTGGAGATGCGCGAGGAGGACCGCACCGACGACCTCGACTCGCAGGGCGCCGGCGACCAGGGCATGATGTTCGGCTACGCCACCGACGAGACAGAGGACCTCATGCCCCTGCCGGTCTGGCTGGCGCACCGCCTCGCCCGCCGCCTCGCCGAGACCCGGCGGGCCGGCGTCGTGCCCTACCTGCGTCCCGACGGCAAGACGCAGGTCACGGTCGAGTACGAGGACGGAGTCCCGAAGCGGCTCGACACGATCCTGATCTCCACCCAGCACGACGGCGAGATCCACATCGACACGCTGCTCAAGCCCGATCTCATCGAGCACGTCATCAACCCCCTCCTGCCGCCCGGCATCGACTGTGACGGGGCGCGCGTCTTCGTGAACCCGACCGGTCGCTTCGAGCTCGGCGGCCCTCACGCGGATTGCGGCCTCACGGGGCGCAAGATCATCGTGGACACCTACGGCGGTGCCGCCCGCCACGGCGGCGGTGCCTTCAGCGGCAAGGACCCCTCGAAGGTCGACCGCTCCGCCGCCTACGCCGCCCGCTGGGTGGCGAAGAACCTCGTCGCTGCGGGCGTGGCGAAGCGCGCCGAGGTGCAGGTGGCGTACGCCATCGGCAAGGCCGCACCGGTGTCGCTCATGGTGGAGACGTTCGGCACGTCCCGGATCGACCCTGCGAAGATCACCGACCTCGTCCGCGACCACTTCGACCTCCGGCCGGCGGCGATCATCCGAGACCTCGACCTGCGCCGGCCGATCTTCAAGAAGACCGCCGCCTACGGCCATTTCGGCCGGCACGAAAAGGAGTTCACCTGGGAGCACACCGACCGCGCGGACCAGATCCGGGCGGCGGCGGAGTCCCTCGCCTGAAGCGGGGGTCCCCCCCTCGACCTCCCTGCCGGCGGGTTCTCCTCCTCATACGTCGAGGGGGTCGGCGACCAGGCGGACGCGGACGTCCGTCGTCGACGTGACCCCCAGAACGGCGTCACGGGCGCCGTCCCAGTCGGTGACGACCGCCAGCACCTCGTGCATCCGGGCCTCCCGGGGGCCGAACACCGTCGCCCCGGCGGCGTCGAGGGCCTTGCCGAGAGCGGCGGCGACGTCCGGGTCCGGCGTGGACGCCTGCAGGAGCCGGGTGTAGGGGGGAAGTCCCGCCCGCCGTCGGGCCGCGAGTGTGTGGCGTTCGAAGACCCCGGCGTCGCGGCGTGCCAGGGCGGCGACACCGGGGTGCCCGGGCACCCGGGTCTGCACGAGGACGCGCCCGTGGGGGCGGGGCCGGGCGGCAGCGACGGCGTCGAGGAGCGTGTGGAAGGCGGTCTCCTCTGTGAGGAGGCCCGGGCGCCCGAGGAGGGCGTCGGGATCGACGAGCGCGACGAAGTCGTATGCCGCGAGGCGCCCGAGAGCCGCTTGCGTGCCTACGACGACGCCTCCGGGGGGCGGCGGGGGCGGCGGCGTTCCCTCGGCGCGGAGCACGGGGATGCCGGGCAGGGCGGCGGCGAGTTCCCGGGCCATGCGTTCCACGCCGATGCCGAGGGCGCGCACCGTGTGCGAGCCGCAGGACGGGCAGGCCACGAAGGCGTGCTCGGTGCATCCGGCGTCGCAGCGCAGTCCGGCGGGCACGGGGCGGAGGAACCCGGCGCAGACCTCGCAGGTCGCTGTCCGTCCACAGGCCCGGCAGACCAGAGACCGTGCGGTTCCGCGGCGGTTCAGGAACAGGAGGCTGCGTCCGCCCCTGGCCGCCGCGGCCCGGACCCCGGCGAAGAGGCGCTCGCCCAGAAGCCCGGACCCCGGCGGTTCCTCGGTGAGGTCGGCGATCTCGACGAGAGGCCAGCGTGACGCGGCGCCGTCCGCGGTGCAGTCGAGGACCCGGTGGCCTCCCGCTGCGGCCGCCGCCAGCACCCCTTCTCGGCCTACCGGCGAGGAGGGCCCCGTGGCCACGAAGGGCACGCCGGCGGCGGCGGCGAGACGGCGGGCGAGGACGCGGGCGTCGAGGGCGGGCGTGCGTTCGTCCTTGTGCACCGGGGTGTGCTCGCGGGTGACGACGACGAGACCGACGCCGGGGACGGGCACCAGCGGGGCCCGCCGGCCGCCCACGACGACACGGCAGCCGCCGGCGACGGCCGCCTCCCATGCCCTTGTGCGGGCCGCACCCTCGGCCCCGGAGAGCACGACGGCGCCGGGGACGGCGGGCGCCTGCCCGGTGGGCGAGACCACGAGCGCCGTCCGGCCCGGGGGCAGGAGCCCGCCGAGCTCGGTGACGACTCCGGCCCCGTCGTCCGCGGGATGGTTGCGCACGAACGCCCTGACGGGGTGTCCGGCGGCGACGGCCTCGTGCAGCGCGCGGGGGAGGGCGGGGGCGGTCAGCGCCAAGGGGAGTGCCGGGGTCCTCCGGAGGCCCCGCGGGAGCGGCCTCGGGGTCGCCCAGTCCAGGACGGTGGCGACGTGGCCGAGGGTGTCGTGGGCCGCCCAGCAGGCGAGGTCGCGGGTGCGTTCGGAGAGCACGGGGACGGGCGTCAGGACACGCCGCAGGGGGCGGAGACCGGCGACGGGGACCTCGGCGTCTTCGGGGCGGGGGAGTTCCACGACCCAGGCGCGCACGCTGCGGCCGCGGAGTGGGACACGCACGAGAGACCCCACACGGACTTCGGTGCCCTCGGGGATCGCGTAGTCGAGGGGGCGGTGGAGGGGCCGTACGTCGACGACGACACGCGCTAGCCGCAGGGGCATCCGGCCTTCCTGGTCGTGACGGGAGTCAGTGCCACAACCTACCCACTGCCGGGGTACACCCGGCGCCGCAGGTCCGCGAGGGTCGTGGCGCTCAGAGCCGGCCGTGGGTGGCCACGACAGCGATGTCGCCGTCGAGGTACCGGCTGCGGCACAGGTTGCGCTGCAGCTTCCCGCTCGAGGTCTTGGGCAGTTCCCCCGGGGGCACGAGCAGGACCTGCCGGGGGGCGAGGCCGATCTCGGCCTTGACCGTGAGGGCGATCGTGCGGGCGATCGCCTCCGCGGACGGGGTGTCGTCCATGCGGGTCTCGGCCACCAGGACGAGCGCCTCCCGGGCGCGGGGGTTCTCGACGGCGAAGGCGATGGCGTTGCCCGGGCGCACGCCGGCGACCGTGTGTGCGGCCGCCTCGACGTCCTCGGGCCAGACGTTGCGGCCCCCGACGATGATGAGGTCCTTCTTGCGCCCGCAGACGAAGAGGTCGCCCCCGGCCGTGTAGCCGTAGTCGCCCGTGTGCAACCAGCCGTCGCTGAGCACGGCGGCGGTGGCGTCGGGGTGGCCGTCGTAGCCCTCCATCAGGGAGGAACCGGCGACGAGAACCTCGCCCACCTGGCGTTCGCCCACCTCGCGACCGGCGTCGTCGACGACACGGACGGCGACGCCCCGGAGGGGGAGCCCGAGACCGGCGAGGCGTTTCGCGCCCTCGGGGGAGCGGGCGGGAACCGCGCTGTGGTCGGCCTCGAGGACGTGACGGTCGACGGCGTCGACGCGCAGGCCGCTGCCGGGCAGCGGGAACGTGACGGCGAGGGTCGCTTCGGCGAGTCCGTAGACGCAGAGCGGCACGGAACGGGACATGCCGTGTGCCGCCCCCGCCTCCACGAACGCGTCGAAGGTGTCTGTGTTGACCGGCTCGGCACCGTTGAGAGCGAGACGGAGACAGGAGAGGTCCAGGTCAGAGGAGCGGGAGAGGCGCCGGGTGGCGAGGGCGTAGGCGAAGTTCGGGCCGGTGATCAGGGAGGTGCGGAACTCCGAGACGGCCTCCATCCACATCGGGGGACGTGAGAGGAAGGCCTGGGGAGGGCAGACAGAGAGGGTCATGCCCGTGACGGCGGTCGTGAAGAGCATGCCGATGAGACCCATGTCGTGGTACAGCGGGAGCCAGGAGGCGACGGAGTCGGTCGCGGGGTCGACCTCGGCGGCCCCGGTGATGGCGGCCACGTTGGCGCTGATGGACGCGTGGGGGAGGCGAACCGCCCGCGGCTCCGCCGTGCTGCCGGAGGTGAACTGGAGGACGGCGAGGTCGCCTCCGTGCACGGGAACGGTCTCGAAGGCGGCGCCGCCGGCCGAGAGGGCGGTGGTCGTGACCATGGTCGGGTCGCCCGGGCCGGGTTCGTACTGGGCGGCGAAGAAGTCGTCCACGACGAGCAGGCGGGCCCGGGAGGCGGCGAGGCGTCGGCGGGTCTGGGCGAGGAAGGCCTCGGGGCCGGCGAGGCGCATAGGGAGGGGAAGCATGACGACGGTCGCCCCCGCCATGAGGACGCCGAAGACCGTCTCTACGACCGGACGGGAGGTGAAGCCGAGCACGCCGACCCGGTCTCCCGGTAGGACGCCCCACGCCTGGAGGCCGCCGGCAAGGCGCTGGGCGCCGGCGTGGATCCCCGCCCACGTCGTCTCGTCGTTGACGCCGTCGGCGTCGAAGAAGCGCACAGGTGCGAGGGACTGAGCGGTGACGTCGTTCAGGGAACCGACCAGCGTTGTCGCCACGGTGCTCCTTCCGCAGGGGGGACACGGACGGACTGGGCACCGCCCGTTCCGAGACGCTACCTGCGCCCTCCGACCGTAGTGCACCTCTCCGGGTTACGGGTCCAACTCCTCCCCGTTCACGTAAACTCCCGGCATGGCTGTCCTCCCCGTCCGTCTTTTCGGCGATCCCGTTCTCCGCGAGAAGGCCAAGGCGGTCGAGAACTTCGGCGGGGACCTTCGCAAGCTCGTCGACGACATGGTGGAGACGATGGACGCCGCGAACGGAGTGGGCCTGGCGGCCCCCCAGGTCGGGGTGCAACTCCGGATGTTCGTCTACGACATCGGAGAGGGCATGCAGGTCGTCTGCAATCCGGAGATCGTGCAAGCGAGGGGCGCCTGGGCCTTCGAGGAGGGCTGCCTCTCGATACCGGGCATCCACGTCGACTTCGAGCGGCCCGAGGAGATCGTCCTGCGCGGCCAGGACGTCGACGGTTCCCCTCTCGAGATCCCTGCCGACGCTCTCCACGCCCGCGCCCTGCAGCACGAGACGGACCACTGCGACGGCATCCTCTTCATGGACAGGATCACCAAGGCCGACCGCCGCCTGGTGATGCGACACATGCGCGAGACCCTCCCGCCCGGGCGCACGAGCTTCATCCCGCACCGCCACACCGACGAGCGCGACGCCGCCCGACTTTGAGCCCCGGCACGACATCTTGCGAATCGCATTCTTCGGAACCCCCGACATCGCCCTCCCGTCGCTGGAGGCCATGGTGTCCTCCGCCCACGACGTCGTCTACGTCGTCACACGCCCGGATCGCCCGGCGGGACGCCACCGGGAGCCCAACCCGCCCGCCGTGAAACGGCGGGCCCTCGCGCTCGGCCTCGAGGTGCTCCAGCCCGAGAAGTCCGGCGGTGCCCGCGAGCCGCTCCTGGCCGCCGGCGTGGAATGCCTCGTGATCGTCGCCTACGGCGCCTGGCTGCCGCCGTCCCTGCTGGCGGTCGCGCCCCGAGGGACCGTGAACATGCACCCGTCGCTCCTGCCCCGGTGGCGGGGGGCGGCACCGGTGGAGCGGGCGATCATGGCGGGCGACGCCGTCACGGGTGTCACCACGATGGAGCTCGACGAGGGTCTCGACACGGGTCCCGTCTACCTCCAGCGGGAAACCCCGATCCGGGAGGACGAGACAGCGGGGGACCTCTCGGGGCGCCTCGCCGTGCTGGGGGCGCCGTTGCTGGTGGAGACGGTCGACGGGATCGCCGCCGGCACCCTCGACCCCCGCCCGCAGGCCGAGGCCGGGGTCTCGTACGCGGAGAAGCTCACCCCGCAGGAATGTCGCATCGACTGGACCAGGCCCGCCGACGAGGTGGGCCGGCTCGTGCGGGGGGCCAACCCGCGGCCCGGCGCCTGGACGGAACTCGCCGGGCGCCGTCTCAAGGTGTGGCGGGCGGCCCCGGTGCCCGACGGTCACGGGACGCCTGGGGAGGTGGCGTCCCTGCGCCCGTTCCGGGTGGCGGCGGGCCGGGGTGGCTTGGACCTCCTCGAAGTGCAGCCCGACGGGCGGGGGCGGATGGGGGCGGAGGCTTTCGCCGCCGGCCACGAGGTCGTCGGCGAGCAGATGGTGTGAACGAGCGGGCCCTTGCCGCCCGGGCGCTCGTGGCGGTCGAGACGCAAGGGGCGTGGGCGTCGGTGGCCCTCGACCGTGTCCTGCGCCGGGCCCGGCCGGGGTCGCCGAACCTCGTCACCTCTCTCGTCTACGGCGTGCTCCGGAACCGTTCCCTCTGCGACGCCCTCCTGGAGCCGCACCTGCGCCGTCCGCTCGTCGCTCTCGACCCCCCGGTGCGGGCGGTGACGCGCTGCGGTGCCTACGAGCTGGTCGTTGCCCGGAGACCTCCTCACGCCGTCGTCTCCAGCGCCGTCGATGCCGTGCGCAGCCTCCGCGTGTCCTCGGCGGCCGGACTCGTGAACGCGGTCCTGCGCCGTCTCGACCCCGATGCGGCGCTGCCGGTGGACCCCGCCGTGCGCTACTCGATGCCCCGCTGGATCGTCGATCGCCTTGCCCAGGTGCTCGGCCCCGAGGACGTCCTCGCCGAACTGGAGGCCCTGAACGTGGAGCCCCCGGTCGGCCTCCGGCCCGTGGGGGCGACCGTCGAGGGGCTCCTGGATGCCCTCCCCGGTGCCCGCCGCTCCCGGGCGACCCCTGACGCTGTCGAGGTCACGGGTGGCGGCGCCAAGATCGACACCGTGCTCGCCGACGGCCGGGCCACGGTCCAGGACCCGGCCTCGGTCCTCGTGGGGGCGGCCCTGCCGGTCTCCCCGGGGGACCTCGTCGTTGACGTGGCCGCCGCCCCCGGAGGCAAGGCCACGCATCTCGCCCAGCGCGGCGCGCGCGTCCTCGCTCTGGACGTACGTCCGGAGCGTGTGCGCCGTATCGTGGAGCGGGCCCGGATCCTGGGCCTCGGCGGGGCCCTCTGGGCTGTCCTGGGCGACGGCCGCCGGCCTCCCGTGGCCCGGGCCGACGCCGTCCTCGTGGACGCCCCCTGCAGCGGCCTGGGCACGCTCGGGCGACGGCCGGACCTGCGCTGGCGGGCGGATCCCGCCCGCATCCCGGAACTCGTGGCCCTCCAGGACGCCCTCCTCGACGCCGCCGCGGGGATATGCGCCCCGGGAGGCCGGGTGCTCTATGCGGTATGCACGTGGACGCCTGAGGAGACCGGGTCGGCTGTCGAGGCGTTCAGGTCACGTCACCCGGATTTCGAGGTGGCAACGCCAATGCGTCAAACCTGGGCGCACCGGGAGGCTAGTAATGGGATGTTCTATTGTGTCTTCCGGCGTCACTGAGGCCCTGCACCGGGATCAAGCCGTCATGATCAGAATCGCTCCTTCCATCCTCTCGGCAGACTTCGCTCAGCTCGGCGCGTCGATAGCCGAGGTGGAGCCGGCCGCCGACCTCCTGCACGTCGACGTGATGGACGCCCACTTCGTCCCGAACCTCACGATCGGCCCTCCGGTGGTGAGGTCGATCCGCCAGGTCACGGCTCTGCCCCTGGACTGCCACCTCATGGTGAGCGACCCGGCTGTCCTGCTCGACGGCTTCATCGAGGCGGGCGCCGACTCGGTGAGCGTGCATGTCGAGGCGGTGGCCGACCCCCGGCCCCTGTTTCGGCGCCTGGCAGACGCCGGCGTCGGCCGTGGCCTGGCGCTGAACCCCGACACGCCCTTCGACGCCGTCATACCCTTCCTCGAGGACGTCGACGTCCTGCTCGTCATGACCGTCCACCCCGGCTTCGCCGGCCAGGCGTTTCGCACGGACGTGGTGCCGAAGCTGGAAAAGGCGGCAGAACGGCTTGATTCGGCGGGGTTGGGGGTCGATATCGAGGTTGACGGCGGCATCGCCCCCGCGACCGCGGCAACCGTCGCGGACGCCGGCGCCGGGATCCTCGTCGCCGGGTCGGCCGTGTTCGGAGCGCCGTCCCCGGTGGCGGCAGTCAGGAACCTCCGGAGGGCCGCCCTCAGGGGCGAGGCACCGGTCGGCGCCCGAGCCTCCGCCAGGACGACGGGAGAGCAGTGAGTGACCAGCCGAAGCAGCGAGTGTTGATCGTCGACGACGATCCCGACATCTGCCGCTACGTGCAGGTGAACCTCGTACTCGACGGCTACGAGGTCGACATCGCCCAGGACGGCAACGACGGACTCCAGAAGGCGATCGAGACCCAGCCCGACCTCATCCTGCTGGACGTCATGATGCCGGGCATCGACGGCACCGAGGTTTGCCGCCGCCTGCGTTCGGACTCCCGCACGGTGGGGACGCCGATCATCTTCCTCACGGCCAAGACGCAGTCCACCGACAAGATCGCCGGTCTCGCGGCGGGGGCCGACGACTACGTCTCCAAGCCTTTCGACCCGCCTGAGCTCTCAGCGCGCGTGCGCTCCGCTCTGCGGCGCCACAAGCAGATGCGCGACGTGTCCCCCCTCACGGGCCTCCCCGGCAACGCCACGGTCACGGAGGCGCTGGAACGGCGTGTGTCCGACCCCGACACCGCCTTCGCCGTGGCCTGGGCCGATCTCGACTCCTTCAAGGCGTTCAACGACTACTACGGGTTCCTCCGCGGAGACGAGGCGATCAAGCTCACGGCCCGCATCCTCTCCCACGCAACCGAGGGGCACCCCTGGGCGCACAACCTCGTGGGCCACATCGGCGGCGACGACTTCGTGATCATCTGCGACCCGTACCAGGTCGAGGCGATCTGCAAGGCGGCGGTCACCGACTTCGACGAGCAGATCCTCTCCTTCTACGCCGACGAGGACATCGCGCGGGGCTTCATCGAGGTCGCCGACCGCCGCGGAGAGCTACACGCGTTCCCCCTCATGTCGCTGTCGATCGGGGTGGCGTCGTCGCTCGTGCGCAACTTCGCCAGCCGGGCCGAAGCATCCGAGGTCGCCAGCGAGATGAAGACGTTCGCCAAGACCCAGCCGGGGTCGACGTTCATGATCGACCGGCGGCGGGGCTGACCCGGGGGGTTCCCCATGGACGAGACGGTTGTGGTCGTCGACGACGAGGCGGACATCCGCTTCATCGTGCGCATGAACCTGGAGGCCGAAGGCTTCGAGGTCGTGGAGTGCGCCAGCGGCGTCGAGGCGATCGACGCCATACGGGCCACGAAGCCAGCGGTCGTGATCTGTGACGTCATGATGCCCGGGACCGACGGCTACGGAGTCCTCCAGGCGGTCAGAGACGAGCCCGAGATCGCGCAGACGCCGTTCATCTTCCTCACGGCGAAGGCGAGCGACACCGAGGTGTGGGAGGGCTGGAAGTCCGGTGCCGACTACTACCTCACGAAGCCCTTCGACCCGGACGAGCTCATCAAGTTCATGAACTTCGTCCTCAGCGGCGCCGGCCCGGAGGAACCCCCGCAGCCCTAGGAGCGTGGCCAGCCCTGGCTAGGCGCCCCAACCACCCGAACTGGGGGGGGGGGGGGGGGGCGGGGGGGGGGGGGGGGGGCCCCCCCGGGGGGGGGGGGGGGGGGGGGGGGGGGG
>CAYJLW010000002.1:55861-68736 GCA_964370965.1 uncultured Acidimicrobiia bacterium | reverse complement strand
CGTCACATGTGACGCGTGACGCGCCCACTTTGGTGGGAGGACAGGTGATCCTCGAGGAAGTCGAAGACCCGCTCGTCGCGCAGGCTCTGTGCGGCCGGTTCACAGTGCCAGTCACCGCCCTCGTGCGAGGTGAAGCGCACGATCTCCCTGTCGCATGTCAGGAGGTCGAAGAACTGCTGTGACTGTCCCGGCCAGAACTGCTCGTTGTCGGGATCGAGCACGAGGGTCGGGCAGCGGATGGCACGTACGGTCTCCTCGTCGAGTGTCATCTTCCGCGCTGCCGTGTAGGCATCGAAGAACGACGTCACCCCGTAGGGCGCCATGCGCCAGGCCAGCATCGCCTTCTGCGTCGGGCCCAGTACCGCGGCCATGGTGTCATCGAAGTCCTTCTGCTCGCCGTCATCGAGCAGTTGCACCATCTCGGGTGGCAACTTCGCCTCCCAGGAGTCGGCGACCCGCAACACGCCGGGATCGGCGACGAGAGCGGCGATGCGATGTTCGAACGCGGCGGCGCGCGGCGCCCAGTAGCCACCCTGGCTGATGCCCTGCAGGGAGATCTTCGTGGTGTCGACGTCGGGTCTCGAGACGAGGTAGTCGACGACGGGTGTGATCACGTGCTCCCAGTCGTGGCGGAAGTGCAGTCCCTGGCGGTGCAGTGCCGCGCCCTGCCCGGGGCCGTCGAAGGTGACCGCGTTCCAGTCGCGCTGGATCGCGGCGCGCCCCCCCAGGCTCCACTGCGAGATGACCGGGCCGTCAGAACCGTTGTTGAGGATCACCGTAGGGCGCGGCTCGTCCGAGTCGTCTGGCTTGAAGAAGTAGCCGGCCAGTGTCGTTTCCGCGTAGGGGATCTCGATGTGCTCGATCGGTGTGTCGAACAGCTCGACGGCGCGATCCCAGCATTGGCGGTGTCGCTCCCACAGCGACGTGTACCGGCTCTCGTCCTCCGATCCGGGCGACATCGCCGATGCGTGGTCGTAGTAGGTCGATGCGCGCAGGAGGCGGGTCCGGGCACTGACGCGGTGGCCGCCGGCGAGGGATTCATCGGCCTGGGCAGCGAGGGAGTCTGCCGTTGCCGTCCACTCGCGCACCCAAGCATCGCGGTCACCCTCGGGAATGCGTTCGATCGTCGCCAGCGTCTCGCCGACGTCCGCGATGTTCGAGTACGCGAACCCCAGGCTCAGCAGGACTGCGAAGTGCATGCCGTCGTCTTCGTAGAAGCGTTGCATGCGCACATGGTATTGCCGCTCAGGAGGGGGCGCGACCACCGTGGCCGACCGGGTGCGGAGTCTGCGGGGCGGGCAATGTGCGCGCTGCGGCCGGCTCGGTCTCGAACCCCGGTTCCGCTACCGGAACATCATCTTCTCGAACAGGGTCCGTCCGGTGACCGTCTCGTCGATCCCGTCGATGTCGACGTGGAGCTCCATGTCCGCGTTGAAGTCGTAGTACATCGGGTTCTCGAACATGTGCAGGACGGCGTGGCCGAGGCCATGGTGCGGGCGCGACATGTCCAGAGCCTCGATCATCTCGACTCCGCTCACGTGCATCGTGACAGTGCCCTTGTCGGTGTGCCAGCTCCAATCGAGTTCGGTGGGGTAGCTCTGGTGGCCGGGACCGGGTACCTCACCCCGCGTCTCGAGGCGTAGGGGCAGCATGTCGTCGGTGATCAACTCGTCGCCCTTGGCGAGCATGAACGTCGGGATGTTCAGCGCACCGAGTCCGAACAGGCCCTTGGTCGTCATGCGGACGTACACCACCGTGAAGTCCCCGATGTGGGCCCGGCCCCAGTACCAGTGGTCGAGTCCGGCGTCCATCACCTTGTTGCCCCAGTTGTGGTCGTGATACGCAGAACCGCTCACGCTGCGGGATTCGTCGCAGACGCTCACCGTGCCGCGCACGGTGCCGTAGGGGACGGGTACGACCCACCCGAGGTGCTGGGTGTGGGCCGAGTCGAAGTAGGTGATACCGGCCCCGGGTCGCCAGGAGGGGGCCTGCCGGTCGATCGTGAGGTCTGCTTGCACACCTGCGTCGCAGAGGTGTAGTTCGTAGTGATCGAGGTCGCCGGTCACAGTGTTCGGTCCAATCCGTACGTCGCAGTGGTCCTCCGCCGCGGAGAGCTCGTCACTTGGATGGTGCGTGTCGGATCGGATCTTGGTGCCGTCGGAACCGTGGTAGATGATCAGAACGGACGGGTCGAGCGGGCCGTCCGGTGCGGTGTTGGGCTTCGTGTTCAGAGTGGTGACGAGGGTCGAGCCGTCGTCGAGTTGCATGTCGAAGTACCACCACTCGAAGGACTGGGCAAGCTCGTCGCCTGACCGTAACCCGTCCTCGGAGACCACGACGACCTTCGGGTCGATTCCGAGGCGCGCCAAGGCTTCGGACTGGGCGGCGTCGATCTTCGCTCTCACCTCTGGTGTGTCTGGGATGTCGTGTCCATGCATCGGTCCGTGCTCCCGCAAAGATGGCTTCGTGCAGACCTCGGATCTCCCACTTGAGATCGGCACGGATCCTGCTCACGTGAGTCACGTGCGGAGACACCTGCCTGGCGTGCTCGGCCGGGGATCGTGCCCTCCCCCCCGGACACGTCGAGCTCGGGCCGACGGTGTACTCAAGCCGCGCGGGGGCGACCCCTGCCCATCTAGCATCCCCGGGATGCTGAAGGTTCTCACGCTCAACCTCTGGAACATCATGGGTCCGCTCGCCGAGCGTCGCGTCGAGGCGCGCCGCTGGCTCGAGTTGCTCGACGCCGACGTCGTCTGCCTCCAGGAGGTCGTCCACAGGGGGGACGGCCCGAGCGCCCACGAGGCGATATGGGAGGGGCTCGGCTACTCGGTTCACTTCACGGCGTCGGCTCCGTTCGGGGACGAGGGGGACTTCGGGAACTGCATCCTCACCCGTCTCGCCGCCGGCGACGTGGAGCACCGCGTGCTTCCCGGCCTCGACCGGGAGGAGCGCCGCCTCGTGCAGCACCTCGGCGTGGAACTGCCCGACGGGCGTCGTGCCGACGTCTACAACACCCACTTGAACTGGCACTTCGACGAGGGGTATGTGCGCCTCGCCCAGGTGCTCGCCTTGGACAGCTACGTGCGGGAGACGGCCACCGAGCAGAAGGCCGGCGCGCAGCCCCCCCTCATCTGCGGGGACTTCAACGCCGACCCGGGATCCGACGAGATCCGCTTCCTCGGCGGTCTCCATGTCGCCGAGGGCCGCAGCGCCGCGTACCTGGAGGGCTGGCGGGCGGCCGGCGGTGCCGGGCCGGGACACACGTGGGACAACCGCAACCCGTTCGCAGCGAGCGTGCACGAACCCGACCGGCGCCTCGACTACATCTGGTGCGGCGTCCCGGAACCCGTTCTGGGCCGGGGACGATTCCTCGCGTGTCGCCTCGTGTGCGACCGCGCTCTCACCGGTTCCTTCGCCAGCGACCATTTCGGGGTCTATGCCGAGATCGTGTGCTGAGCAGCGCCGCGGGCCAGGGAGGCCCCGGGGGCCCCTGACGGCTAGCGTGGCCGGGTCCTGAAGCGCTCGAAACCAGAGGATGCCCCGTGGCTGCGTTTGCCGAGTACCAGGAAGGTGACAGGTTCCCGGGAGTGGTCGGGCGTACGCTCGACGAATCCTCGCCGGCTTGGCCGGCGCTGCCCAGGTCCCCGGAGGGCGCGCCCAACATCGTGTTCTGGGTGCTCGACGACGTGGGCTTCGGGCAACTCTCACCCTTCGGGGGGTTGTGTGACATGCCCACGCTCGACCGGCTCGCGGGCCGGGGGCTGCGGTACTCCCACTTCCAGACGACGGCGCTGTGCTCGCCGACGCGGGGCTGCCTGCTCACCGGCCGCAACCACCACACGCTCGGTCTTTCCTCGATCACCGAGCTCGCTATGGGCTTTCCGTCCCACGACGCCCACATGGGCTTCCAGCACGGCTTCCTCTCCGAGATGCTCCTGGAGCACGGCTACAACACGTTCGCTGTGGGGAAGTGGCACCTCGCGCCCTCTCAGGAGACCTCCGCCGCCGGACCGTTCCACCGCTGGCCGCTGGGGCGGGGATTCGAGCGCTTCTACGGGTTCCTGGGTGGGGACACGGACCAGTGGTTCCCGGCCCTGGCACAGGACAACGGCCACGTGGAACCGCCGGGTACGCCCGAGGAGGGCTACCACCTGAACAGCGACCTCGCCGACCGCGCCGTGCAGTACGTCAAGGACGCCCGCGTCGGGGCTCCCGACAAGGCGTTCTTCCTCTATTTCGCCACGGGCGCGGGCCACGCCCCGCACCACGTCGAGCCCGAGTGGATCGACAGGTACCGGGGCCGATTCGACGCCGGCTGGGACGCCTACCGTGAGGAGGTCCTCACCCGCCAGGTCGAGGCGGGGATCGTCCCGGCGGGAACGACGATGTCCGCCCGGGACCCGGACGTCCCCGCCTGGGACACCCTCTCGGCCGACGAGAAGCGCATGTACGCCCGCCAGATGGAGGTCTTCGCGGGATTTCTGAGCCAGACCGACCACCACTTCGGTCGCGTCGTGGACTTCATCGAGGAGATCGGCGAGGCCGACAACACCCTGTTCGTGGTCATCTCCGACAACGGCGCCAGCGCAGAGGGGGGCGTGAACGGCACGTTCAACGAGGCGCTGTTCTTCAACGTGGCGCCCGAGCGCCTCGAGGACAACGTGGCCCGCTTCGACGACTGGGGCGGGGTGGACACGTTCCCCCACTACTCGTGGGGTTGGGCGTCGGCGGGGAACACGCCGTTCCGGCGCTGGAAGCGCGAAACCTACCGGGGGGGCGTGAGCGACCCCTGCATCGTCTCGTGGCCGGCGGGCATCCGTGCCCGGGGCGAGGTGCGCCACCAGTACGCCCACGCCGTGGACGTCGTGCCCACGATCCTGGACGCGGTCGGGGTCGAGGCGCCTGCCACGATCCGCGGTGTCCCCCAGTCCGAGATCCACGGCGTGAGCTTCGCGCACACCTTCGACGCCCCTGACGCCCCCAGCCGGCACCGCACGCAGTACTTCGAGATGTTCGGCCACAGGTCGCTCTACCACGACGGGTGGCGGGCCGTCTGCCCGTGGGTGGGTCCGAGCTTCACGGAGGCGGCGCAGAAAGGTCGCCTCTTCGCTCTCTCTGATCTCACTGCCGAAGCGCTCGACGAGATCGACCGCGAGGGCTGGGAGCTGTACGACATCGGCACCGACCCGGCCGAGACCCACAACCTCGCCGAGGAGGAGCCGGGTCGGCTCCGGGCGATGGTGGAACGGTGGTATGTGGAGGCGGGCCGTTACGGGGTGCTTCCCCTCGCCGGCATCGGCCCCGCCCGCATGACGAGGATGGCGCCCGAGTCGCGGTCGCGCATCGTGTTCTATCCGGGCGCCGCTCCGCTGCCCTTCAGCGCCGTTCCCCGCCTCGTGAACCGGCCCTACGCCGTCGTCGCCGAGGTCGACGCCCCCGACGGGGCCGAGGGAATCCTCCTCTCCCAGGGGGGACGTCACGGCGGTTTCGCCTTCTTCGTGCAGGACGGGCGGCTGCAGCACGTCTACAACTACCTCGGTCTGGAACGCTTCCCCGTGTCGGGCCCCGACCCCCTCCCGGCGGGGGAGCACGTCCTGCGCTACGAGTTCGAGCCCACGGGGCCGCCCAACCTGCTCATCGGACACGGTGTCGCGGCCCGGAGCAAGCTCTACGTCGACGACGTCCTCGTGGGGGCGACGGACCTCCCCTACAGCGTGCCCATCATCTTCGGCATGGGCGCCATGAGCTGCGGCTACGACAGCGCGGACTCGGTCGACCCGAAGAGGTGGCGCCCCCCGTTCACCTTCACCGGCCGCATCCGACGGGTCACCCTCGACCTCTCCGGCGAAACCACCGTGGACCTGGAGGCCGAGGCCACCCGGCTCCTCGCCCAGCAGTAGAGCAGTGGGCTCCGGGCACCCTGGCCTCAGACCGGCGGGTGCTGGGCGGCGGAGCGTTCCTTGGCGCGGGCCATGAGCACGGTGTGGGTGGCGACCTCGGGGTGGTCCGGGTCGGGCTCCACGCGGTGCCAGTGGCCGTCGGCGTCGAGGATCCAGGCCTGGCGGTTGTCGGCCAGGCAGGTGTCGAGGATGAACTGGAGCTCGGCCTGGAGGCCGGGGTCCTCGACGGGGATGAGACTCTCCACGCGCCGGTCGAGGTTCCGGGGCATGAGGTCGGGGCTGCCGATGAGGTACTCGTCCCGGCCGTCGTTGTGGAAGTGGTAGATGCGGGAGTGTTCCAGGAAGCGGCCGATGATCGAACGCACCCGGATGCGCTCGCTCACTCCCGGGATGCCGGGGCGCAGCGAGCAGATCCCGCGAACGACGACGTCCACGTCGACGCCCTCCTGTGAGGCTCGGTACAGCCCGGCGATGATGCGGGCGTCCAGGAGGCTGTTCAGCTTCAGTTCGATGCGGGCGGGCCGCCCGGAGCGGACGTGGGCGATCTCGCGTTCGATGCGGGCGAGGATCCCGTCGCGCAGGCCGTAGGGGGCGACGATGATGCGGCGGTACTCGCGCTGGCGCGAGTACCCCGTGAGGAAGTTGAAGAGGTCCGAGAGGTCGGCGCCGAGCGCGGGCCTGCAGGACAGGAGGCCGAGGTCCTCGTACGTGCGGGCCGTGTTCGCGTTGTAGTTACCGGTGCCCACATGGACGTAGCGTCGGATGCCGTCGGGCTCGTGGCGCACGACGAGGCAGGCCTTGGCGTGCGTCTTGAAGCCCACGATGCCGTAGACGACGTGGGCGCCCACGGCCTCGAGGCGCCGCGCCCACTGGATGTTGCGCTCCTCGTCGAAGCGGGCCTGCAGCTCCACCACCACGACGACCTGCTTGCCCGCCTCGGCGGCCCGGATGAGGCTGGCGAGGATGACGGAGTTCTCCGTCGTCCGGTAGAGGGTCTGCTTTATGGCGAGGACGTCGGGGTCGTCGACGGCCTGGGCGACGAAGGCCTCCACGGACGTCGTGAAGCTGTCATAGGGGTGGTGCAGGAAGACGTCGCCGCGACGGACCACGTCGAAGATGGCGCCTTCGTCCTCGGCCGCCTGGGCGAGCTCGGGGCGCGTGACCGGCGTCCAGGGGGGGTCCAGGAGATCCGGGCGGTCGACGTCGACGAGGCCGAAGAGGTCGGCGAGGCCGAGGAGGCCGGGGATCTCCACCACGTCCGACGGGCTCACCTCGAGCTCGCGTTCCAGGAGCGTGCGGATCCGCTCGGGCATCGTGGGCGTGACCTCGAGGCGGACGACGGAGCGGAACCGGCGCTTGCGGAGCTCCTCCTCGATCGACTGCAGGAGGTCCTCGGCCTCGTCGTCCTCGAACGCGATGTCGGAGTCTCGGGTGACCCGGAACGGGTGGCACTCCAGGACCTCCATGCCGGGGAAGAGGAGGCCGAGATGGGCGGCGCAGACCTGTTCCAGGGGGACGGCGTCGTCGCTGTCGGGGACGCGCACGAAGCGGGGGAGGAGGTTCGGCACCTTCACGCGGGCGAAGAGCTCGTCGCCGGACTCCGGGTCGCGGATCGACACCGCCAGGTTCAGGCTCAGGTTCGAGATGTAGGGGAAGGGGTGGCCGGGGTCGACGGCGAGGGGTGTGAGGACGGGGAAGAGCTCCTCTCCGAAGTACCTGGTGAGGTGGGCCTGGGCCTCGTCGTCGAGGTCCTCCCAGTCGACGACGCCGATGCCCTCCTTCTCCAGCATGGGGGCGAGGGCGTCGGTGAAGCAGCGGGTCATGCCCTCCATCATGGGCCGGGCCCGGGCGGCGATCTCCTCGAGCTGGCGGCGGGCGGTCATGGCGTCCGGGGTGACGCCGGTGACGCCCGCGGCCACCTGCTGTTTCAGGCCCGAGATGCGCACCATGTAGAACTCGTCGAGGTTCGAGGAGGCGATGGCGAGGAACTTCACCCGTTCCAGGAGGCGGTTGCGGTCGTCGAAGGCTTCGGCGAGGACGCGCTGGTTGAACTCGAGCCAAGACAGCTCGCGGTTGACGTAGTAGAGGGGGTCACGGAGGTCGGGTCCGGGTGAGTCCCCGAAGCCGCCCGTGTTCCGCACGGCCCCCTCGGCGCGCTGGGCGATCTCTGCGCTCTCCACGGTGCTCTCCGGCAGGCGACCGCTCAACTGTAGCGCCCGGGGGGTGTCTCCCCGGCACGCACGGGCAGGCGGCGGGCACCGGCGGCGCCGATGAGCACGCAGCCCAGGGCGACGGCAGCGGCGGCGGTGTAGGTGGGTGCGAAGCCGGTGTGCTGGAACCCGGCCGTGGCCAGAGGAGGCCCCGCCATGCGCGCAGCCGCACCCAGGGACTGTGCGGTGCCCAGCGCGGCACCCCGGTGCGCGGTGTCGACCGCGGATGTGACGAGGGCCGTGAGCGTCGGGTTCACGAGGCCGGCGCCGAGGGCGAGGCCGGCGAGGACGGCGGCGAGCTCCCAGAGCGCGTGGACGTGCCCCAGGAGGAGGAGAGAGACGGCCGTGCAGACGAGCCCGGTGACGAAGAGGACGCGGTCGGAGACACGCCCACCGAGGCGGCGCATGAGGCCGCCCTGGACGGCGACGATCAGCACCCCGATGTAGACGAACGCCGCTGCGTTCTGCGACGGGGTGAAGCCGAAGCGGCGTTGACCGAAGAGCGAGAAGGTGGCCTCCATCGCGACGAAGGCGAGGAGGTAGAGGAGGGAGACGGCGAGCAGCGCACCGAGGGGCCGGTTGGAGCGCACGGCCCGGAGGGCGGCGAATCGGCGGGATCCCCGGGGGTTCGCCGAGGAGCGCTTCGGGGGCTCCGGGAGGCGGAACCAGGCGGCGACAGCGTTCACGGCGGCGATCGCGGCAGCGGCGAAGAACGGCAGGCGGAGGTCCCAGTGGGCCAGGAATCCGCCCAGGGCGGGGCCCACGACGAAGCCGAGCCCGAAGGCCATGCCCAGCATTCCGAGGGCCTTCGAGCGCTCCGCCGGCGCGGTGACGTCCGAGACGTAGGCCTGCGCCACGGACACCGACGCCCCCGAGATCCCGTCGAGGGCCCGGGCGAGGAACAGGAGCCACAACGTGTGGGCGAGGCCGAAGAGCAGCGAGCCCACAGCCGTGCCGGCGAGGGAGAGGACGATGACGGGTCGTCGGCCGCGGCGGTCCGACATCGCGCCCCAGAGGGGGGCGAAGAGGAACTGAGCGGCGGAGAACGTGGCGACGAGGAGGCCGATCTGGACGTCGGAAGCCCCGAAGCGCTCCGAGTACTGGGGTAGGAGGGGGAGGACGAGGCTGAACCCCACGAGATCGACGAACACCGTGACCCACAGGATGGAGAGCGGGGAACGGTTCCGGCGCGGGGCGGGCATCGGCGCCCACGGTAGCGGGTCCGGGACTCCCGGCACGCTTCGTGGCGGCGGGGGGCCGATTGCGCGCGGACGGAGACGGGAACGTACTAAAAGGGGAAATCGGGTGACATTCTCGTCACTTGCGGCAGGAAACCCGGCGCCGAGGGCGAACTGAAAGGAGCCTGAAGTCGACGGCACTACCCCACCCAGTGCCGACGACGGGTCCGTGTTCGCACGGACCTCTGAGGGACGGGCCGCCCCGGTCGCCTCCGCCCACCCACCCGGGCGGCCGGGGCGCCGTCCCCCATCAAAGGGGGGACTGTGCCCCCCTCAGGAACCCTCCTCCCGAGAGCCGCGCCGCGTGCCGCCAGAGCGCCCTTCCGGGCCGGTGGAGCCGGCCCTCCGGGCGCACTGTGGCGGCGTCCCCCGTCAGAGGACGCGGGCGCCGTGGGCGATGACGCGGGCCACCATGTCGTCTTCGTCGAGGCCCACGAGGTCGGCGCGCAGTCCCGGCGCCAGGCGGCCGCGGTCGAGCAGCCCCACGGCGCCCGCCGGGGTCGTGGCGCACATCGCGGCGGCGTCGGGGAGGGGGATCCCCCAGGCGAGGAGGTTCCGCAATGCGGTGTCCATCGTGAGGATGCTGCCCGCGAGCGTGCCGTCAGAGAGCCGGGGGGCGCCGTCCCGGACCGTGACCGGGGCCGCGAGAGCCGTCCCCCGCGGCGCCACGGCGTCGGTCACGGCCGCCGTCGCCGCGGGCCCCTTCAGGCGCCAGGTGAGACGCACCACGGCAGGATCGACGTGGACACCGTCGGGGATCACGCAGGCGACGACGTGGGGGCACTCCAGGGCGGCCGCCACCAGACCGGGCCGGCGGTGGTGCAGGGGCGGGCAGGCGTTCCAGAGATGCGTGACGACGGAGACCCCGGCGTCGAAGGCCGCCAGCGCCTCCTCGTATGCGGCGTCGGAATGGCCCGCCGCCACGGTGACCCCGCTCGCCACCAGCCGTCTCGCCGCATCGAGGGCGTCTCGCACTTCGGGCGCCAGCGTGACGAGGCGCACGGGCCCGGCGAGCGCCGTGTCGGGGATCGACCCGAGCAGTTCCGAGGGATGCGCCCCCGCCCGGGCCGGGTTCAGGAGCGGGCCCTCGACGTGGACGCCGGGGACGTCGGGTACTCCGGGGCCGGGCAGGTTCGCCCACGCGGCCGCGTAGTCGGTGCCGGTGACGTAGGTGGGCAGGACCGTGGTGGTCCCGGTGGCCACGAGCGCGTCCCGGGCGCACTCCCAGGTGCCCGGTGTGGCCGTCGCGAAGGCGACCTCCCCCACGCCGTTGCATTGCAGGTCGACGAAGCCGGGCAGGAGCGGCCCCGGCCAGACCTCGTCGGCGGGGCCAGGGCCGAGGACCGCTGCGATGCGGGAGTCCTCGACCACGACTCTTCCGGCGCCGAGGGCCTCCGGGGCGAAGACGGCTGGGCTCGCGACCGTGCGGCTCACGGGGAGTCGTCGAGGCCGAGGGCCGCGAGCACAGCCGCTTCGGGGTCGCTCTCGGCGTCCAGGCCGGCGTCGCAGGCGGCGGCCCAGCGGTCGTAGGGGGGCAGGGGGGTGCCCGAGGACTTCAGGCGGGTGCGTGCCCCGGCCATGGCGGCGACCACACGACCGGGGGTGTCGGTGAGGTCCGCCTCGCAGCGTTCGGCGAGGCGGCGGGCGGCGGCGGGGGAGTGGCCCCCCGTGGAGAAGGCGATCTGGAGGGGACCGCGGCGCACCACGGCCGTGAGGATGAGGTCGCTCTCCTCCGGGACGTCGGGGACGTACACGAGGGCCCGCTCGCCCCGGGCTTCGAGGAGGGCCTCGCTGCGGTCGCCTGCGAGACAGAGCACGGCGAGCACCGCCCCGGCGAGGTCGCCCGTGCGGTAATGGCGTCGTTCCACGGGCACACCGAGCGCGGCGACGGCGTCGGCCACGGAGGTGTCGGACAGCACGGCACGCACGGCGGCGCCGGTGCGCTGCAGGTCCCTCACCCGGCGCAGGGCTGCCGGGCCGTCGCCCACGACCACGACCCGTCTCGATCCGAGGCGGAGCCCCACGAGGAGGGGTTCTCCGCTCCGTTGTGGGTTCATGGGCTCCGATGGTAAACCCCCGAGGTTCCAGAGGGCGGCGGGGGCAGGAGATCCCGCCGGACGCCCCGAACATCGGTCGGGACGAGAAGGAATGCGAGGCGTCGAGGCATGCAGTCACCCGCACGGGCGCAAGGTACGACCGCAGAGACGAAGGCCCCCGCGCGGTCCGGGGGGCGTGACCGGCTCATCACGGCGATGCGCGGGCTCGCCATGTTCGCTGTCACGATCGTGCACATCCCGCTCTCCTACGTGAGCGCCGACGGCCGCAGCTTCTTGGGCATAGACGCGAAGTACAAGGTTCTGTGGGTGTCCTGGATCTTCGCCTGGGTGCTCTCGGCCTTCTTCGCCGCCAGCGGAGCCCTGTCGCGCACCGCGGGGAAGAGGACCACGTGGCGGCGGTACTGGTGGGACCGCGGCTGGCGTCTCCTGCTGCCCTACTACGTCTTTGCCGCCGTAAACCTGCCGCTGCGCTTCGTCGTGAAGGCGGCCGCCCCGGAGGGCATGTGCGGAGGCTGGTCGCTCAAGCACGCCGTGACCTGGATAGTCCCGGGCCACCCGGACTGCTTCGGTCTCCCCCTCGGCCCGCAGTGGTTCGTGATGGTGCTCATCCCGCTCGTGCTCGCCGCTCCGCTCATGGTCCGGGTCTACGAGAGCCGTCTCCGCCACGTCGCCTTCTTCGGCGCCGTCGCCGTCGTCCTCTTCATGGACGTCTTCCGCTACAGCGGCGCCGTCGCCCTCGACCTCGGCAACGTGACGAACTACCAGAAGCAGCAGCCCCTGGCGCTCCTGTGGCTGGTCGGCCAGCTCTTCCTCGTGTGGGGGACGTTCTTCTACGCCGGCTTCTACTACGCAGACGGGGTCGTCGACCGCATGCGTGCCAAGCTCCTGCCGCTCGCAGGGGGCCTGATCGCCCTCACCGTCCTCCTCGTGGCGTTCGGGCCCTGGCCCCTGCGCATGGTGGGAGGGGCCGTGCGGCGCAACCCCGGGAACCAGTTCCCGCCCACCTTCGCCTGGCTCACGGCCAACTTCGCCGCCCTCCTCCTCTGCGTGCGCTTCCGGGACGTCATCGAGCGCTTCACCCTGCGGGACCGTGTCAAACCCGTTGTGGACTGGTTCGCCGAACGCAGCTACACGGTCTACCTCTGGCACATCATGGCGTTCGTGGCCGTCTACTGGGCGGTGCGCGCCGGCGGTCTCCTCCCGAGTGTGGAGTCCGTCCCGGCGCTGATCACGCAGATCCTCTGGTGGCTGGTCACCCTCGCCGTGCTCTTCCCGATCGTGCAGCTCTTCTACCCGCTGGAACGGGTCAAGGTCCTGTACCCGGGTGACTGGGGCTCAGGTCACGGCCCGGCGACCGGCGGCACTTCCCGGGCCGCCCGTTAGGCCAGGGGGACGCCGCCGGGGCGCGCCGGTCGGTGGCCGGCGTCGTGCGGATCGGGCGGGCGTCGAAGTGATGCCGTTCTCCCGGAA
>CAYJLW010000002.1:35972-55819 GCA_964370965.1 uncultured Acidimicrobiia bacterium | reverse complement strand
GCCTAGACCAGGGGGACGCCGCCGGGGCGCGCCGGTAGGGACGTCGCGCGGTCCCCGGCGACGGCCGACACCGTGACGGCGCCGGGGGGGACGTCGAAGGTGCCGTCGTCGGCCACGTCGATCCGTGCGCCGTCGGCGTCCACGACGAGGCCGCCAGAGGGGCGCCCGTCGCAGTCCGCGAAGACACCCCGGGCGAGGCGGTCGAGGACGCAGCCGCCCCAGACGAGGCCGGCGGCGGCGTCCACCGCTGGCGCCTCGCCGGGGGCTCCCGGGACCAGCATGGCGTAGAGGCCGAAACGCTGGCCGTGCACCTGGTGGACGTCGGTGAGGGTGCGCTGCCAGGTCATCCCCGCCACACCCCAGGCCAGCAACGTCGCCTCCGTGTTCACGGCGGTGGCGCGGCCCACGAGGCGGCCGTCGTCCTCACGCAGCCACAGGCCCGGCCGCACCGCCTGCACGAGGCGGACCAGGCTCTGCGTGCACAGCGACATCGCCTCCAGTTGGCCGGCCCACGGGGCGATCTCGTCCCAGAGGTCACCGCTCCGGAGGTCCGCCACGGCAGCGGCCTCTGCCTCGGCGCGGGCGGCGAGGGCGGTCCATGCCCGCACCCAGTCCGCCCCGGCGAGGGCGGCGAGGGCGTCGTCCGCGAGGGCGGAGAAGCGGGGGGAGGGCCGAGGCTCCAGGGGCCCCGCCCGGCAGGCATCGGCGAAGACGGCGAAGGCGGCGGCGTCCTCGCCCCCGACGTCGGCCACGGCCGCCTCCCACGCCGCCTCGGCGTCGTACCCGGCGGGGTCCGCGGCGTAGGCCGCCGCCGTGGCGAGACCCACGCCCGAGAGGCGCGGCTGGTTCATCGGGTTCCAGTAGAAGCCCGCCACCGATCCGGCGAGGTCGGCGTCACGCCCCCGGAGGGGACCGGTGTGCAGCGTGTTCGCCATGATCGTGTCGTTGCAGGGGAAGTTGTCCCACACGAGGAGCTTGCGTCGCAGCGTGGCGCGACGGGAGGCGGCGTCGGCCGACGTGATCGCCGGGGACACGACGGTGGGCCCGGTCCAGCCCACGTCCACATCAGGGTCGAGGAGCTCACCGAGGCGCTCCAGGTACGGCGAGGGTGCCGTGCCGATGTACTCGGTGGGCACGAAGTAGAGGCCGGGCCCGTAGAGCGCAGAGAGGGCGTGGCAGAGGTGCGCCTGCGCGGCGGCGAGGTCGTCGCCGAAGGCCTCCCGGTCGGCGTCGTGGACGAGGCGGAACGGAATGTCGTCCAGCGCCAGGCAGACGTGGCTCAGGCCCCTGTCCAGAAGGGGGTCGATCTTGGCCCGCATGGTGTCGAGGTCGGCGGGGGAGGAGTAGGTGACGTCGAGGCCCGGGCTCACCGCCCAGCCCACCGCCACGCCGTGACGGCGGCCCTCCGCGACGAGGTCGCCGAAACGGGCGAGCGCGTCGACGCCGTAGGGTTCCCGCCACCGGGAGCGCTCCAGGGGGTCGTCCTTGGGGGCGTAGAGGTAGTGCGTCCCCCCGTGGGCGCCCCAGAAGGCGAGCATCTCCGCCCGCTCCTCCCACGTCCACGGCCGGCCGTAGAACCCCTCGATGATCCCGACTGCGCGGAACGGTCCTGCCACGGGTAGCGAGCGTAGTTGGTGCGACAGCGCACGGATGTGTCCCGGAATTGCCGCCGCCACTACGCTGCCCGCCGTGGCCGGGACCGGACGAAGTACGCGCACGCTCTCAGAGCACGCCTCTAAGGCGAGGCTCGCGGTGTACGGGATCCCCTTCCCCCACGAGCGCCTCGTGAAGGACGCGGACGCCGCCGTGTCCGCCGCCGGGGAGATCGGCTACCCGGTGGCCGTGAAGCTCTGCGGGGACAGGATCGCTCACAAGACCGAGCGGGGTGTCGTCCGCCTCGGCCTCGCCGACGCCGGGGCCGTGGAGCGGGCAGCGCTGTCTCTGCTGGCCGATGGCCGCCCGGAGGACGGCGTGACCGGGGTGCTCGTCGCCCAAATGGTGACCGGATCGAGGGAGCTCATCGCCGGCCTGCACGCCGACCCGCAGTTCGGGACGTGCGTGATGCTGGGGGTGGGCGGCGTGCTCGCCGAGGCGCTTGCGGACGTGGTGTTCCGTCTCGTGCCCCTGGGGCGCGTGGACGCCGAGGAGATGGTCGCCGATCTCCGCACGCAGGCGCTCCTCGGGCCCTTCCGGGGTGAACCTGCCGTCGACGTCGACGCGCTCGTCGGGATCCTGGTGGGCTTGAGCGACTTCGCCGCCGCAGAGTCCGACGTGGTCGCGGTCGACCTGAATCCCCTCGTCGTGTCGGGCGGCATTCCCGTGGCTGTCGACGCCCTCGTCGAGGTGGCGGAATGACAGACGCCCTCGCCCGCTTCCGGCCCCTGTTCGAACCCCGGGGCGTGATCGTGGCGGGGGCGTCCACACACCCCGCCAAGTTCGGGTTCGTGGCCGCGCACAACATCCTCGCCGGCGGCTACGCCGGGGACGTCTTCCTCCTGAACCGGGACGGAGGCGAGGTGCTCGGGCGACCCGCCGTGACATCCGTGGCCGACGTCCCCGAAGGCGCCGCCGACCTCGTGTTCGTCTGCACACCGGCCGGCACGAACCCCGGTCTTCTCCGGGAGTGCGCCGCCAGGGGCGTGCGGGCCGCGTTCGTGGCCTCGGGCGGCTACGCCGAGACGGGGGAGGAGGGCGCCGTCGCGCAGCGCGACCTGGTCGCCCTGGCCCGGGACCTCGGGATGGTCGTCGTGGGGCCCAACGGCCAGGGCCTGGTCTCGACGCCCGCGTCGCTGTGTGCCCAGATCGTGGCGCCGTACCCCCCCCGGGGCCGCATCAGCGTGGCGAGCCAGTCCGGGAACTTCGTCTCCTCGTTCTTGAACCACGGCTGTCACAGCGGTGTCGGCTTCGCCCGGGCGGTGTCCGCCGGCAACGCCGCCGCCGTGAGCGTCCCGGACTTCCTCGACTACTTCGCCGACGACCCCGAGACCGCCGTGGGTCTCGCCTACATCGAGGGCGTCACCGACGGCCGGGCGCTCGCCGGCCTCCTGCGGTCCTGCGCCGAGCGCAAGCCCCTCGTCCTCCTCAAGGGCGCCACCAGTACCGGCGGCCAGCGGGCCGCCCGCTCCCACACGGGCTCGCTGGCCAGTGACGACCGCGTCTTCGACGGCATCTGCCGCCAAGGCGGTGTCGTGCGGGCGGCGGACGTCGAGGACGCCTTCGAGGCGGCCGCCACCTTCGCCACCCAGCCCCTGCCCGCGGGACCGAATGTCGTGGTGGTCACGACGGCGGGCGGGTGGGGCGTGGTCACCGCCGACGCCGTCGCCGCCACCGACCTGAGGCTGCTCCCCCTGCCCGAGGATCTCCGGAGCGCCGTCGACGGGAAGCTCCCGCCCCGGTGGAGCCGGAACAACCCTGTGGACCTCGCCGGTGGGGAGACCAGGGACACGATCCCGGAGCTCCTGCATCTCATCGCCGGACACCCCGACGTCCACGCCGTCGTCCACCTCGGCCTCGGGATCCAGGCGAACCAGGGTCGTCTGGAGAGGGAGGGGCCCTTCTACCCGGATCACGGCCTGGAACGCGTGGTCGCGTACCACGACCGCCAGGACACCCGCTTCGCAGAGGCGGCTGCAGAGGCGTCGAGGGCGACCGGGAAGCCCGTCCTCGTCGCCACCGAGCTCGCTGTCACGGATCCGGCGAACGCCGGCGTCGTCGCGGTCAGGGGCACCGGCCGACTCTGCTATCCGTCCGCGCACCGGGCCGTCCGGGCCCTGGCCCACATGTGGTGGTACGCCCAGTGGCGGGAACGCCGTTACATTGCTCCGCAGCTAGCGCTGCTCCGCGGTGCCGGTGGGGACCCCCCACCCCACCGGCCGCGCTGAGGGGTGGTGGTGGGCACGCCCGCCCTGTTCCGCAGTCTGGCGCTGCTCCGCGGTGCCGGTGGGGACCCCCCACCCCACCGGCCGCGCTGAGGGGTGGTGGTGGGCACGCCGTTACATTGCTCCGCAGCTGGCGCTGCTCCGCGGTGCCGGTGGGGACCCCCCACCCCACCGGCCGCGCTGACGGGCGGGGCGGGGGGTGATAGCCTTGTTCGCCCCGCAGCACACAGGAGGACCGTGGCCCAGGACAAGGCGATCGGCGCACTCGTGGAGGAGCTCCGTGACCTCGTCACGGGCTACGTCCGCCAGGAGACCGTCGAGCCGGCCAAGTTCCTGGGCAAGTCTTTCGCGTTCTCCGTGCTCGGCGGCACCGTTCTCGGCTGCGGCTTCGCCATGCTGCTCCTGGGCGTCCTGCGCCTCCTCCAGGCGGAGGTGTGGGTGTTCCCCCAGGGCCGGTGGAGCTGGTTGCCGTATCTCCTGACCGCCGTCGTCGGCATCGCCGTCGTAGGGATCGCCGCCGGCCTCGTGCAGAGGAGGAGCAATGGCGCAGGCACAGAAGGTCACCCGGGCTGACATAGAGGCCAAGGTCGCCGAGATAGAACAGCGACTGCAGGGTTCGGCAGAGCGGGCGAAGCCACCCATCTTCGCCACCGGCATCGTGATGACTGTGATCGTGATCCTCGTCGCCTACCTCTTCGGGAAGCGCATCGGCGCGAAGAAGACCACGATCGTCGAGGTGAAGCGGGTCTAGCGGGAGTTCCCGCCGCCCGCACCCGGACTCCCGGGGGAAGGCGCCCTCGCTCCCATCTGGGGTCGGGGGGAGGCGGGGAGAATCCGCGTGCCCGCCCCGCCCCCGAGGACGGCGTCCGCGTCGTCCAGCCTCCCGATCGCCGCCAGGCCCCCCGTGGACTCCACGAAGCGGCAGGCGGCGGCCACCTTGGGTGCCATCGAACCGGGAGCGAGCGCCAACGTCCGGGCCTCGGGGACCGTGAGCTCGCGCAGGGGGCGGGCCGCGGGCGTTCCCCAGGCCGCCTCCACGGCGGGGACGTCCGTGAGCAGGAGGAGGGCGTCGGCGCCGATGCCGGCGGCGAGCAGGGACGCCGTGAGGTCCTTGTCGACGACCGCCTCCACGCCCCTCTCCCGCCCGTCCCTGTCCACGGCGACCGGGATGCCGCCGCCGCCAGCGCAGATGACGACCACGCCGGCCGCCAGAAGACGCTGCACGACGCGCAGGCCCCGGATCTCCCTCGGTTCGGGTGAGGGGACGACCCGTCGCCAGTCGGGGCCGTCGGGAGCGACGCTCCAGTGCCTCTCCCTCGCCAGGCGCAGCGCCGTCGCCGCGTCGTAGACGGGGCCGACGGGCTTTGCCGGGGATGCCATGGCCGGGTCGTCTGCGTCCACGACCACACGGGTGAGGAGGGTGGCGACCTCGCGGTCGCCGAGAGCGTTGGCGAGGCCCATCTCCAACAGGTAGCCGACCATGCCCTCGGCTTCCGCGTCGAGGATGTCGAGAGGGTAGGGACGCAGCCCCGGCGTGTGTTCCGCCTGTTCGGCGAGGAGGCCGACCTGCGGGCCGTTGCCGTGGGTGACGACGACCTCGTGACGGCGGGCGAGGCCGGCCACCACAGCGGCGGCGGTGTCGGACCTCCGGGCGAGAGTCGCCGCCTCGGGGGCCTCGCCCCGGCGCAAGAGGGCGTTGCCGCCCAGGGCGGCGACGAGTCTCACGCCTCGCGCGCCCAGCGGGCGATGTGCGGGCCGAGTGCGGTGGCCAGGGTGGGTGGTCCCGCGTCGGCGTAGGAGTAGCGGGCGCGCCGCACCGGCTTGCCTTCGCCCACGAGGCGGGCGAGGTCGACCGGGGTTCCGGCCAGGACGACGTCGCAGTCGGCGGCCCTCAGGGTGGCGGCGAGGTCCGCCACCTGCTTCTCCGAGTAGCCCAGCGCCGGGAGCACGGGCCCGATCGTCGGGTAGTGGGCGTACGTGGCGGCGATCTCCCCCACCGCCCAGGGCCGGGGATCGACGACGACGGCTCCCGCCGCTCGGGCGGCCACAGTCCCCGCTCCGTAGGCCATGCCGCCGTGGGTGACAGTGGGCCCGTCCTCGACCACGACGACGCGGCGTCCCGCGAGCGAGGGCCCACCGTCCAGAGTGACAGGGGATGCTGCCCGCACCCTCGTGGCCCGCGGGTTCGCCATGGCGACGTTGGCCTCGACGGTCGCGACGGCCGTGGGGTCGGCGGCGTCCACCTTGTTCACCACGACGACGTCGGCGGCGCGCACGTTCACCTCGCCCGGGTAGTAGCCCGTCTCGTGGCCGGGCCGGAGGGCGTCGGCGACCGTCACCCAGACGTCCGGGCGCAAGAACGGGAAGTCGTTGTTGCCGCCGTCCCAGACGACGACGTCGCACTCGGCCTCGGCGAGGTCTCGGACGGCCGCGTAGTCGATGCCGGCGAAGACAGGTATCCCCGCCGCCACCGGCACCTCGTACTCCTCGCGCTCCTCGATCGTGGGGGAGGCGGCGTCGACGTCGGCCAGGGAGGCGAAGCGCTGCACTCGCTCCGCCCCCAGGTCGCCGTACGGCATGGGATGGCGGACGAGGCCGGGGCGGAGGCCCGCCGCAAGCAGGAGGTCGCAGATCGCCCGGCTCGTCTGGCTCTTGCCGCAGCCGGTGCGGACAGCGCACACGGCCACGACAGGTCGCCGGCAGGGGAGCATCGTGGTGTCGGGACCGAGGAGCCGAAAGTCCGCCCCTGCGGCCTCGACGATCGCCGCCCGGTGCATGACCTCGGAATAGGACACGTCCGAGTAGGCGAAGACGACCTCGTCCACGCGCTCGTCGGCGACGAGGGCGCCGAGCGCGTCCTCGTCGCGGATGGGGATCCCTTCGGGGTAGAGCGGCCCGGCCAGCTCGGGGGGGTAGACACGGCCGTCGATGCCCGGGATCTGGGCTGCCGTGAACGCCACGACGCGGGCGGCGGGGTCGTCGCGGAACACGACGTTGAAGTCGTGGAAGTCCCGGCCCCCGGCCCCCATGATCAGGACCCGGCGAGGCGTGCTCGCGCTCACGGGCGGAGCCGGCCGAGGCGGGACGGCAGGCGGTGGAGGATTGCGCCCTACTCGTTCGTGGGGACGGCCGGAGCCGTGGCTGCGGGGGCGGGCGAAGCAGCCGGCTTCGTGTTCGGCGGTTTCGCCTTCGGGCCGAGGTAGTCGAGCAGGGGGGCAGGGCGCAGGCCGAGCCTGTCGAGCTCGGCGAAGACCGCGTTGAGGTCGCTCGGGAGCTCGGGGCGGAAGTGGAAGAGGATGATGTCGCCCGGCTTCAGAGCCTGGCCCGGGAACCGGTGCGCGATGCGGCCCTTGTTCACGGACACGGACCACATCACGTTGGCGTACATCCCACATTGGCCGATGATCGTGTTGGTCTCGTTGTTGAAGGAGCCGTAGGGGGGCCGGAAGAGGAGTGGGTGTTGGCCGAGCAGGGCCGTGAGCACGTCAGCGTTGCCGCAGATCTGCGCGTGTTGGCCCGGGGGGGGGAGCTTCGTGAGCTGTTGGTGGTTCATCGTGTGGGACTCGACGTCGCCGCCGAACGCCGTGACCTTCCGGAAGTACTCGATGTCGCGTTTCGCCGGTGTGGTGAGGAGGAATGCCGTGATCGGCGCCTTGCGCGCCGTGACGACGTCTATGACGGCGGGGTTGGCGGCCCAGCCGTCGTCGATCGTGAGGAAGACGACCGGGTCCGTGGTCTCGATGCGGTACACGACCGGCACCGGGATCTGGGGGGGGGCCAGCGTGGTCGTGGTGGTGGTGAGCTCGGCGCGGAGGAACTTCGCCGCCCCGGAATCGAGAGCGGACACCAACGCTCCGGAGGGGCTGCCGGCGGTGGTCCGCGTGACCAGGAACACGACGAGCGTGGCGGCGGCGGCCACGACCACGAGGAGGACTGCAGCGCGGGCGAGGCGCAAGCTCCGGCGGGGACGCCGGCCGCTGGTCGGGACGCCGGTGCCGAGGCCGGCGAGACCTGCCACAGTGGGCGCCGAGGTCGTGGTCGACGGGAGGGTCACGTCGGCGGGAGCGGGCGCCGGGGGGGACGGCTGCGGGGGGGTCTCTCTGGGGGCTGTGGGGATGCCGGGGGGAGGTGGGGGCCAGTCAGTCCGGGGAGCGATGGCGGCCCCGGAGGTCACAGAGGACGCCGAGCCGGCCCCGGAGGGCGTCGTCGGAGCGGACACCGGCGGCGGGACGGCGTCGGCGAGCGGAGCGGCGGAGGGGGGCTCTGGGGTCATGGTCTCGGAGTTGGGGAGGGGGTCACTTTCGTCCACGCGAACCGCGCTTGTGCCTCTTGGCGGGATGCGGGCTCTTGACGCCCGGGCCCGGCCGCGTGTCGACCACGATGGTCTCGCCCGGGCGTACGACCACCCGCTGCACGACCTCGGGCTTGCGGCGGGCCGCCTTGCGGGCGAGGCCCAAGAGGCCGAGGGCGGCACCGAGGCCGAGTCGCCAGGTGCTGTCCTCCTGGAAGCCGCGTCTGATGAGCCGGCGGGCGCGTTGCATAGGGGGCCAATCGTACCCGGCGACCGACCCGACAAGCGGTGTCGCTACCCTGACCCGAGATGAAGATCCTCCTCAGGAACCCGACGCGCGAGGTCGAGCTCGCCGGGCCGCTCCCCGTACGGACGGTCCTCCAGCGCCTCGACGTGAACCCGGACGCGGTGATCGTGATCAAGGGCGACGAGCTCCTCGTCTCCGACGACGTCGTCGCGGACGGGGACTGCGTCGAGCTCCGCCCCGTCATCTCCGGAGGTGGCCGGTGAAGTGCCGCGTCTGTCGCGGGAAGGCCGCCGTCGAGGTGCGCCGCCACAACGCCGCCTTCTGCAGCGAGCACTTCGTCGGGCACTGCCGGGAGCAGGTCCGCAAGACCGTCGAGCGGGGGCACATGTTCGCGCCCGCGGACCGTGTCCTGGTGGCGGTGTCGGGCGGCAAGGACTCACTGGCCCTCTGGGACGTCCTCCTCGAGTCCGGATACCACGCCGACGGCCTCTACCTCGCCCTCGGCATCGGCGACTACTCCGACGCGTCTAGGGAGAAGGCCGAGAAGTTCGCCGCCGGGCGTCAGGCCGAGCTGGTCGTCGTCGACGTCCCGGAGGACTACGGCTACGACGTACCGGTCGGCTCCCGGGCAGCGGGCCGGTCGGCGTGCTCGGCCTGCGGGCTCTCGAAGCGCTACATCATGAACCAGATCGCTTTGGAGAGGGGCTATGACGTCCTCGCCACGGGCCACAACCTCGACGACGAGGCGGCGGTGCTCCTCGGCAACGTCCTGAACTGGAACGTGGAGGCCCTAGGGCGCCAGCGGCCCGTGCTGCCCGTCGGCCCCGGGTTCGTGAGGAAGGTGAAGCCCCTCGTGCGCCTCGCCGAGAGGGAGACCGCCGCCTACGCCGTCCTGCGGGGCATCGACTACATCGTGGAGGAGTGCCCGCTCGTGGGCGGCAACACCGGCCTGCGATACAAGGAGGCGATGAACGAGGTGGAGGCGGCGTCCCCCGGCACGAAGCACCGCTTCTACTTCGGCTTCCTGGAAAGCGGCCTCGAGCGCTTCGCCCCACATGACGAGGCCACCGGCGACGACGCGCCCGACAGCTCCCCGGAGGGAGTCCACCCGTGCGCCCGCTGCGGGGCGCCCACGACCGCGGAGGTGTGCGCCTTCTGCCGCCTCCGGACGCTCGCCACGGACCCCGACCGCCTCGCGGGGGCGATGCGCCCCGTCCGGGGCGGCCGACGGCGGCGGCGCTGAGGATGGTCCGTCCCTTCGCCCCAGGGGAGCTCGCCCTCCTCGTCGACGGCCGGCGCCGCATGTACCTCGTCACCCTCGCCGAGGACGGCGTGTTCCACTCCCACGCCGGGACGCTCCCGCACGAGTCGCTGATCGGCCACCCCGAGGGCGTCCGCGCCCGCTCCTCGGGCGGAGCAGCGTTCACGGCGTTCCGGCCCACACTCGCCGACTACGTCCTCAAGATGAAGCGGGGCGCCCAGGTCATATACCCGAAGGATCTCGGCCCCATCCTCATCGAGGCGGACGTCTTCCCCGGCGCCCGGGTCGTGGAGGCGGGTATCGGCTCCGGGGCGCTCACGATGGCGCTCCTGCGAGCCGTGGGCCCCGAGGGCCATGTGGCGAGCTACGAACGCCGCGAGGACCACGCTGCGCAGGCACTGCGCAACATCTCGGGGTTCCTCGGCGAGACACCCAACCACACGCTGGCCATCGGTGACGTGGGCGAGGGCATCGAGGAGACCGACGTCGACCGCATCCTTCTCGATCTCCCGGAGCCGTGGCTGGTGACCGGCCATGCCGCCCGGGCCCTCCACGCGGGCGGGATCCTCCTCACCTACCTCCCCACGGTGCCCCAGGTGCAACAGGCCGTGGCCGCCATGGGCGAGGCCGGCTTCGGTTTCGTGAGCACGTTCGAGGTTCTCCACCGGGGCTGGAACATCGACGGGCCTTCCGTGCGTCCGGACCACCGCATGGTCGCCCACACGGGCTTCCTCACCACCGGCCGGCTCCTTCCGGGCGCCGGGTAGGCGACGGGATCCCGAGCCCCCGGACGCGTCAGGCGGGACGCGCCCAAGCCGCGTAGCGTCCCCTCCGGCGGACGAGCTCGAGGGGGACGCCGAAGCAGGACGTGAGCTTCTGCGCTGTGACGGTCTTCTCGAGGGGGCCCGCTGCCACGACCCGCCCCGCCCTCAGGAGGAGGGCGTGGGTGAAAGCCGGGGGGATCTCCTCGACATGGTGGGTGACGAGCACGGTGGCGGGCGCGGCCGTGTCGAGGGCGAGGCGGCCGAGGTCGCCCACGAGGAGCTCGCGCCCGCCCATGTCGAGGCCCGCCGTGGGCTCGTCGAGGAGGAGGAGTTCCGGGGTGCCGAAGAGGCCCCGGGCGACGAGCGTGCGCTGGCGCTCGCCGAGGGAGAGCGTGGTGAAGCGGTGCCCGGCAAGGTGGCCGCAGCCGAAACGCTCCAGGAGCGCCTCGGCGGCGGCGACGTCCGCCTGATCGGTCGCGTGCCACCACGGGGCGAGGTCGCCATGGCGGGCGGCCGTGACGACGTCCCTGGCGGTCATGTGCGAGCGGAGGCGGCGGGCGACGTTCGGTCCCACGTAGCCGATGCGGCGGCGGAGCTCGCGGACGTCTGTGCGTCCCAGCCGGGCGCCCAGGACCACGGCCGTTCCCCGCCGCGGGTGGAGGTAGGCGGCGACGAGATCGAGGAGGGTGCTCTTGCCGGCGCCGTTGGGGCCCAGGACCACCCACCGCTGCCCGGCCTCCACACGCCAGGAGAGGGACTCGAGCACCGGCGTCCCGTCGAGGCTGACGTCGACCTCGTCGAGGTCGATCACGCGTCGCCGACCGCGAGGAACTGGCCCGAGCGCGTACCCACGTAGATGCGGCCCTTCCACACCGTGGGGGTGGACTCGATGCAGCCTCCCAGCGTGACCTTCCAGATCTCCGGGGGGTCGACGGCGGTGTTCGAGACGTCGTAGCCGTGCAGGACGCCGGCGCAGTCGCCCTGCACGAGGACGTCGTCGACGACCACGGGGGACTGCCACAGGGGCCCGGGGAGCTTCTTCTCCCAGCGCAGGGCGCCGCCGGAACGGTCGATCCCGAGGAGGCGGCCCGTGTCGGTGGGGACGATCAGGACGTCCCGGTGGAGGGCGGGTGTGCCCCACACGCCGGCCTTCTTGGCGCCCTGGTCGGCGACCTTCCACACGAGGGGGTCGCCCCGGCGGGGGTCGAGCTTGGCGACCTGGCCCACCTGGGTGGAGCGGGCGTTGTGGCGCTCCCATTCGACCCCCACGTAGAGCATGCCCTCTTCGTCCGCGACCAGGGTGGCGTCGGTGTCGTCGCCCGTCCAGAACCGGAAGGTGCGCTGGGGGGCACCGCTGCCGCTGCGGAGGGGGCCGATGTCCCAGCCCTGCACGAGGCCCCCGGAGTTCGCGAAGTACAGGGTGTTGCCGACGACCGTGACGGACGCCTCGATCGAGACTCGCCGGTCGGGGAGGGAGCGCAGGAGCTCGTCGTCCCAGCCGGGGGCGTGCCACGCGAGGGTGGGGGCGACGGTCACCTTGGCGTCCGCCCCGTAGCCCCGGTTGAGCTTCACGGCGTGCACCTGGGAGTTCTCTCCGCCCTCGAAGAGCCAGTCGTCGATGACGAGGCCGGAGCCGTCCCAGTCGTTGTTCCACATGGTGGGGGACACGGCCGTGGCGGCGAGACGCCACAGCTCTGTGGGAGCCGGTCGGTCTATGGCGATCACACGGTAGAAGTTGTCCCGGGAGCCGGTGTAGACGAGTGGGAAGCCGTCCGGGTCGACGGTCACGGAGCCCTTGATGATGTCCCCGGTGGGGAAGTCCGGGAGGATCCGCCGGCCGTCGGCGGCGTCGAGGAAGTGCACAGCGCGGTCGTAGGCGCCGAAGACAACCCAGGTGCGGTTCTCACGCTCGAAGACGGCTGGTTGGCCGGTCCAGCCCGTGCCGCACCAGGTCTTGGTCTCCTTGCCCTCCCTGGACGGCGAGCACATGGAGCGCTCCGGGAACCGCCACAGCACCCGCGGTGCCTTGGGGACCGGACCGGCGCCGTAGTACGTGCGCGTGGGGTTGCCCCGGAACGTGAGCAGGCCGGGCACCTTCGTGCCGTAGGGCTTCCCCACGGACGCGGGATCGACCCATCCGGCGTAGGGCGTGGGGGAGGGGGACGCGGAGGGCTTCGGGTCCTTCGTGGGGCGGGCGCCGGCGACGCCGGCGTCGGGCTTGCCGGCGAAGCCCCGGCCCTTCGTGCCCGGCGAGCAGGCGGCGGCTAGGCACGCGAGTGCGACGGCGACCGCGACTGCCCTGTTGGCCATCCCGGGAGTCTTCCCCGTGCGGGGCCCGGGGGCAAGGATCGGGGGGGAGAATCAGGCCCGAGGGAGGCCGCGGGCAGGGGCGGTTCCCCCCCCGAGCGCGGAGAGCACACGGTCGTGCAGAACGCCGTTGGTGGCGACACCGGAGCCCCCGTCGATGACGGGTCGCCCGGCGAGGTCCGTGAAGCGGCCCCCGGCTTCGCCCACGACGAGGGGCATGGGGGCGAGGTCCCAGGGGGCGGCGACCGTGTCCACCATCGCCTCGACCCGGCCGGTGGCGACGAGGACGTAGCCGTAGCCGTCGCCCCAGGTGCGCATGTGCATCCCGTTCGCGCGGGCGGCGCCGAACATCGTGTCGGTCCAGTCCTCGTAGGCGCTCGTCGTGACGTAGGCGCCGGCGAGCTCCCCGTGGGTGCTCACGTGCGTGCGGTGGCCGTTGTGGAAGCAGCCCCGCCCGCGTCCGGCGGATACGACCTCGTCGAGGGCGGGCACGTTCACCACGCCCACGAGGGGGCCGTGGACGTCCTCCACGGCGAGGAGGTTCGTGTACAGCGGGACCCCATGTGTGAATGCCTTCGTGCCGTCGATGGGGTCGATGATCCAGCGGCGGCCGCTCGTCCCGGCGGTTGTGCCGTACTCCTCGCCCACGACCGCGTCGTCGGGGTGGTGGGCGGCGATGTGTTCGCGTACGAGTTGTTCCGCGGCGCGGTCGGCCTCTGTGACGGGGGTGCCGTCCTCTTTGGCCTCCACGACGAGTTCGACGGACCGGAACCAGCGCAGTGTCTCTTCCCCGGCTCGCCGGGCGAGGGCGACGACCTCCTCGATGAGGGCCTCAGGTGCGGGGGGAGCTTGCTCCCCCGTTGAGGGGGTCAGGGCTCTATGAAGATGCACTCGCCCGGGCATTCCTCGGCGGATTCGACGACCGCGTCCATGAGGCTGTCCGGGAATTCCGCGAGGCCCTCGGCGCCACCGGGCTCGTTGAAGATCTTGTCGCCTTCCTTGACGTAGGCGAGCCCGTCGTCGAGCAGCACGAACACGTCGGGGGCGATTTCTTCGCACAGGCCGTCGCCGGTGCAGAGGTCCTGGTCGATCCAGACCTTCATCTCCGTTTGCTCCTTCTCGACGAGACGGGGGTCTCCGCCTACAGCATGGCGTGGACGCCCGGCTCCAGGGAACCAGGCCGGGTGACGTTAGACGGCGGCGGGCGGCCGTGTCAATTTACACGACCAGGACCGTGAATTCTCGGCAGAGTCCCGGGGGCCGCAGGCCCACCCCCCGCGTCCGCGCCGGGGCCGAGGGCAAACTGAAGCTGTTGTCCCGGTATTCCGGTGATGCGGCATCACTTTGGGTTGGCAGCATCGGCTCCGCCCCGCCTCGGTCCCGTCGACTGACCGGGTCCGGGGCCCGGCATCGGATTGGATCGCCCGTTCGCGGCCGCCGTGCAGCCAGAAAATGGAACCGGGGGCCTATCCCGGGGTGGGGCTATAGTCGCGTCGTAGTCGGCCGATACACCTAGCGGGGGCTGGGACGTTCCACGGTTCTGGCTTTCACACCCACCCCATCGAGCCGGGGGGCCGGACGCATGGCAGGTTCAGAGTACGAGGTGCGGCTGCTGGCCTACGAGCGCCAGGTTCACGATCAGCAGACCCAGATCAAGGCGCTCGAGGAGGAGATCGCAGTCCTCCGCCGTCGCCTCCAGGAGGCGCCCCGGCGCATCCACGTGCTCGAGGAGCGCCTCCTCGAGGCCAAGGGCCAACTCGCCCAGGCGATGACCCAGAACGAGAAGATCACGGGCATTCTCCGCGACGCCCGTGAGCAGATCTCGCAACTCCGCGACGAGGTCGACAAGCTCACGCAGCCGCCGAACGGCTTCGGGATCTTCGTCAAGGCCAACGAGGACGGCTCCGCGGACGTCTGGACCGCCGGCCGCAAGATGCGCGTGGGAGTCCACCCGAGCATCGACGTCGGCGAGCTCGCCAAGGGTGAGGAACTCGTCCTCAACGAGTCCCTCAACGTCATCGAGCGCCGGGGTTTCGACCTCGTAGGTGAAGTCGTCACCCTCAAGGAACTGCTCGAAGACGGCCGGGCTCTCGTGATCGGCCGGGCCGACGAAGAGCGGGTCGTCGCCCTGTCGGCCAACCTCCGCACCGAAGACGTCTCCCTGCGCGCCGGCGACACGCTCCTGCTCGACCTGAAGGCGAACTACGTCCTCGAGAAGCTGCCCCGGCCCGAGGTCGAGGAGCTCGTCCTCGAAGAGGTGCCCGACATCGGCTACGCCGACGTGGGAGGCCTGCACGAGCAGATCGAGGCGATCCAGGACGCCGTCGAGCTGCCCTACCTGCACGCCGACCTCTTCGCCGAGCACCAGTTGAAGCCGCCCAAGGGAGTCCTTCTCTACGGGCCCCCCGGCTGCGGCAAGACCCTCATCGCCAAGGCTGTGGCGAACAGCCTGGCGAAGAAGGTCGCCCAGAAGACCGGCAACGTCAACGCCAAGAGCTACTTCCTGAACATCAAGGGCCCCGAGCTCCTGAACAAGTACGTGGGCGAGACCGAGCGCCAGATCCGCCTCATCTTCCAGCGCGCCAAGGAGAAGAGCGAGGAGGGCGTGCCCGTCATCGTCTTCTTCGACGAGATGGACTCGCTGTTCCGCATGCGCGGTTCGGGCATCAGCTCCGACATGGAGTCCACGATCGTGCCGCAGCTCCTCTCGGAGATCGACGGCGTCGAGACCCTGAAGAACGTGATCGTGATCGGGGCCTCCAACCGCGAGGACCTCATCGACCCGGCCATCCTGCGTCCCGGCCGGCTCGACGTGAAGATCAAGATCCAGAGGCCCGACGCGGACGCCGCCCGGGACATCTTCGCGAAGTACCTCACCGCCGACCTCCCCATCGACGCCGCCGAGCTCGGGGGGGCGGGGGGCGACCCGGCCCGGGCCGTCGGGGGCATGATCGGCACCACCGTGGAGTCGATGTACGCCACCGACGACGACACCCGTTTCCTCGAGGTCACCTACGCCAACGGCGACAAGGAGACCCTCTACTTCAAGGACTTCAGCTCCGGGGCGATGATCGAGAACATCGTCCGCCGGGCGAAGAAGACCGCCATCAAGCGTGCCCTGGCCGGAGAGGGGCGAGGCATCCGCGCGGGCGACCTCCAGCAGGCGATCCGCCAGGAGTTCCGCGAGCACGAGGACCTCCCGAACACCACCAACCCGGACGACTGGGCGAAGATCTCGGGCAAGAAGGGCGAGCGCATCATCTACGTGCGCACCATCCTCGCCGAGCAGGAAGGCCAGGAGGGCGGCCGGGCGATCGACACGGTGAACACCGGCCAGTACCTCTGAGGTCGCCGACCGCCCGTCGAGAGACCTGCGGGTGCAGACAGAGGAGCATCCTCTGAGAGCCCCATACACTCCGCCCCAACCTGGGGAACACGCCCCGTGGAGCGGTTACCCTTTGGGGCTCATGCGGAAGGGAAGTCGCCGGTGGCTCTACCCAAGGTCTGCGGGCTCGAGACGGAGTTCGGCATCGTCGTCACCAACGACGACGAGTTCAACCCCGTGGTCGCGTCCAGCCTGCTGATCAACAGCTACGCAGACAACGAGTTGCGCAAGGTGCGCTGGGACTTCGACGACGAGTCGCCCGGGCGTGACGCCCGCGGATTCATCCGCGAGGGCGTGGGGGCGCCGGAGATCGAGACGCACCTCGTCAACGTCGTGCTCACCAACGGCGCCCGGTACTACGTCGACCACGCCCACCCGGAGTACTCCTCGCCCGAGGTCCTCACCCCCATCGAGGCCGTGCTGTACGACAAGGCGGGGGAGTGGATCGTCGCCGAATCCATCCGCACCGCCCAGCGCCTCCTCCCCGACGGCCGGCGCATCCTCGTCTACAAGAACAACTCCGACGGCAAGGGCAACAGCTACGGCGCCCACGAGAACTACCTCGTCGACCGCGAGGTGGCCTTCGGGCGCATCGTGACACACATGCTCCCGTTCCTCAGCACCCGCCAGGTGTTCTGCGGGGCCGGGAAGGTGGGCTCCGAGCACGGGAGGCCCGACTGCGACTTCCAGATCACGCAGCGGGCGGACTTCTTCGAGGAGGAGGTCGGCCTCGAGACGACGCTGAAACGCCCCATCGTCAACACCCGCGACGAGCCCCACGCGGACGCCGGGCACTACCGCCGTCTGCACGTCATCATCGGTGACGCCAACATGGCCGAGGTGTCGATCTTCCTGAAGGTGGGCACGACCGCCCTCGTCCTGGCGATGGTCGAGGACGTCCCGGAACTCCCCGAGATCCGCCTCCAGGACCCGGTGCGGGCGTTGCACGAGATCAGCCACGATCCCACGTGTCGCCACGCCGTCGAGCTCGCAGACGGCACCAGGGCGACGGCGGTCGAGATCCAGTGGGAGTTCCTGGAGCGGGTGCGCAAGTACGTCGAGACCCGTGACGCCGACCCCGACGCGGACACCGAGGCCGTCCTCACCCGCTGGGAGGCCGTCCTCTCTGCCCTCGAGGACGACCCCATGCGCCTCGACGGCGTCCTGGACTGGCCCACGAAGTACGGCGTCCTGAAGGCCTTCCGGGAACGCCACGGCCACGACTGGGACAGCCCGGCGATGCGCATGGTCGATCTGCAGTACCACGACGTGCGCCGCGACCGCGGCGTCGCCTACAAGCTCATGGACGCAGACAAGCTCGAGAGGCTCCTCACCGACGCCGACGTCGCCCGCGCCGTGCACGAGCCCCCGGGGAGCACCCGGGCGTACTTCCGGGGCCGCTGCCTGGAGCGCTACTCCTCGGCTATCCTGGCGGCGAACTGGGACTCGCTGATCTTCGACGTAGGGGGCGATCCGCTGAAGCGGGTGCCCATGCCCGAGCCCCTGCGGGGCACCCGGGCGCACGTCGGGGAGCTCATCGACCGCTGCGACACACCCCAGGAGCTCCTCGGGGAGCTCGGGGCCTGATCCCTCCAGGGTCGGTCGCAGCCCGCCGATCTCACTGCAGAAGCCGAAAACGAGGAGACACAGGAGCGATGCCGGAACAGGAGCGGCGCCAGCGCCGCACCGAGCGTCCACCCGAACAGGAAGTCGACGACGTCGAGGTCCCCGCCGGGCAGGGCGAGAAGCTCAAAGAGGACATCGACGACCTCTTGGACGAGATCGACTCCGTCCTCGAGGAGAACGCCGAGGAGTTCGTGCGGAACTACATCCAGAAGGGCGGGGAGTAGGCCGGCACGTGAACGGATCAGGCGGGCTACACGACGAGTTGCGCTGGGGACTGGGCTCTTCCTTCGCGGCCTTCCTCGCCACGGCGCACCCCGAGCTCCTGTCGCGCCGCTTGGCGGGCGTGGCGGCCGACCTCCCGGCCGACGCCGTGACCCACGGCACCACAGTCCTCGCCCTGCGTTTCGCCGACGGCATCGTCATGGCCGGCGACAGGCGGGCGACCGAGGGGTTCTCCATCGCCAGCCGGGCGATCGAGAAGGTCTTCCGGGCCGACGAGCACTCCTGCGTGGCCATTGCCGGGGCCGCTGGGCCGGCGGTTGAGATGGTGCGTCTCTTCCAGGTCGAGCTCGAGCACTACGAGAAGGTCGAGGGTCGCCTCCTCTCCCTCGAGGGCAAGGCGAACCGTCTCGCCGAGATGATCCGCCAGAACCTGCCGGCCGCCATGCAGGGTTTCGCCGTCGTGCCCATCTTCGCCGGCTACGACCTCGGTCGGGGCTCGGGGCGGATCTACAAGTACGACCTCACCGGCGGCCGCTACGAGGAGCGCGACTACCACGCCACCGGTTCCGGCGGCCCCGAGGCCCGCTCCTACATCAAGGGCCGCTGGCAGGAGGGCCTCGATCGCGACGACGCAGTCGGTGTCGCCCTCGAGGCGCTCTTCGAAGCCTCCGACGAGGACGTGGGGACCGGCGGCCCGGACGTCCTGCGGGGCATCTACCCCAATGTGGCGGTCGTCACCGAGGCGGGCTACGAGGTCGTGGCCGACGGGGAGGTGGCGGAGATCTTCGCCCGGGTGCTCGACGACCTGCGCGCCCGGCACGGAGGCCGCGTGTCGTGAACCCCCCGGAGGTGGCCACGCCATGACGATGCCCTTCTACGTGTCCCCGCAGCAGGTCATGGCGGACCGGGCCGAGTACGCCCGCAAGGGCATCTCGCGGGGTCGTTCCATCGTCGCCATGGAGGTCGCCGAGGGCGTCCTGTTCGTGGCCGAGAACCCGATGGAGACCCTGCACAAGATCTCCGAGATCTACGACCGCATCGCCTTCGCCGGCGTGGGCCGTTACAACGAGTTCGACGCCCTCCGCGTGGCGGGCGTGCGCCGGGCCGATCTCACCGGGTTCGCGTACAGCCGCGAGGACGTCTCGGCCCGGGCGCTCGCCGGTGTTTACGCCCAGACCCTCGGGCAGGTCTTCACCCACGAGATGAAGCCCATGGAGGTGGAGATCCTCGTGGCCGAGGTGGGCCCGGAGGACGGCCTCGACCGCATGTACCGGGTGACCTTCGACGGCCAGATCTTCGACGAGTCCGGCGCCGTCACCATGGGTGGTGCCGTCGAGTCCCTGTCCGGGCGCGTGCAGGCCGGATACGAGGCGGGGACGAGCGCCGAGGCCGCGCTCCGTCTCGCGGTCACCGCCCTGGCCGACGAGGCGGGCCGCGCCATCGGGGGGGACGACCTCGAGGTCGCCCTCCTCGACCGTGAGGCGGCGCGGCGCTGCTTCCGACGCATCGAGGGCGGCGCCCTCAGCGAGATGCTGGGCGCCGAGAAGGTCGAGCCTTCCGCCCCGGGCGGCGACGAAGCCTCCGAGGACTGACGCGGCCCCTTTCCGGGACCTTGTCCGAACGGACGCTCGCCGGGGCCTGGCCGCCTTCGGCTAGGAGCGTGGGTCGGAACCGGGTCCTCCCACCGAACTGGGCGCGTCACCCCGGACAAAATACGGGGGGCCCGCCCACGTGGGGGGGGTGGGGGGCTCTCAGCTACTTCGTGCGCTGGTCGATCCCGCGCAGCGTTTCCTCGATCGCCTTCCTGCGCTGCGCGGCGAGCGCGGGGCTTTCGAGCAGCGTGCGGAGCTTCGCGGCGTGTGCCTG
>CAYJLW010000002.1:10221-35962 GCA_964370965.1 uncultured Acidimicrobiia bacterium | reverse complement strand
GCTGCCCCCCCCCCCCCCGGGGGGGCGCCCGCCCCCCCTTCCCCGCCCCCCCGCGCCCAGTTCGGGTGGTTGGGGCGCCTAGCTGATGGCCCGGCGGCGGCGGAGTTGGCGGGGCCCGGAGAGGCGGCGGTCGGGGCGCTCGGAGCGGGCGTAGACGTCGTCGTCGGCGTCGTCGGCCTCGTGCGCCCGGGGCCGGGGCGGGAGCCGCGTCTCTTCGGGCGGGTCCGCGAGGTCGGCCATGCGGGGATCGGCGGCAACGAGGGCGCGGGCGGTGTCGAGCTCTTGGAGCGGGACGAGGATCTCGACCTGGGACATGGGGCCGATCGTGAGGCGGTACGGGCCGTCGGTGGAGCCTCGCACCTGGTGGATGATGCCTTCGGCACCGAGATGGGCTGTGATGACCTCTGCGGCGAAGGCCCCCATGACCGTGACGAGGTGCGCCCAGACGACGTCGCGGTCGCGTGACCCGCTCACGCCGGCCGCCCCTCGGCGAGGTCGACCTCGTGTTCCACGGTGAGGAATGTCTCGTAGGCGTCCATGTCGACGAACTCGGCGAGGCGGGCCTCGGCATCCTGGGCCTCGGAGGAGGCGACCAGGGCGCGGACGTCGTCGAGGTCGTCGAACCAGAACTCGGCGACGCCGTCGTAGGCGGGCCGACCCCCCGGCCCGGCGATGGCGTCGGAGACGACGGCCCGTCTCACTCCCGGGAGCCCCTGGAGGAGGGGGAGGTGGTGCACCCGGAACTCCAGCACGAAGTCCTCATGGGTCATCCCGGGGCGGCGCTTCAACAGCAGGACGGCCTTGAGCATGAACCACATCGTAGGCGACGTACACTCGAATGGCTTTGGAACGCAGGATCTTCGGACTCGAGAACGAGTACGGCGTCACCTGCACCCTCCGGGGGCAGCGGCGCCTGAGCCCCGACGAGGTCGCCCGCTACCTGTTCCGGAGGGTGGTGTCGTGGGGGCGGTCCTCCAACGTCTTCCTGGAGAACGGCGCCCGGCTCTACCTCGACGTGGGCAGCCACCCCGAGTACGCCACACCCGAATGCGACTCCGTCTACGACCTCATCTGCCATGACAAGGCCGGCGAGCGCATCCTGGAACGCCTCCTCGAGTCCGCCGAGAGCCGCCTCCACGAGGAGGGCATCCGGGGCAAGATCTACCTCTTCAAGAACAACACCGACTCCGCCGGGAACTCCTACGGCTGCCACGAGAACTACCTCATGAGCCGCCACGGCGAGTTCAACCGCGTCGCCGACGTCCTCATCCCGTTCCTCGTCACCCGTCAGATCTACGCCGGGGCAGGCAAGGTCCTGCACACCGCCAGAGGAGCGAAGTACTGCGTCAGCCAGAGGGCCGAGCACATCTGGGAGGGCGTGAGCTCGGCCACGACCCGCAGCCGGCCGATCATCAACACGCGCGACGAACCCCACTCCGACGCGGAGCGCTACCGCCGCCTCCACGTGATCGTCGGGGATTCCAACATGAGCGAGTACGCCTCGTTCCTGAAGGTGGGGGCTACGGCGATCCTCCTGCGCATGCTCGAGGAGGACGTCGTCATGCGGGACATGACCCTCGAGAACGCGATCCGGGCCATCCGTGAGATCAGCCACGACATGGAGTGCAAACGCCGGGTCCGGCTCGCGAACGGCCGGGAGGCGTCCGCCTTGGAGATCCAGCAGGTCTACCTGGAGCGCGTGGTGCGCTACGCGGAGCACGCCGGACTCGGCCCGCAGGAGAAGCAGGCGCTCGAGATGTGGATCCACGTCATGGAGGGCCTGGAACAGGACCCCCTGAGTCTGCGTCGCGAGGTGGACTGGGTGGCGAAGTACCACGTCATCGAAGCCGAACGAGTCCGCCGGGAGATCCCCCTCGGGCACCCCCGCGTCTCCCTGATGGACCTCTGCTACCACGACGTGAACCGGGACCGGGGGATCTACTACGTGCTGGAGCGCCGCGGCGAGATGGAGCGCATCGTCGACGAAGCCGACGTCGAGAAGGCCAAGTTCGACCCGCCCCAGACGACACGGGCCCGCCTCCGGGGCGAGTTCATCAAGCGGGCCAAAGAGCGCCGCCGCGACTTCACGGTCGACTGGGTCCACCTCAAGCTCAACGACCAGGCCCAGCGCACCGTGCTCTGCAAGGACCCCTTCCGCGCCCACGACGACCGCGTCGAAAAGCTCATCGCCTCGCTGTAGGGCGGATCAGCGTCGCCGCAGGAGGCGGGCGGCGAGGGCGACGGCCACGACACCCGCGGCGGTGAGCGCGACGGAGCCGGTCAGGACGCGGCGGCGGAGGTCCTGCCTGCGCATGCGGACGGTGCCGATGGTGACGTAGTCCCTGTTCGCCTCGAAGGTCGCCAGGAGCGCCTCGCGGTTGGAGGAGCGGGGCGTCCAGCCGGCCGCCTGCAGCTTCGCGTTCGAGATCACGTACGGGTACATGAGGAAGTTCACCTCGCCCGGCGGGGTCTCGCTGAGGCCGAGCTTCCACATCGCCGTGGCGAGCGGCACGATTGTGTCCTCGTCGATCTCGAGGCGCTTCTTGCCCGCGAGGGCGAGCACCTCGGCCTGCTCGATGGCGCCGTCGGCGGCGCAGTTGTAGACACCGGGGAGATCCCTCTGCACGCAGAGTCGCAGGGCTGACGCCACGTCGTCCTCGTGTACCACCTGGAGCGGCGGGGAGTAGCCCTTCACGGCCAGGAAGCGGGGGGCCTCGAGCGTGCGGCTGATGAAGTTCGACACGTGCGGGCCGAACACGATCGCCGGTCGGAGCACGGTGACGAGCACTTCGGGGTGTTCCTTCTGCCACCCGTCGAGGATCTCCTCGGTCTCGGCCTTGTGCTCGGCGTAGTTGAACTCGGGGTTCGCCCGCAGAGGGGAGTCCTCGGTGAGGGGGACGGGGTTGTCGGGGTGTGCCCCGTAGGCCGACACACTCGACGTGTACACGAACTTGCGCACCCCCGTGGCGGCCACGGCGTCGAGGACGTTGCGGAAGCCGCCCACGTTGATCTCGTGCATGAGGCGGTCGTCGCGCATGGGGTTCACCACGAAGGCGAGATGCACGACGGTGTCGACGCCCTTCCACACGTCGGCGAGGCCCGGGTCGACCATGTTCAGACGGTGGAACTCCAGCTTCGCCGGCCACGCCGCGGGGTCGGCGACGTCCGTGCCTACGATGCGCTCCACGTCCGGATCCTTCTCGAGGGCGTCGAGGAGGCGCTGGCCGAGGTACCCGGACACGCCGGTGATCGCGATCGTCTTGCCCATGGTCGTGCAGGCTAGCGTCGCGGCCATGCCCTCGTTCCGGAGCGGTCGTGTCGCCGCCGTGCTCGCAGAACGTCCCGGTCTGCAACGTGTGGAGGTGCTCCTCGACGGCGACGGAGCCCCCAGCCGAGCCGTGAGCTACCCGGATCTCACCGGCGTCGTGGCTCCGGGCGACGACGTCGTCTGCAACACGACGGCGGTGGAGCTCGGCCTGGGTACGGGGGGCTGGCACGTCGTGCACTGGAACCTGTCCCGGCGCGAGTTCCGTCGCGAGAGCGGCGGGCACATCATGAAGCTCCGCTACAGCTCCCTGCAGACCGACGTTCTCGCCGCCGAGGAGGAGGGCTCCGTTCTTCGGGACGCCCTCGCCGGGGCCCGTTCCCTGGACCGGTTCCCGGTCGCTGTGGCGGGTCTCCACTCCCTCGTCGCCGCCGTGGCGGCCGGTTTCGCCGAGGGGGCGCCCGGGAGCCGCCTCGCCTATGTGATGACCGACGGGGCCGCCCTGCCTCTCGCTCTCAGCGACCTCGTGGCCGATCTCCGCCGGGGCGGGCTCCTCGCGGTGACGGCGACCTGCGGGCAGGCCTTCGGGGGGGATCTGGAGACGGTCACGCCGGCGGCGGCGTTCGCCGCGGTGCGGGCGGCGGGGGCCGACGCCGCTGTGTGCGCCATGGGCCCCGGCGTGGTCGGGACCGACACGCCCCTGGGGTTCTCCGCCCTGGAGGTGGCCGGTCTCCTCGACTGCGTGAGGGGCCTCCGGGGCCGGGCGGTCGCCGTCCCGCGAGTGTCGTTCGCCGACGGCCGGGGCCGGCACCGCGGCCTGAGCCACCACTCGGCGACGGCTCTCTCCCTGGCCCGCCCCGGCCCGGACCTCGAGGTCGTCGTCCCGGCGCTCGGGGGCGGGCAGGAGGCCGAGATCCGCGAGGCTCTCAGGGCCCTCGCCTGCGGTCACACCGTCCTGGGCGTCGATCCGGGGGTCTCCCTCGGGCGTCTGGCCGAGATGGGGATCCACCCGAGGTCGATGGGTCGCGGCGTCGCCGAGGACCCGGTCTTCTGGCAGGCGGGCGCTGCGGCCGGCGTCCGCCTGGGGCAACTCGCGGCAGGCCGGTAACGCGGGCCGGACCGGATCGGGAGTCCGGCGGCGGGCTCAGGAAGGGGGGAGCCCTCCTTTGGGTGGGGCTCGGGGCCGGGGGAGTGTGGCCGGAGGGCCGGCTCGGCCGGCCCGGAACGGTGCTCGGGTCCGACGGCGGCCCGGTTCTGTCAGGGGGGAGGATGCTGCATCGGGCAGCGGCCGGCGGGAGCGTCAGCCAGACGTGGGCGACGGTGATCTCCTCGCAAGGCCGGGCTTTGCCCGGCCGGAACGGCGTGACTCGGAGGGCGGTGGCGTCAGGGAAGGGGGGAGTTCGAGGGGGGACGTCAGTCCCCCTTCGAGGCGAAGCCGACGTGGGCGACGGTGGTCTCCTCGCAAGGCCGGGCTTTGCCCGGCCGGAACGGCGCGTGACTCGGAGGGCGGTGGCGTCAGGGAAGGGGGGAGTTCGAGGGGGGACGTCAGTCCCCCTTCGAGGCGAAGCCGTGGCGTTGGATGAAGGCCTCGACGTCTTCCTGGTACTTGTAGGAGGGCTGGGCGCCGCCCACGACCTTGCGGAGGCGGAGGTCGGCGTTGAGGGCCTTGACGGCGCCGGACGTCGTGCAGCGGTAGCGGAAGCCGGCGTCCTTGAGCCGGCAGTTGTCGACGCCGCGGCCGAATCGGAGGAGGCTGAGGAGCTCGACGGGGAGCTCCAGGATACGGAGGCGGTGCGCCATGTTGGCTACCGCCTCGGTGCCGTAGGGGGGGAGGTACCACGGCGGCTTGCCCATGAGGGCGCGGATCTCGCTCCAGGGGATGATCCCGTCGGCGGCGACGTTGTAGATGCCGGGCAGGTCGCGGTTCACGGCGAAGGCGAGGGCGGCGATGCAGTCGTCGACGTGCACGACCTGCACGAGGGGGTCGAAGCCGAACACGGCGGGGACTGCCGGCATGCGCAGGGCCTTGAGCATGGGGGTGTCGTGGTCGGTGCCGATCACGTTCGCGAAGCGGAAGAGCGTCACGGACACGTGCGGGTTGTCCTCGGCGAAGTCGCGGACGTAGTCCTCGACTTCGAGGAGGCTGCGCTCGATCTCCGTGCGCGGCGGGGCGGCCCGTCGGGTGGTCTCGCGGAAGATCTGCGGGTCGCCCCGGCCCGAGCCGTACACGAGCGTGGAGGACTTCACGATCACCTTGCGCACGGGGGAGTCGATGGCGCTGGCAGCGGCGAGGAGGTTCATCGTGCCGATGACGTTCTGCTCGTGCATCGTGCGACCGGAGGCGGTCGTGGAGTCCACGAGGAGGTGCGTGTGCACGACCGTGTCGATGCTGGCGACCTCGACGATGCGCCGCAGCGGGCCGTAGTCCTCGCGGATGCGGACGAACTCCGTGCGGTCCAGCTCGACGGGGGGCTCGCGGCGGTCGACCCCGACGATGAGCTCCACGTCGGCCCGGGCCTCGAGCTGCTGGGCGAGCCGACCGCCCCAGTACGTGCCCAGGCCCGTGACGAGGACCCTGCTCATGTGCGCTGCCTCATCGGGACCGCCTCATCCGAACCACACGGACCTGCGCTGGCGGAGCATGGCGTAGAGCTCGTTCTGGATCATGTCCCGGATGAGGTCGGCGTGCTCCATGACCCGCGAGCGGGAGTAGCGCGGCATGTTGGGCTTGTCCGGGAAGTACACGGGCGGGAGGATGCGGACGCGCATCTTCGCTGGGAGGTACATGGCGAGGCCGAAGGGGCCGAAGAGCGGGAAGAAGGGCGTGACCGGGGCGAAGGGGGTGCCCAAGAGCTTGGCGAGGGCCGGGACGTTCACGAAGCTCGGCATGGCTTCTTCGGCGCCCACGACGGCGATGGGCACCACGGGAACGCCCGAGCGCATGGCGATCTCGACGAACCCGCCGCGGCCGAAGCGCCGGAGCTGGTAGCGCTCCGTGAAGACCTTTCCGGGGCCCTTGGCGCCTTCGGGGAAGACGAGGACGATCTGGCCCTCGTCATGCAGGAGACGGTGGGCGTTCTCGGGGTGGCCGGCGACGCCTCCGCCACGGGACCAGAGCGTGCCCACGACCGGGATGGTGCGAAAGAGGTGTTCGGCGAGGCCGTAGACGGGGCGGCCGAGCTCGGTTTCGACGCCGTGCATGATGACCGGGGCGTCGGGCGGGATGGCCCCGGCGTGGTTGGCCACGAGCAGGCAGCCGCCCGCCGGGACGTGCTCGAGGCCCTCGATCTCGGCCCGGAACCAGTAGCGGTAGAGGGGGTCGTAGAGGCGTCGGGCCATCTCCCGCATGTGGGCGCTGCGGCCCCAGTGGTCGACGTCCTGGAGGCGCTCGTCGGAGACCTCGTCTGGTCGGCGGAGCGCGGGCAGGAGCGACCCGGCCTCCTGGGCGAGGCTCTGGGGTGTTGTCACGGACGTCTCGTCGACGGGGGGCTCGTCGCTCACGCCGGGCAGTCTAGAGATCGGCTGGTGTCGCGCCCCACGCCGAGCTCCGTCGGAGGGGAGGGTTGCGCCGGTACGCTCCCCGGATGCGGCCCATCGAACGGCTCGTGAACGTCGTCGCCCTCATTGGCGCCGCCCGCCGGCCCCTCTCGGGGGTCGAGATCATCGGGGCCGTGCCCGGCTACTCCGACGACGCGGAGGCCGCCCGGCGGGCGTTCGAGCGCGACAAGGAGAAGCTCCGCCACGCCGGCATCGAGCTCGAGGTAGTCGAGATCGACCCCCTCCTGGGCAAGGGGCCCGGCAACCAGGGCTACCGGCTCCCCGAAGACCGCGAGGTGCCCGATCCCGGGTTCACCCTCGCCGAGCGGGGGGCCCTCGGTGTGGCCTCCAGCCTTGTGTGGGGCGAGGCCCCCGACCTCGACGGCGAGGACCCGGGGGGCGCCGAGGACGCCCTCGATGGGATCGGGGCGGCCGCCGGGGCGAGCTCCACGGTCCTCGACGAGCTCATGCGGGCGGTGATCGAGCGTCGCCGGGTGGACCTCGAATACGCCACGGGGGGTGACGCCTCGAGGCAGCGGGGACGCACCGTCTCGCCCTACAGCCTGACGCAGAGGCGGGGCCGCTGGTACCTCGTGGGCCTCGACGCCGGCAGCGGCGAGGTCCGCTCCTTCCGGATCGACCGCATCGTCGGGGACGTGACCCTCGGAGGGGCCGGTGGTTTCGCGCGCCCGGAACGGTTCCGCCCCGGCGAGGCGGTCCCGGAGAGGGGCTGGCTCATGGGTGCGGGGCCGGGTGTGACCGCCGAGGTCGCGATCTGCCCGGACGCGCGCTGGTGGCTGGAGCCCGAAGCCGGGGTCGCGGCCTCCGGGCGTTCCGTTCGGGTCGACGGCGAGGACTGGCCCGTGCTCGACATGGAGGTCCGCCACCTCGACGCGTTCCTCTCCTGGGTGATGTCGCTGCGAGACGACGCCGTCGTCGTCTCACCCCCGGACGTGCGCCAAGGCGTCACGTCCCGACTGCGGGCCCTCGTCGACGCCGCTGCCAGGGACCCGGCGTGACGACCGACCAGACCCGTACGATCGCCCGCCTCCGCCGCATCCTCTCGGTCGTGCCGTTCCTCGCCAACCACCCCGGCATCGCCACCGACGAGGTCTGCGCCCACTTCGGAATCGACCGGCGCACGCTCCTCGACGACCTGAACCTCATCTGGCTCTGTGGCCTGCCGCCGTACTCGCCCAACGACCTCTTCGAGGTCGACATCGACGACGACACGGTCCTCCTGCGGGGCGTCGACCCTCTCGCCCGCCCCCGCGGCCTGCGGCGCCTCGACGCCGTCCGCCTCCTCGCGTCGGGCAAGGCCGCCCTCGCCCTTCCCGGCATGGACGACGCCACCCTGCGTTCGGCCGTCGTGAAGCTCGAGGCCGCCCTGGGCGAGGAAGCAGTCGAGATCGACATCGAGGCCGGCGACGACGACCGCGTCCTGAGGCTCAAGGGGGCGGTGGCCGAACGGGCCGTCGTGCGCATGACCTACTGGTCCTACGGCCGGGACGTCGAGAGTGAGAGGACCGTGGAGCCCCTCGATCTCTTCGTCGCCGACGGTCACTGGTACCTCGAGGGGTTCTGTCGCGGGGCGGGGGCGAACCGCACGTTCCGCGTCGACCGCATCCGGGACCTCGAGGTCCTCCCCGAGCCCTTCGCGCGGAGGGGGCCTGTGCGCCGCCTCGGCTACACCCCGGGCGACGACGACCTCCACGCCGTCATAGTGCTCGGCCCGGGGGCCCGCTGGGCGGCTGAGCACTACCCGCTCGAGGCGCGCAACGACCTGGGTGACGGGCGCACAGAGGTCGAGATCGCGGCGCCTTCGGCGAGCTTCTTGGTGCGCCTCCTGCTCCGCCTCGGCGAGCACGCCGCTGTCGTCTCCCCCCCTTGGCTCGCCGGCGCCGTCGCCGATCTGGCGGGCGCCGTCCTCGACCTCTACGAGCGGACGGATTCCCCGGAAGGGTGAGGGCGGCCCTGGGCCTCCCGGCGCACCGTGGTCCCGACACGGGCGGGCATGTCGAGCGGCAGGGCGAAGCTGAACGTGGAGCCCCGACCGAGCTGGGACTCGGCCCAGATCCGCCCGGTGTGAGCCTCGACGAGGCGCTTGCAGATGTAGAGGCCGATGCCGGTGCCGCCGTGTTCCCGCGTGGACGTCGAGTTCACTTGGGAGAAGCGGTCGAAGATGGCGGGGAGGTCTCCTGAGTAGATGCCGATCCCGGAGTCCTGGACGGAGACGACGGCTTCGTCCCCTGTGCGGGCGACCTCCACGACGACGCGACCGTCGGAGTACTTGAGGGCGTTGTCGAGGAGGTGGGAGAGGATCTGCTCGACCTTCGTGCGGTCGAAGTTCAGGGGGACCTCGAGGGTCTGGGCGCGAAAGGCGATCTCGCGGGGACCTCCGCGAGCCGCCGTGCGCTCGGCGGCGTCGTTGACCTGCTGGCGGACGAAGCCGGCGAGGTCGCCCCAGTCACAGAACAGCGGCGCCTCCGACGCGTCGGCGCGGGAGAGGAAGAGGAGGTCCTCGATGAGGTGCTCGAGGTGCTGGGCCTGCTCGTCGATCCTCGCCAGGGCGTCCGCCGTCGACGACGGGTCCAGGCGGTCGCCCCGGCGCAGCAACGTCTTCGTGTAGCCCTTGATGAGGGTGAGCGGAGTGCGGAGCTCGTGGCCGATCACGGCGACGAAGTCCTGCTGCATCTGGCGGGTGCGGTCGGCCACGGTGCGGTCGTGCAGGATCATTATCCGCCCCGCCTCCCGGCCGTCGTCTCCCCGGACGCCTGAGACCTGCACCTCGTAGGCGTGGGCGTCGGGAGCGCCGAGGCGCACAGTGCGGCGTTCTCCGGAGCCCGCCAGCAGGGCCTCGTCGAGGCCGGCGGGAAGGCGGCCGCGCACCGGTCGTCCCCGCTCGTAGCCCGAGGAGAGCCCGAAGAGCGCCTCGGCAGTGGAGTTGAGGACGACGAAGGTCCCGTCCGTGTCGACGACGACGACGGGGTCGGGCACGGACGCCATCACGGCCCGCAGCTCGGCCTCCTTGGCCCGCATCTGTTCGTAGAGCATGGCGGTGCGCACTGTGGTCGCCGCGTGCTGGCCGAGGGCGGCGGCGAGCTTGAGGGTCGCGGGATCGGGGGGTGCCGCCCCCCGGAGGGCGACGCACACGAGGCCGACCGAGCGGTGCTCGGCTCGCAACGGCAGTGTGACGAATGAGTCGACGGTGCCGGTGAAGTGGCCGAAGGCGTTGCGAGGGTCAGGCACGTCGACGCGAGGCGCCTGCTCGTGGGCCAGGGTGGTGAAGAGCGGGTTGGCCAGGGTCGCCTCGACCGCGCCACGGGGGAGGTCCCGAAACAGCGCCGCGCTCAGGGTGCGGGTGTGCTCGTCGAGGAGGCAGACGAAGCCTCCCTGGGCGCCGAGGAGTCCTTCGGCGCCCTCGACGAGGGCTTCGAGAAGCTGTCCCGACTCCAGGACGGCCGAGAGGCGGGTGCCGGCGGCGAGGAGTCCCTCGATGCCGGCGGCGGGGGAGCGTTCGAAGGCGAGGGCGGCGAGGTCGGCGAGCGTGGCGGCGAGGGCGGCGTGGCGGGTCTCGAAGCGACCGCTGCGATGGACGGCGACGAGGGCGCCCACCGGGCGCCCCCGGAGGCGCACCGGCACCGCCAGGGCGGAGCGGGCGCCCCGCAGGCCCGCCGTCGTGGCCGCTTCGGGAGTCGAGGCGAGGAGGGGACGGCCGCTGCGGCGCACCCGGGCGGCGACCTGGGCGGTTTCCGGCGTGGACGTGCCCGCGAGCGCCACGGCCTGTCCCGTGTCTCCGACGCGGAACAGGGCGATCTCCCGGGTGCCCAGCAGGGACGCCGCCCGAGCTGTGAGCGTCAGTGGGGCCCGGTCCGGATCCGACGCCAGGGCGGACACCAGGGCGCCAAAGGCGGTCAGGTCGGGGGAGGGCGTCGAGGGCGCGGCCTTCTCACTGCGCATGTCGTCATATCGGCCGGCCCCGTACGGGGTTGAAGCCCGCCGGGCGAAATGGTTCAAGGCATTCCCGAGACCTGCCGAACCCATTCGTGGAGCGCCGGAGGGATTCTCTCCGCACGGGAGGCCCGAGAAGGGGAAGGCGATGAACATCAGGGCAACGTGTCCCGACTGCGGCGACGTGGTGATCTCCAGGGACGACGTCCACGTCCGTGTCTGCGCCGAGGACCGTTCCGGTTCGTACTGCTTCCGCTGCCCCATGTGCTCCATGGGGGTTTCGAAGCAGACCGAGGACCGCATCGTCCAGCTTCTCGTTGCCGGCGGCGTCCGCATGACCGTCTGGCACCTCCCGGCCGAGCTCTCCGAGGCCCGCGAGGGCCCGGTCATCTCCTACGACGACGTCCTGGACTTCCACATGGCCCTCGAGAGCGACGACTGGGTGTCCGAGCTCAGCGCATAGCTCTCCCGCCTCCGGCGCGGGAAACGGCCGGTGGTACGATTCCGTGTCTTCCCTGTCGAGGTGATCGAGCCATGCCCAGCCTCGGTGTCACGGAGATCATGGTGATCCTGGTCGTGGCGCTGATCTTCATCGGGCCCAAGAAGCTGCCCCAGGTCAGCCGTTCCATCGGTCGGGCGATGCGCGAGTTCCGCGACCAGACCGACGCCATCAAGCGGGAGTTCAACGAGGCGGTCGATCTTGACGCGGACCTCGCCATGGACGACACCCCGAAGTCCGCCGCCGGCCTCACACCGCCACCGGCGCCGGCTCCCGGCACGGGGGGGCCGTCGCGGCTCCTGCCCGGCGCCACAGCGGAGGCGGGCGACCTGTCCGGCCCGGACACCGAGCCGGCGGGCGAGACCACCGCCGAAGACACGGCCTGAGCCCGGCGATGCGCAGCCCGTTCCGGCGCAACTCCCGGCCCCGCGACCGCGAGGGGCGGATGACCGTCATCGAGCACCTCGCGGAGTTGCGGACGCGGATCGTGCGGGTGTTCGCGTACGTGGCGCTCGCCTTCGTGGCGTGCTTCTGGCTCTTCGAGCCCGTCGTCGACCTCATCTCGCGCCCCTACGTGGACGCCATCGCCCACCTCAAGCACATCCCCCCGTCCAAGGTCGACCTCAGCCTCTTCGGCCCGCTCGACGCGGTCGCCCTCAAGCTCAAGGTCGTCACCTACATGGCGATCGCCGTGGTGTCCCCGTTCATCCTGCTGGAGCTCTGGGGGTTCATCTCGCCCGGGCTCACGGCCAAGGAAAGGCGCTGGGCGCGCCCGTTCCTGCCCGCCGCCCTCCTGTTCTTCGCGCTGGGGGTCTGGGTGGGCCTCCTCACCATGCCCAAGGCGTTCGAGTTCCTCCTGGGCTTCGCCGGCCCGAAGTTCGACTACATCGCCGAAGCGGGCAAGTACATCGGCTTCGTGGCATTCCTCCTCCTCGCCTTCGGGGCCACGTTCGAGTTCCCTCTCGTGATGCTCCTCCTGCAGGCGGCGAACATCGTGACCTGGCGCCAGCTCCTCACGAGCTGGCGTTACGCCATGGTCGTCATCGTGGTCGCCGCCGCCGTGATCACACCCTCGCAGGACCCGTACAGCCTCATGTTGATGGCCGTGCCGATGGTCGTGTTCTACTTTGGGGCGATTCTCGTCGGGCGGTTCCTGTTCAAGGGCCGCACGGGGGCCTTCGAGGACGACGAGGACGACGCGCAGGACGGCACAGGAGACGTGCCCGACACGGGCACAGCGGAGGCATCGCTGTAGATGGCCATCAAGGGCAAGACCAAGAAGACCGCAGGTTCGCGTCCCCGAGCCGTGGCGCGGGCCCCCCGCGTCGACGTGAAGCGGCGCAAGCGCCGCCGTGTGAGGCTGGACGCCTTCAGCGTCCTTCTGGGCCTCTTCGCCGTCACCCTCGTCGTCGTCGGTGTATGGGCGCTCTGGCGCACGCTGAAGCCGCCCCCCTCCAAGGACGTCTCGGCCTACCGCAAAGACACGGAACAGGCCGTCGAGAGCCTCCAGAAGGCCGGTGGCGACCTGGAGGCGGCCGTCACGAAGGCCCAGCAGGCAGGTGACCCGGGCAAGCAGGCGGCGACCACGGCCGCCAGCGTGCGAACCGGCGTGGACACAGCGAAGTCGGCGATAGAGGCGGCCACGGCCACGGGCACGCTCTCCCTCGCCCGCCAGATGGAGCTCGCCGCCGCCTGGCTGCTCACCGAGTCCGCCGACACCTTCGCGGTCGCGGGGCGCGACGGCGTCGGCGACGACCTCCGCCAGGGACTCGCCCGCAAGGCGGGGCGCGAGCAGCGGGTGGGGGAGGGACTCCTTGACGCCGGGTCCCGCCTCGTGGCCGCGCTCCCGCGGAACGGGATCGACGAGGAAGCCTCCGACGTGCCGAATCTCGGGAAGCTGCCCCTGGCCGAGGCCCCCCCGCTGGGCGGCACCCCGAAGGACACCGGAGATCCCGTCCTGAAGCCGTCGGAGGCCACCCAGGGGGTGAAGGGCTACGCGGACGGAGCGAAGAAGGCGCTGGAGAGGCTCGACGCGGCCCTGAAGAACATGGGGGACACCGTGAGCGCCCTCGAGGCGGGGGGAGCGCCGGAGGCCCTGCAGGCAGAGGCGGGCAAGTGGCTGCAGGCCGCCCAGGACGCCGCCGTGACGCTGGCGAAGGCGAAGCGTCCCGACGGCGCCGCCGCTGCCGACGTCGCCCTCCGGGATGCGATGTGGATGTACGACGAGGCGGCCCGCTCCTTCGCCTCCGCCGCGGCCGTGCCGTCGCTGCGTGTGGATCTCATCCTCTCCGGGAAACGCCTCCGGCTCCTCGCTGACCAGTTGCGGGCGGCGGCGGCCGGGGAGCTGCGCCGCGAGGGGAAGGTCACGTTGCCGGCGCCGCCGGCATCGGGTTTCGACCCGTCCCTGATCGCCCCTCCCGCCCCACCCGTGGGGGAACAGGTTCCCGGCGGGATCCCCGGCGGTGACCAGATCCCGGGCGGGATCCCGGGCGGTGACCAGATCCCGGGCGGGATCCCGGGGGGGTTCCCCGGCCAGGAAGTCCCCGGCGGCGCCCCGCCGGCCCCAGGCGGGTGAGCGGGGGAGCGGTCGGGAGCCCACCCGGGACTCCAAGGGACGATCGCGTCACGACCGTCGACGAGTTCGCCGAATCGCTCGAGTTCCCCCCCGACCCGTTCCAGCGTCGCGCCATGGACGCCCTCGCAGCGGGGCGTTCGGTGGTGGTGGCGGCACCGACGGGTGCGGGCAAGACGCTCGTCGCCGAGTACGGCATCCGTCACGCCCTCGACCGGGGTGCCCGCGCCGTGTACACCACGCCCCTGAAGGCGCTCTCGAACCAGAAGTACGCCGACTTCGGTCGTCAGCACGGCATCGACGGCGTCGGCCTTCTCACCGGTGACCACTCGATCCGTTCCGGGGCGCCGGTCCTCGTGATGACGACCGAGGTCCTGCGCAACATGCTCTACGCCGACCCCGGCGCCGTCGCCGACGTGGGCGTCGTCGTCCTGGACGAGGTCCACTACCTCCAGGACCCGTATCGCGGTGGGGTCTGGGAGGAGATCATCATCCACCTCCCCCTGCACGTGTCCCTGGTCTGCCTTTCGGCGACCGTGTCCAACGCGGAGGAGTTCGCCGAGTGGGTCGAGACTCTCCGGGGCGACACGGAGGTGGTCATCGAGGAGGAACGCCCCATCCCGCTCCGGCACCTCTACTGCGTCGGGGAACGGGGGGCGGTCTCGCTCCTGCCCATGTTCGCCGACGGTTTCGAGGAGGCTGCCGCGGAGCGCTCCGGGGACGCCGCCCTGGAGCCCGCCTGGTTGAATCCCGAGATCGTCCGCATGGAGCGGGCACGCAGCGCCAAGTCCCTGCGGGGGGGCCGCCTGCGCACTCCCCGGCGCACCGAGGTCGTCGAGGACCTTGTCGAGCAGGCCATGGCGCCCCTCATCTACTTCATCTTCAGCCGCCTCGGCTGTGACCGGGCCGTGGGCCAGCTCCTCGACGACGGGGTGCGGCTCACCGAGGCCGCCGAACGGCGCCGGATCCGGGCGATCGCCGAGGACGCCACAGCCGAGCTCTCCGACGACGACCTCGCCACCCTCGGGTACGGGCGGTGGCTCGCGGGCCTCGAGGCCGGTCTCGCCGCCCACCACGCCGGGATGGTGCCGCCGTTCAAGGAGGCCGTGGAGCGGCTCTTCCTCGCCGGCCTCGTCAAGGTGGTGTTCGCGACGGAGACGCTTTCCCTCGGGGTGAACATGCCGGCGCGCACCGTCGTCGTGGAGAAGCTCACGAAGTTCGGGGGTGAGCGCCACGAGCCCCTCACCCCCGGCCAGTACACGCAACTGGCCGGCCGGGCGGGCCGCAGGGGCATCGACAACGTCGGCTACTCCGTCGTCCTCTGGTCGCCCTTCGTCCCCTACGAGCGCGTGGCGGCCCTGGCGTCGGCCCGCACCTACCCGCTGCAGTCCTCGTTCCGGCCCACGTACAACATGGCGGCCAACCTCGTTGCCCGCTTCGACCGGGACACCGCCCACCACGTCGTGAACTCGTCCTTCGCCCAGTTCCAGGTCGACAGGGGCGTCGTGCGCCTCGAGGCGCAGGCGGACCGCCAGCGACGGGCGCTGGCGGGCTACGCGGAGCGGGCTGCCTGCGACCGGGGCGACGTCGAGGAGTACCGGGAGCTGGCGAAGGCGGGCGTGAAGGCGCCGAGACACACGGTGTCTCGCCGGCCGGTGACGGTCCGTCCCGGCGACGTCGTGCGCGCGGGCCGGCGACTCTTCGTCGTGCTCGGGCGCACCGGCCGGGGCGGACGTCGCTACTGGGTCGTGGGCGTCGACGGGGTCGCAGTCCCGCTCCGCCACGAGCACGTCGACGCGGTCGTCGACCGTCTGGACCTGCCCGCGCCGTTCCGGCCCAAGGCGCCCGCCTATCGCAAGAAGCTGGCGGCGGCGCTCCGCGGCCTCGGACCCGGGTCCGAACCGCCCCCGGTGGACCCGGCGGGCACGTCGGCGGAGGCCACCGCACCGGCGCGCAAGGGAGCGCTCGCCTCCCACCCCTGCGGCGCGTGTCCGGACCTCTCCGAGCATCTCCGCTGGGCGGAACGGGCGCAGCGGGCCCGGGTGGAGCTCGCCCGCCTCGAACGCCGCATCCAGGGCCGCGCCGAGAGCCTGGGGCGTCGTTTCGACGACGTCTGCCGCTTCATGGAGGAACGGGGGGCGATGCAGGGATGGGCGTTGACGCCCAAGGGTGAGCTCCTTGCCCGCATCTACTCCGAGTGCGACCTTGTCGCCACCGAGGCCCTCTGGCGGGGGACGCTCGGCGGTCTCACCGCCCCGGAGGTCGCCGCCGTGGTCTCCCTGTTCACCTACGAGGCCCGTCGAGAGGGGCCCGTGGACGCGCCCCCCACGTCGGCGGGTGTGCGCAGCGCCGTGGCGGCCATCCTCCGCCTCGCTGAGGAGGTCCGGGAACAGGAGGACGACAGGCGTCTCTCCCAGACGCGGCCCCTCGACGAGGGGTTCGCCCTGAAGGCCTACGACTGGACGCGAGGCCGGCCCCTCGACGACGTCATCGAGGACGCTCTCTCGGGTGGAGACTTCGTGAGGAACATCAAGCAGCTCACCGACCTCTGCCGCCAGGTCGACGCCGCCCTCCGCGCCCTCGACCTCGCCCCGGACGTGGCGGCGAGCCTGGGGGAAGCGGCGTCTCTGATGTGGCGGGGAGTCGTGGCCGCCACGAGCGTCGCCGAGTGATCCGGGGGGCGGGGGAATGGACGCGCCCCGAGGGTCCGCCGGTCCTGGTGGTCGACCGGGCCGGCCGCGGCCTCCTGCGCCGGGTGCTGGAGGCGTCGCCGGGGCCACCGGCCACCGTCTGTGTGAGCTCCGACCCCTGGCAGTTGGCCGCCGACGTGCGCCGAGCGGTCGAGGACGGTGTCCGCTTCTTCGTGTGCGTCGGGGGCGAGGGCGGCTTTCTCGCTGTTGCGGCCGGGAGCGCAGGGCACGGCGGGATCCTCGTGGGCTTCGGAGGCGGTTGCGCGTCGCTGCCCAGGTGCTTCGGCCTCCCGGCGGAGCCCGAGCGCGCCTGCCGGCATCTCAAGGGCACGGGGGAGGCAGCGCTGGACACGATCCGGGTCACGCCCCGGCGGGGTGAGCCCGTCGAGGTGGCGAACGCCCTTTGGTGGGGCTTCGGGCGCGTGGCGGGGTTCGTGGCCGGCCCCGGGGAGCACTGGCGTCTCGGCTTGCGCTGCGCCGGGCTCGCTCTGCGCCGTGACGGCCTCCGTCTCGTGACCGGCGACGTCACCCGGGACCTGGACGCGTCCGGCCTGCTGGTGGCCAACGGGCAGTACCTGGGGGACCTCGACGTCGTCCCCCGGGCCCACCCGGGCGACGGCAGGCTGGAGGTCCTCGCGTTCACCGGGCCGGCCCGCGACGTGTGGCGGATGCTGCCCCGCCTCCCCACCGGGAGTCACCTGCCCCACCCCCGCGTCGTGGAGATCCGCCCCCGGGCCCTGGAGATCGAGGGTCACGGCCGCCTCTGGGCGGACCGCGCCGACGTGGGCAGTCTCCCCGCCCGCGTCGAGGCGGTTCCCGGACGGCTGCGCGTCGCCGTCTGAGGCCCCGTCCCCGTGCAGGGCGTCGGCGAACGTGTCAGGCTGTCCGTTCCCTTCGGGCGGCACGAAACGACGGATCTCCCCGAAGCCCTCAAGCTGCTCGAAGACCCCGCCGATGGGTCTGTGAAGCCAGGAGGGGGAGATGGTGCGGAGCTGCAGGAAGTCGTCGCCGGGCGCGCGCACGCTGGGCGTGCTCGTGGCGGGCGTGGTCGGACTCGCCGGCATGGCGCAGGCGGGCACGGCCCAGGCCGCCGGGCAGCGCACCCGGAAGCCGGTGGGCGCGATCAGGCCGGGGACCTATGTGGTGGTCCCGGGCGACACCGTTTCGCGCATCGCCCGTCGGGCCGGGCTCAGCGTGGCTGCAGTGGCGGCGGCCAACGGCCTCGCCGCCCCCGCGTACCGGATCCGGGCCGGCCAGAGGGTCGTCATCCCGGGGAAGGCCGCCGCGGCGCCCGGGAAGGGCGCAGCCCCTGTCGCCTCGCCCGCTCGGGGCACACTCCTCGTGTCGGCCGGGGACACTCTGGAGAGGATCGCCCGGCGTCACGGCACGAGCGTGGCCGCCCTCGCGGCCGCCAACGGCCTCGGGCCGCCGTACACGATCCGTGTCGGCCAGACCCTCCGCCTGGCCGGCGGACGCGCGTCGGCGTCCCGTCCGGCCCCGGCGCCGGTGACGCCCGCTCCCGCCCGTCCGGCCCCGGCGCCGGCGCGAGGGTCGGCGTCCGTGGGCGGGATCCTGGACCGCTGGGCCGGGGCGTACGGCATCCCCGCCACTCTCGCCAAGGCCGTGGCGTGGGTCGAGAGCGGGTGGAAGCCGGGGGCCCGTTCGCCGAAGGGCGCCATGGGCGTCATGCAGCTCATGCCCGGCACGGCGCTCTGGATCCAGGATCGCCTGGTGCACCAGGCGATCGACCCCTGGAACCCGGAGCACAACGTGCACGCCGGTCTGGCCTATCTGCGCTGGCTGCTCGGCCAATGGCGTGGCGACGAACGCCTCGCCCTCGCTTCGTACTACCAGGGCATCGGGTCGGTCCGCCGCTCCGGTGTGTACGTCGTCAGCGAGGCCTACGTGCGGAAGGTGCAGAGCGCCCGGGCACGGTTCTAGCTCGAGGGGGAGGCCGACCCGCCCTCGAGATCCCCGCCGTCAGACCCGGTCGCAGCGCGGCCCGGTCGGAGCGGCACCTTCTCGGCCAGGAAGCGGTCGAGCGCCTCGTTGATCTCCTCTGGGAACTCCAGCGGGGCGTAGTGGGTGCCCTCGGCCAGGGAGTGGAGCTCGGCGCCCGGGATGAGCTCGGTCATGCGCTCGGAGACGTGCAGCGGCGTCATGACGTCCCGGCCGGCCCCGAAGACGAGGGTGGGGGACGTGATCGTGTGGAGGCGTTCCCAGGTCGAGTGGTCTCCCAGGGTGCGCAGGATACGCAGGTAGAGGCCGAAGTCGAGCGTCCCGTAGTCGCGGGCGAGGTCGCGGAAGACCTCGAGGTCGCAGGAGGGGCCGACGAGGCCGATCGTGCGCAGGACCTCCGGCGCGAAGGGGACGGACGTCACTGCTCTCGCGAACAACGACAGGGGCTGGCGCAGGGCTTCCAGGGTGCGGGCGAGGAGCGGGATCGCCCAGCGGCTGTGCTCGGTGTAGAGGGCTGTGCGGAAGGTGTCTCCGGGGGCGCCACAGATGGGGACGAGGGCGTCGACACGCTCGGGATGTGTGAGGGTGAAGTCCAAGATGACCTGCACGCCCATGCTCCAGCCGGCGAGCACGGCGGAGTCCTCTCCCGTCCAGTCGAGGACGCAGCGGAGATCCTCGCGGTGGTGTTCCGGGCGGATGGCGTCAGGGGAAGCGGGAGGCCCGGACCCGTACAGGCCCCGGTAGTCCCATGAGACGACGCGGTAGCGGTCCTGCAGGTGGGTGATGAGATGACGCCATGCCGCTGCCGTGCCGCCGAGGCCGTTGGCGAGGAGGAACACGGGCCCGGCCCCTGTGGCCTGGACGGCGAGACGGGTGCCGTCGAAGCTCTCGATGCTGTCGGACTCCAGCCGGAGGGGGCGCACCCGGGGAGGCTACCGGGGAGGCGGGGCTCGGTGTCGAGCCCGGGGAATCACACGCATGGAATTCGTCGTAGCCAGGGGTTACCCTGGCCGGGAGATGCGCATCCTCCACGTCGCCGACCTCCGTCTCGCCGCTCCGCCGGTGCCCGCAGTGCTCGCGGCCGACGCAGAGTCGGCACTCACTGCGGTTGGCGACCTCGCCCGTGAGCACGCCGTCGACCTCCTCCTGCTCACGGGGGTCTTCGCCAGCGTGCGTCCAGGAGCGCGCGCCCAGGCACATCTCGGCCGCACTCTGCGGCGTCTCTGCGGGGCGGGCACCGCCGTGGTGGCCGTCGCCGGGCCGGCCGACCTGCCCGTGGGCGGCGGCAGCGGCCCCTTCGACGTGTTCGCAGCGCTGGCCCCCCGAGGCGCGTTCTTCGTCCAGGAGCCCGGGGTCACGGCGGTCAGCACCGGGGCGGGCGAGGTGGCCGTGGCCGTGTCTGTCGCCGTCGCCGGAGCGGCCGCCTCGGGCCGCCGGCGCCATGGGGCGTCCGCCTCTCGCGGCGACGCCGCCGAGGTGTCCGAGCTCGCCGCCGCGTGCGCGCACGCGGAGCGGTCGGTGCTCGTGCTTCCCGGTCCTCTTCCCGACGGGTTGGGCGGGGGCGTGCCGTTCGACTACGTGGGCGTGGCCGCCGCCGATCGCCCGTTCCTGGAACCGGGTCCCCCGCCGCGGGCGCATCCGGGGCCTGCGTACCGCCGGAGCTTCGCCCACGCGGAGGTCGCCCCCGTCGCCGCCCTCGTAGACCTCGACACCGGTTCCGTGAGCCTCCTGGGCCTCCCCGCGCGCCCGTGGGTGTCGCTGGGCTTCGACGTCGCCGTCGCGGTCGATGCCGCGGGGTCGGTACAGGCGGCGTTGTCCGGAGCCGACGTCGCCGGCGCGATCCTGCGCGTCGAGCTGCGCGGGCCGGCGGCGGCGCTGCGGGCCGTCCACGTGGGAGCGCTGAAGGCGGCCGCCACGACGATGGGGGCGGTCCACGTCGAGGTGCGCTCTCTCGCTCCGCCGCCACCTTCGGTGCGCGCTCCGGCGTTCGCCGACGCCACCGACCCGATCACTGCGCTGGGCGAGTACCTGAGATCGTCCGGGGTGCCACGCGCCGAGGTCGCCACCCTTGTCGGCCTCGCCGCCGAGGTCGCAGAGGCCGTCACGTGATCCCGGTCTCCCTGCGTCTCACGGACTTCCTCTGCTACGCGGCGATGCCGGAACCGCTCGACCTCACGGATCTCGGCCTCGTCTGTCTCGTGGGGGCGAACGGCCACGGCAAGAGCGCTCTCCTCGACGCTCTCACCTGGGGGCTGTGGGGGCGGGCCCGCGGGGTGGCGCCCGGCGGCGGCGGCCAGCGCCGCCTCGTTCGCGAGGGTGCCCGGCGGGCGACCGTGGAGGTCGAGTTCCTCGCCGGCGGGCGCTGCCACCGCGTCGAGCGCGTGAGGGGCCCGTCGGGCACCGAGGTCCGCTTCGGCCCATTGCAGGGATCCACATGGGATCCGCTCTACGGATCCCCCCAGGAGGTGCAGGTCCACATCGATCACGCCATGGGCATCGACTACGACACGTTCGTGCGGACCTCGTATCTCCGTCAGGGCGACGCGGGGGCGTTCACCGGGGCATCGACTCACGAGCGCAAGGCGGTGCTGAGCCGGCTCCTGGGCCTCGACCGCTACGGGTCACTCGCGGAGGAGGCCCGCCGGCGCCGTCTCGAGGAGCAGCGCGCGATCGGGGCCCTGGGGGCCCCGACAACCGTCGACGTGTCGGGGGCCGCCCGGGCCGAAGGCCACGCTGCGCAGCGCCTCGGCGACGCCGAGGCGGAGCGGGCGCTGGCCGCCGGGCGCCTCGCGGACGCCGAGGCGCACCTGAGCGGCCTCCGGGCCCGGGCGCGTGAAGCAGCGGGTCTCCTGGCCGAGCGATCCCGCTACGTCGCCGAGGTCGCCCGGGCGGAGGCCGGCCTCGCCCGCCTCGACGACACCGCCCAGGTGGGCTCCGGCGACCTCGGGGCCGCCCTGCGGGAAGCCGCCGAGGCTGCGCGGGATGCCGAGCGGGTGACAGCGGAGATCGCCGACCTCGAAGGCCGTCGCGCCGAGATCAGGGCGGCGCTCCGGGTGCGCCGCGCCGAGCTCGCCGCCGAGGCCGCCGGCTGCCGTGAAGCCGCACGACCAGACGACATCGCGTCCCGCCTCGGCGAGGCCCGGGAAGCTCGCGACCGGCTCCCGGCCCTCGACGAGCAACGGGCGGTGGCCGTCGCGGCGGCGCGAGAAGCCCGCGAGCGTGCGGCGCGCAGAGACGGCGAGGCGCGCCTGGCCGCCCTGCGGGCCGACGCGCTGGCGCAGATGCGCGAGACGGACACGTCGGGTGCCTGCCCGGTGTGTGAGCGGCGCTGGGGTGAGGGACCACAGGGGCCTCACGAGGCAACGCCGGCGCGAACGGCGGCGACCGCAGCGGAGGCCCGCCGGGCGGCTGCCCGGGCGCGGGCGGATGCCGAGAGCGCCGACGCTCGCGCAGGTGAGGCCGCTCGCAGGCGGGACGCTGCGGCGCGTCTCGCGGCCGACGTCGAGGGCCTCTCCGCCCGCCTGGCCGGCGCCGCGGCCGCGGAGCACCGCTGCCGCGTCCTCGCCGCGGAGGTAGAGAAGATCGACGGCCGCCTCGCACGAGGCGAACCGTGGGCCCCAGAGGACCGCAAGCTCGGCGCGTTGCGCGCCGAACAGGAGCGCCTGCAGACCGCAGCCGCGCACCTGGGCGATCTCGTTGCTGCGCTAGAGACCCGTCGCACGGCCGGCGTCCGACGAGAGGGGCTCGTTGTGGCCGCGACCGCGGCCCGGGCCCGGCTCGAGGAGACCGACGGCCGCCTCGGTCGCCTGGGCGCCCTCCCCGACCCGGGCTGCATCGAGGCGGCCGAGGCGGGCGTCACCGCAGCGCGGGGACGTCTCGCCCGGGCCGAGGCCGATGTCAGCGACCGGGCGCGCGACGCGGGGGTCGCCGCCGAAGCACACCGGGCCGCCCGCGAAGCCGCGGCCACTCAGGTTCGCCTCGGCGTCGAGCGCGCAGCGGGGGTCGAGCGCCTGGGGCGTCTCCAGACCCTCGAGGAGGCCTTCGGGCAGCGGGGGATCCCGGCCCTTGTCATGGAATCCTCGCTGCCGGGGATCCAGGCCGACGCCAACGCTCTCCTGGGCGAGCTCACAAGGGGGCGCTACGGCGTGCGCCTCGACACGCGCAGCGAGACGGGCCGGGAGAGCCTCGATGTGGTCGTGGTCGACACGGCAGGGGGGGAGCGTGGCGTCGAGCTCCTGTCTGGAGGCGAGCGTCTCCGCGTCGATCTCAGCCTCCGCCTGGCGCTCGCGCGCCGGTCCGGCTGCGGCACCCTCATCATCGACGAGGGTTTCGGCACGCAGGACGCCGCCGGCCGCCATCTTGTGGCCGAGGCTCTCGAGAGCGTCGCCGGCCACTTCGGCCTCGTCGTCGCCGTCACCCACTTCGCGGACCTCAGCGATCGCTTCCCCTCGCGCATCGAGGTGAGGAGCGATGCCTCCGCCGGGTCCGTCGCCAGTGTCGTGCGGTGACCTCGGGCCCCCTTTCCGACCACCCTCCGCGCGCTGCTCTGCACTCTCGATAGAAGCTTGAGAGTCAGACGTGATATCTCTTTGTGCAGGTCGCACCTGCATATATCGAGAAGAGGCTGCTCGGGAGGCATGCCGGAGGGGCGGAACGCGCCTTGACGGTCACGAGTGATCCTGTCAACATGCGCCCCGTTGCGCCGGACCGGTACTGACCTGCCGGGGCGGTCGCAGACAGGGGTACGGGCGGGTCGAGTAGAGAACGCCCGGGCCCGACACGCCGCGTGTGTGTTCGGGTCCGGGACGGCGCCAAAGACCCGCCCGCGGGGCGCAGCGAAGGCTGCTCCAGCCGGCGGCCCGGGGGTTGTCGGTGTGGCGACGTCGCCCCAGAGGCGGGGTCCGGCCGGGACCGAGCGGTCACCGGCCGGATCGCCGCCCGTGTTCCCCGGTCCCCCGCGCTCGGGCCCGGGCCCCCCTTGGCGTGGCGGCGCAGGAACCCGACGTCCCTGTCGAGAAGAGTCCCCTGCAGGCGAGTCCCCGCGGACGAGCTCGCGCCAGTGTGGCAACATTGCGCAAGCCTCCGCGGCGCCCGGTCTGGTGAGGCCAGGAGGGTGGGAACCCAGCGGCACCGCAGGGTGGAATGGTTCCCCACGACCTGAGGGGTCCGGTTGTTCGAGCCCATCATCCAGATACGCGATCTCTCGAAGTCCTTCGGGTCGCACACGGTCCTCGACGGGATCTCCTTTGACATCCCCCGCAACGCGGTCACGACCGTCATGGGCCCCTCGGGCACCGGCAAGTCGGTGCTCCTCAAGCACGTCATCGGACTCCTGAAGCCCGACCGGGGGTCGATCGTCGTCGACGGCGAGGACGTCTGCATGCTGTCGGAGAAGAACCTCTACCGGGTGCGGATGAAGATGGGCGTCCTCTTCCAGGACGGCGCCCTTTTCGGGTCCATGAACCTCTACGACAACATCGCCTTCCCGCTGCGGGAACACACCCGCAAGAGCGAGCGGGAGGTCCGCGACGTCGTCATGTCCAAGTCCGAGCTCGTCGGCCTGCGTGACCACCTCAAGAAGTTCCCCGGGGAGATCTCCGGGGGCATGCGCAAGCGGGCCGGCCTCGCCCGGGCCCTCGTGCTCGACCCCGAGATCGTCCTCTTCGACGAACCCGACTCGGGGCTCGACCCGGTGCGCGTGGCCTATCTGGACGAGCTCATCCTGAAGACGAAGGAGGAAACCGAGTCCACCTTCGTCGTGATCACGCACAACATCGCCTCCACGATGCGCGTCGCCGACTACATGGCGATCCTGTTCCGCTCCAACCTGGCGGCCTTCGGCGCCAAAGCGGACCTCATGGCGTCGAGCGACCCCGTCGTCGGCCAGTTCCTCCACGGCCGCGCCTTCGGCCCTATCGGCATGGACGAGCTTGCGGACGAGGAGTCCGAGATCGAGCAGGCGCTCGCAGCGGCGTCGCAGCGGCGGATGGCCGCCGCCTCCGGCAACGGCGGCATCCGGACGGGCCTGGACGGCTTCCCCGACCGCCCCGAGTCCGGCCCTGGGCGACCCCTTGAGCGGGGGGCGGGACCAGACGCCGTGGCGGGCGACGGCGGGCCGCCGCCGGAGGCGCGGCCCGCCCTGCCGGCCGGCGCCCCGGCTGTCGGCGCGGGAGTCCTTCCTGTGTCCGGGATGCCCGTCTCGGCGCCGCCGCCCGCCCCTCTGGGAGAGTGACAGGCCCACCCCGGGACCCGCCTCGCCGCGAGGCGCCGCCGGGGAAGGTCATCCGGGCTGGACCACGGTGGAGAGCGGACTAAGCTCTGCCGTCGCCCGGATGAGGACAAGCCGGAGGGCACGTGCAGGACGAGATCGAGAACGCCGATCCCGAAGAGGCCGAGGCAGTGGATCCCGACGACGTCGAGCTCGACGCCGAGGACGTCGACCTGGAGGTCGACGACGTGGACGTCGAGGAGGAAGCCGAGGAAGCCTCACTGGAGGGCATCTTCGAGGACGAGGCAGACGCCGACACGCCCGGGACCGCGCTCAACGACGACGAGTACCTCAGGGCGGTTCTCGAGGTGGACGAGGAGGAGTCGACCGAGGGCATCGCCGTCCCCGTCGCCCCCAAACGTCCGGGCGAGTTCACCTGTTCGAGCTGCTTCCTCGTGAAGCATCCCAGCCAGCTCGCCGACCCCAAGGGCATGCTCTGCACCGACTGCGCCTGAGCCGAGCGGGCGCAAGGGAGGAACCATGGCGTACAGCACCATCGTCGTGGGAACCGACGGATCCGAGACAGCGGAGCGGGCGGTCGCCGAGGCTGCCGGTGTCGCCAAGGCCGCCGGGGCACACCTCGTGGTCGTCACGTCCTACAAGCCGCTCACCCCCGACGAGCAGGCCCGCCTCGAGGCGGAAACCCCGGCGGAATTCGCGTGGGCGATCACCGGCACGGCCCAGGCGGAGGAGATCATCCGCCGCGGCCGGGAGATCGCCGCCCGTTGCGGCGTGGAGGCCGAGGGGCGCATGGAGGAGAACGACCGTCCCGGCGACGGGCTCCTCGACCTCGCAGGGGACGTGAAGGCCGACCTCATCGTCGTGGGGAACAAGGGGATGACCGGAGCGAAACGCTTCCTGGTCGGCTCCGTGCCGAACTACATCTCTCACTATGCCGACTGCGACGTGCTCATCGCTCGCACCGTCGGCTGACCCGGCCCGGTGTCCCGCTCAGAGGGCCGCTCGGGCCGGGCATCCCGCTCAGAGGGCCGCTCGGGCC
>CAYJLW010000002.1:5076-10121 GCA_964370965.1 uncultured Acidimicrobiia bacterium | reverse complement strand
TCCCGCTCAGAGGGCCGCTCGGGCCGGGCATCCCGCTCAGAGGGCCGCTCGGGCCCTGGCTCCCCGGGGGGCGGCGTCCCGGCGTCCCCCCGCTGGACCGCAGTCGCCGGAGGTGCTCTCAGCGGCCTCGCCCTCCTCGCGTCACAGCCCACGCTCGACCTCGGGGTTCTCGGCGCCGTGGCGCTCGTGCCCCTGCTGGCAGTGTCGACCACACGCCGTCGGGGCCTCATCGCCGGGGCGGTCGCCGGCGTCGTCTACTTCGGCCTCCTGTTGCACTGGACGTTTCGCTTCGCCTGGTTCGGCTGGATGGCCCTCGTGCTCGCCCTCGCAGTGCAGCTGGCCCTGTGGGGTCTCGTGGCGGGGGAGCTCTCCCGGCGGGGGAGCCGTCTCCTGTTCCGGGTCGTCGGCCTCGCCTCCGCTTTTGTCGTCCTGGAATGGACCCGGGGGCGGTGGCCCTTCGGCGGTTTCGCCTGGGGAGAGCTCGGGGCCTCTCAGCACGGCTTGTCCGTCACCCGGGCGGCCGCCTCCCTCGGCGGTGTGGCGCTGGTGTCCTGGCTCCTCGCCGCCGTCAACGTGGCCCTCTGGGGTCTCCTCACCGCCCGGGCACGCGAGGAGGGGAGGCGTGCGGCCGTGGGTGTGCTCTGTGGCGCTGCGGCGGTCTTCGCCGCCGGGGCCCTCTCAGCCGGTCATGGAGCGCCTTGGGGTCATGTGCGCGTCGGCGTCGTGCAGGCGAACCGCTGGGACGACCGCGACTTCCCGGCCCTGCGCGTGTACGAAGCGCAGCTGGCGGCCAGCCGGCGCCTGCCGCGGGGTCTCGACCTCGCAGTGTGGGGGGAGTCGTCCCTCAACGGGGCCGACATCACGCGAGGGACGGTGCGCGACGTCGTGGCGGCCACCGGTGCCGCCGAGGTGCTGGCCAACATCTCGCTCTCGGGACCCACACCCGGGACCTTCCTCAACACCAACGTGCTCCTGCGCCCCGACGGGACCGTGTCGAGCCGCTACGCGAAACGCCACCTCGTCCCGTTCGGGGAGTGGGTCCCGTTCCGGCGGCGCCTCGGTTTCGTACGCCAACTCGACGCCGTCCCCCTCGACGCCGTGCCCGGGCACCGCCCCGGTCTGTTCGGGGTGCGGGGCGCCACGCTGGGCAGTCTCATCTGCTTCGAGTCCGTCTTCCCCGACGCCGCCAGGGACCTTGCCCGCCGGGGGGCCGGGGCGATCGTCGTCACCACGAACAACGCCTCCTTCGGGCGCTCGGGGGCGTCCGCCCAGAGCCTCGCCTACACGCAACTGCGTGCCGCGGAGACCCACCGGCCCGTGGTCGTGGCCGCCATCTCGGGCAGCTCGGCCCGCATCGACGCCGCGGGCCGGATCTTCGGGGAGACCGGCCTATACGAGACCGCCACGTTCACCTGGAGAGTGCCCTTGTACCGGGACCGCACGCCGTACGTCCGCCTCGGGGACTGGTGCGTGCTCGGGTCCTGGGTGCTCGTGCTCGCGGCGCTCGGCGCCGCCACGGCTCCGGCGATCTCAGGGCGCGTGCGGCGGTGGCGTTCCCGGGACGACGGACGGGGGGCAGCGTGAGCCCGGCCGCCGTGGTCCTGCCCACGTACAACGAGGCGGGGAACCTCGAGGGGATCGTCTCACGGATCCGCCGTCTCGCCGACCCCCCCGACGTGATCGTCGTCGACGACGCCTCCCCGGACGGCACGGGGGAGATGGCGGACCGTCTCGCCGCGGCGGACCCGGGGGTGTTCGTCCTCCACCGATCGGGGAAGAGCGGGCTGGGGGCGGCCTACGCCGCCGGGTTCGCCGCCGCTCTCGGCCGGGGCTACGAACCGATCGCCCAGATGGACGCCGACGGCTCCCACCAGCCCGAGGAGCTGGGCCGCCTCATGGACGTCGCCCGCGCTGGTCGCGTCGCTGTCGGGTCCCGCAACGTGGCGGGGGGGCACATCCGGAACTGGGAGCGGTGGCGGGTGTGGCTGTCGCGTGCGGGCAGCGGATACGTCCGGAGAGCGTGCGCCATCGGAGTGCGGGACGCCACGAGCGGGTTCCGTGCCTGGCCCCGGGCGTGTCTCGAGGCCGTGCATCCTGGGAGCGTGCGGGCGAGCGGCTACGCGTTCCAGATCGAGATGCTCCTGCGCGCGCTCGACGCAGGCTGCGTGGTGGAGGAGCGGCCGATCACCTTCGTGGAGCGGGAGGCGGGTCGCTCCAAGATGACCGGGGGCATCATCGCCGAGGCCCTGTGGCGGGTCACCGTATGGGGGGCCCGGCGGCGTGTGCGGGGCCTCGTCCCACACCGGAGACCCGAGGGCCGACGGGCGCGTTCCGCGCGCTGACCGGTAGCCTGGGGGCGCCTGGCGGTACTCTGGCACGGGCGACACGGGAGCGTAGATGGCCGAAGACAAGAGCAGCGACACCTTCTCTCTCGAGAACCTCCTGTATGTGCCCATCGGGGCGGCAGCGATGCTCCGCGACATGGTGCCCACGATCGTGACGATGCTCTCGGCGCGGGGTCGGGCCCAGGTCGAGCAGCTCAGCAACACCGTCAACAACACCGTTGTCCTCGCCAAGTCCCTCGGCCAGATGCGGGTCGGCCAGGCGAAGGAGAACCTCGGCAAGCGCGCCGACGACTTCCGCGGAGCGGCCCGCTCGGGTCTCCAGGTCGTCCAGGGTGCCGGACGGGTCGCCACAACCGGCGCCGTCGAGACGGCACGCGACGCGGTCGCGACCGCCAAGAACGCCGTGTCCACGGTCTCCCCCAGGGGCAACGGCGGAGGCGTCGCCGAGAAGCTCTCGATCCCCGACTACGACTCGCTCTCGGCGTCCCAGGTCGTGGAACGCCTGCAGGGGCTGTCCCAGGACGAGCTCGTCGCGGTGCGCGGCTACGAGGACACCCACCGGGGCCGCAAGACCGTCCTCCACCGTCTCGACGCCCTGCTCGAGGCCTGACCGGGTGGAGGAGGTCCGGCGGGCCACGGCCGACGACCTCCCTCGCGTGCTCGAGCTGTACGAAGCCCTGAGGCTCGAGCTCGGCTCCTTCCGGGGGCGCTGGTACGAGATCGACGCCTGGCCGGAACCGGCAGCGGACGCCCTTGCGGGGGCGCTCGCCGACCCCGGGACCCTCGTGCTCCTGGGCGCCATCGACGACTACCCGATCGGCTACCTCGTGGCGGAGACCGCCCCAGCCCTCCCCCAGGCGCGGGGTGTCCCCGTGGGGCGGATTCGCGACCTGTTCGTGGAGCCGGAGGCCCGCTCCGTCGGCGTGGGCGAGGCCCTGTTGTCAGCGGCGATCGAGTGGTACCGGGAGAGCGGGGTCCACGAGGCCGACATCACCGTGCTACCCGGGCACCGCGAGGCGAAGAACTTCTGTGAGGAGAACGGCTTCGTGGCCCGGGCCCTGGTCATGCATGCCTCCTGGTGAGGGCCCGCCTGTCCGGCCGGTGCTCGCCGTGGGGGCCCTCGTCGTGCGCGACGGCGCCGTCCTGCTCATCCAGAGGGGCCAGGATCCCGCACGGGGGCGCTGGACGCTGCCGGGCGGACGCCTCGAACGCGGCGAGCGCCTCGTCGACGGCGTCGCCCGCGAGTTGCGAGAAGAGACCGACCTGGAAGCGGTCGACGTGGGACCCCTCCTCGAAGTGGTCGAACGGATCACCGACGAGCACCACTTCGTCATCATGGACTACCGCGTCGATGTGGATCCGGGGGCCGAGGCGGTGGCGGGCAGCGACGCCGCCGGCGTCGCCTGGGTGAGACCCGAGGATCTCGGCTCGGTCCCCACGACCGCCGGCCTGCGGGCGTTTCTGGGGCGCCACGGGGTGGGTCAGGGAGGCGGGCCGTTCCCCTGAGGGCCCTCCTCCTGCGGTCGTTGCACCCGGCGGCCCCCGCCGGTGGCGGCGGCGACACCGAGCCAGAGGACCGAGGCGGCGAGACCGATCGCCCGGGACGAGATCGCCGCCAGAGTGGCCGGGCCCGCCGCGATCCCCAGGGCGCGCAGGCCCACGATGATCGCCGCCTCCCGCGTCCCGAAGCGGCCGAAGGGCACGGCGGCGCCGGCGGCGAAGACGATCCCGAGGAGCGGGATGCGCACGGCGCTCGTGGGAGTGAGAGACGCGAGGAGCGTGCCCGCGGCGCAGATCCGTACGAGGAAGGCCCCCATGGTGACGGCTGCGGGCCCCTTCAGCGCGGAGCGGGGCACCGAGATGCCGGCGGCGTCCGGACCTGCTTCCCCCAGGGAGTCGGCGATGAGGCGGCCGAGACCGCCCGGGCGCAGCGTGACGTAGAGGCCGAGTGCGGCGAACGCGGCGACGACCAGGACCGCCCAGCGGTAGCGGTTGTCCACGGCGAAGCCCAGCCAGCACAGCGCCGGGAAGGCGACCACGAACGGCAGGGCCATCGAGAGCACGAACTCGTAGGCGAGGGTGACCACGGCGGGGACCGGAGGGAGGCCGACGCGGTCGGCGAGCGCGAAGCGGCCCAGCACGGGACCCACGGGGATCGGGAGGTACTTCAGGGGCTCCACGGCGAACCACACGAAGTACGTGCCCGGCAGGGGCGGGTCAGTGCCCACCGCGTGCATCAGCGAGCGCCAGGCGAGGGGGGGGAGACCCTCTGAGACCACGTAGAGCACGAGGGCGGCGAGGAAGAAGCCCCAGCGGACGTCCCAAGGCCCCCGCCGGAGGTCGTCCCAGTTGGAGCTCACGAAGTAGGCGAGGGCGCCGAGAACGGCCAGGGCGAGGACGGCGCTGATGACCCGTCGGGTTCGGGGGCTCGGAGACCATGTCGCCAGGGTGGGCCGGGCGTCGTCGTCCGCGGTCTCGCGGTCGCTGCCGGGGGTACCGGCGTCGGCCGGGGCGGGATCGTCGGGCACGGTGGCGGGAGCCTACCCGCAGCGCCCCGCCCCGAGCCGCGTCCCGTCCAATGTGATGCTGTTGTGCCGGTATTGCGGGGAATCGGCATCACTTTGGGGACGGCCCGCGCTGGGTGTGGGGCAATGTGATGCCGTTGTGCCGGTATTCCGTGGAATCGGCATCACTTTGGGG
>CAYJLW010000002.1:0-4976 GCA_964370965.1 uncultured Acidimicrobiia bacterium | reverse complement strand
CCGGCCCGTGCCCGCCGGCGGCGCCGGACTCGGTCATGCCGGCGGCGCCGGACTCCTCGGCCAGGACGGCGTCGTTGGGGCGGGCGACCCGCAGGAACGCCAGGACGGCGGCCTCCGCGTCGCGGTCGGCGTCGCTCACCATGTCGGTGGGCGACGCCTTCGTGGCGACGCCCCGGGCCCGGCCCCGGAAGCGCTCCAGGAGAAGTTCCCCTGCCTCGCGGGCGGCGCCCTCTGCCAGGGCACGGAGGTCGGCGGGTGTGGCGTCCACGGTCGGGGACGATACCGCCTCCGGACATGGCCCAGGGGGCCCCGGCACCGCCGGAGCCCCCCGGGACCGGGAAGCTGGGAGTCTTCCCGCATACCGGACATTGTCACCGGAGAAGATCAGGGCTTCTGGAGCGTCCGCGAAAGAAACGGCAAAGCCTCCTGCCGGCGGATACAGAACCTAGCTAGACTAAGGCCATGTCGGTCCTGGTAAATGTCCACGAGGCGAAGACGACGCTGTCGGAGTTGTTGCGGCGGGTCGAGGCTGGCGAGGACATCGTGATCGCCCGGGCGAACAGGCCCGTTGCCCGCCTCGTGGCCTACAGCCCCGAGCGCTGGGAGCGACGACTCGGCGGATGGGAGGGCGATGTCGTCGTGGCCGACGACTTCGACGCCACCCCCCGGGAAGTCGTCGATGCGTTCTACCGGAACTGAGCCGGCGTGCGCCTCCTCCTCGATACGCATGCCTTCATCTGGGCGCTCTCGGATCCCGACCGCTTGGGCGACACGGTTCGTCGGGAGGTCGCCGATCCCGCCAACGAGGTGTTCGTGAGCGCTGCGAGCATCTGGGAGATCTCCGTCAAGCGGGCGATCGGCAAGATCGCGCTCCCTCCGGCGTTCGCCGGGGAAGTCGCCGCACGGGGCTTCGCCGCTCTCCCCATCACGCTCGAGCACGCCGAGCGGGCCGGCGGCCTGTGTCCCCACCACCGAGACCCTTTCGACCGCATGCTCGTGGCGCAGGCCGCCGCCGAGTCCCTCACGGTCGTCACCCACGACGACGTGTTCGCCCGCTACGGCGTGGGCGTCCTGCCGATCTGATCCGATCCCGCCGAAAGACCGGGACCGGGGCGGGGGGGCCGGTACGATGGCGCCCGTGCCCGAGCCCGCCCCGCTGCCTCCCGTCGTCACCAACCCCGCCGCGGCGGCCGGGCGGCGCGTCCTCACCGGGTTCCGGCCCACGGGCAAGCTCCACATCGGACACCTCCTGGGCAACCTCCGCAGCAGCGTCGCCCTGCAGGACACCAACGAGTGCTTCTTCTTCGTCGCCGACTGGCACATGCTCACCACCGGCTACGAGGACACGTCGGAACTGCACGCCATGGTCGTGGAGCTCGTCGCCGACCTCGTGGCGGCGGGTCTGGACCCGAAGCGGTCCCTGATCTACCGCCAGAGCGACCTCCCGGCGGTCGCCGAGCTCGACCTCTACCTCTCCATGGTCACCCCGCTCGGGTGGCTGGAACGCAACCCCACCCACAAGGAGCAGCTCCGGGAGCTCTCCACCCGGGACATCAACACGCACGGGAACCTCGGCTACCCCGTGCTCCAGACGGCTGACATCACGATCGTCGACGGCGAGGTCGTCCCGGTGGGGGAGGACCAGCTCCCGCACCTCGAGATCGCCCGCGAGATCGTCCGGCGCCTCGCCCGCCTCTACGGGCCCGGCCTCCTCGTCGAACCCAGCGCCCTGCTCAGCCCCGGGGCCCGGGTGCCGGGCCACGACGGACGCAAGATGTCGAAGTCCTACGGCAACGCCATCTATCTGGACGACCCCCCCGAGACGGTCACCGAAAAGGTCCGCCGATACGTCACCGACCCGCAAAAGATCCGCCTCCACGACCCGGGCCGGCCCGAGATCTGCTCCGTCTTCGCCCTCCACGAGCTCTTCACCCCGGCGGCGGACACCGCTGTCGTCGCCACGGAGTGCCGGGTGGGTGACCGCGGCTGCGTCGCCTGCAAGGCGCAACTCGCCGGCAACATCACCGCCGAACTCGCCCCCATCCGCGAGGTGAAGCAGACCCTCATGGCCGACCAAGACGTCGTCCGCGACATCCTCGCCGACGGCGCCACCCGGGTCGCGCCGGTCGCCGCCGCCACCTTGGGGCGCGTCCGGGGGGGCATCGGCCTGTGAACGGCCCCCCGCCCCCGGAGGTCGCCGTCGAGACGCCGACGGGCGCCGGTGTCGACGCCGACGTCGTCACGGATGCGCCGGCGGCGGACGGTGACGCCTTCCTCGTCAGCCTCGACGCCTTCGCCGGGCCCGTAGAGGTCCTCCTCGAGCTCGTGAGCCGGCGCCAGCTCGAGATCTCCGAGGTGTCCATCGCCGCCGTCGTCGACGACTTCCTCGCCTTCGTGGAGCGCATGGGTGACGTCGACCTCGACGTGGCCACGAAGTTCCTCCTCGTGGCGGCCACGCTCTTACAGATCAAGACCGCCCGCCTCCTCCCCGCCGCTGGCGACGTCGACCTCGACGAGGAACTCCTCGCCGACGCCGAGCGGGACATCTTCCTCGCCCGCCTCCTCGCGTCCCGCACCTTCAAGGACGTCGCCACCGTACTCACCGAGTACCTCGAGACGAACAGCCGCTACGTCCCCCGGGCGGCGCCCCTGGAGGAACGCTTCCGGCGGGTCGCTCCCGACCTCCTGCGCCGCATCACGCCCGGCGACCTCGCCCGCCTGGCAGCCCATGCCCTCGCCCCCCGCGAGGAACCCGTCGTGGACGTCTCCCACGTTGCGCCGATCCGGGCCACCGTCCGTGACGCCGTCCTCTTTCTCGTCGAGACCCTCACGCAGGTGCGGGAGTCCACGTACCGGGAGGTGTGCCGGGGCGTGCCCCTGCTCACGGCCGTGGTGCGTTTCCTCGCCGTCCTGGAGCTCACCAAGAGCGGCGACGTCGAAGCCGACCAGCCCAGGGCCCTGGGCGACATCTCCCTGCGGTGGCTGGGCGGGGGCAGCGCCGACCCGCTGGCCGGACTCGAGTGGGACGAGCCCGGCGCCGCCGCAGCGGACGCGGAAGGGTCCGAGGGTGCCGGTGCCGAGGAGGTGACGGCGTGAACGACGACGCCATCCGCCACGTCGAGGCCATGCTCATGGTCGCCGAGGAACCCGTCGCCGCCGGCCTCCTCGCCCAGGTCCTCGAGGAGCCCGTCGCCGAGGTCGTGGATACCCTCCGCCACCTCGCCGAGCGCTACGAGGCGGCGGGGCACGGCTTCTGCCTCCGTGACGTCGCCGGGGGCTGGCGCTTCTACTCCCACCCCGACTCCGCCGCCTACGTGGAGCGCTACGTCCTCGCGGCCGAGAACCCGCGGCTCTCCGCCGCCGCCCTCGAGACCCTCGCCATCGTCGCCTACCGTCAGCCCGTGAGCCGCGCGCGCGTGGCGGAGATCCGCGGGGTGAACTGCGACGCCGTGTTCCGCACCCTGGCCGTGCGCGGCCTCGTCGAGGCCGTCGGCCAGGACGGCGGCCCCGGCCAGGCCACGCTGTACGGCACCACACGCACGTTCCTGGAGCGCATGGGTCTGCGGGGACTTGACGACCTCCCGCCGCTGGCGGAGTTCGTCCCCGAGGCCGCCGCCGCCGCCCGTTACGACGCCGCCCTGTCCTCGGACCGCCCCGGCGCAGACCCCGATATCGCCGCCCGCCTCCGCCGCCGCATCGCCGAGGCCGCCGCCGACATGGGCGGCGACGCCCCCCGGTGACCACCGGCGGGCCCGAGCGACTCCAGAAGCTCCTTGCCGGCGCCGGTCTCGGTTCCCGGCGGGAATGCGAGGGATTCGTGGCCGCGGGCCGTGTGACCGTGGACGGCCACACCGCCTCTCTCGGCGAGCGCGCCGACCCTGCCACCCAGACCGTCGCCGTCGACGGCGTCCCGGTGCGCTTCGGGGTCCGCACCGTGGCGTACCTCCTCAACAAGCCCGCCGGGTATGTCACCACAGCCCGTGACCCGCAGCGGCGGCCTACCGTCCTCGACCTTGTGCCCCCCGAGCCCCGGGTGTTCCCGGTCGGGCGTCTCGACCTCGACACCGAGGGGCTCCTCGTCCTCACGAACGACGGCGACCTGGCCCAGCGCATCATGCATCCCAGCCACGGCCTGGCGAAGACCTACGTCGCCGACGTCGCCGGCGCCGTCCGCCCCGCCGCCCTCGCCCGGCTGCGCCGCGGCATCGATCTCGACGACGGCCCCGCCCGTGCGCTCGCCGCCCGCGTCCTTGCCCGCCACCCCCAGGCCAGCGTGGTCGAGGTCGTCGTGGGCGAGGGCCGCAAGCGCATCGTGCGCCGCATGCTCGCTGGCGTCGGCCACCCCGTGCGCCGCCTCGCCCGCACCGCCGTCGGCCCCATCCGCGACGACAAGCTCGCCCCGGGCCGCTACCGCCGCCTCACCCCCCCGGAGCTCGCGGCCCTGGAGGGAGCGGCGGGGGCGGGCGGAGCGGCGGGGGGGCAATGTGATGCCGGAACCCCGAAGTGATGCCGTTGTCCCGGTATTCCGAGGCAACGGCATCAGATTGGCGGGTTACAAGAGGGCTCGACCGGCGGTCACGGGACGGCGGCGAGCGTCGGCGGGCGCCGACAGGGGCACCGGGAGGTTGTGCTTGCCATCGGGAGGACACCGGGGTACAAGCGAACACATGTCGAGGACGCCACGCTAGACGAGCTCACCGAGGCAGCGACACAATTGAACGGCTTCGCGAACGTGATCCACGCCCAACCCCTCGCCGTCCTCGCCGTCCTCGCCGTCCTCGCCGAGGCGGTCCTGGCGGCTGAGAGTGCCCGGCGTATCGCCTGTGACGCCAGCGGCCGGGCGTGGTCCGTGGCGCGCCGTTCTGGGGAGCCCCCCCCCGGCCTTGACGGGGGGGGGGGCCCCGGACGGGGGGGGGGGGGGGGCGCGTCCCGGTCTGGTTGTTCTCGAGCGGTCCGCTCGACGACTCGGCCGACCG
>CAYJLW010000001.1:9935-166502 GCA_964370965.1 uncultured Acidimicrobiia bacterium | reverse complement strand
CTGCTCCGCAGCTTGCGCTGCTCCGCGTGCCCGTGGGGGCCCCCCCCCACGGGCCGCGCGATACGGCCCCTCGCGAACACCGCGCTCGACCGCCCAGCGGCCTCAAAACTGATGCCGTTGGCCCGGCATGTCGGGCCAACGGCATCAGTTCGGAGAGCCGGCATCACTCCTCTTCGCCCCGCCGTCGGGTACCGCACCCACCGGCGGACCGGCCATCGCCCACGCGGCCACCTGCGCCGGGACCGTGTCCGGGTCGAGGCCGAAGCCCTCTGAGAGGACGCTGCGGACGTCGCGACCCGCCGAGTAGGCCCGGAAGAACCGCTCCCAGCCGTGGCGTTCGACGAGCCAGCGCACGAGCGTGCCGGCCCTCCTGTACTCGCCGTCGACGTGACGGGCGAGCGGCTCGATCCCGAAGGCGTCGGAGGCCTCGAGCGCGACCAGGTCGCCGGGGGGCTCCCGCAGCGTGCCCCGGCGCTCCAGGCGCCAGGCGACGTACACGGCGACCCCCTCGCGCAGCAACGGGGACGGCCGCCCGTTGACGCGGGCGGCGAGGACGTGGCTGATCTCGTGAGCGGGGGGGCGGTAGCCGGCCACATGGCCGCGGCCGAGGCGGCGGAAATGGATGTCGACGCCGCCCATGTCTGCGACGTCACGACCACGCTCGCGGCGGGCCCTGACGCGGACGACACCGTCGTGTCGGAGTCCGGTGAGGCGCTCCACCCCGGCAAGCGCCCGGCGATGGGCGCCGAGGAGTCGCCCGGCCTCGTAGTCGCTGATCCAACTCCGGTCGTAGGTGAGCACGACGTCTCCCCCACGGACTGTCACGGGCCGGAACAGGAGCGCCGACCACGCGACACCGCCGAGCAGGACGACGGTGGCGAGAACAGGCGCCAGGCGCCCGGGCAGGGAGAAGAGACCGGGCGGGACACGGCTGCGGCGGGAGTCGATTCGGGACGCGGCCTCGCGTCCCGGGGCGAAACGTCGCGCCTCGGACGCAGCGGGACGCCGCGGGGGCGGGCCATGTGCGGCTCTGCGGGGGGGACCGGGCGGGGCGAGAAGGGCTGCCCGGCCCACAGTCAGGGTGTTTCGGGCGGGGCGGGGGCCTCAGCCGCCTCGGGGACGGGCGCGGCCTCCTCGGCCTTGGGCTTCGCGTCGGGCTTCTGTGCCTTGGCGAGGCGACGGTTGAAGCGCTCTACGCGACCACCGGTGTCGACGAGCTTCTGCTTGCCGGTGTAGAAGGGGTGACAGACGCTGCAGAGCTCGACACGCAGCGTGGGCCTCGTCGAGCGGGTCGCGAAGGTGTTCCCGCAGGAGCAGGTGGCGACGCACTCGACGTATTCGGGGTGGATACCTGTCTTCATCGTCGCCGAGTCTAGCGGAGGGGTCCCGGCCTCTCCCTCAGGCACCCCGATGCCCGGGCGACGGACGCCCGTGACGAGGTCGTCTCAAGGCTCCCGCAGGCGGGGTAGGGCCCCCGCCGGCATGCCGAGCGCCGCCGGGCGCGAGCAGCCCCACAGTGAACCCCGTGCCCCGACCCCCGCCGGGGCACGCCCGTCCGGCTCGCCGGGGCGCCCGTCCCCTACTCTGGAGGCCCCGGCCCCCGATCCCAGGCACCATGCGCAAACTCACGAAACGACAGATCGTCATCGCCGCCGTCGTCGTGGCCGGTCTCGCCGTGGCGATCCCGGTCGTGGCCCTGGTGGCCGGCAGGGACGGCGAGCCCGCGAAGACCGCGACCAGGGCGACCCCCTCGCCGTCCGGGACGCCGAGCGCCTCCCCCACCCCCTCGCCGTCCCGGAAGCCCACGACCTCGCCCCGGCCCACGTCGTCCCCCGCCGGCCCTGGTGGTCCCGTGCCGGGGCCGACGCCGACCTTCTGGGGCACGACTTCGGCCAAGCGGGGCCGCGACGGCGTGGAGGAGGCGGCGCTGCAGATGGTGGCCGACCGCCGGCTGCTCCCCGTGAAGGAGGGCGGGTTCGACGACCCCGCCACCTACTGCCCGAGGGACCGCATGCGGGTGAGCTGGGAGGCACCGGGGTCGGGCTACGGGATCGGCGCCTATCAGGACCCGGTGGGCCCCGCGCCCACGGAGGAGACGGCACGGGTCAACGGCGTGGTCCTGTGCGAGGGTTCCACGTTCGCCTACGTGGGCTTCGAGGCCGAGTGGAGCACTGGCGAGAGCCTGTGGAAGGTGCTGCCGGTCCCCTCCGGCGAGTAGAGCCCCCTGCTACGCGGCGAAGACTCCGAGGCGACGGGCCCCGAGGACGAGGAGACCGGAGAGGACGAGCACGAGGCCGGCGAGCAGGAAGGCGCCGGGCTCGCTGCCGGTGAAGGGGAGCTCGGACACCCAGACGTCCTCGACCTCGGTCTCGATCGGAGCCGCCGCGGGGGTCACGGGAGCACCCGCCGGGATGCCGCCGACGGCGACGAAGCCGAGCGGGTTCGAGTTCGACACCGTGACCCCGCGGAGGTTGGCGGTCGTCCCCGTGGACACGAGCGACCATGTGGCCCCGGCGTCGTCGCTGCGCAGCGCCGTGCCGGTGTCGCCCACGACGACGAACCGGGCGACACCACCTATGACACGCCCCGCCACCGAGTAGAGGTTCTGCGTGGTCACCCCCGTGCCCACCGGCACCCAGGTGACACCGAGGTCGAGGCTGCGCAGGATCGTCCCGCCGTCGCCCACCGCCACGTGGACGAAGACGTCGGAGATGAACAGGTCGTCGCACTCCGGACCCGGGTCGCTGCTGTACAGGCAGGCGACGCCGCGCAGCGTGGCCGAGGTGCCCGAGACCGCCGAGGCCCATGAGGCGCCCCCTGTCGTGCTCCGCAGGATCGTCCCGGAGTCACCCACGGCGAGGGCGACACCCGCGGTGTCGTCGAGGTGGGCCCCCCGCAGGTTCGCGGTCGTCCCGGAGGCGACCGGGGCCCAGGTGACGCCGGTGTCGACGCTGCGCAGGACCGTCCCCGCGTCGCCCACGACAAGATACCCGTAGGACGTGAGGTCGTCGGTGGCGACCCCGTTCAGGTTCGCCGTCGTGCCGGACGCGACGGCGCCCCATGTGGTGGCGTCGTCGGGGCTGCGCACGATCGTCCCGCTGTCGCCCGCGGCGACGACGAAGTCGTCGTTGTTGGTGGCGGACACGCCGTTGAGGTCGGCGCCCGTGACGCCGGACCCGACCTGGGTCCAGGTGGCGCCGGTGTCGGTGCTGCGCAGGATCGTCCCGGCGTCGCCCACCGCGACGGTGGTCTGGGAGACAGCGGTGACGGCGTCGGCCGTAGGGGGCGGGTCGTCGTCGGTGCTCACGGAATTGAGCTCGTTGGGGTTGACGGTGCCCTGGTTGGCGAAGGTGGCGCCGCCGTCGGTGCTGCGCGTGACGACGCCGCCCGGGGGCTCGTCGGCGCCGGCCGAGGAGGCGCCGCAGAGAACGAGGAGAGTCCCGCCGAGGACGCCGAAGAGAAGTGCGGTGAGCCGCCCGGACCGTGCCATGGTCGGCCAGCCTAGTCGGGTGCACCGTCCCCCGCCGGGAACCACCCGACGGCGCCCGGGGCTACACGCCGGCGGGGGTCTTGGCGATCTCGGCGAGGAAGTCGGCGTTGGACTTCGTGGACTTGATCTTGTCGATGAGGAGCTCCAGGCCGGCACCGCCTTCCAGAGCCGCGAGCACACGGCGGAGCTTCCACACCTGCTGGAGCTCGCTGCGGTCGAACAGGAGCTGCTCCTGGCGGGTGGAGGACGCCTCGATGTCCAACGCCGGGTAGACCCGCTTCTCGGACATGCGCCGGTCGAGGCGCAGCTCCATGTTGCCCGTGCCCTTGAACTCCTCGAAGATCACCTCGTCCATCTTCGATCCGGTCTCCACGAGCGCGGTGGCGAGGATCGTGAGCGAGCCGCCCTCCTCGATGTTGCGGGCGGCGCCGAAGAACTTCTTCGGCGGATACAGGGCGGTGGCGTCGACGCCACCGGAGAGGATCCGCCCGGACGCCGGCGCCGCGAGGTTGTAGGCGCGGGCGAGGCGGGTGATGCCGTCGAGGACGATGACGACGTCCTTGCCGTACTCCACGAGACGCTTCGCCCGCTCGATCGTGAGCTCGGCGACCTGGGTGTGCTCGTCGGCGGGACGGTCGAACGTGGACGCCACGACCTCGCCCTGCACGGAGCGGCGCATGTCGGTGACCTCCTCGGGTCGCTCGTCCACGAGGAGGACGATGAGGTGCACCTCGGGGTTGTTGCGCTCGATCGACTGGGCGATCTGCTTCAGGATCATCGTCTTGCCCGCCTTCGGGGGCGACACGACGAGGCCGCGCTGACCCTTGCCGATCGGGGAGATGAGGTCGATGATCCGCTGGGCGATGGCGGTCTTGTCGTCCTCCACCTCGAGGCGGAGCTTCACGTCCGGGAACAGGGGCGTGAGGTCCTCGAAGCGGGGTCGGTCCGACGCCTGCTCCGGCGCCATGGCGTTGACGTCGACTATGCGCAGCAGCGCCGGGAACTTCTCGTCGCTCTTGGGCGGCCGGATGGCGCCGGTGATCTCGTCCCCCCGCCGGAGGTGGAAGCGCCGCACCTGGCTGAGCGACACGTAGACGTCGTCGCGACCGGGCAGGAAGCCGTTCGTGCGGATGAAGCCGTAGCCGTCGGGGAGGACGTCGAGGATCCCGTGGCGCTCCACGACCTCCTGGGGCTCGCGGTCCTGCTGACGGTCCTGCTGACGGTCGTGCTGGCGGTCGTGGGGCCGCCGCTGGTTGCCCCCTCCTCCGCCACCGCCGCCGCCCTGACCGCGGCCCTGGCCGCCGCCGCCCTGACCGCGGCCCTGACCGCCGCCGCCCTGGCCACCGCCGCCGCCGCCCTGACCACCGCCGCCGCCCTGACCGCGGCGGTTGCGTTCTCTGCGGGCCCGGCGCGAGAGGCGCTGGCCGCCTTCGCCCTCGCCCCGCTCGACGCGGCGCACGGTGCGCTCGCCCGTGCCGGCGTCGGGGCCGGAGCCGCCGCCTGAGGCCTTCTCGCCCCCGGAGGACGCCCCGTCACCGGCGGGAGCGCCTGACGGCTTCTCGCCGCCCGCGGGTTCCCCGCCGGCCTTCGGGACCGTCGCCCCCGTGTCGGTGTTGTCCGCTCCCTGGGGCACCTTCGCTTCCGTCTCCGTCGGCGGCTTCGGGTCGACTCTGGCGTCGGCCGGAGCCGGAGCCGGCGGGGGCTGCGGCGCGTTCGACGTCGCCCTGGACGTCGCCGCGGACGCAGAACTCCCGCCACCCCCGCCGTTGGACCCGGGAGCCGCCTGGTCGAGGATGGCCGAGACGATCTCGCCCTTGCGCATGGCCGTGGTCACCCGCACGCCGATGGCCTTGGCCATCTCCTCCAGGTCGGCCTTCGACTTGGTCTCGAGTGTGGCTCGCTCCGTGGTCGTTTCCATCGTGGGTCTCCCCGTTAGTTGCCTGACGGCCTGTTGCGGCCGTCGGGTCGGTGTGGAAGGTCTGACGCCTGTCCGGTGACGGGCGGGGCGGGCATCGGGCCCGGCATGACCGGGCGCGGTGCCGGGACCGGGCCCGGGTATCCGGGCGCCGGGGCCCCCGCCGGCGGGGGCGCGGGCACGAGGGTCGGCTGCACCGACACGCCGGGGGGCTGCACGGTCGTGGTTGGCGCCATGGCCGGCGGGGGGGCGAAGGCCCCCCGGTCGTAACCGGGCCCGCCGAGACCGATGCGCGCCAGGTCTTCGCCGAAGCGGGCGGCGCCCAGGTCTGTGAGAGGGTGACTGGCCATCTGGCGCAACACCTCGTGGGGGACGGCGGCGGCGTCACACCCGGCCCGGGCTGCCCCCACCACGTGGGCGGGGTTGCGCAGGGACGACGCCACCACCTCGGTGGCGAAACCCTGCACCGCGTAGATCTGCACGATGTCCTCGAGGAGCGCCATGCCGTCGGCCCCGACGTCGTCGAGGCGACCGAGGTAGGGGCAGCAGTATGCGGCCCCGGCGGCGGCGCACAGGAGGGCCTGGGCGCCGGAGAACACGAGCGTGAGGGCGACGCTGATCCCGGACTCGGCGAGAACCCGGCAGGCGGCGAGACCCTCGACGCCCACGGGGAGCTGCACGACGACGTTCTCGGCGAGAGCGGCGATCTCCTTGGCGTTCTCGACGAGGTCGACGCGGCGTTCGCCCTGGATGCTCACGGCCACGGGGCCGGCGACCACCTGGGCGATCTCGAGGGCTCGCTGGCGGACGTCGACGCCCTCCGCGGCGCACAGCGTGGGGGTGGTGGTCACGCCCGACAGGACGCCCCAGCCCGCGACGTCCTGCGCCTCTCGCAGGCTGGCGGTTTCGAGGAAGAGCTTCACGTGGTTCTCCGTGATGCGGAACCGGCCTTGCACCCCCGGGACGAGTTGACGCCTGCGGCGTCGAGCAAGGACGTGCCCGAGGGAGCGGGACGGTGGGAACTGCGCCTCCCGTACCTGCCCGACCCGGTCTCCGCGAGTGTCACCGGGAGACCGATCAGTGGACGGGGGGGCGCCACATTGTAGGCACAACTCGGGGCAAGGGCAACACACCGGGGGGATTCGCGCCCGAGGGCCGAGAAGGAACACCGGTACAATCCCGCCGCCCCTGCCCGGCCCACCCGAAGGTCCCGCCTTGGCCGAGGTCTCCTCGCACGACTCTCCCCCCTCCCCGGCTGCTCCGGGGTCTCCCGAGGACGCCGGCGCGCCCCGGCCCGGATCACTCGGTAGAGGCCTCCTGCGCTCGGCCCGTCCCAAGCAGTGGTTGAAGAACCTCCTCGTCTTCGCCGCCCCCGGCGCCGGCGGGGTCCTCACCGAGGGTCCGGTGCTCGCCGAGGCCGGCCTCGCCTTCGTCGCCTTCTGCCTCGTCGCCTCGGGTACGTACTTCCTCAACGACGCCCGCGACGCCGAGGCCGACCGGGCGCACCCTGAGAAGCGCCACCGGCCCGTCGCCGCCGGGATCGTGCCGGTCTGGCTGGCGGTCGCCGTGGGCGTGGCGCTCCTCCTGGCCGGCTTCGGCGTCGCCGCCCTCGTGCGCCTCCAGTTCGTCGGCGTCGCGGCGGCGTACGTGGCGGTCACCACGTCCTACACACTCTGGCTCAAGACCGTGACCGTCGTGGACCTCGCCGCCGTCGCCTCCGGGTTCATCATCCGGGCGGTCGCCGGCGGTGTCGCCACCGACGTCCCGATCTCGGAGTGGTTCCTCATCGTGGCGTCCTTCGGGTCCCTCTTCATGGTGTCCGGGAAGCGCCACGGCGAGCACATCGACCTCGGCGAAGACCGCGTGCACGCCCGCTCCACGCTGGGCGAGTACTCCGTCACGTACCTCCGCTACGTGTGGTCGATGGCGTCGGGCGTCACGATCCTCGCCTACTGCCTCTGGGCCTTCGAGCAGGCGACGAAGAGCCCCGGCGGCTTCCCTTGGTACCAGCTCTCGATCGTGCCCTTCGTCCTCGCCATCCTGCGCTACGCGTTTCTCCTGGAGACCGGCAAGGGCGCCACCCCGGAAGACGTCGTCCTCGGCGACCGCACCCTCCAGGTGATCAGCCTCTGCTGGCTGGGCGTCTACGCCGGCGGTGTCTACGTTGCCCGCTGAAGGCCCCGCGGACGGCGCTTCCTTGCGCCGGGTGGCGGCGTTCGACTTCGACGGCACCCTCACCCGCCGGGACACGTTCGTGCCCTTCCTGCGCTTCCTGCGGGGCGCGGGGCGCCTGCTCGTCACCGCGACTGCCGAGGCCGTGCCCGTGGCTCGTGTGGCCGCCGGCCGGGGCGACCGCGACGCCCTGAAGGCGGCGTTCGTGGCCCGCCTCCTCACCGGCTTCCCGGAGGACGCCTACCTCGCCGCCGGGGAGTCCTTCGCCGCCCGCGTCGACGCCCGTCGTCTCCGGGTCGACACCCTGGCGCGCCTCGCGCAGCACCGCCACGACGGCCACGAGATCGTGATCGTCTCGGCGTCCCTCGACGTCTACCTCCGCCACGTCTCCGCCCGCCTCGGTGCCGACCACGTCATCTCCACCCGCCTCGAGGTCGCCGGCGGCCACCTCACGGGCCGCCTCCTCGGCCCCAACGTGCGCGGCCCGGAGAAGGCCCGCCTCCTGCGGGCGTGGCTGGGCGGGACCCCCGTGGAGCTCTGGGCCTACGGCGACTCCTCCGGAGACCGTGACCTCCTCGATATGGCCGACCACGCCGAGTGGGTGGGGTGAAGGGGTGACCCCGGAGGTCCGGCACGGGCGAGCTATCTTGGCGACGTGGGTGCCCCCATTGTTCACTCCACAGCCGTCGTCGAGGAAGGCGCCGAAGTGGGCCCCGGCACGAGGATCTGGCATTTCGCCCATGTCCGCGCCGGCGCCGTCGTCGGCGCGGACTGCGTCATCGGGAAGTCGTCATACGTGGACGCCGGGGTTGCCATCGGCGACCGCTGCAAGGTCCAGAACTTCGTGTCCGTCTACGCTGGCGTCACCCTCCAGGACGAGGTGTTCGTGGGCCCTGCGGCCACGTTCACGAATGACCTCTACCCGAGAGCGGTCAACGAGGACTGGGGGATCACGCCCACGCTCGTGCGTCGCGGAGCCGCCATCGGCGCCAACGCCACGATCGTGTGCGGAGTGACAGTCGGGGAATGGGCGACAGTAGGGGCCGGGGCAGTCGTCACGGCCGACGTGGCCCCGCACCGACTCGTGGTGGGCAGTCCCGCCCGGCCCGTGGGGTGGGTGTGCCGTTGCGGGCGCCCTGTCCCCGGGGGTCCGGGCAGCGCATGCGGAGGCTGCGCCACGACACTGGAGCTCCCGTGACCCGAGCCGCCACAATCTCGGTGGCCCAGCCGTTGATCGGGGACGAGGAACGCTCCGCCGTCGACCGCGTCCTGTGCAGCGGTCGGCTCGCCCAGGGGGCCGAGGTCGCCGCCTTCGAGGAGGAGCTCGCCGCGGACCTCAGCGGCACCCGCCACGCGGTGGCCGTGTCTTCGGGCACGGCGGCCCTGGAGCTCGCCCTTGCCGCCCTCGACGTCGGAGCGGGCGACGAGGTGGTCACGTCCCCCTTCACGTTCGCGGCGACCGTGAACGCCGTCATCCGTTCCGGCGCCACGGCGGTGCTCGTGGACGTCAGTGACGACTTCACGCTCGACCCCGCGGCGGCCCTCGATGCCGTCACGCCACGCACGAAGCTGGTCCTGCCCGTGCATCTCTTCGGCCTCTGCGCGGACGTCGACGCCCTGGGCAGGTGCGCCCTTCCCGTGCTCGAGGATGCCGCCCAGGCGCACCTCGCCACTCTCGGCGGCAACCCCGCCGGGTCCCTGGGCATCGCGGGCTGCTTCTCGTTCTACCCCACCAAGAACATGACCACCGGTGAGGGGGGGGCCGTCACCACGGACGACGACGTGATCGCGGATAGCGTGCGCGTGCTGCGCAACCAAGGGATGCGGTCCCGCTACGAGTACGTCGCCGTGGGCACGAACCTGCGCATGACCGACGTCGCCGCCGCCATCGGCCGGGCGCAGCTCAAACGCCTGCCCGCCTGGACCGAGGCCCGCCGGCGCAACGCCGAATCCCTGAACGCCGCCCTGACCGGAGTCGCACGCGTGACGACTCCCGGCTCCCCCACTGGGAGGACGCACGCCTGGCACCAGTACACGATCCTGCTCGACCCGTCCCTCGACAGGGATGCCGTCGTAAGCGCACTGGCAGAACGTGGCGTGGGCTGCGGTGTCTACTACCCCCAGGTGATGAGCGATCTCGGCGTATACCGGGACCACCCGCAGGTCCGCGCGGCCGGTCCCCTGGAGCGGGCACGCGACGCCGCCGCCCGCGTACTGTCCCTTCCTGTGCACCCGGCCCTGCAGGAACGCGACCTCGCCCGGATCGCCCACGCCGTGAAGGAGGCCGTGGCGTGATCGTGGAGACCGCCGTGGTCGGTTGCGGCGCCATGGGCGCCAACCATGCCCGCATCCTCTCGATGCTGCCCGGCGCCCGACTCGCCCTCGTCGTCGACTGCGATCCCGACAGGGCGAAGCACCTCGCCGCCGGCCACGGCTGCGCGTGGAGCACGGATCTCTCAGACGTCGCGGGGGCCGCCGACGCCGCCGTCCTCGCCGTCCCCACAGAGGCGCATCTCGGCCTCGGAGTCGCCCTGTTGGAGATGGGCGTCCATCTCCTCGTCGAGAAGCCGGTGGCCGCCACGGTGCCGGAAGCCGACGACCTCATCGCCGCCGCCGACCGGGCCGGCAAGCTCCTCGGGGTGGGCCACGTGGAGCGCTTCAACCCGGTCTGCCTCGACCTGCCCCTCTTCGTCGACAAGCCCCTGTTCATCCAGACACAGCGTCTCAGCCCCTACACGGCCCGCATCTCCGAGGGTGTGATCCGGGACCTCATGATCCACGACGTCGACCTCGTCCTCAGCCTGGCCGGCTCGGAACCTGTGGCCGTGCACGCCGAGGCCACGAACGTGCGCTCCGACAGCGAGGACGTCGCCACGGCGACGATCCGCTTCGCGTCCGGGCTGGTCGCCCAGCTCACCGTGAGCCGGATCGCCCAGCACAAGGTCCGCCGCCTCGACGTCGTCCAGGAGGACTCCGTCGTCGAGGTCGATCTCCTCCGCCAGGACATCACCGTCCGCCGGCAGGCCTCCGTGGAGTACTTCGACGACGGCGCACGCCAGCTCCGGGAGACCTCGATCGTCGAGGTGCCCTACCTGTCCCATCGCGGTGAGCCGCTCTGGCTGGAGTTGGAGCGTTTCGTCGCCGCCGTCAGCGGGCAGGGCGAGCTTGTCGTCGACGGGCGCGCCGGGCGCGCCGCTCTGGAGCTGTGCGACCGCATCCTGGCGGCGGCGAAGCAGGCCTGATGTACGAAGGCCGTCGCGTTGCCGTGGTCGTCCCCGCCCACAACGAAGAGACCCTGATCGCCAGGACGATCACGACGATGCCGGACCTCGTCGACCACGTCATCGTCATCGACGACGCCAGCACGGACTCCACGGCCGAGAAGGCCTGGGCGGCAGGTGACCCCCGGGTGGAGGTGGTCACGCTGGAGAGGAACCAGGGAGTGGGAGGCGCTGTCCTCACGGGCCACCGGCGGGCGGTGGAGCTCGACGTCGACATCTCGGTCGTGATGGCGGGCGACGCGCAGATGGACCCCGACTACCTCCCCGACATCCTCCACAAGATCTGCACCGAGGGCTACGACTTCGCGAAGGCCAACCGGTTCTTCAGCTTCCTGTCCTTCAAGGGGATGCCCCGTACCAGGATCTTAGGGAACGTCTTCGTGAGCTTCCTCGCCAAGGCGGCAACCGGCTACTGGAACCTCTTCGACCCGCTGAACGGCTACACGGCGCTCACCACGGACATGATCCGGCGGCTCCCGCTCGACGACATCCGGCGGGACTACTCCTTCGAGTGCGACCTCATGATCCGCCTGAACATCCTGCGGGCCCGGGCCACTGACGTGGCGGTCCCCGCCGTCTACGGCGACGAGGTCTCCGGCATCCGCCTCCCCCGGGCGAGCTTCGCCCTCCTGTGGACGTTCTTCGTGGGCTTCTGGCGACGGATGCTCTGGAAGTACGTCCTCTGGTCCTTCTCGCCGGTCGCCATGTTCCTCGGTCTGGGACTCGCCCTCACCGCGTGGGGTGTCGGCTTCGGCATCTGGGTTGTGGTCGAGACGATCGGGCCGCCGGTAGCCTCCACGGGAACCGTACTGCTCTCGGTCGCCCCCCTGTTGCTGGGTGCCCAGTTCCTCATCATGGCCTGGGTGCTCGATGTCCTCGATAACAACGGTCGCTAGGAGACTGCTCCTGTGTCAGCCATCGAATCCGACCCCAAGGACTCCGAATTGGCCGTGTCACCGCGGCGTCTTGCGGCTCGAGCGGAATTCATGCGGTTTGTGTGCCGCTATCCCGCGCTTGGATTGCGACTCGCTGGTGCCCTTGGGATCATCGGCGAGAATGGGCTCGCTCAGAAGATCGCCTATGCCACATCTCAAACTGGGAATGTGGTCAGAGTGCGCGTACCCGCGTACATCCGGCCGTTCAGCTCCTTCTTGATGCGCACGAGAGATTCTTGCGCGGGGCGCGACCAGATCGCGGAATCGCTATGGGGGCGCGGATGGTCGGCCTTCGAAAGGCCGCTCCCCGATGTCTTCGCAGCCCTTGTCCGAAACACGACATGCGCTGTGATCGATGTCGGGGCCAACTCGGGCTTCTACACCCTCCTCGGGGCTACCGTGGCCCCAAGGGCCCGCGTGCTCGCTTTCGAACCGCTGAAGCCGATTGCCGATCTCTTGGAGTCCAACCTCCGCTTGAACGGACTCCTGTCGAACGTGGTGGTCAGACGCGTGGCAGTGGGTGCCGGAGAGGGGACGGCAACGCTGCACGTTCCCCCGCAGAGCTTTGGTCTCGTCGAGACAAGCGCATCCCTCAACCCTCACTTCAAGGAGACCATCGCCGATTCCCACGATGTCGACATCGTAACGCTCGACTTTGCAGTCAAGGATCTTGACCTGCCCGTGGATGTTGTCAAGGTCGATGTCGAGAGCCTCGAATATGAGGTGCTGAAGGGAGCGGAGAGACTCCTTGCCGAGCAGAGGCCGCATGTCTTCTGCGAAATCCTCCACCGTGACGCTGTCGACAAACTGGAGAAGTTCCGGTCGGCAACGGGCTATCTCGCAGTCACCCTCAGACCGGAGGTTCTCGTGGTCCAAGAAGCAGTCCTGATCGATCCGGAAGCGCCGAACCAGGTCTTGGTTCACGCGTCCCGATTGCGCGAGTTCTCCTCCCGCGTCGCTGCCGTGGGGCTCACGGTGCTGTCGTGATGCCGAAGGTGCCCATGACATCGAGAGCGGCGGTCAGATGGCGGGGTTCCACTCTGCTCGCCTGCACGCGTCGGTGCCCCGGCACAAGGCGTTCCTGACGGTGACGCGATGACAAGAGGCGCAGCAGCGACAGCGGAACTTGCGACAGGCCACCCTGGTGTGCGCCGCGGACTGCGGAACCTCCTGAAGGCGCCGGAACGCCGCCGCTGGTGGGCCTACTTCGGAGTCTTCTTCGCCCTGGGATCCCTGTGGGCTCTGGCTGATCCCCCCTTCGGCTCACCGGACGAGATCTCACACACAGTCCGCGCCGCTGCGGCGTCCCGGGGGCAGATCCTGGGTCGGCCAGTGGAGGGAGAAGCGGACGCGGTACTCGCGGTCGATGCACCGGAATACCTGGCGACCGCGGGAGACCAGACGGAATGTTGGGTCACGAAGCCTGGGGCTGTACCGGGCTGCGCCGGTCCGTATTCAGATCGTGGGCGCGACATCCCGGTCGGGACGTCGGCGGGCCGCCACCCCCCCCTCTACTACGTCATGGTGGGCCTCCCAAGTGCCCTGTTCCACTCGGCCCAGGGCATGTACCTGTCCCGCATCGTCTCCGCTGCGTTGGTGGGCGCCCTCCTCGCCTCGGCCTTCGCGTCGCTGGGGCTCCTCCGCGAGGCCCGGTGGATGGCTGCCACCGCCACCTACGCGGTCACGCCGATGGCGCTGTTCCTGGCCGGCTCCGTGAACCCAAACGGGATCGAGATCGCCGCCGCCATCGCCGTGTGGGCAACTGGCCTGGTCATGGTGACGCGACTGCCCAGCCTTGTCGATCGTCGCACGCTGTCGCGCTTCGCGCTGGGCGCCAGCCTCCTGGTGCTCATGCGCGGGTTGTCGCCGCTGTGGCTGGCGGCCATCGTCGTCGTCCTCACCGTCGCCGGCAACCGCGACGTGGAGCGCCTGATCATCAGGGACCGCCGGTACCTCGTGACGTTCGGAATTGTCGGTCTGGCCACGGTGATCGCCGTCGTCTGGATCCTGGCCGTCGGCGGCCTGGGAGTGACTGGCAAGCCACACGACGCTTCCCTGATCGCGATCCTCCGGGTGTCGTTCGGCAAGACCGAGGCGGCAACGCTACGACAGATCGTGGGTGTGTTCAACTGGCTGGACAGTCCCGGGCCCGCGCTCTCCTACCTCATCTGGATAGGCGTCTCGGGGATGCTCCTCTTCACGGCCTTCGCCGGAGGGAAGGCGCGCGAACTCCTGGCCTTGGCCGGACTCGTGGCGTTCGCGTTCATCGCGCCTGTCCTGCTCGAGTCCTTGAAGGCCAACGCTGCCGGTTTCGTGTGGCAGGGTCGCTACTCGATTCCGATCGTCGCCGGCATACCGATACTCGCTGGGACGATCGGCGCCAAGTCCGTGCCGCCCGGGATCGAGAGACGACTCGCAGCAATACTCGTGGGCTGCTGGGGGCTCGCCCAGGTTCTCTCGTTCGCGTGGGCGGGTCGCCGAGTGACCGTGGGCTACGCCGGCCCCCTCTTGTACTTCTTGGATCCGACGTGGACGGGACCAGTGCATCCGGCCGTCCTCCTCGTCAGCTACGGCGTGGCAACCGCCCTGGGGTGCCTGCTGCTGCTGCGTCACGGGGTCCCACACGCAGGCGCTGTGGCCGGGGACGCCGGCCTTGGCGCCCCGATCTCGTCGCAGCGCAAGGACGCGGGGGACGTGAGTAGGGTTCCGGCGTCATGAGCGACAGGTACGGATACGAGTTCGACACCGCCGACCCTCATCTGCCCGCAGCGTGCGCAGTGAGATGGACGCGGGACTGCCGCTGGATCCTCGAGCTGGGGGCGTCGGGGGGGCACGTCACCAAGCGGCTGCGCGAGGGGGGAGCCCACGTCACCGCGATCGAGTTCGATCCCACGGCAGCCCGGTCCCTCGAGCAGGTCGCCGATGCTGCCTTGGAGGCGGACCTTGACGCCTTGGGATCAGGGCACTTGGACAAGCTCGGCCCGTTCGATGCCGTGGTCGCCACCGATGTCCTGGAGCACCTGAGGGACCCCTCCCGCATCCTCGACCTCCTGTCGCGCTATCTGGTCGACGACGGCATCCTGGTCGTGTCGCTCCCCAACGTCGCCCATGTCGATGCACGTCTGGCGCTTCTCTCGGGCCACTTCCGGATGACAGATGTCGGCCTGCTCGACAACACCCATCTGCGGTTCTTCACACGCGAGTCGGCCCGGGACCTCCTGGAGCGCAATGGCTTCGAGATCGTCGACGAGACGCACGCCCGGGTCCCAATCGGAGCAACGGAACAGGCGTCTCTCTGCGACGAGCGCTTCCTCCACCTGAGGGCCGACCTCGCCACCGAACCCGACGCCGACACATACCAGTTCGTGTTTCGGGCGACGAAACGCGGGGTGCCCCTCGCCCGGGCTCTCACCCGCGAACGCGAGGCAACGGAACGTGCGACATCGCTGGAGTCCGAGCTGGAAACGGCAAGAGCGGAGCTCGCCGACGCCGTGTCGGCCTTGGCCGACCTCAACCAGCGGTACGCGTCCGAGTCGCAGTCATCGCAAGTCAGGATCGTCAAGCTCGAGCGGGCCCTTCGCAACGTCCTGGAGTCCCGGTCCTTCCACGCAGGACTCATAGCGTGGCGCCTATTGCGGCGGGGCGGCGGTCCCAGCCCTGACATCCACATCCGTCGGCTTTTGGAGGAAGGTGACGACGGACGGTGACGGGGCGAGAGAGCCGAGAGCAGCTCGCGTCGGTTGGCTCCGCTCGGGAGACAGAGGCGCCCCTCAGGATCGTCGTCGTCTCCGCTCACTACCCCCCCAACTTCGTGAGTGGCGGGACATTGCAGCCACAGCGCCTGTCCCGCGGTCTGCGGGCACTGGGCCACGACGTGCGCGTCTTCGCCGGCCACCTGAACGACCGACTGCCTCCGTTGAAGGAATGGGAAGACAAGGACGAGTCCGGCCTGCCGATCAGGTGGATAGTCACGACGCCGTGGACGAACTGGGAGGACCGCAGGAACTACGATAACCCGGCCGTCGAGACCGCGTTCCGCCGCTACCTGGACCTCGTTCGTCCCGACGTCGTGCATCTTCACTCACTCCAGACTCTGGGCGCGGGCCTGGTCCGGGCCTCGGCGAACTCCGGCGCTCAGGTGATAGTCACAATGCACGATTTCTGGTGGCTCTGCGCCCGCCAGTTCCTCGTGGATCGGTCCTTCCGACCCTGCTGCCCTGTCGTCGTGGCAGGAACATGCGAATGCGAGACAGGGCGCTCGGATCTCGACGAACGATCCCAGTACCTCCGCGGGATCATCGACGCGGCCGACATGGTTCTGGCACCGTCGCGCATCGCGGCGGAGGTGATGGCGGCCAACGGGGTAGCTCCCGGCCGCCTTCGCGTGGACGAGAACGGCGTCGAGGCTCAAGAGGTGACAAGAGCCCAGGGTGGGAGAGGCGGCCATGGTGGCGGTCTGGTCCGGCTCCTCTACGCGGGCGGGCCGCATCAGATGAAGGGCGTCCACGTACTCTGGGAAGCCCTGTCCCGTCTGGCCGACCTGTCCGGCTGGGAGCTCGTAGCCTACGGGGCCGCTCCCCCGGATGCGCCGAGACCCGCCGAGCTCTCCGGGCTCCCCGTCAAAATCGCCCCTCCGTTCCATCCCGACGAAGCCGACACTGTCTTCTCCCGCGCCGACGGCCTCGTGATTCCATCGGTGATGAGGGAGACGTACTCGATCCTCACCCGTGACGCGCTGACCCGATCCGTACCCGTGATAACGACGGACTCCCTCGGCCCCGAGGAGGTCGTCGAGCACGGGGACAACGGACTCGTGGTCCCCGCCGCTGATCCACAAGCGCTGAGCGACGCCCTGCGACGCTTCATCACCGACGCGCCGCTGCGAGCGCGGCTCCGTTCGGGCTGTCGCGGCATCCGAACACGCACGATCAACGAACAGGTGTCCGGCCTCGACGCCCTCTACCGGGAGCTCGCGGTGCCCACACGCCGGCCCTCCTCACCGGCACCTCGCCGCGCCGTGGGTTCGGTGCTGTTCGCCTGCGGGATCGAGGGTGCTCCGCTGCGCTACCGGGCGCGACTACCTGCGGAAGCGCTGGGGCTCTTGGGAATCCGCTCAGATGTGCGTCACTTCCGAGACCCTGCCCTCCCCGACCTTCTCAAAGACGTCGGGGCGCTCGTCCTCTATCGCGTCCCGGCGACACCGGCGGTCCTCTCCCTCATCGATCGGGCGCGCGACAAGGGGATCCCGATCGTCTTCGACGTCGACGACCTCATCTTCGATCCCAGCATCGCCGAGGACATCCCCGCCCTGCAACTCCTCCCGCCAGAGGAAGCAGCGCTCTGGATGGAGGGCGTGAAGCGGTACCGCACGACGATGCAGGAGGCCGACCTCTACATCGGGTCAACCGAAACCCTGGTCGAACACGCGAGCAGGGTCGTCGGACTGCCCGCCGAGCGCTTCGCGAACGGCGTCGGAGTGGTCGGAGGTCGCTTGGCCGACGCTGCCCTGGCGAGGAACCGCTCGCAGGGCCCGCCCAGGATCGGCTACTTCAGCGGCACGACGACGCACGACCTGGACTGGCTTCTCATCGAGGAACCTGTGCTGGACGTGCTCCGGACATACCCAGACACGGAGTTGTGGTTGGGGGGCCACGTCCCGAAGTCGGCTCGCCTGTCCCACCTGGGCGACCGGCTCAGGATCATCCCCTACCAGCCCTGGGACAGTCTGTGGCAAACCCTGCGTGATCTCGACGTGAACCTCGCTCCGCTGACACCTGGCCTCTTCAACGAGGCCAAGAGCGCGATCAAGTGGCTGGAGGCGGCCCTCGTGGGCACGCCCACCGTGGCCAGCCCCACGCAGCCCTTCCGGGAGGTCGTGCGCCAAGACGAAACGGGGCTGCTGGCTTCCACGCCCGACGAATGGAGCGACGCCATCGGCCACCTCCTGGAAGACGCGACGGCCGCCCGCCACATCGGCTCGCGGGCCCGCCGGGAGGCGCTCTTGCGCTGGTCACCGTGGCGGCAGGCCGAGCGATACGCGGACATCCTCGATCGCGCCACGGAGCTAGCCCGCAACCCGTCTCGCGCCGCGAATCGGATCCCGCCCGTGACCAGGGACGACCCGCCCACCGCCCTCGATCTGGAACCCTACGAACGCGCCCCCCATGTCCTCCGGGCGGACGCCGAAACCCCCCTTGAGCTCACCGCGGAACGTCCGATCAGGTTCGCTTTGAGAGCGTCTGCCGGCGTCCCGTCGCGGATCGACCTCAGAGTGGCCACATACTCGGGTCCTGGAACCAGCCTCAGCGTCTCGGTCCGAGACATCCCGAGCGGGCTGTGCCTCGCCAGGGCGAACCTGGCAGCGAGCCGGGTGCGAGACAACGAATGGGCGGCATTCGACCTCCAGGCCACGTCGTCGTTCCTCCCGATTGGCCCGCTCGGCCTGCTGGTCACCGTGAGGCCAGGGGCGGGGACGTCCGGCCGCATCGCTCTCTGGGGTCGAAGACTCGGCCACCACCTGCACGGGCTGCGCACCCGCCCTGGGACGCCGTGCGTCCGCGTGTGGGGCCCGATACTCTATGATCGACCGACGCGCCCTCAAGTCGGCGGGACCGCGTCCCGAGCCGCAAGCTTGTGGGCAAGCCTGCACGAGGAAGGGCTCTACCTCACCCTCAGAAGGACAGCCACCCGTTTCCGGCAGGCTTGGCGGCGAAACCGGACCCTTCGTTGCCGCCTCGGATCGAGGGCACGAAGGCACAAGTGAGAGACCGTTTAGGGCGAGATCGGACGGATTCCATGAGCGAAGATGATTGATGCGACGAAACGGGTCCTTTCAGGCATCCGGTCACTGGCAGGACATCTCGTTGTGGTGGCGGCCACCGTTGCGGTGACGTCGACGGGAACCATAGGCGATGCCCGGGCTGTGCTGCCGGCACCGGGCTTCGGCAGCGCCATAGATGACTACCAGCCTTACGACGGGCAATCGACGTGCTCGCCCAGCCCGCAAGCGGGAGTGTCGACGTTCAGGTCCACCGTCCTCAAGACATACCTGGGGACCCGGGACTCGGGCATCTCGCGCAACTGCGGCATCGGGGGCCAGAGCGAGCACAAGGAGGGCCGCGCATGGGACTGGGGGGTGCGCATCAACAACCCTGCGGAGGCAGCCGCCGCCCAGTCACTGCTGAACTGGCTCTTGGCCTCCGACGAGTACGGAAACCCCAACGCCATGGCCCGCCGGCTCGGAATCATGTACGTCATCTGGAACAGGCGCATATGGAAGTCGTACCAACCCGAACGCGGCTGGCAGAGCTACGGCGGAGCGAGCCCTCATACGGACCACGTGCATTTCAGCTTCAGTTGGGCAGGCGCCTTTCAAACGACGAGCTGGTGGCAGCCACATCGGTCCATGCCGCGGCCACGCGGGGAGCGAATCGAGGGCGACTTCACAGGCGACCAGAGAGATGACGTCGCCGTTCTGTACGACTACGGGAACTCGACTGCGGGCCTGTGGATCTTCCCCTCGACGGGCCAGGCTTTCGGCAGCCCGCGGCTCTGGTGGGCAAGCGGGCGCGGCGCGTGGGACCCGAACCGCTCGAAACTGCTGGCCGGGAACTTCGACGGAGCAGGAGCGGACGACATCGGGATGACGTACGACTACGGAAACGCCACTGCGGGTTTCTGGGTCCTCACGTCCACGGGCAGCAGCTTCGCGCCACCCTCACCGTGGTGGTTCAGCGCTCCGGGTCACTGGGACATGCCCCGATCCCGTCCCGTGCCCGGGGACTTCACGAACGACGGTCGGGACGACTTGGCGATGCAGTACGACTACGGCGTCGCGCTGACAGCGGTATGGGTGTTCCCATCGTCAGGAACTCGTATCGGCACGCCCGCCGTATGGTGGTCGAGCGGGCCTGGGAACTGGGAATCGTTCCGGTCCCGCCCCCAGGCGGGCAACTTCGACGCGGCCGCCGGTGACGACATCGTCCTCTTCTACAACTACGGCGGATCCACATCGGGCTTGTGGGTCCTGCACGCTGCGGACAACGCGTTCCAGGCCCCGTTGGCATGGTGGCACAGCGGGACCGGCAATTGGGAGTTCCACCTCACAGAACCGTTGGCGGGGGACTTCTCGGGAGACGGGCGCACGGACATCGCTCTCGTCTACAACTACGGGAAAAGCCGCACGGGCTTCTGGGTCGCAGAATCGACTGGCACGGACTTCCACGGACCCGCCTTGTGGTTCAACACCTCGGACTGGGCTTGGAGCTACAACCGCACGAAGCCTGTCGCCGGCCGGTTCGCCGGCGGATCGACGGACTCTCTGGCCGTCCTGTACGACTACGGCTCAGCAAGGACAGGAGTCCTCACCTTCTCGCCAGCTCCCAACGGAGCCGCATTTGACCAACCCACGACCTGGTATGACACGGGGACCGGCAACTGGGAGTGGATCCGCTCCCGCACCGCCTGAAGGCGCCCAACCCACCGCTAGTCTCCCTTCGCATGAATCCTCCAGCCGACAACGAGTTCACTCTGTCCACGACGGTGGTCGTGCTGGACACAGGCGGCGACGTAGCAGAATGCCTGCACCACATAGCGTCGCAGACGACGCCGCCGAAGCAGGTGATGGTCGTCACAGCCAGGCCGGATACGCTCAGGTCGCTTCCCGGCGTGGCCTGCCTAGCGGTCCCTCCGCACAGGAACCACATCGAAGTGGCACAAGACTGCGTGGACGCCGCGGCAACGAACACCCTTGCCGTCGTCGCGTCGCACGTCCTCGTGGATCCGGATTGGCTGGGAGACGTCCTCGCCGAACTCGACCCAGAGCGGGGACGCGCCTGCGCGTGTGGCACCCTGATCGACTCGACCGGCAGCATCGTGAGGGGCGACTCCGCGTTCACGACTGATGGGCGCGGAAGCTGGGCCGACTCAGACCCACTCGATCTGGAGCCCAGGACCACGGCCTTTCCCCCGGTGGACGCGTTCGTGGTTTCGCGCCCCGTCCTGGTCGAGCTGGGCGGCTTTGACGCGCAACTCCCGCCAGCCTCTGTCACGGTGGACTTGGGCTGGCGGCTCTGGGCTGCTGGTTTCGAAGTGGTCCGGGCCCCAGCAGCCAGGGCCATCACCAGACTCTCCTCCCGCCAGGCGATCGGAAGTGCCGAGGCTCTCGCCCACGAGAGGGCCTGGCTACGAATAGTGGCGAAGAATGCCGAATCGGGACTAGTGGAAAGCCTCCTGACCGCGGGTCTCCTCTTGGCCAACGAGCGAGGAGTCGTCGCCTCCGGCTCAAGCCGCCCCGACTACGAAGCAGGGGCAGCGCCGACAGGCGATGCCGAGGAAGTGGACCGTGTCGCACTGGCCAGATTCCACGCGATCACCGACATCGCCCACAGCCTCGCGGAGATCCAGGAGGCGCGACGCCTCGTTCAATTGCGCCGGCGCCGCAGCGACCAGGAGATCTTCCGGACTGTCGGGCGCCCCTTCGCTATCCCGGACGACGCACCTCCGCTCTACGCCGAGACGTCGGCGGCGGTGACCCAGTTCCTGGGGCTCGACGCCGCCCTGGGTCAACGCGGGAGCGCTCGGCTCTTGGTGATCGCCTACGACCGGATCAGCGACCGCATGGCCGGGCCTGGGGCCCGGTGTTGGGAAGTTGCCAAGGCGATCGCCGCTGACGCACACGTGACGCTCGGATCACCGTGGCCGGTGGAGCGAAGCCACCCGCACATCCACACGGAGGTGTTCAAGTCCCGCAACGAGTTGGTCGCTCTGCTCGAGGAGCACGACGCCGTCCTGGTGCAGACCCCAGCGTTGCACCAGTGGCCGGTCCTCCAATCGTGCAACCCCGTCGTGATCGTCGACGTCTATGACCCCTGGCTCTTCGAGAGTCTGGAGTTGCACGCAGCCGTCGGGGACCTCGTGGGGGACAAGAACCTGACCCATGACACGCAGATACAGAACACGGCCTTGCGACACGGCGACTTCTTCCTCTGCGCGTCAGAGCGCCAACGCGACTACTGGATGGGCGCCCTGAGCTCCATGGGGCGAGTCAACCGTGCCGACTACAAGGAGGATCCCCACCTCCGCGACCTTGTCGACGTCGTGCCGTACGGCTGCCCCTCCGAGCCACCGGTACCCTCCCGGCCCGTGATCAAGGGCGTGCATCCGGAGGTCGGACAGGACGACATCCTGATCCTCTGGAGTGGAGGCACCTGGGAGTGGTTCGACCCCCTTCTGGTGCTGGACGCATTCGATGCCGTCCAGAAGCGTGACCCGCGCGTTCGGCTCTACTTCATGGGCCTCGAACTCGCTGGACGCAACGTGCCACGCATGCCGATCGTGGAACGTCTCCGTCAGCGCGCCTCGGAGCTCGGCCTTGCTGGCACGAGAGTCCTGTTCGGGAACTGGGTGCCATACGACGAGAGGGGCGCCTACCTGATCGAGGCAGACGTCGGCGTGCTTGCCACCAAGGACCTCGCCGAGACGCGCCTCGCCTTCAGGTCTCGCCTCCTCGATCACTTCTGGGCCGGGCTACCCTCCCTGGTGACCGGCGGAGACGTTCTCGCCGAGGAGGTCGAGGCCCACGGCGCCGGCCTCGTCGTACCCGCCGCCGACCTCCCCGCCATGACCGACGCCCTCTGGCGCCTCGTTTCGGACGTCGATCTCCGCACGCGCTCCGCTGAGGCAGCCTGCAAGCTGGCGGCTACTCACACCTGGGCCGCTGCGGTCAATCCCATCCGGCGGGTGTTGGAAGAGCCTTGGCGCTGGACCGCACTGAAAGAACTCCGTCCCCGCACCGTCACCCTGACCGAGGACGCTCGCCGGGCCCTGTTCGAGCGACGCAAACGAGCCGGCGGAGTGCTCTGGTTCCGCTTCGTCTCACGCGCTAAGGAAATGCTGCGCGACGGCGGCCTCTACCCTCTCCTCCTACCGGTCTACAAGCGCCTCCGACAACGACAACTCCGGAACCGATGAGGCGCTCGCTCACCGGTCCTCACACGACCAAGGATCCCCAGGTATGCCCCGACGCGGACACCTGACCCCGACCACGGCCGGTACCGCCCGCGCCACCCGGCGCATCCTGGACAACGCCTACCCGGATCTCATGGAGGCCTTCGGCCGGTCCCGCCTCCAGGAGACGGCGCTTTCTGTCTACACCAGCCGAGTGCCAGCGGTTTCGTACCTGGCGTGGCGCAGAGTGGCTTGGGCCAGCAGACTCCTCGCCCTCTCGGCCACTGGCACCGGAGCCGCTCTCGACTACGGGTCGGGCCTCGGGGTCATGCTGCCGGGCCTCTCCGCCCTCTTCGCACATGTCGTGGCGTGTGACATCGACCCCGAGGTGACCGAATTCATGCGGGAGCGCCTGCACACCCCACATGTCCAAGTTGCGAGGACTCCCGCACCCCCGAAGGGGGGCCGAGGCTACGACGCTGTCGTCGCGCTCGACGTCCTGGAGCACGTCGACGACATAGACACCGAGATGGCCCGGCTTCTCGCCGTCACGGGCCCGCGGGGGATCTGGGTCATCTCGGGCCCCACCGAAAACCGCCTTTATCGTGGCGTCCGGCGCTTGTCCGGCACGAGCGGCGAGGGCCACGTGAGGACCGTCGCTGATGTCTTCAATGCCGTCCCCGAGGACCTCGTGCCTGTCCGGCGAGTCCGACTTCCCTTCGGCGCCCCTCTCTTCCTCGTCGCCAGCTTCAGGCGCGCGGGCCCCGCTTCGAGAATGCTCGCCGAGGGCCACACAAACTAGACTCATCTGATGCCTGCCCTCGGCACCCATCTCCCCCCTGCCACTGAGCGTGACGCTGCACCGCGGCCACGCGAACCGGAACTCACCCTCCTCGTCCCCACCCAGGATGTCTTGGCACCTGAGGTGACGATCCTCGTCCCCGCGCTCAACGAGAGCCTGACGATCTCGGACTTCGTCGATTGGTGCAAGAGAGGCCTTGCCGGAGCGGACATCGCCGGCGAAATCCTCATCATTGACAGTTCTGAGGATGGCACCGCGGAGATGGCCGTAGCAAGGGGCGCTCGTGTTCTCCAGACACCCCGTCGCGGCCTCGGCCGCGCCTACATCGACGCTATCCCGTACGTCCGGGGCAAGTACGTCCTCATGGGCGACGCGGACTGCACGTATGACTTCCGTGAGCTGGCTGGCTTTGTGGAGAAGTTTCGGGAAGGGTGTGAGTTCGTAATGGGCTCGCGCTTCCGCGGCTACATAGAACCAGGTTCCATGCCAGCCCTCCACCGCTATTTCGGAACCCCGGTCACGACAGCGATCCTGAACCTTCTCTACAGCAGCAAGTTCACCGACATCCACTGTGGCATGAGAGGCATCACCAGGGAATCGTTGAGGAGGATGGGCCTGAGGTCTCAGTCCTGGGAATACGCGTCGGAAATGGTGCTGAAGTCCGTGCATATGCGCCTCCGCACGACCGAAGTCCCTGTCCGCTTTCTGAAGGACCGCGACGGCCGCTTGAGCCACCACAGGAGGCGTGGATGGTTCTCCCCGTGGGCAGCCGCGTGGATCAACCTCAAGGCAATGTTCGTCTACGGAGCAGACTTCTTCTTGCTCAAACCCGGTGCTGTGTTTGTGGCACTCGGGCTATTGCTCACCTTGCCTCTCAGTTTCGGCCCATTGACCCTGGGTCCGATCACATTTTCCTTCTACTGGATGCTCCTTGGCGTCACACTCGTTGTCCTTGGCCTCCAATGTCTCTTTCTCGGCGTGATTGCTCAGGTTCTCTACGACTTCGCAAGCCTCGCCGGCAAGAAGTGGCTCGGCATATTTCGATATACGCGGACAGTCGTCATCTCGGCCGTCTTCCTTCTTGCGGGCGCTGGAATGGGTGTCCCTCTTGTCTTTCGCTATGTCCAGAATGGTTTCACCTTGAGTGACGGCTTGAACTGGACCAACTACCTGGCTGTCACGGGTTTGCAGGCGATGATCGCATCGTTCATGCTCTTCACGTTTACACTGATACTTCATGCGGTGTCTTTGCGGCTCCAGCCGGAGACGAGCCCCCCTGTTTGAGACGGGCCGCTCCCACGCCTTCGGCCAGCATGCCGATCTCACGATCGTCGATCGCCTGGGCACGTGGATGTCGAGGCGCCGCATCAGGGGCACCGTGGGTTCCTTCCAGGGCCTCCGAGTCGGCGACCTGGGGGCAGGCTTCGACGCCCTGTTCGTACGGTCCATCCTTGACGACGTCGAAAGCGCCTTGGTCGTCGACGTCAGCTTGTCACCGGACCTCCACGCACACTCCAAGGTCACAGCGATGGAGGGAGGCCTTCCCGGAATCCTCGGCGGCGTTCCCTCCGAGTCCCTGGACCTAGTCGTCTGCACGTCGGTGATCGAGCATCTCTGGGACCCCCTCGACACCCTGCGAGCAATCAGACGTCTCCTGGCCCCAGGCGGGATGTCCGTCCTCAGCGTTCCCTCTTGGCGTGGAAGACGCTACCTTGAGTTCTCCGCCTTCACCCTCGGCCTCAGCCCGCTTGCGGAAATCGACGATCACAAGACCTACTACAACCCCGCCGACCTCTGGCCCCTTCTCGTGAGGGCAGGATTCCGTCCCCGCGACATCAAGTGCGCTCGCTACAAGTTTGGCCTCAACACCTATGCCGTTTGCCGCACATCAAGTCCCCCCCCCACCTCGCCACGCTCCTAGCTAGCGGACCAGACTCATCTGGGTGACCTCCACTGTGGGGTCAACTCCCACCTCCACGTCCACTCCCGAATTCCCTTTCCACTGTGGACAACTCCCCACGGACAAGACGTAGGATCGGACACCCCTCCCGGTCCTGAAAGTGATGCCCGCCTCGGCCCCCTCCTCACGCACGGCCACGACGCCCCCGCCTGGCCCGCTCGTTCGCAGACGCAGCCACCCGTACCGAAACGCGCCTCGCGGAAGTCGCACGCGGTAGCCAGCACCCAGCCCGTCGATCGCCCCCGGCACGGCCGCATCCGACAGCCACCGTCCGGTCGATTCGGTCTCCCCTATTACGCCACCTCCAACCTCGATCCGTAGGGGCCACCTCCCGCCTTTCGCGTCCAAGGCCCACGCCTTCACATCGAGACGCTTGAACTCGGACACCGGGACGTCCAAGACCATGTCGAAGCCGCTCCGCTCCGCCGCAGCGCCGAGACGATCTCGAACGTCCGCCCTTTGGACCCCAGTGACACCTCGCCCGACTTCCTTCCCGCCAACCCTAACGACGACCTCCGTCGCCGGCTCATTACTTTCTGGATCCACCGCCCAGCCTGTGACACGAGTCCTCAGCGACGGGAGATCCACCGGAATGTCCTCGGACCGCCCCGGCTGCGGTCCGATATCCAAGAACAACGGCGACAATCCCCAGTTGCAGCCAGACTCCAGGGCATCCAGATCGTGCGTGATGGGAGGACTAGACAACTCTAAGGTGTTCGGGTCTCGCACATCCTTCACTGCCCGGCTGATAAGGAACAGATACCCGTGAACTCGTAGCAGCGGCCGATACGCCCTGAGTAGGTAACGGCTCACCTCATAGTGACGCACTGCATTCGCTATTCCGTCCCAGCTGGACATTCCGAGCATGGTGGACTCATAAATCACAAGTCGCGGCCTCTCGCGTTCAAGACTCTCAACCAGCGCATCCTGGTCCTTCAGACGGGTAGCTAGAAGCACGTGATAGTATGGAGACACAGGATCTCCGGGTATCAGGTACTCAAACAGACCAGGCGAGTTGGTGAAGTCGAATATCCGCCCTCTCGCACCCGCATAGGCCTCAATCACATGGCGTAGATCATCCAGAGCGAGAGGCGACAGGGCGAGGTTTTCCCCTCCGTCCGCCTGCCGCTCAACGAACCCGAGTCTGGCATTCCAAGGACGGGGAGCCGCCTTTCGGAAGTCTTGCGGCATCTCTGCCAAGGCGCTGCCGGTGGCTCCCCAAGCGATCACAACTGCCACGAGAAGACAGCTTGTCGTCGCTGCCCGCCGAAGCCAAGACAAGGACTTGGAGCGAGCGACGAGCGCATCGCCCACTCGCGCGAGCCGGTAGACGACGTAGAGCATGAGGGGCAAGCAGACCGTGAACACCTGATGCAGATGGGCGGCATCGGCACGCGCCAAGAACTTGAAATAGTAGAAGGCCGTGAAGATCATGTAGCTGGCCATAACCCAGTCGTCCAAGGCAATCCTGCGACGCTCCTCAGACAGGCAAACGCCGAGATAGAGACCCCCACCGACGACGGCGACAATCGGAGCCCATTGCTGAAGCTCAAAGAGTGCTCCGTTCCCCGATATCGGTATTCCGGCAATCAGGCTGTGGGCTCTCATCAAGTCCAGGTGAAACTCCAGATATGCACCCAAGGCCCCCATCGCCCAGAGAATGCCACACCATGCGATTCCCAACACCAGACCTGCAAGGAGACCCCAGGCAGTCCGGGGGAACTGGCTCATCAGTGGCGCACCTCGCTCCCTCTTGGACAGCTCAAATGCGAAGACAACGAGCGCGCATGCCACAAGGTAATACCCCGACTCCGGGACGAGCACCGCCTGGATGAATAGAAGTAGAACGAGACCGACCGTCCACCTTGGGGCAGGGTAGCGCAGTACGCGCACAAGCAGCAGTGCACAGATGGGCATTAGCAAGAATCTGGACGAGGCTGGCCAACCAGGCGGCGACACATCGCCGCTCGCGGCCAAGAGGGCGATGATGCCAATCTGGGTGGCGAGGAGATATGTCCATCTCTCGCGGAATAGGTGGGCGCACAGCTCATAGACACACACCCAGTAGAGCGGCACCAGGAGAAGCTGGTCGGCCGCCGCCAAACCCCAGCGACTGTCACCGAACACCGCCCATCCGAGCCAGGGGCGCAAGACATCGGCCAGAAACCCATGAACGAAGAAGAGATCTCTCCACGGTATCCGGCCCGCAGCCACCAGGCGCCCGGCCACCAGCGGTTCTCCCTCGTGGTAGAGGTCCATCGGGCCCAGGGCCCCGGGGAGATGGGAATGGAGCAAGAAGACGCCAATGGCGCCCGCCACGCGAGTTAGCAGTAGGCCTTCCGTCTTGACCCACGACATGGGGTCCGCCCGCAGTCGCCATATCACCCATGTTTCGAGGGCGATGAAGGCCGGGACGAACAGCCATGCCGGAAGCCAGACGTAGGACCGCACTGACCCGGCGCCCTCGATGGCAACGCGTGTCGAAGAGGCGACCACGCCCGCGCCGAGGATGAGGAAGGGCACCACTAGCGAGTTGACCGCGGCCACGTTGCGCAACCCTCTGCGCGTTCCCCACCGGAGCACGGGTACAACGCTGGCTGTCGTCGCGTATGACACCGTCACCACACCGACCGTGGTCCACCAGGGCATCCATCCCGAGGCAGCAGCCACCTCACACCCAAGAACAAACCCCACGAACGCGATCCGGGCCACGACTGCCAACCTCGACGGCTCTGAGACCGACTCGGGCCTCCCCCCGGCCGGCGTCGCGTGATCGGCATGCGGTGTCGCCTCGCTCGGCGGAGATGAAGCGCCGGAGCGACGCAGCCTCGTCAGGCCCCAGTAGAAGAGAACACTCAAGACAGGAAACGCGATCATCAGGAGGTAGTGGGAGCGGATCATCCGGGAGATGTTGAATCCCGTGTAGGTGGGAAATCCGACAAGATCTGTGCGTGCATCGAGCTCGACGGAGATTCGTGAGCGCACGAACAGCACCACCGCCGCCGCAAGCATCGCAGTGACTCCACACCGCATGAGGCGACCCCAGGCACGATGCTCTCCGGCCGGACTGGTCCCCGCTGGCTGGGGGCTGCTCGGGCCAACCTGTTCTGTCGTCACCATCGACTCCCCTTTGCGGGGCATGGTATGGGCGCGGGCATAGCTCCCTCAGGCCCCGAAACCAGTGGTGTCCGCTGCCGTGCATCTCACAGCGAGGTGAATCACTCCTGGCTCGTCTGTGTCTCCGTGGATTCGAAAGCCCGTCGTGTTCTCACAGAAGTGGTACATCCGGCTCTCGTCGCGAGTGTGGACGCTCACCGACACGTAGTAGCGGCCCTCCATCATCGGGATGGACTCGAACGCGAAACGCACGCGGCGACGGCCCTCCACGATGCCCAGGTCCACCTTCCGCAGGCCCGTGTTGGTGCCGTACAAGAGCATGCCCATGTGGTCGTTGAGAGCCAGCCCGACGATCGGGTCCTCCACGGGCTCCTTCGCCTCGATCCCGATGTCGACGCCCATGGAGTCACCTGGCCGAAAGGTCTCCTGCGTCTCGCCCCGCCCGTCCGTGACGGTCACGTCTGTGATCTCGACGGGGCGTTCTGCGTTGGGCTGCGAATCGGCCGACCCGGGTTGGTCGCTGTTCTCCTCTCGGAACGTCCGCAACACATCGCTCGGGCGTCCCTGCCGGACGAGACGTCCAGCGTCAAGCAGGACAGCCTCGTCACAGAACTGGCGGAGCAGGTCCAACGCGTGGGTGACAAAGACGATCGTCCTCCCCTCCCGCTGGAACTGGCGCATCCGATGGATGCACTTGCGTTGGAACGGCTCGTCGCCGACGGCCAGGACCTCGTCCACAAGGAGGATCTCGGGATCGACGTGGACGGCGACGGCGAAGGCGAGACGGAGGTACATGCCAGAGGAGTAGAACTTCACCGGGTTGTCGATGAAGCGCTCGATGCCCGAGAAGTCCACGATATCGTCGAAGTAGGCGTCGGTCTGGCGACGGCTGAGGCCGAGGATGCTGGCGTTCAGGTAGACGTTTTCCCGCCCGGTGAGGTCGGGGTGGAAGCCGGCGCCCAGCTCCAGTAGGGCGGCGATTCGGCCCCTCCGCTCGACGTAGCCAGAGCTGGGAGTGAGGATTCCGCCGATGAGCTTGAGGAGCGTGGTCTTGCCACACCCGTTGTGGCCGATGAGGCCGATCGTGCGCCCCTGTGCGACCTCGACGTTCACGCCCTGCAGCGCCCAGAACTCCTCGCTGCCGCGGCCGCGGTGGAGAAGCCTCTCCTTCAGGGACCGTTCATGGCGCAGGACGAAGCTCTTGGAGACGTCCGCGACACGGATGGCCGGAGCCGAAGACATCACAGCTCCTGGGCGAAGTTGCCCTGCAGCTTCGCGAACACTCGTTGGGCGACCCAGAGGAGGAACAGGGAGGCACCGAGAACACCCAGGAGGCGTCCCGTGTATGCCTGCCAGCTACCCGGGTAGAGGGCCACGACCTTGCGTCCCGACGGGCCGGTGACCGTCACGAAGCGGTAGAAGGCGCGCTGAAACCCCATCACCACATCTGCCATCGGGTTCATGAGGTACACCTGGTCAAGGGTCAGGGGACCGATGCTGCGCTTCGCCAGCGCCGAGAGCGCGAAGTTGATCGGGTACACGATCGGGGTCATGAAGAACCAGAACTGCAGGAACACCTCGATGAGGTGCTGGATGTCGCGCAGGTAGACGTTCCACGCCGACAACAACAGGCCGATCGACGCCGCCAGGGCCACCATGGCGACGAACGCGAGGGGCAGGAACAGGAGGTTCGGACCCCAGAACGGGTAGCGGAACACGACGAGCACGGCGATGAAGACTCCGACCTGGATCGCGAAGTGCACCACCCCGGCACCCACGGCGGCGAGCGGGAAGATCTCCCGGGGGAAGTACACCTTCTTCACGAGGGAGCTGTTGGAGACCACGGAGCTCGTGGCCGCCACGACCGAGGACGAGAAGAAGTCCCAGGCGATGAGGCCGGAGAAGAGGTAGAAGGCGAAGTTCGGCAGGCCCGCCTTCAGGAACTTGCCGAACACGATCCAGTAGATGACCAGCAGCATGAGGGGCCGCACGAGCGACCACACGAAGCCGAGGGCCGACCCCTTGTACTTGACCCGCAGCTCCTTGTGCGTGAGGTTCACGAGGAGCTCGCGGTAGCTCCAGATGTTGCGCACCTGAGGGACGAATCCCCGCCAGAAACGCTCCGGCGGGCTGACTCTCACGACCCCCCCGTCGCCGGACCCGATGGAACGAGGAGGGGCGGCATCGGGCTCGCGTGCCGGCTGTCCCTCCGCTGCGACGTCGGCGGCCACCGACCTCACCACCGGGACGACCGGGACCACCGGGCGGGAAGCGTATGGAGCCCCACCACGTCACACCCTCGTCGTGGGCAACACGCCGTCTGCCGCCCGGTCCATCAGGGGCCGCCACCAATCCTCGTTGTCCCGGTACCACTCCACGGTGCGGCGGAGGCCCTCGTCAAGGGGCATCTCCGGCTCCCAGCCCAGCGCCCTGGCCTTGTCCGTGGCGATCGAGTAGCGGCGGTCGTGGCCGGGGCGGTCGGGCACCCAACGGATCATGTCCTCGCCCAGGCCGAAGATGTCGAGGAGCTTGCGGGTGACGTCGACGTTGGGGACCTCGTTGCCGGCGCCGATGTTGTAGATCTCGCCCTCGACGCCCTTGCGGAGGACGAGGTCGACGCCCCGGCAGTTGTCCTCCACCCAGCACCAGTCCCGGACGTTGCCGCCGTCGCCGTAGAGAGGGACCGGACGCCCCTCCATGAGGTTGGTGACGAAGACGGGCAGGACCTTCTCGGGGAACTGGTAGGGCCCGTAGTTGTTCGAGGAGCGGGTGACGACCACCGGCAGGCCGTGGGTGACGAAGTAGGAGCGGGCCAAGAGGTCGGCGGCCGCCTTCGACGCCGCGTAGGGGCTGTTGGGCTCCAGGGCGTCGCCCTCCCGGAAGGAGCCCACCTCGATGGATCCGTAGGTCTCGTCCGTGGAGACGTGCAGGAACCGGTCCACGCCGAGGCGGCGGGCGGCGTCGAGGAGGACTTGGACGCCCCCCACGTTGGTGCGCACGAAGGCGCCGGCGTCGAGGATCGAGCGGTCGACGTGGCTCTCGGCGGCGAAGTTCACGACGGCGTCGCAGCCGGCCATCGCCTCGCCCACGGCGTCGGGATCGGCGACGTCCCCCTGCACGAAGTCGAAGCGCGCGTCGGCCTCCACGTCGGCGAGGCTCGCCCGGTTGCCCGCATACGTGAGGAGGTCGAAGCAGACGACCTCGTCCTCGGGGTGCCCGGCCAGGACCTGGCGGACGTAGTTCGAGCCGATGAAGCCGGCGCCGCCGGTGACGAAGAGCCGCAAGACAACCTCGCTTGCTTCTAGACGACCTTGACTTGAGAGTGGTCCCCGAGCATGAGCCGGAACGCCTGCGGCTGCTCCTGGGACCGCCCCACCGCCACGTTCTTGCCGATGAGGCTGTCCTCGATGCGGCGGATCCCGTGGATGCGGGACTGCTCGAGGACTATCGAGTGCTCGATCTCGGAATCGACGATCTCGCACTCGTAGGCGACTGCGCTGTACGGGCCCACGTAGCTGTCCACAAGCCTCGTACGCTCCCCGATGATGGCGGGGCCGCGCACCACGGAGCGAATCAGCTCCGCGCCCTCCTCGATCACGACCCGGCCCACGACGCGGGAGTCGCCGTCGACGCTACCCCGTATGTCGCCCTCGGTCATGTCCAGGACGATGCGGTTCGCCTCCAGGAGGTCCTCGACCCTTCCGGTGTCGATCCACCAGCCCGTGATGATGTGGGGGCGCACCGTGCGGCCGTTGTCCATGAGCCACTGGATGGCGTCGGTGATCTCGAGCTCGTCACGCCAGGACGGCTCGATCGCCCGCACGGCCTCGTGGATCGAGGCGTCGAAGAGGTAGACGCCCACGAGGGCGAGGTCCGAAGGCGGGTCCTTGGGCTTCTCCACGAGGCGCACGACGCGGCCGTCGGCGTCGAGCTCGGCGACGCCGAACTGCTCGGGGTGCTCCACCTTGGTGAGGAGGATCTGAGCGTTGGGCCGCTCCCGCTGGAACTCCTCGACGAAAGCCTTCACCCCTTCGACGATGAAGTTGTCGCCCAGGTACATGACGAAGGGGTCGTCGCCGAGGAAGTCCCGGGCGATGAGGACGCAGTGGGCGAGGCCGAGGGGGGCGTCCTGGGGGATGTAGGTGACGTCTATGCCCCAGCGAGACCCGTCGCCGACGGCCTCCTCGACCTCAGCGCGGGTCTCGCCCACGATGATGCCGACCTCGCGGATGCCGGCGGCGGCGATCGCCTCGATCCCGTAGAAGAGGATGGGCTTGTTCGCCAGCGGGACGAGCTGCTTCGCGGACGTGTGGGTGATGGGCCGGAGACGCGTGCCGCTGCCGCCGGCGAGAACGAGGGCTTTCACAGCCTGAAAGGGTAGCGAAGCAGTCGCCTCAGCGGCCTCCCAGGCCTGCGACCATGTCCTTCACGTAGTCGGGCTCCCCGGCGACGAGAGGGACGAGCTCCTGGCGGGCCCGCGCCCGGCGGGCGCGGGCCGCCTCGGAGATGCGGCGGTCGGCGTCGTCCTGTGTGATGCGGTAGCGGCGGCCGTACATGGCGGAGAGGACGTCCGCGGACGTCATCGGTTCGTAGTTGATCGAGTCGAAGTAAGGGGTCTCGCCCTCGGCGAAGGCGAAGAGGGTGCGGTCCGGGACGCGGCGGCGCCGCTGCAGCCGCCGACGCTCGGCGAGCATGGCCGGCAGGCCCTTCACCGTGTCGGCCAAGGCGTCGAGGCTGGGGCGGCGCCAGGGCCCGAACGCGAGTCTGTAGGCGAGCGTGAGACAGCGGCGGAACACGGTCCAGGCGGCGTGGCGGGCCTCGAAGTCCTTGATCGCCGTGCGCATGTGGTTGCGCTGGATGAGGTGGTACTTGAACCCGAACTCCTGCTGGCGGGTCGACAGCGAGTGCATGTGGTGGACGACGGCACCCGGCGCCGTGAGGAAACGGTGGCCGAGGGCGCCGGCGCGGAAACACCAGTCGACGTCCTCGAAGTACATGAAGTACGCCTCGTCGAGCGGGCCGACGTCGCCGGGGTCGAATGCCCGCCGGCGCAGGAGCGTGGCGGCGAAGCACGCCCCGAAGACAGCCTCGCTCCGGTCGAACTGCCCCACGTCACACTGGCCGATCCCGAGGTTGAAGGCCACGCCGTTAGGGCGGATGAGGTTCCCCACGGAGTCCACGAGGTGGGGAGCGGACTCGAAGACGATCTTCGGGCAGGCGCCGACGACCTCGTCGCCGCCGGCGTCGAGGACGGCGAGCATCTCGGCCGTGGCGTCCGGAGCCAGGCGGGCGTCGTTGTTCACCGGCATCAGGTACGGCGTGGAGACGGCGGCGATGCCGGGGTTCATGCCGCCCGCGTAGCCGAAGTTGCGCGTGAGGCGGAGCAGGCGGACCTCGGGATGGCGGCGCATGACGCCCTCGACGGCGTCGAGGTTCTGCGGCGAACGGTTGTCCACCAAGAGGACGTCGACGGGGTGCGTCTGCGCGAGGAGGGAGTCGATGCAGGCACCGAGGACGTCGGAAGGCCCCCCGTAGTTCAAGACGACGGCCGTGACGTCGGAGCGGTCGCGGCCGGCGGCGGGGACGGACGGCCGGTAGACCTCGGCGTAGTCCGGCGTGACCGGCGTCCAGGCCGGGGGCCGGGCCCGGCGCGACGCCGTCGACGTGGCACCGAGGCCGGCGAGTTCGGCAGCAAGGACGTCTGCAAGAGCGGCCGGGTCCCGGGGCGGGACGAGGCGGGCGTGGCCGGGTGCCCGAACGGCGATCTCAGCGGCGCCGCCGTGGTCGGTGACGACGGCACGGGCGCCACTCGCGAGGGCCTCGACCACGACGAGGCCGTAGGGCTCGGGTTCGGTGGAGGCCAGGACGAAGACGTCGAGGTCGGCGAAGACGTCCGGGGCGTCCCTACGGGAGCCCGCCCAGTGGACGTCGGGGATCCCCGCGGCGTGCCGCTCCAGGGCGGCGGCGTAGTCCTCCTTGCCCGCCACGGCGGGGCCCACGACGACGAGGTGGGCGCCGGGGACACGTTCCTTCACGAGAGCGAAGGCGTCGAGGAGGACGTCGACGCCCTTCCAGGTGTCGATCCGCCCCACGCTGCCCACGAGCGGGGCGTCGTCGGGGATCCCGGCGTCGCGGCGGAACCGCCCCGCCCGGTCGGGGGAGAACTCCCCCGGGGTGACGTCGTCGTAGACGACCACGACGTTCGCCGGGTCGAGTTGGCCCGCGATGGCATAGGACATGGCCACGACCCGATCGGCGAAGCGCCGGCAGAGGAAGCGTTCGAGGCGGAGGGCGGCCCCGGACTGCACGGTGATCTCCCGGGCGTGCCAGACGTGGGGGACGCCGACGAGGCGGGCGACCGCCCAGCCGTACCAGGAGTGCAGCGAGTTCGTGTGCACGACGTCGGCACCGAGGCGGCGGGCGAGGCGGGCGAGGCGCCACACCGCCAGCGGCCAGCCCAGGGCGTAGAGCACCCACCACCCGGGGCCGCCACCCGTCGTGATGCGGCGCATCGGGACGGTGTGGATCGTGGCCCCCGCCGCCGCGAGCTCCGCGGCGAGGGGCCCGGGGGCGGGCTGGGCGACGTGGCACTCGAAACGGTCCCGGGGCAGGGCCCTGATCATGCGCAAGAGGCAATGGTCCGACCCGCCGGCCTCGGCAACGGGTTGAATGAAGAGGATTCGGACCATGCGCGTAGCCATCAACGTCGAGCAGTTGCTGCAGCCGGCGCCCGGCGGGATCGGGCGGTACACAGACCGGCTCCTCACCCTACTCCCGCGCCTGTTCCCCGACGACGCCTGGGTCCCCTTCTGCGCTCGGCACCCCCCCGCCGCCGTGCGGGCCGCAGTCGACCCCGCCGCCGGTGACACCGTCGTACTTCCGCTCCCCCGCCCCCTGCTCTATGACGCCTGGCACCTCCTCGGCATCCCCAGGCTGGCGTGGTGCTCGACCCGGCTGCGGGGGCTCGACGCCGTCCACGCCCCCTCCCTCGCCGTCCCGGCCGTGGGGGACACGCCCCTCGTCGCCACCGTTCACGACCTCTTCCCCGCCCAGTTCCCGGAGACCTACCCGGGCCGGGGCCGCTGGTTCCACCGCCGCGGCCTCGCCGCCGCCGGCCGCCGGGCCCGCCTCGTGATCTGCCCGTCGGAGGCCGTCGCCGCCGACGTGCGGGCGGCGGGCGGCTTCGACCCCGGCCGCATCCGCGTCGTCCCCATGGGCTGTGACATGTCCGCGCCCGCTGAGGACGTCACCGCCGGCGCCCTGAGCCGACTCGGGGTGGGCGAGAGGCCCTACGTCCTCTGGACGGGCACGCTCGAGCCCCGCAAGAACGTCCCCCTGCTGCTCGACGCCTTCGCGGCCGCCCGCCGGGAGGCCGGTCTCCCGCACCGCCTCGTCCTCACCGGAGTGGCGGGCTGGGCTGCCTCGGGCGTGGAAGAACGCCTCGGGGCCCTGGAGGCCTCGGGCGACGTGCGCAGGCTCGGGCGGGTCGGCGAGGACGACCTCGCCGCGCTCTACGCCGGAGCGGGCGTCTTCGTCCTGCCCAGCCTGGCAGAGGGATTCGGCCTCCCCGTGCTGGAGGCGATGGCGTGCGGCACGCCCGTCGTCTGCTCGGACACGGGGTCGCTGCCGGAGGTGGCCGGGGACGCCGCCCGCCTCCTGGCCCCCCGGGACCCGGAGGCGTGGGCCGCGGCGATCGTCGCCGTCCTCTCTGACCCGGCGGAACGGATCCGCATGGCCCGCCGGGGGCGGGAGCGGGCAGCCGCGTTCACATGGGAGGCCTGCGTGCGGGCCACAAGGGACGTGTACGCCGATGCCGCTTCCGGCGGGTGAACACGTCGGAGGTGGGCGCTACGATGAGGCTCCGGTAGGCCACCTGGAACTTCCCCCGAACGTGTCACCACAGCGTGACTGCGACCCTGGGAGCAACGATGCCCACAGATCGCGAACGGCGGGAGCTCTTCGAGGCCCTCCGCACCGAGATAGGCGACGGACCAGCGTCCACGCTCATGGAATCACTTCCGCCATACGACTGGAACGACCTCGCCCGGCGGGCCGACGTCGAGGCCCTCGGCACGAGCCTGCGCGGCGAGATCGCCCTCCTGCGAGGCGAGATGGACCAGCGCTTCGCCGCCGTGGAGACCGGCTTCGCTCGGGTGGAGAACCGCTTCGCCGGCGTCGAGGGGAAGATCTCGGAGCTGAGGGGCGAGATGGACGGTCGCTTCGCCCAGATGGAGACCCGCTTCGCTCACGTGGAGAACCGCTTCGCTGCCCTCGGCACCCGCGTGCTCGCCGCGAACATCGGCCTCGCGTTCGGCACCGCCGGCCTCGTCCTCGCCGCCGTGAAGCTGGCCTGACCGAACCGGGTGCGGATTCGGCGGAGGCGCCGCAGCCCCCCCTGGACAGGCGCCTACCCCACGAAGCCCCCCTTGGCGAACTCGCGCAACACGACCACCGACAGGATCGCGAGCACGCCGGCTCCTGCCCGCCGCGCCCACGGGGGCAGGTCCCCGGCGGCACCGAAGGCCGGCCAGGCGGCGAGGACGTAGCGGGCGAGGCTCACCGAAGTCGCCGTGAACAAGGGTACGGCGACCATGAGCAGGGTCCACGCCCCCGCCGGTGCAGGCCAACGCCGGAACATCCAGAGCCCCACCCCGACGAACGTCAGGGCCGCGACGAGATCGGCGGCGGTGACGACCCGGTAGCCCCCACTCCCGTTCAGGATGAAGTCGAGGCCGGTCCGGAACACCTCCCACGGCGGCGCCAGGTGACGGCCCCAGGCGGCCCCGGCACCGACGAACGCGAATGGGTCGCCGGCCTGGACGCCCTGGGCGACGAGCACGGGCACGAGCCCGAGGAGGCCGAGGGCGCACCACGCCGCCCGGGGACGCCTTCCCCCCGCTTGCACGTATGTCCAGGCCGCCACGGGCACGACGAGCACGCCTGGCACCCGCGACATGGCGCCGGCCGCGCACAGCACGCCGCAGAGAACGGGGCGCCGCCGCGTCGCGGCCCAGAGGGCCCCGGCGGAGAGCGCCACGAAGGCCGCCTCGCTGTAGAAGCACCACAGGAACAGCGACGTCGGGAACAGCGCCAGGGCCAAGACTGCCCGGCGGGCCACACGTTCGTCGCGCCACTCCCGCACGGCCCCCCAGACGGCGCAGAAGGCCGCCCCGGCGGCGGCATTGGCGACCACGTGGACGGCGACCAGTTGCGAACGTACGACGGCCCGGACACCCCGCACGGCCCACGGCACGAGGGGGAAGAATGCGCTGGGCTGCTCGGCGCCCCGGTCGGGACGGAAGGCGTAGCCGTGTTCCAGGATCCAGCGGTACCAGCCGCCGTCCCATCTGTACACCGCCTGCACCGGGTCGCCGCCGAAAGCCCAGACCGCGACGGCCTGCAGCACCCGCCAGATGCCGAAGACAGCGAGCGGGAACCAGAGGCCGGGCAGGACACGGGGGCGGACGGCCGCATCGGGCACGACCGCCAGTGTAGGGAGCAGCCGCGCAGTCACCGACCCGGCCGGACGGACTTCCGCGAGGGTGCAGGGGCCGGTGACGGGGTCCGTGAGACCTGTCGGGCTCGCGCCCGCGCTAGAACTCCGCCATGACGACAGGTGCGGTGGTCCTCTCCGGTGGCCGGTCCTCCCGGATGGGGGAGGACAAGTCGCGTATGCCCTTCCGGGGCCGCACCCTCTTGGAGGGGACCGTCGACGCCGTCGCCCCCCTCGTCGACGAACTGCTCGTCGTGGGCCCTTGGGCGCCCCCCGGGTACCGCCACGACCTCGAACCCGTCCGCTACGAGGGCCCCCTGTCCGGTCTCGCCCACGGCCTCGCCCGCGTCGGCACCCGCCACGCCCTCGTCCTCGGCTGCGACCACCCGCTTCTCGTGCGCCCGCTACTCGGGCGGCTCCTCGCCCGCCGGCGTGAGGCGGACGCGGTCGTGCCCGTCGGCCCGCATGGCCCCGAGTGGCTGGTCGCCGTCTACGCCACAGCCCTGGCCGAGAAGGCGGCGGCCCTCCTCGAGGACGGCGAGCGCCGCCTGCAGGCGCTCCTGGACGCGGTCGACGTCCTCTGGATCGGGGAGGACGAATGGAAGGCGGACGACCCCGACGGTCGTTCCTTCCTCGACGTGGACTGGCCCGAGGACATGGAGCACGTGAGGCCGTTCGAAGGGTCGTGACCCGGCGCCTCACGACGACGTCGACGGCTCACACCCCACGTACGTGAGCTGTGAGACAGCCGCAGGCGTCGCGTCCTCACAGGCCGAGGCCGGACGCGACCGCCTCCACGGTGGCGTCCACGGCATCGGGAACGCTGATCTCCTGCACTGTGCGCTCCGGGTCCTTGAGGCCGTGGCCGGTGAGGGTGGCGACGATCGTGGCCCCCGGGGGGATCTCGCCCCGGCCCGCCTTCGCCGAGAGCAGGGCCACCGATGCCGCTGACGCCGGCTCGCAGAAGACGCCCTCACTGGTGGCGAGCTTCCTGTAGGCGGCGAGGATCTCGGCGTCGGTGACCGCCTCGATGCAGCCCCCAGAGCGGTCGCGGGCCTCCACCGCCGTGTCCCAGGACGCCGGGTTGCCGATGCGGATCGCGGACGCGATCGTCTGGGGCCGCTCCACCCGCTCTCCCCGGACGATCGGGGCCGCCCCCGCCGCCTGCGCCCCCCACATGCGGGGGCGCTCACCGAGTCCGTAGATCTCGACGGCCTCCGTGTAGCCCAGCCAGGCGGCCGTGATGTTCCCGGCGTTGCCGACCGGCAGGCAGTGGACGTCGGGGGCGCGCCCGCCGAGCGCCTCGACGACCTCGAACGCCACGGTCTTCTGCCCCTCGATGCGCAGCGGGTTCACGGAGTTCACCAGCGTCACCTGTCCCGAGGCGGCCAGCTCCCGGGCGATGCGGAGGGCGTCGTCGAAGTTGCCCCGGATCGGAATCACCCTGGCGCCGTGGATGAGCGCCTGGGCGAGCTTGCCCAGAGCGATGCCCCCCTCGGGAAGCACGACGCCACAGGCGATCCCCGCCCGGGCGGCATAGGCGGCTGCCGACGCCGACGTGTTCCCCGTGGACGCGCAGACGATCGCCTCTGCCCCCTCGGCGAGGGCCCCCGAGACCGCCACGCACATGCCCCGGTCCTTGAAGGATCCCGTCGGGTTCATGCCTTCGAACTTCAGCCAAAGGTCGGCTCCGATCTCCGCGCCGAGCGCCGGTGCCGGCACGAGGGGCGTGTCGCCTTCGAGCAGCGAGACCGCCGTGGCACCAGGGGGCAGGGGGAGCCGCTCGCGGAACTCCGTGACGACGCCCCGCCACGGGGCCCGGGTGTTCACTCGGCCTCTTCGCCCACTACACGCAGGGTCGCCGCCACGCTCTTGACCGCTTCCTGTGCGGCGAGCTCCGCGAGGGTCGCCGCCATGGCCCTCTCGGCGGAACGGTGCGTGATGAGCACGAGCTCGGCGTCGTTCTCGCGCCCCTCCTGGATCACGGAACGGATCGAGACGCCATGAGCGCCGAAGACACCGGCGACCGCGGCGAGGACACCGGGGCGATCGACCACCTCGAGGCGCACGTAGAACTGGCCGGCGACGTCCGCCAGGGCCCTCACCGACGTCCCGACCGGCGGAGCAGCGTGCGGACCCCGGGCTCCCTGGCGGAGGTTCCGGGCGGCGTCGATGACGTCGCCCACGACGGCAGTGGCGGTGGGGCCGCCTCCGGCGCCCCGGCCGTAGAACATGAGCTCACCCACGTTCTCGCCCTCGATGAAGATGGCGTTGAAGGAGAGCCGCACGGCCGCGAGCGGGTGCGTCACTGGGAGCAGGGCAGGGTGCACCCGCACCGCTACCCCCCCCTCGTCGGCCTCCGCGACGGCAAGAAGCTTCACGGCGTAGCCCAGGCGCTTGCCGAGCTCGATGTCGCGCACCAGGAGGCCCGTGATCCCCTCGGTGTGGACGTCGGACGCGTGCACACGGGTCCCGAACGCCAGGGAAGCGAGAATCGCCGCTTTGGCCGCCGCGTCGAGACCCTCGACGTCGGCCGTGGGGTCGGCCTCCGCGTAGCCGAGAGCCTGCGCCTCGGCCAGCGCGGTGGCGAAATCGCTGCCCTCCTCGCTCATGCGGGTGAGGATGTAGTTCGTCGTCCCGTTCACGATCCCGAGGAGACGGTGGATCCGCTCGCCGGCCAGGGACTCGGTGATCGGGCGGATGAGCGGGATACCCCCGCCCACGGCGGCCTCGAAGAGGAGGTCGACGCCGGAGCCCTCGGCGACGTCGAGGAGCTCCGGCCCCCTGTCGGCCATGAGCTCCTTGTTCGCCGTCACCACCGGCTTGCCCGCCTGCAGCGCCGTCGCGACCAGAGCCCCGGCCGGGTCGAGGCCGCCCATCACCTCGACGACGACGTCGACGTCGCTCGCGGCCACGACCCGCTCGGGGTCGGTCGTGAAATGCTCGGCCCCGAGGGGCACGTCGCGGTCGCGCTCGACGTCGCGCACGGCCACGCGGACGACTTCGAGGGCAATCCCGGTCTTGGCCTCGACGGGCCCTGCTCGGTCCACGAGCATACGTACGACGGCGCCGCCCACCGTCCCGCAGCCCAACAGGCCCACCCGCACAGTCCCGGGCACGGGGTCGCTCGTCTCGCTGCTCATGTCGTCGCTCTCGGGGTCACCAAGTCACCAGGTCATCGGGACGTCGGTCTCTCATGCCAGCTCGAGGGCCGCCTCTCCCCCGGCGGCGCTCAGGGTACAGCGGAAACCGCCGTCGGCCGTCCGGGTGCCCCGCAGGGAGAAGGCCTGGCCTCCCGCTGTGCCGTCGAGCACGACGACGTATGCACCCCCACGGGGGATGCCCGTTCCCACGGCCACGGTCTTGGCGTCGGCGTCCTTCAGTCCCAGGGTGCCGCTCTCGCCGATGAACCAGGTGAGGGTGGAGAGGCCCGCCACCGTGGCGGCGAGAGCGGAACCCGCCGCGGGTGGGGGCGTGGCCTTCTGCACGACGACGAGTCCGCTGGGCGCGGGCGGGGCGGGAGGCGGGGCGTCGCCCGTGCGCTCGACCCGGACGACCGCATCGGCCTCGCAGCGGGCCGGGTCGGCGTGGGCGGGCCCGAACCAGGGGGGGAGCATCGTGGACTCCCGCCACTCCAGGTTGAGACGGCCCCGGAGGTCGCTCTCGACGAGGAGAACGCCCCGCACGGTGCGGTCGCCGGACTCGGCCGCCACGGATGTGAACGACAGACGCGCCGGGTTTCGGCGGTCGACGTTGCCCACCCAGGGCATCGTGGCGCTGCGGTCGGGCTTGGCGGAGGAGACCAGGAGCGTCCCGTCGGCGGCCACCCGGAGGCGCATGTCCCCGATGGTGTCGGCTACCGCGGCGACGTCCGCCTCCGCCAGGTCGACGTTCACGGGACCGGTCCCTGGCGTCTGACGTGCGGGGTTCGGGACGATGTCGAGCGGGTCGCGCGCCGGGGTCTCCCGGCACGAGGCCTCGTCGAGGACCACGTCCGCGAACCGGTAGGCGCCGCCGTCCTTGAAGGGCCCGCTCGCCAAGGCGCTCGACGTGGGCGTCGGCGTCGCCGTGGCGTCGGCGATGCGGCTCTCCTGCGTTGTCCCTGCGCAGGCGGCAGACCCGAGCCAGACTGCGAGGACCACGGCGGGAACCCGGCGCCGCGTCACTGCATGAGCCGCACGAGGTCGGCGACCTCCTCACGGCGGACCACGACGCGGGCTGCGCCGCGGCTCACGAACACGACGGCCGGGCGGCCGACGAGGTTGTAGTTGTTCGCCATGGCGTAACCGTAGGCACCCGTCGCGGGCGTCACGAGGACGTCCCCCGGGGCGACGTCTGCGGGCAGCAGGGCATCCTCGACGACGACGTCTCCGCTCTCACAGTGCTTGCCCGCCACCGTGGCTGCCCCGCTCCTGGGGGCAGAGGGACGCTCGGCGAGCATCGCCTCGTAGCGGGCGCCGTAGAGGGCGGGGCGGAGGTTGTCGCTGATGCCTCCGTCGACGGCTACGTACGTGCGCACGCCGGGGATGTTCTTGATCGTGCCCACGGTGTAGAGGGTGATCCCGGCGCGCCCGGCGATCGCCCGACCCGGCTCCACGAAGATCGTGGGGTCCGCCACGCCGGCGGCCGCCGCCCGCTCCGCGACGGCGCCGCTCAGGAGACGGGCCCACTCCCCCGGCGACGTGGCCCGCTCGCCCGCCGTGTAGGCGATCCCGAGCCCACCGCCGAGGTTGACCTCGCGGAGCTCGGACCCGGAAGCAGGACCCGCCTCGGCCACGAAGCCCATGACTGCCTCGACGGCGTCCCGGAACCCGGCGAGGTCGAGGATCTGGCTGCCGATGTGGCAGTGCACGCCCCGGAGCACGATCGTGTCCAGACCGCCGATGCGCTTGGCGACGGCGAGCGCCTGCCCGCTGCGCAGACCGAGGCCGAACTTGGAGTCCTCCTGGCCGGTGCGGATGTACTCGTGGGTGTCGGCGTCGATGCCGGGGGTGAGGCGGAGGTGCACCTCCGCGGCGCCGCCGACACGGGCCGTGACGAGACGGTCGACCATGTCGACGTCCGCCTCGGAGTCCACGGCGATGCGCCCCACGCCGGCGTCGAGCGCGGCGGCGATCTCCGCCTCGCTCTTGTTGTTGCCGTGGAGGATGACCCGCGCAGCCGGGAAGCCCCCCGCCAAGGCGACGGCGAGCTCCCCGCCGGTGGCGACGTCGAGCCAGAGGCCCTCCTCGGCGACGAGACGGACCATGGCCAGGCAGCTGAACGCCTTGGAGGCGTACGCCACACGGCCCCGGACCGGCTGTGAGGCGAAGGCCTCACGGAACTCGCGGCAGCGACCCCGCAAGTCGTCCTCGTCGTACACGAAGAGCGGGGTGCCGAACTCCTCGGCCAGCGCCAGGGTGTCGCAACCGCCCACCTCGAGGTGACCGGCGGCGTTCACGGCCGCCGTCGCGGGCAGTACGGGTACGAGATCTGGCGGGAGTGCGTCGGTCATGTGGGCGGGGCTGGTTCGCGGGGCCTGGGACACCGAGGGTAGTTGGAGAGGGCGGGGGCTACACTGCGCGCATCCGCCCTCGTAGCTCAGGGGATAGAGCGCCGGCCTCCGGAGCCGGGTGCGCAGGTTCGAATCCTGCCGGGGGCGCTCCACTCGTGGGGGACCAAGCCCCCCCTCTGAGACCTCGCTGCGACCGGGGGACCCGACGCCCGCCGGGCCTGTCAGCCCCGCTCGTGCATGAGAGCGTGGGCGGCGCGCTCGAACTCCGCCTCGACGGCCTGCACCATGGCCATGGCGTCGGCGAGGTCGCCCATCTTGCCCCGATCCTCGATGCGGGCACAGACGTCTGAGACCCGCGCGGCCCCGACGTTCGCCGAGGCGGACTTCAGGGTGTGGGCGGCCCGCACGAGGCGGTCTGCGTCACCTTCCGCCGCTGCCGCGCGTATGTCCCGCAACCGCGCCGGGGAGTCCTCCAGGAACACGTCGATGAGCTCGGCGACGAAGTCAGGGTCGTCGTCGGCCTGCAGCTCCCGGAGGGACGCGAGGACCTCGGCGTCCAGCACCTCCACGCTGCCGGCGCTGCCGGTCGCGTTCTGCACGTCCATCGGTTCCACCTGTTCGTCCATCCATCTCTCCAGCGTCTCGCTCAGCACGCCGATGTCGACCGGTTTGGCGATGTACTCGTCCATGCCGGCCGCCAGACACGCCTCCCTGTCCCCGACCATGGCGTTCGCCGTGATGGCGATGATCGGGAGCCGCCCGCCGTCGGGCCGCTCCGCCCGCCTGATCGTGCGGGTGGCCTCGAGGCCGTCCATCACGGGCATCTGGCAGTCCATGAGGACGACGCCGTAGCGGCGCCGCCGGACCGCCTCGACGGCCTCGCGTCCGTTCGCGACCACATCGACCGAGTAGCCCAGCTTCTTGAGCTGCAGACACGCGACCCGCTGGTTGACCTCGTTGTCTTCCGCCAGGAGGACATGCGCGCCGCCGGCGTCCGTCTCGGGCGCGGGCGGCGGGACGCTGGGCATGACCGGGCGTGGCGGCGTCGCCGTGGCCACGGGCGTGACAGCGGGACCCGGCGCAGTCTCGGGTCTCAGGAGCCGGACGGTGAACCAGAACATGGCTCCGCCACCCGGCTCGCCCTCCGCCCCGATCGTGCCGCCCATGAGATCGACGAGACGCCGGCAGATGGACAGGCCGAGACCGGTTCCCCCGTGCTTGCGGGTGATGGACCCGTCCGCCTGCGTGAACGGCTGGAAGAGGCGGGCGTGGTCGGCGGCGTCGAGACCGATTCCGGTGTCGGCGACCTCGAAGCGGATCGTCTCCGTGGCGGCGTCGCTCGCGAGCTGCCCCACCCGCACTTCGACACTGCCCTCGTCGGTGAACTTGAGGGAGTTCCCGACGAGGTTCACGAGGACCTGCCGGAGCCGGAGCGGGTCGCCGGTGAGCACCGGAGAGACGAGGCCGTCCACGTGGACAGAGAGGGCGAGTCCTTTGTCCCTGGACTGCTGGCCGAGGAGACCGACGACCTCCTCGAGAAGGCGCCCGGGCTCGAAGTCCCTCGCCTCCAGAGTGAGCTCCCCCGCCTCGATGCGGGAGAAATCGAGGATGTCGTCCAGGATCTGCATGAGTGAACCCGCGGCGTCGCGCACCATGCGCGCCGCCCCCGTCTGCTCCTCGTCGAGACCCATGTCGAGGAGAAGGTCGCTCATCCCGATGATCGCCGACATCGGCGTGCGGATCTCGTGGCTCATCGTGGCCAGGAACTCCGACTTCAACCGGGACGCGGCGAGTGCCTGTGTCCGGGCGTGCAGGAGCGCCTCCTCGGCGAACTTGTGCAGCGTGACGTCGTGTTGGACGCCGATGAAGGCCACGAGGACGTCGTCGTCGTCGAAGACGGGAGACACGTCGAGCTCGACCCATGTCTGGCGCCCGTCCCGGCGGTAGTTGCGCAGGACGACACTCGCGGGACGCGCCTCGGCCACGCCCCTGCGGAGCTCCGAGAGCGCCGCCTGATCGCTGTCGTCGCGGTGCAGGAAGCGGGGGTTGCGACCGATGGCGTCGACGGCACGGTAGCCCGTGAGCCGCTCGAAGGCGGCGTTCACGTAGACGATGGGGTTGTCCGTCCGCCGGGGGTCGGTGATCAGGATCCCGTTCCCCGACGCCTCCAGCGCGCGGCTCACCAGCCCGGCGTCGGGCTCCACCCCGGCGGACCCCTCACGTTCTCCCATGACGTGCAGCATCGACGGGTTCCGAACACGCCTTGAGCCGCCCCCCGGCTCCTCGGGAGGAGCCCCGAAGGGACGTCCGTTGACCTCGAGGGACGCTCGTCATGCCACACTCTCCCCACGCTGTGGCGGGGCCGGGAACTCGCCGGACCCGTCCCATCAGGCGGGGAACCGCCACCGCTCCAGCAGGCGTCTCGCGATGACCAGCTTCTGGATCTCGCTCGTGCCCTCGCCCACGAGCATGAGGGGGGCGTCACGGTACAGGCGCTCGATCGGGAACTCCGCCGCGTAGCCGTACCCGCCGAAGAGGCGGAGGGCCTCCGTGCAGACCTCCTGGCAAGCCTCGGAGGCGAAGTACTTCGCCATCCCGGCCTCGAGGTCGGAACGGTCCCCCGAGTCCTTCCTGGCGGCAGCGTCGCGGGCGAGGAGACGGGCGGCGGCGATCTTCGTGGCCATCTCGGCGAGCTTGAACTGGATCGCCTGGTGCTCGGCGATGGGCCGGCCGAAGCTGTGACGCTGCTGCGCGTACCGGATGGACTCTTCGAAGGCCCGCTGGGCCACACCCACGGCCCGCGACGCGATGTTCACCCGGCCGAGCTCGACGGCCGCCATCATCTGCTGGAACCCGTGGCCCTCCTCGCCCCCGAGGAGATCCGCCGCCGGGACCCGGTGGTCGTCGAAGACGATCTCGACGGTCTCGATGCCCCGGTAGCCGAGCTTGTGGATCCGGCGGGTCACGAGGACACCGCCGTCGCGCTCGCGCCCCGGCTGCTTCTCCACGAGCAGCACGCTCATCCCCCGGTGCGCCGGTTCTGTGCCCACGGTCGTCTTCACCAGGGTGCTCATGACACCCGCGTGAAGGCCGTTCGTGACCCACATCTTCGTTCCGCGCACGACGTATTCGTCGCCGTCACGGACGGCGCTCGTGCGGATCGCCTGCACGTCGGATCCGCAGTCGGGCTCCGACATCGAGAAGGCCCCCCGTACCTCGCCTCTCGCGAGGCGCGGGAGGAAGCGCCGCCGCTGGTCCTCGGTGCCGAACGTGTTGACGAGGAAGCACGTCATGAAGTGGGTGTTGAGGACACCCGACGTGGACATCCACCCGCGTGCGAGCTCTTCGACGACCATGGAGTATGTCGTGAGGTCGAGACCGAGGCCGCCGTACTCCTCGGGCACGGTGATGCCGAAAAGGCCGAGTTCCCGCATGCCGTCGATGATGGCGCCCGGGTACGTGTCCTGGGCGTCGTGCTCAGCGGCGGCCGGGACGACCTCCGCCTCGACGAAGTCGCGGACGAGGCGCACGAGTTCCGCACGGAGCGTTTCTCCCGTCACGGCGCGGGAGCGTACACGCCGGGGTACCGCCGCACGGGCCCGCGCTGCTATCACTTCCGTCATGGCACAGACCCGCAGGGTGGCTTCCCTTCTCGCCGTCGCCGCTCTCCTGGGGGCGTGCGCGTCGGGCACCGGCTTCGATGAGCCCTCCGCGTCGCCCAGGAAGCGGCCCACGACCACGACCACGACGACCAAGCCGAAGCCGGCACCGCTCACGGGCATGCCGGAGGGGCCGGCGGGCACGCAACGCCGGGCGCTGCTGTTCAAGATCGACAACGCCCCGGCGGCACAGCCCCAGGCCGGCCTCGACCTCAGCGACGTCGTCTACGAGGAGGTCGTGGAGGGCGGCCTCACCAGGTTCATGGCTGTGGTGCACTCCCAGGACGTCCCGGAGATCGGGCCCATCCGCTCCGTGCGACCCGTCGACCCCGTCCTCGCCGGCTCCCTGGGGCGTCCCGTCCTCGTCTTCTCGGGGGGCGCGGCAGCGTTCCTCCGGGAGGTCGAGCGCGCCGGGATCGAGACCCGCACCCAGGACAGCGAGTGGGCGAAGCTCTTCACTCGCAACCGCTCCCGGAGGGCGCCCCACAACGTCTTCACGAGCTCACAGGCAATCTACGACTCCCTCGCGCAGAAGAACGGCGCCCCACCCGAGCAGTGGTCGTTCGCCTCCACGCCCCTCCCCGGCGGAACCCCGGCAGGAACGTTGAAGGTGACGTTCGCACCCCGCAACGTGGTCACGTGGACCTGGGACGGTGCCACCGGCCGCTACAGGCGGATGAAGGGGCCGAACCCCCAGACCGTCCCGAGCGGCGCCCCCGTGGCCTTCACGAACCTCGTCTTCCAGACCGTCGAGATGGAGCGGACGGGAGTCAAGGACGCCGCCGGCAACCCGGCTCCGTCCTGGAAGGTGGTCGGCAACGGGAACTGCTTCGTGGCCAGGGGCGCCACGGTGACACCCTGCACCTGGTCCCGTGTGGCACCTTCGACGCCGACCCGGCTTCAGGACCAGGCGGGCAAGCCCCTCGCCCTCGCAGCGGGTACGACATGGTGGTCACTCGTCCCCTCCTCCGGGGCGGTGACGGCCTCGTAGCGGCTCGCGGCGCCCCGCGGCGCCGTCGCTAGCCTGGCGACATGGACGCCCTCCGTTTCGAGTCGGACCCCGGCCTCACCGACCCCGTTCTCGTCGTCGCCTTCGCAGGCTGGAACGACGCAGGAGACGCCGCCACCGCCGCCCTGGAAGTCCTGCGCAACCGCCTGGGCGCCGAGCGCTTCGCCGGAATCGACCCGGACCCGTTCTACGACTTCCAGCTCCTGCGGCCCACGGTCCACCTCGTGGACGGCGACACGCGGGGTCTCGACTGGCCGGTGAACGACTTCCACGGCTCCCGCGCCGGCGGCCACGACCTCGTCCTCGGCGTCGGCGTCGAACCGCACGTCCGGTGGCGCGACTTCTGCGCGTGCCATCTCGAGGTGGCCCGGCGCAGCGGCGCCCGCCGGGTCGTCTCCGTGGGCGCCCTCCTCGCCGACGTCCCCCACACGCGACCGGTGCGCCTCACCGGGATCACCTCCGACGCCGCCCTCGCCGAACGTCTCCACCTCCAGCGCTCCGGCTACGAAGGACCCACGGGCATAGTGGGCGTGCTCCACGACGCCGCCTCGCGCTCGGGCCTCGAGACCGTGAGCCTGTGGGCGGCCGTCCCCCACTACGTGTCGGCGACGCCGAATCCGCAGGCCGCTCTCGCGCTCGTGGAAGCCGTGGCCGACCTGGCGGGCCTCACTCTGGAGCTCGACGAGCTCCGCGGCGACGCCGAGAGGTTCTGCGAGGGAGTGAACGAGGCGATGCGGGAGAACGACGAGGTCGTGGACTACGTGAAGGACCTGGAGCGCCGCTACGACGCCGGCGAGGCACTCGCTCCCGGACATCTCCCCACCGGAGAGGAGCTCGCCGCCGAGCTCGAAGACTTCCTTGCGAGCCGGCGAGAGGGCGATCCCGGAGAGGAGTCCTGAGGGCCGACATCGAAATCCCGCTCCAAGTAGCACCACCCCACCCCCCGGTCGGGTCGGAAAGGACTCGAAATGCTGCGCATGCTCCTTCATACCGGTTACTCGTTGCCGTCGCGGCTGCGCCGCTGGTGGTTCGTGGAACGCACCCGGCTCATGGCCCGCCTCTTGGGCGTCGACGTCACCATCGAGGTGCACCCCTCGGTTCGTGTCGGCCACGACTGCAAGATCGAGGTCGCCCACTCCGGTGTGAAGCCGTGGAAGCGGAAGACGACGATCCGGATCGGTGAGGGAACGGTGATCCAGGACCGTTTCCGGCTGTTCATAGATCCCAATCTCGGCCAGGAGCCGCAGTTCCTGATCGGCCCCCACTGCCACTTCGCGGACGACGTGGCGATCTACCTGTCGGGGAAGATCTTCTTCGAGGGGGGCATCCGCCTCAACAAGGGCGTCGTCCTGCGCATCCAGCAGGGCCTGCACTGGGGTGCCGTCGGGGGCTGTGGGGAGTACGTGTCGATGTTCGACTCCCACCACGCCTTCGACGAGAAGGGCGAGGTCGACGTCGAGCGCATCGCGATCTCGGACCCGATCAAGTTCGGCCGCATAGTCGGCATCGGGGCGAAGTCGTCGGTCAACCCGGGGACCGTCCTGTCCGACGTCACGGCCGTCCTGCCCCACTCCGTCGTCTCCGGCCACTGGCTCACGCCCGCGATCCTCCTCGGCGGGACGCCCGCGAAACCCAAGGGGGGCAACCTCCCCACCCTGAGCAATCCCATGGTCCAGGCCGTGGTGTGCTGGGCGGGCGGCGAACCCGGGCCCATGTACCGCACATCCGACGAGGCCCTCGCGCAACTCCCGGACCCGGTGACCTTCGACCCCGCCCGGCACGGCTACGCGGCCCGCAGGCTCGAGGACGGCACGATGGCCGCCGTTCCGGACACCGCGTCGGCTCCGGAGGACAACGGCAAGGCGTAGCCGCCGCGAAGGATCGAGCGGCCCCGGCGTCGAAGTGATCGACTGCTAGGGAGGTTCTCCGGGGACGAGAGGAAAGGCACCCGCACGATGAGCGACAACTCCGTGTACTTGGTCGGCGCCGGCATCGCCTTCCCGCCCAACTACCTCACGAACGAGGACATCGGGGCGGTCTTCGGGCTCTCGCAGAAGACCGTCGACAAGTACGCCAACCTGATCGGCATCCGCGGTCGCTACTCGCTGTGCGACATGAAGAACATGCGGATGATCCACACGAACGACGTCCTCGCGGGAAACGCCGCGAAGGACGCCCTCGACTCCGCAGGCATGAAGTCCGACGAGATCGACTGCGTGATCACCGCCTGCTCGGGCCTGGACTACATCATGCCGTCGGTGGGGTCCCGGCTCCTGAAGCACCTCGACATCGAGCGCGTGGCCACGTTCGACCTCTACGGGGGTTGCGCGGCGTTCATGCAGGGCATCACGCAGGCGACGAACTTCATCCGCTCCGGGTTCGCCTCCACGGTGCTCGTCACCGCCAGCGAGTCGATCACGTCGATGATCAGGATGATCCGCTACCCCGTGGAGGCTTTCCTCTTCGGCGACGCCGGCGCCGCGTTCATCCTCTCCTCATTGCCCCGCGAGGGCGGCGACTTCCCCCTCTTCGAGGTCCAGGAGGTCGCGGCCTTCACGGACCAGAAGATCGGCGACGAGGAGGCCGAGGTCATCGTGATGCCGATCAACGGCTACAAGGTGCCCTTCGACGTCCACCCCGCCAACGACGAGTTCGACGCCCGGATCACCGGCCGCTTCCCGCACGAAGATCCCGCGAGCACGCGTCTCACGCACAACGCCGCCCAGGCCGTCCTGGGCGCGGTGCCGGGGATGCTCGACGTGTTCCGGGCCGTCACCAAGCACGCCGACGTGGAGCTCCCGGGGATCATCGTCCCCCACCAGGGGTCCGGGGCCGTCCTCGGGGGACTCGCCGCCAACCTCCCGGAGGGTTGGGACTACGTCGACAACTTCGCCGACCGCGGCAACCTCTCCACGGCGTCCTGCCCGGTGGCGTTCTACGAGCACCTCGAGCGCATCCGCGGGTACAAGTCCGTGGCGATGTGCGGGATCGGCACCGGAGCCACGATGGCCGGCGCCCTGCTGCGGCCCCTCTAGATCCTCGAAGGGGGACTCCGTCCCCCCTCGAACACCCCCCTGTCAGAACCGGACCGCCTGCCGCCAGGTCGCCGTTCCGGGCCGGCGGAGCCGGCCCTCCGGCCCCACTCTGGCAGCGCTCCGCGGGCTGGCGGGGACCTCCCAGCCCGCCCTCCTGATTGCCCGCGCCCTGATGAGGTCGGTCCCAGGTCGGGTTCCCCGCCGGCGGTCAGCGGCGGCGGGCCTTGCGGGGCCTGCGGGCCCTGCGGGCCTGGCGGGCCTTGCCCTTGCGGGCCTTCGCACGGACGCTTCGGCAGCGCCTCTTGCGCCCCTTGCCCCTGCACACCGTCCTCGTGGCGGACTGCACGCCTCTCCCGGCGCCCGCTGCCGGGGGGGCCGGGGCCGCCGCTGCGGCCGTGAACTGCTCCGTGACGTAGCAGACGGAGCCGTAGTTGGGATCCGGCGAACGCCCCTGTACCCACGCCACACCGAGGCGGGTGAAGGACGGGTTCATGATGTTCGCCCTGTGCCCGGGGGAATTCATGAGCGCGTTGTGCAGCGTGACGACGTTGCAGTCAGAGGTCCAGCCCACGTTCTCGCCCCAGGAGCTCCAGGTCCCGTTCTGAACGGGGCCGCCCGCCGGATCGCAGTCCGTGGAGTGACAGAACCGGCCCGTGGACGCCATGAAGTTGGAGTGGATCCCGGACTGGCCCATGAGCGTGGGGTCCAGGCTCACCGGGCCCACGCCGGCCGATGCCCGGGCCTGGTTCACGAGGGAGAGCCAGTCACCTGCGGGATCGGCCGACGCTTGGGCCGGTGCGAGGCCCTCGACGGCCAGGGCGGCGGCGAGGGCCGCGATCAGGACGGCGACGGTGAAACCGCGACCACGGGCGCGGACACGCCGGGGACTGCGACTGTGGGTGCGAAGGAGGGCCATGTTGACGTCGCTCGATGTGGTGCGTGGTGAGTCGTACGGCCCATGTATCGGCGGGACACCGCGGAAGTCTTGAACGCGGGCCCCGGGCTCGGGGCGGCGGGCGCCACACCGCCGTAGCCTCGGGCACGCAGTGACCTCGATCTGGCTCGACACCGACGTCGGCACGAACGTGGACGACGCCTTCGCCCTCGCCCTCGCCGCCCGCGACGCCCGGATCGCTCTCACCGGCGTGTCGACGGTCTCTGGAAACACGGCGGTGCGGGCTGCCGTAGCCCGGCGCATCCTCGACCTCGCCGGCACGGGCGCCCCTGTGGTGGCGGGTCACGGAGCCCCCATGACCATCGGCCGCGAGGCGCCCATGGCCGGTCACGAAGGCGAGGGAATCCTCGACGCCCCACCGCCCGGGGCGGGCCCGCCCCGGCTGCCCGAACCCGACCCCGACGACTGGACAGTCGCCACAGGACCGCTCACGAACCTGGCGTGGATGGCGCGCACCGGCCTGCGGGCCGTGCGCCTCAGCGTGACGGGGGGACTCGCCGACGAGACCAACTGGACGGCCGACCCGGCGGCAGCCGAGGTCGTCCTCGACGAGCACACCGTCCCCCTCGTCCACCCCGTGGAGGTCACCCGTACCTGCCGACTGTCCGGCAAGGACCTCGCCGACCTTGGCCGGGGGGACGACCTCGCCGCGACGCTCGCCCGCCTCGCCCGCATCTGGCTCGCCCACAGCGGCCGCGAAGCCGTGGTCCTCCACGACCCGGTGGCCGTGGCCGCGGTCGTCGAGGACGGCCTCTGCGAGTACGAGACCGTTCGCCTCGAGCTCGACGACGACGGTTCCGCCACCCGGGTTGCCGGGGAGCCGAACTGCCGGCTCGCCGTGTCCGTCGACGCGCGGCGTCTCCGGGACCTCGTCCTCGGTCACCTCCTCGGTTGACCGCGCCGGGGTGCTCAGAACGGCCAGGCGACGGGGATCAGGACGGTGGCCAGCGCCAGGGAGACGACCGTGACAGGCGCACCCACCCGGGTGAAGTCGAGGAAGCGGTACCCGCCCATGCTGTAGATCAGAGCGTTCGTCTGGTACCCGACGGGTGTCATGAAGTCGATCGAGGCGGCCAGAGCGATGGCGAACACGAACGGGCGGGCGTCCGCGCCGAAGCCCCGGGCGAGGGCGACCCCGATCGGGAACATGAGGGCGGCGGCCGCGTTGTTCGAGATCAGGCCGGTGAGGATCGTCGTGGCGACGAGCACCCCGGCGAGCGCCGCGGTCGGTCCGAGGCCCGCGGAGGCATCGGTGAGGAGGCGGGCGAGCTCGGCGGCGAGACCGCTCTGCTGGATGGCCGTGCTGAGGCCGACGCTGGCCCCGATGAGTACGAGCACGTCGAGATCGAGGGCGAAACGGGCCTCACGGGGAGACAGGATCCGCAAGACGACGACGAGGAGGGCTGCGAGCAGAGCTCCCTTCGCGAGGGGCATGGCGCCCGTCGTCGCCAGGACGACCATGGCCAGGACGATGGTCCCGACGACGGGCGCCCGGGACGTGCGGATCGGGTTCGTCCCCCCCACGGGGGCGATGACCAGGAAGTCGCCCCGATCACCCCAACGGGACGCGAAGTCCTCCTCGCCGAGGACGATGAGGACGTCGCCGGGGCGCAGGACGACCTCGCCCAGCTTGGCGGGGAGGCGCTGACCGGCCCGGTGGATGGCCAGCACGGCGGCGCCGTATTGGGAGCGGAACCCGGCCCGTTTCAGCGTCGTCCCCGCGAGGCCGGAGTTCGCCCCCACGACCGCTTCGTAGAAGCGCTGCTCCAGGCCGCCCCGGCCGAGGTCGAAGTGGCGCTGCTCCGCGGAGACGAGACCGCGGATGCGCTGCAGGTCGAGGATCTGGGCGACGTTGCCGGCGAAGATGAGGCGGTCGTCCTCCTCGAGGGCCTCGTCGGGGCGGGCGGGCGCGATCACGCGCCTTCCGCGTTCGATCTCGAACAGGAAGACGCCTTCGAGGTGGCGCAGGCCGGCCTCCTCGACGGTCTGGCCCGCCAGGGGGCTCCCGGGCGGGACGACCATCTCGACGGTGAACTCGCGGCCCTCGCCGAGCTGTTCGAGGGTGCCCTTGCGTTTGGGCAGGACCACGGGAAGGACGAGCACGAGGACCACGACGCCCACGACGGCGACGGGCAGGCCCACCTTCGTGATCTCGAACAGGCCCATGGGCGCCATCTTCGCCTTCTGCATGAGTCCGGCGACCGTGAGGTTGGTCGAAGTGCCTATGAGCGTGACCATCCCGCCGAGGAGGGCGGCGTAGCTCATGGGCATGAGGTAGCGGGACGCGGACAGGCGGTTGCGGCGCGTCCAGTCCGCGACCTGCGGCGCCATCGCCTGCACCAACGGCGTGTTCGGGACGAACGCCGACGCCGTCGCCGTGATACCCAGGATGCGCACGAGGTTCGCCCGCTCCCCCCGGGGCCGGCCGAAAAGGGGCGAGAGCACCGTCGTGAGCCCGGTGGTCTCTGCGGCGTGGGCGATGACGTAGAGCGCCGCGATCGTCACCAGGGCGTCGTTGGCGAAGCCCAGGAAGGCGTCCTCGAGCTTCAGGACGTCCAGGGTGACGAGGACGATCACGGCCCCCACCATGGCCACGGCGGGCTGCACCCGCTCGCTCGCCATGAGCGCGACGGCGGCGACGAGCACCACCAGGGTGATCCAGCCGTCAGCGCTCACGGACCAGCTTCTCTCCAGGGCGGGGCCAAGCCCGCGATCCTAACGTGCCTGGGGCGCGCGACCGGTGAGGTCGAGGAAGACGTCCCGGACGCTGCAGACGTCGTCGCCGGAGAGGATCCCGGAGCGGCCCAGGAGGCGGCCCCGTTCCCAGTTCGTGAGGCCGAGCTCGGGCCGTTCCCATGCCCACTGGCCGTCCACCCAGCGGGTGAAGCCGTTGCCCACGTACGGAGCGTCCACCGCGGCGTAGAACTCGTCGAAGGCCCCGGGGCGACCCGAGACGATCGAGGCCACGAAGTGCGGACTGTAGGTGTTGACGAGGGCGACCGCCTCGCCGAGGTCGCCGGCCACGGCGAGGGAGCACTCCGGGACGTCCTCCCACTCCCACTCCCGGGAGAGGTCCTCGAGCGCGAGGGGCGCAGCGCCCGCCACGATCCCCTCGGCGCCCGGAGCAGCATGTACGGCGGCGGCGGCTTCGGCGAGCACGGCGGCCACGACCGAACCGAGGGTCGCCACCGCGGAACGCTGCAGGACGAGCACGTTGAGCGTGTTGCACACCTTGCGGTCGAGGCTGTGGCGGACGGCGTTCGCCACAGCCTCCGCGGATGCCGAGGCCTCCACGTACACCCAGGCGCCCCCGGTGCCGTGCAGCGAAGCCGTGATCCCGGCCTGCTCGGCGATGCTGCCCAGCAACGCCACCGTGGGCCCGGATCCGCGGGCGACGGCGAGACGCACCTCGTGCATGGCGAACAGCGCCTGGCCGGCGGCCCGGTCGCGGCTGCGCACGAGCCGGACGGCGGCCTGGGGCAGCCCGGCGGCGGCGAGGGCGGGGCGCAGAGCGAGGTCGTCGACGGCCTCGGCGGTGCCGAGGGCGTCCTGGCCGATGCGCATCACGGCGGTGTTCAGGTTCCGCAGGACGCCGGCACCGTCGGCGAAGACGTTCGGCCGGCCCTCGAACACGAAGGCTACGACGCCGAGAGGCGCCCGGCGGCGTTCGATGACGTAGTCCTGGGCCTCCCGTCTCTCGATGACCTCACCGACCAGCGTGGGCGAGGTCGCCCAGCCCCGGAGGCCGGCGACCATCCCGGCACGCATCTTCTCGGTGGCGACGAGACGGGTCGTGGAACGCCCCGCCTCCTTGGCCCGGGCGACGTCGGCGGCGTTCGCGGCCGCAACCTCGTCCCAGACGGCGCCGTCCGCGAGGCGATCCGCGAAACCGTCGAAGAAGGCCGAGACGGCGTCGTGTGAGACCGTGGCCATGGCTGCGAATGCGGCCTGCGCCTCGGCGACGGCCGCGGCCGCCTCGGCGTGGGCCGCCGCAGGGACGACCAGGAGTTCTCCCCGCCTCGGGACGGCGAGCACCCTGTCACCCTGGGCCAGAGCGGGCATGGGCACGAGGTGGTCGCCTACGGCGACCGGCGTGCCGGCGGGTACGTCACGGAAGTCCATGGCCACAGGTTCGCGCGTGACCCGCCGTTCCTCCCAGCCGGTTCCGCACCCGGCCGGGTCGTCGACGGCGAGGCCCTCCAGCGTGTCTAATGGCCGCCCGAAGGAGGCCCATGGAATCCAGCAGCCGGCCGTCCCCGGCCCCGGCCCCAAGGGGCGAGATCGGGTTCTGGGCGGCGGTGAGCATCGGGGTCGGGGGAATGATCGGCGCCGGGATCTTCGCGATCCTGGGCGTCGTGGCCGAGGTGAGCGGGTCTGCCCTGCCCGTCTCCTTCGCCGTCGGCGGTGTCGTCGCCCTGCTGTCCGCCTACTCCTACGTGAAGCTCGGCGTGCGGTACCCGAGCGTCGGCGGGGCCGTGCAGTTCCTCGTCAAAGGCCTCGGCGACGGTGTCCTCAGCGGAGCGTTGAACATCTTCCAGTACATGGCCTACGTCATCTCCATCGCCCTCTACGCAAGCGGTTTCGCCGGATACGCGATGACGTTCCTCCCCAAGGGGCTTCCCGGATTCACGCCGAAGCTCGTCGCCGTCGGCGTGGTCATGCTCTTCACGGCCCTGAACTTCGTGAGTGTCGGCGCCATGGGCAGGGCGGAGACCGCCATCGTGGCCGTGAAGGTGCTCATACTCGTGGGGTTCGTCACCGCCGGCGCCTTCACCGTCGAGGCGGGCCGGATGGCCGTGTCCGGGTGGCCCAACGGCATCGACGTCGTCTTCGGCGCGGGCGTGCTGTTCATCGGATACGAGGGGTTCGGCCTCGTCACGAACGCCGCCGGCCACATGGTCGACCCGCGGCGAGAGCTCCCCCGCTCCCTCTATGTGGCGGTGTTCCTGGTGATCGCCGTCTACGTGTCCGTCTCGGTCGTGGTCATCGGCAACGTGAGCATCCCCGACATGGTGAGGTCCAAGGACTACGCCCTGGCGGAGGCGGCGAAGCCGTTCCTCGGCCGGCTCGGATTCACACTCGTGGCTGTCGCCGCCCTCCTCTCCACCTCGTCGGCCGTGAACGCCACGCTCTTCGGCGCCGCGAACGTGAGCTACCAGATAGCCAAGGACGGCCAACTCCCGGCCGACTTCAGCCGCCGGGTGTGGTCCCACAACGGGGAGGGACTGTTCATCACAGCGGGCCTGGTGATCGCCTTCGTGCTCTTCTTCCCGCTCGGGCCCATAGCGATGATGGGCAGCGCCGCCTTCCTCATCGTGTACACCGCAGTGAACGCGGCGCACCTGCGGCTGCACCGGGAGACAGGAGCCCGTCCCCTCGTGATCGTGGCCTCGACCGTCGCCTGCGGGGGGATGTTCGTGATCCTCATGATCTACGTGGTGCGCTCCGCGCCCGCCGCCACCTGGATCGTCCTCTTCGCCGTGCTCGCGCTCAGCTTCGTGGCCGAGTACGCGTACCGGCGGCGCACGGGCCGGCGCCTCACCCTCGCCGACGGACCCGGGGTGGCCACGGGGCCGTAGGCGAGCTCAGCGGTGCCGCCGGCGCGGGGTGGCGTCCAGGAGCGCTCTGAGACGGGCGTCGAGGACGCCGGCGGCGAGGGGCACCCGCACGCGCTTGGCCCGGGAACGCTCCCCGGAGAGCAGCACCAGGGACGTCTTGGGCACCTCGAGCGCCCCGGCGAGGAAGGCGAGGACGGCGGCGTTGGCCTCCCCGCCGTGCGGTCGGGCCCGTACCCGCACCTTGAGCGCGTCGCCGTGCACACCGGCGACGGCGTCCCGACCGGAGCCGGGCTGCACGTGTAGGCGCAGCACGCAGGCTCCGGCGGCGACGTCATAGAGGGCGGCGGGCTCGGTCATGCCGCCCAGAACTAGTAGAACTCCCCGGTGCCGTTCCACCACGTGCGAGGCATGTTCGACTTCGACTCCCACGAGAGGCGAGTCCTCGCCCCGCTCCTCCTCGCCGGGTTCTTCGAGCAGTACGACGCCACGATCATCGGCGTCGCCGGCCCCGTCGTGGCCAAGGGCCTCGGCGTCTCGGTGGCCGTGTTCGGCATCGGTGTGGCCGTGATCCGGATCGCTTCCCTGGCCAGTGTGCCGTTCCTGCGCCTCGCAGACCAGTGGGGTCGCCAGCGCCTCCTCGTGATCTCGATCGCGGTTTTCACGCTCAGCACCGGCCTGACCGCCGCGGCCTGGTCACTCGCCGCCTTCGTCGTCGTGCAGTCCGTCTGCCGCGTGTTCCTCACCGTGGAGTCGTCCCTCGCCGCCCTCGTCGTCGCCGAGGAGATCCGCCCCGACCGCCGCGGCGCGGGCCTCTCGATGCTGGGGATGATCTCCGGCATCGGGGGGGCACCCGTGGCCCTCCTCCTCCTCGTCGTCGACGACACGTCGCTGGGATGGCGGATCCTCTACCTCTTCGCCCTCCTCCCCCTCGGAGTCGTGGCCTACCTGAGACGAAACCTGGGCGAGACCCGCGCGTTCGAGGTGGCCCGCGAATCGAACCGGGTGCAGGCCGGCTTCTGGCCCCACGTCGACAGGCTGCACCGCTCGCGGCTCTGGCGGGCCGCCGTCCTGGCGGGCGCCTTCGGCTGCCTCGTCACGCCCGCCACGCTCTACGCCGCCCAACTCGCCCAGGACACGTACCACTGGAAGGGACTGTTCACGGCGATCGTGATCGGGGCGGGACCGTGGGGGTTCCTGGGCTTCCTGATCGGAGGCCGTCTCAGCGACCGCCTTGGGCGGCGACGGATCCTGCTCGTGGCCTTCGCGATGATGGCCGGGGGCACCGTGCTCGTCTTCACCCGCTCCCGGGCCACGTTCGCCCCCGGCTACTGGCTGATCGTGGCGTCCCTCGCTGCGACCTCGGCCGTCACGCAGGCCTACCTGGCGGAGCTCTTCAGCACGGAGGTGAGGGCGACGTGCACGTCCTTCGTGCTCGCCTGCCAGGTGCTCGCGGGCTCCCTGGGCCTCCTCGTCGTGGGCGCCCTCGCCGCCACTGTCGCCCCGGCCACGCAGTTCCTCTTCGGGGCCGGCGGCCTCCTGGTGGCCGGCACACTCGTGCGCGGCCTACCGGAGACCGCCGGTGCGGACGTCATCGGCGAGATCGCCGCCGATCCCGGCCCCGCGGGCGGGGGGCGGGGCGAGCCTTGAGATCCGGCCTCCACGAGCCGGGACCGGATCTCAGGAGTCGGCGCCGCGGGTCGCCAGGCAGGAAGAGGCCGCGGGCGCTGCGATCACGCACGCGGAAGACGTCCCTGGAACCCACGCATCGGGCCAGCCCCACCGGGAACCCGCGGGTCTCTAGAGTGTGCCCATGGGCTACAGGCGCATCCACGACCCCAGCCCCCTCCCGGGCGGACCCGGCGGGTCCGAAGACGACATCGCCGAAGGGCCGCCCGACCCCGTGCTCGAGCTGGTGGCCGAGTTCGTCGCCACCGCCGGCATCGAGGCCCTCGACCTCGATGCCGTGGCCCTCACTCTCGGTATCGAGCGCGACGACCTCGCCTACGACTCCGAGGAGGCCGCCTTCCTCGCCGCCCTGGAACGCGAGGTGCTCGCCGAGATGGCCGTCGTCACCCGCCAGCTCGCCGGGGTCCGGGGCGCCCGGTCGAAGCTCGCCGCCTACGTGGACATCCGGGTGGAACGGGCCGAGGCTGGCCATGACGCCCGCCTCGAGGCTCTCCTCGCGGAAGGCGCCGCCCTGGACGAGGAGTGGGAAGACGACTTCGAGGACCTCAGGGGCACCTCTGAGGAGCTCCTCGCCGAGATACTCGCCGAGGGGAACGAGGCGGGGGCCGTGCGCCTCGGCAGTGCGGGCGCGGATGTGGTGGCGGCACTCGTGAACGGCGTCGTCGATGCCGCCGCCGAGGCCGTGGCCGAGGACGCCGACCCCGACGCCGTGGCCGCCGCCGCCCGTACGGTCCTCTTCGGGGGCCTCTTCGCTGACGTGTCCGAGGCCGACCAGGCCGAGGTGTAGCTGCTGGGCGCCCGCCGGCCCTGGAAGAGAACCCGCCCCTAATTCCGGGCGTTGTCGTGCCGATCCCTGCGTTGAACGCAGCCCCCCCACCGCAGCCACAGGAGAGGTCGTGCACCCCTACGAGAGGTACCGATCCGACAGGGCGCCGGGCGTCGCCCGGGACGTCGTGCGACCCAGTCTCTTCCCGCCCCGCTCCCGCCTGAAGCACCGCCGGCCGAAGCGACTCCGTCCGGACTGGTCCTCGTCGCAGCGGTCTCCACAGCGGTAGCGACAACCCCCTTCGACTAGGGCTCCTTGGAGCGGAGCAGGTCCCTCGCCCGCCGGAACACGCTGTCGAACATGTCCTGCGTGAGCCGGCCCGTGAACGTGTTCTGCTGACTGGGGTGGTAGGAGCCGAGCAGGCGCCCACCCCCCGGGAGCGGCGTCTCCGCCCCATGGCCGAAGCGAGGCTTCGGGCGCACAGGCCCGAGGTGGCGGAGTGCCGCGTCCCAGGCGAAGCCGCCGAGGGCGACGACGACGCGAAGCCGGGTCAGGAGGCCCACCTCACGGACGAGGAAGGGGGCGCAGCTCTCCCTCTCCTCCACCGTGGGGCGGTTCGCCGGCGGGGCGCAACGCACGGCAGCGGCGACGTACGCGTCGCACAGGCGGAGGCCGTCGCTGGAGGACTCCGAACGGGCCTGGTTCGCGAACCCGCAGCGATGGAGGGACGCGTACAGCCAGTCGCCGGAGCGGTCGCCCGTGAAGACCCGGCCCGTGCGGTTGCCTCCGTGCGCGGCGGGGGCGAGACCGAGCACGTACAGGCGTGCCGCGGGGTCGCCGAATCCCGGGACGGGCCGCCCCCAGTAGTCCCACCCGACGAACGCCGCCCGCTTCCGGCGGGCGACTTCCTCCCGCCAGGCGACGAGCCGGGGGCAGCGGCGGCATGCGACGACGTCCGCCCGGAGTCGTTCCAGGGAGTCGATCCCCGTGGCATCTCGGTTTCGCGAATACGCCAAGACGTCCCCCAGCGGTGACCAAGCCTCCCGCAGCGCTCATAGCATGTCGGTGTGGCAAGAGCGTTGTGGAAAGGAACCATCAGCTTCGGGCTGGTGACGATACCGGTCGCCATGTACTCGGCGACCGAGGAGAAGTCGGTTCGTTTCCACCAGCTCCGCGCCGCCGACGGCGCCCGGATCCGCTACCAGAAGGTGGCGGAGGGCCAGGAGGACGCCGGCCCGGTGCCGCCCGAGGAGATCATCCGCGGCTACGAGGTGGGCAAGGGGCGCTACGTCACGTTCGCGGACGACGAGCTCGCCGAGCTCCACGGGGAGTCGTCACGGACGATAGACATCGTGGCGTTCGTGCCCCTCGCCGAGGTCGATCCCATCTACTACCGGAAGTCGTACTACCTCGGCCCCGAGGACGAAGGCGCCCTGAAGGCCTACCGGCTCCTCGCGGAGACCCTCGCCGAGTCCGGCCTCGTGGCGCTGTGCCGGATGGCGATCCGGGAAAAGCAGTACGTCGCCACCCTGCGTCTCCGCGATGCCGTGTTCGTCCTCGAGACGATGTTCTGGCCCGACGAGATCCGGGTGCCTGACGTCGAGGGCGCCGGGCGCGAGACGGAGATCACGGAGGCCGAACGCGCCATGGCCCGCCAACTGGTGGAGGCGACCGCCGGTCACTTCGAGCCGGAGCGCTTCCACGACGAGACCCGGGAACGCATCCTCGCCGCCGTCGACGCCAAGCTCGCCGGAGAGGCGGTCCTGGCCCCGGCAGCGGCACCGGCGGGCAAGATCGTCGACCTCATGGAGGCGCTGCAGGCTTCCGTGGCGCGGGCCCGGGCGCGAGAGGGCAGAGACGACCGCCAGGCCGACACCGGGAGCTGAGGCGAGAGCGGGCACGGGTCGGGTGTCTACGGCCCCGTCGTCGCCACCCGTCGGGGGATTCGCACATCCGGGCAGGAGAAGTGCCAATATGGGCGAAGACCTATGGTGTTGAGAACGACACTTTCGAGCCCGATCCGCGCGATACGCGCACTTGCCGGCGCCCTCGCGGTAGTCGCTTGTCTGGCCGCGCCCGCGGCGGCGGAGGATTCGTCGCCCTCCCCCACCCCCTCGGCCACCCCGAGCGCCACTCCCTCGCTCGACTGCCTCGAGCTCGGCGGTGCGCGCTGGGAACGGGGCAAGTGGATCAAGGTCAGCGGAACGACCGCTTCCGTCGACTGCGTGCTCGGTACGGAGATCGCTGACCCACTCGCCGTCCAGTTGGCCGTCTTCGTCAAGGACGACGGCAGCCACTGGCCCACGAATCAGACGCTGTACAAGTACGACATCAAGACGCTCCAGGCTCCGGGCGAGTACCACTGGGAGGTCCAACTCCCCACGTCCGCCGAGAAGGTGTGCGCCTCCCAGGTGGACTTCTTCCGCGGGGGTACCGTGATCCCGAAGCTGCTCGACACCGGGTGGGACCAACTCGGCTTCAACAACATCATCGACGGCATGCAGTACGACCAGCCGGACTCGCCGCCGTGCAACAACCCCACCCCGACACCCACACCCACGGCGACATCCGGCGTGGCTGGTACCACCGTGTCGAGCACCGGCGCCGGCACGCTGCCCGCGACGGGCTACGACCCGGCGCCGTGGCTGGCGGTGGCGATGGCCCTCGCCCTCACCGGAGCCGCTCTCGTGGCCTTCTCCCCGGTGAAAGCCGTCAAGTAGCCGCCGGGGCCTCCGGCGGCTCCAACACGCACTCCTCGGGGTCCTTGTCGGAGCGGATACCGAGGAACGACGGCGCCCGTAGGCGGCCCTCGCCGCCCCATCCCCTGTGGCGGACGACGGCCACGACCTCGGGACGCACCCAGGTGACGCCAGGGACCTCGGGGACGTCCCAGTCGTCCGGGAAGGGGCTCTCCGCCGTGCGCAGCGGGCCGAGGCCGGCGGCGAGCACGCCGAGGTCGTCGTCGCTGAAGCCCGTGCCGACCTGGCCCACGTGGACGAGGCGACCGGTGCCGTCGTGAGCACCCATGACAAGGGAGCCGATGCCCCCGGCCCGCCGCCCCCGGCCTTGCGTCCACCCGCATATCACCACGTCGACGTCGTCGTGAAGCTTGACCTTGAGCCAGTCCCGGCTCCGCACCCCCGGCCGGTAGCGGGATGCGAGGCGCTTCGCCACGACACCCTCAAGACCGGCGGCGGCGACCTCCGCGAAGAGGGCCCTCCCGGCCCCGCGCACGGCCCGGGCGCGGGCGAGGTCGGCGACCTCCACAAGGGCGGCGTCGCAGCGGACCCGGCGCTCTTCGAGGGGCAGCCCTCGGAGATCCTCCCCGTCCAGCCAGAGGAGGTCGAAGGCCACGTAGGCCACGGGGTGGTCGGCGAGGGTCTCTGCGGACGGGCCCACGACGCCGAACCGGTGCTGCAGGCGTGAGAACGACGGTGTCCCGTCGTCGCCCGCGCAGACGACCTCGCCGTCGAGGACCGCCGTCTCGGCCCCGGGGAGGGCCGCGCCCAGCCGGGCGAGCTCGGGGTACCAGGCGGTCTGGTTCTGGACCCGCCGGCCCCACAGCGTGACGGTTCCGCGATCCACGAAGGCCAGAACGCGCCCGCCGTCGAGCTTCGGTTCGAAGACCCAGTCGTCGTCGTCGAAGGCCGCCGCTGCGGCGACCGCGAGCATGGGCGCAAAGGGCGCCGGGAGCCTGGACGCAACAGCGGGATCGGCCACGCGGCGACGGTACTCTTCGCTGCGATGGGTATCACGAACCCGGAGATCTCCTCCGTCTCCGACACGGCACTCACGCTCGTCTTCGCCACCACCGACGACACGGGCTCTCCGGCCCCCGAGGACGCCGAGATCATCCTCCGGCCCGCGGAGGGGGGGGCGCGCAGGATCGTTCCCGCGCCCGCCGCGGACGCCGAGGCGGAGTCCGCCGTGCGCCTCGTGCGCGTCGAAGGCCTGGAGGCGGACACCGTCTACGACGTGGACATCCGCTCCGGCGGCGAGCTCGCCCACCCCGACGCCCTCTTCTTCCCGGCGGAGTTCCGCACCCTGCGCACTCCACCCGGCGAACGCCTCGGCACCTTCGCCACGCTCTCGGACCTGCATCTGGGCGAGAAGGTCTGCGGCCTGGGGCCCACGGGCGACGAGGGCCCGATCTTCCGTGCCGCCGACGAGAACCCCCCGTACTGGGCGTACATGAACGAAGCGGTCGTGGCCGAGGTCAACGCCGCGGCGGTGGACGCGGTCGTGGTCAAGGGCGACCTCACTGGCGACGGCCGCGCTGAGGAGTTCGGGCTCGCCAAAGCGGTCCTCGCCGAGCTCGCCGCTCCCTGCCATGTCGTGCTCGGCAACCACGACCGCATGCAGAACGGCGTCGACGGCCTTTTGACGCTCGGTCAGCCCGACCACGCCGCCCGGGCCGAGAAAGCCCCCGGCGTCCGCCTCGTGCTCCTCGACACGGTGGACGCGGGGCGCGACGGCGGCGTCTTCCCCGCCGAGAGGAGGGAAGCCCTCGCAGACACACTCGCCGGAGACGAGGCCACCCCGACTCTCGTCTTCGCCCACCACTACACCTCGGATCCCCGCAAGAGGCGCAAGCGCTCGTTCGGCATCCACCGCGACCACTCCGCTGCGATGCTCGACGTCTTCTCCACGCGCCCGAACGTGCACGGCTTCTTCGCCGGCCACACCCACCGCAACCGTGTGCGGCGCTTCCCGGCCACGGGGCGCGTCCCCCACGCCGAGGTCTCGGCCACGAAGGACTACCCGGGCGCCTGGGCCCTCTACACCGTCCACGAGGGCGGCTACATCCAGGAACTGCGCCGCTGCGCCGCCCCCAAGGCCCTCCGCTGGGCCGACCGTACGAAGAACATGTATTTCGGCCTCTACCGCCACTACGCGATCGGGACCCTCGCGGAGCGCTGCTTCTCTTACCGTTTCTAGCTCGCCGTCGCCGCCTGGACGTCACGTGCGCCCGATCGCCTCCAGGGCATGCCTGGCGAGGGCGGGCTCGTTGGTGCAGATCGCGTCCACGCCGGCGGCGGCGAGCGCGCGGATCTTGTCGGCGTCGTCGACCGTCCAGGCCATGAGCCACTTCCCCGCCGCCTCGGCCAACCCGGCCACGACCGCGGCCGTCTCACCGCCCAGCGCTGCGCCGGCGGCGTGAAGACCGCCGAGACCCTGCTCCACGACGACGTCCAGGGCCACTCTGGGGTCCATCGTCCCCACTGTCAGCCAGGCGACGCCGACCTGGGGGGCGACCTCGCGAACGGCGTGGAGGTCGAGGAGGTTGAACGAGGACAGGACGACCCGGTCAGCTTCACGGCGCTCGGCGACGAGCGACGCCACGCGGCGGGCGAGCGTGCATGCCGGGTCGAAGCCCTCGCGCCCGGGGATGTTCTTGATCTCGACGTTCACGGCGAGAACGTGCCGCGCGCAGCAGTCCAGGGCCTCCTCAAGAGTCGGGATCCCGATCCCGCGGTCGCGGAAGGCGTGCCCGCCGACGGAATCGACGAAACGCCACCCGGCGTCCGCCCGGCGCACCTCGGCGGCGTTCATCGTTCCCACCGGTCCCGAGAGTTGCGTGGTGCGCTCGAGACGCTCGTCGTGGAGCACGACGACGGCGTCGTCTCGGGTGCGGCGGACGTCCAGTTCCACAGCGTCGGCGCCTGCGGCCGCCGCCGCTTCGAAGGCCACCAGCGTGTTCTCGGGTGCCGCGGCGGAGGCGCCTCTGTGCGCGACCACGGAGCACCGGCGGGGCGGGAAGATCGACATGAAAGGGCAGCTCAGACGGGGAATTTGCAGCGCCAGCAACAATTCATTGACATGGCCGTCATGTGTCGGTAGCGTAACACGTGCGTTCACCCCACCAGCACAAGGTGTTTGAACGGCTTTTTTTTGCGCCGACCTTGTGAACGTAATCACGATATTCGGGGGGCAGAACAAGAAGGAGGGCGGGTCACCTTGCAGACCCTGGAACGACCAATTGAGACCGATCCGATCGCGTACCGCGAATGGCGCCTTGAATCCGCCTGTCGTGACACCGACCCCGATCTCTTCTTCCCCGTCGGGACCACCGGCCCCGCACTCGAGCAGATCGAGGCCGCCAAGGCCATCTGCCGCCTCTGCGAGGTCCGGGGAGAGTGCCTCGACTACGCCCTGACGACCAACCAGGAGTCGGGCGTGTGGGGCGGCACCTCAGAGGAAGAGCGCCGCAAGCTCCGCAAGAGCTGGCTCGCCCGCCAGCGCCGCAGCGCCTGATCCTTCGAGGGGGGACCCGTCCCTCCTCGAACTCCCCCATCCGACGCGGCCACCGTCCGAGCCTCGCTCCGTTCCGGCCGGGCAAAGCCCGGCCTTGCGAGTAGCCCACCATCGCCGAGGGGCCGTCCACGGCCCGCGAAGCCGGCCCCTCGGCCTTGCTCCGGTTCGGCGGCGCCTCGTGCCAGCAGAGGCCCTGCATCGACGGTCGGGAACGCACCCCTCCCGGGCGGGCCCTCGTCAGAGGGATGTGGAGTCGATCGCGTCCGTGACCGTGGGTAGCGGGAACTCGATGCGGACATGGGCGCCGACCGTCGCCCCGCTGGCGACACCGAGAGTGCCCTCGAGCTCGGCCTGCACGAGACCGCGCACGATCTGGAGACCGAGGTTCGCGTGCTCCTCGAGGGAGAAGCCCGGTCCGAAGCCGACCCCGTCGTCGATGACGTCCACCGTCATGCGACGCGTGCCGCGCACGATCTCGACGTGGACGGTCCCTGAGGTCTCGGCGTCATCCTCCGGGTATCCGTGCTCGACCGTGTTCTGCAACAGCTCGGTGAGCACAACGGCGAGCGGAGTGGCCACGGCCGCGGGAAGGATCCCGGCGTCGCCTTCGATCTCGAAAGCGATACGGCGGTCCCCGACAAGGCCCTCCTCGACGTCACGCACCAGGGGTCGCAGGATGCTGTCGAAGGGAAGCATGCCGCCCGCCTCCCGGGCGAGGGTCTCGTGCACGAGTGCGATCGACTTGATGCGGCGCACGGATTCCTCGAGCGCGACCTTCGCCTCCCGCGACTCGAGGCGGCGCGCCTGGAGCCGAAGCAGGGACGCGATCGTCTGCAGGTTGTTCTTCACCCGGTGGTGGATCTCGCGGATCGTGGCGTCCTTGGACATGAGGAGGCGGTCGCGGCGCCGCAGCTCGGTGACGTCTCGCACCACGAGAATCGCCCCGCTGGGACGGCCCGCGATGATGATGGGGAGGGCAAGCATGAGGATCGACACGGCCCCGCCCTCCCACTCCCCGGTCGCCGACGTCGCCGTGCGCACCGCGGTGCGGATGGCGGTGTCGTCCACGCCGAGCTCGGACGGCGTGAGGCCGTCGACGGGATCGACGATGCGAAGGCGATGCAGGGCCGAGATCGCGTTCGGCGACACGTAGCGGACGCGGAGCTCGTGGTCCAGGCGCACGAGGCCGTCGCCCACTCGCACGGTCTCCGTCAGAACGGCGCCGCTGGCGTGGTACGGGAAGGCCCCGTCGGCGACCATGCGGGCGAGATCGGCACCCGCCTCGGCATACTCCTCCTCGAGCGGGCTGGGCCGGCGGCCGACCTGGAGCCAGGACTCACGGGACAGGACAGCCACGACCTTGCCGCGACAGCGCACCGGGACGGCCTCCACGCGGAGCTGCTCGATGCGCACCGACTCGCTCACGTCGCCCCCGATGATCTCGCCGCTCGCCCATGCCTGGGCGACCCAGGGCCGGTCGGCAGCAGCGAAGACCCGCCCCACAGGGTCCTCCCGGTAGATCGTCTGGCTGTTGGTGGGACGCACGTGGGCGAGCACCAGGTAGCGGCCGGCGCCCTCCACGGGCACGAACAGGAGCAGGTCCGAGAAGTAGAGGTCGGCGATGATCTCCCACTCCCCGACGAGGCGCTGCAGGTGGTCGAGGACGACCGGTGGCAGGTCGACGTGCTGGCGGGCAAGATTCGCGACGGTGGTCACGGCACCTCACTGGCTCGTGAGAGCCTCTGGGTCTGGCTCGCGTGCTGGTCGCGAGCCCCGGGGGCCGGCAACCGCCCCGCAGCGGCGACGCCAGGCTTCCTCTACGCTCGCGAACCCGGGATTGTACCGGTCCTGCGGCTCATGACCGCCGGGCCGGCGGCCGATACGGACCTCGGAGAGCGCGACAATGTGTCGCAGGACACCGGTCGCCGCACCGAGAAGCCTTTCCGGGAGCGGCGGACCACCAGCGTCCCGAAAGGACGGAGGACGGAACCCGGAATGACGGAATCGGGCTCGAACACGATCAGCAAGCCGAACCGCGTGCTCATGGTGGGCAACAGCGCCCTCCAGGACACGTCGTTCGCCAAGGCGCTCGAGGCCCTCGGGTGCCAGGTCTACCTGTCCTCGCCGAGCACCCCGGAGGAGCTCGAGCAGCTCCTCGACCTCCTCAACCCCTCGGTACTGGTGCTCGCCGACATCTTCGGTGGTGACCTGCTCTCGACTTTCCGGCGCATCAAGACCCCTCCCCACCGGGCGCTGTTGCCCGTGATAATCGTGTCCTCGGGCAACGACAGCCGCCTCGACCTCCTGCAGGCCGGCGTCGAGAGCGTCCTGGAACCCCCTTGGGACGCCAACGAGCTGAAGGCGCTCGTGAACGGGATACTCGAGCGCGTCGAGGTGGTTCGCCACCACACCGAGCTCGACGAGCTCACGGGCGCGCTCACGGGTCCCGCCGCCGCCGCCCGGCTCGACTACGAGGTCTCGCGCACCCGCCGCTACGGCACCCCGGGGGGCTACGCCCTCATAGACCTCGACAACTACGACCGGGTCCGCTCCGCCGTGGGCGAGCTCGCCGCCGACGCCGGCCTGCGCCGCTTCGCCCAGATCGTCCGCCACGAGCTCCGCGAGACCGATCTCCTGGGGCGCGTGAGCGGCGACCGCTTCTGCGCCATCATGCCCGGCACCGACCTCACAGGCGGGGTGAAGGCCATGCGGCGCATCCTCGCCGTGATCGGCTCCGCCACCGTCGAGGTCCCGGGCGGCCAACGGATCACCCTCGCCGCCTCCGCCGGGGTGGGCGAGTTCGCCGGCGAGGGCTCCGAGCAGGTCGTGCGCCGCGTCTCGGTCGCCATCAACCGGGCCAAAGCCGCCGGCGGGGGGACTCTCTTCACCGCGTAGCAGCGTCGAGGGGACCCCGACGGGAGCGGAGTCTCCGCAGCGGACGCCGGAGTGCGCCGTGACAGGACCCGCTTCGTCCGCCCCGACGCCGTGCGTCAGGGGCAGCCGGGGGTGCCCGCTCTCCAGTCCTCAGAGCAGACGCCGCCCAAGGACACGCCCGAGAGGAAGTGGAAGGACGCGAAACGCTCCACCGTCCGCACCCTGTCGGCCGCCTCGGGAACACCGAAGGGGTCACGGTGGCGGAACGAAACGCTGCGGGTGAGGATGCGGGCCTCAGCACCGGGGTCGTCCCTCAGGTACCGGTCGAACCATGCGAGCGTGTAGTGCGCGGCGAGGTCCTGGCCGAAACGCGTGGCGCCGAGCAGGAACACGTTCGGCACGGACGTGTACTCCAGGTGGGTGCCGGCCCTCAGGGCGATCGAGGCGACGTCCTGGCCTGCGGCCCGCCACGTCCGGAAAGCCCCCATCTCCGCCTCCGGATCGGGCGGGGAGGTGAACGGGATCCCGAGCATGTAGTCGTTCGTGAGGTTGAGCGCCGGGACGAGAGGGGTGTTCACGTGCTCCGCCGGACACTCCTCGCCGGGCTGACCGAGAGGACCCCGGTAGGAGCAGGACGACAGGGCGTCCCACGCCACGATTGTCCGCAGCGGTCGCCGCAGGTACTCGGGGTGGGCCTGCACGAAGGACACCGCTGCCGCCCCCAGGGAGTGGCCGGCAGCGCCCACACGCTCCGGCTCGACGAAGGCGTGCCAGGGGTTGTGAGTGTGCAGGGTCCCCGTGTCCGGCTGGAAGTGCTCGTAGGGCGCTTCCGGGGTGGAGAGGAGGAAGTTGTGGGCGTCGATCGCCCCCCACCCGAAGTTCGCCGGTTGCTGGAACGGGAAGCCGTTGAGGGGGCCGATCTCCCTGAGGAAGTGCGGCGTGTCCGGTGGTTGCGCCGGCGGGTCGAAGTCGAAACCGCCGTCCGCGTCGTGCGGGAACGTCTCGGACTCGCCCTGGCCCTGCACGTCGTACGTGAGCACGACGTACCCGGCCTGCGCCAGCGTCTGCGCCGCCCACCAGTACATGCGGGCGTTGCCCTGGATCGAGCCATCCGTGATCACGACGGCGGGACGGCGGACACCCGAAGCGAAGAGGTCCGGGGGACCCCAGAGGTCGCCGGCGAGCTTGGCCCCGTAGCGGTTCGCGAAGTACACACGCCGGTGGGCGAGGTCGAAGGGGTGGTGGGGGCTCGCCGGGTCCCGCCAGATGTCGCCGGCGTTCGGAAACGTGAGCAGGGTCGTGAGCGTGAGCCGGGGCCGGAGGAAGAACTCCGCGGCGTCCTCGGACTGCATCACGGCCCGCTGGCGTTCGATCTCGGCGGCGGTCGCCTCGGCGAAGCCCGGCGTGCGGAGCTGCTCCACGTTGCGCCCGTAGGCGTCGGCGAAGTTCCGGAGCTCCCGGAGCCACCACTCCAGGGAGGCTCCACCTGTGGCTCCGGGACTGGCGGCGCTCCGCGTGACGGCCGCCGCCGGTCGGGGCGCGGGGCCGGACCCGAGGGCCAAGATCGTGAGAAGGAGCAGCGTTCCCAGCCGGCGCATGGGAGAAATGGTACGGATGTGACCGGACCAGCACCAGCGGCAATGTGCGTGCCGCGCCCGGCCCCGCCGGATCCGCCCACGAATAGACTCCGAGGGTCCGCACCCCGGGCCCTCGACCCTCCGGAAGGAAGGCCTCCGTGACCAAGGTGTACGTCAGCGGGTCGCGCCCCGACATCCGCGTACCGGCGCGCGAGGTGCCCCTGTCCGGGGGCGCCGACGCCCCGGGCAACGGGTCGGCGAGCCCCGCCCAGGTCCGTCTCTACGACACCAGCGGGCCATACACCGACCCTGACGCCGCGGTCGACGTCCGTCGCGGCCTCGCCCCGCTCCGCCTCCCCTGGATCCGGGAGCGGGCCGACGTCACCGCATCGCCCGGCGCCGCGCCGGTAGCGGGTTTCGCGGGCGAGCGGCGACCCCGGCTCCGCTCCGCCGCCGGCCGCATGGTGACGCAACGCCACTACGCCCGCCGGGGCACGGTGACCCCCGAGATGGAGTTCGTCGCCCTCCGCGAGAGTCTCGACCCCGAGTTCGTCCGCCGGGAGGTCGCCGCGGGCCGGGCGATCATCCCATCGAACGTGAACCATCCCGAGAGCGAGCCCATGGCGATCGGCCGGGGCTTCCTCGTGAAGGTGAACGCGAACATCGGCAACTCGGTCGTGGCGTCCTCCATCGAGGACGAGGTGGAGAAGATGGTCTGGGCGATCCGCTGGGGAGCCGACACCGTCATGGACCTCTCCACCGGCCGGGACATCCACGCCACGCGGGAATGGATCCTGCGCAACGCCCCCGTGCCCATCGGCACGGTCCCCATCTACGAGGCGCTGGAGAAGGTGGGCGGTGACCCGGCGGAGCTCACATGGGACGTCTACCGGGACACGGTCGTCGAGCAGGCCGAACAGGGTGTCGACTACTTCACGGTGCATGCCGGCGTGCTCCGAAGCTACGTCCCGCTCACGGCCAGGCGTCGCACCGGCATCGTGTCCCGGGGCGGGTCGATCCTGGCCGCCTGGTGCCTCGCGCACGGGGAGGAGAACTTCCTCTACACCCGCTTCGGGGAGCTCTGCGAGATCATGGCCGCCTACGACGTCGCCTTCTCCCTGGGCGACGGCCTCCGGCCGGGATCCGTCGCCGACGCCAACGACGCGGCACAGTTCGCGGAGCTGCGCACGCTGGGCGAGCTCACCGAGGTTGCCTGGGGCCACGACGTGCAGGTCATGATCGAGGGCCCCGGCCACGTTCCCCTGCACCGCATCCCGGAGAACGTGGAGCGGGAACGGGAGTTGTGCCGAGACGCCCCCTTCTACACACTCGGCCCCCTCCCCACCGACGTGGGCGCGGGATTCGACCACGTCACGTCCGCGATCGGGGGGGCACTCGTCGCCTCCCACGGCACGGCCATGCTGTGCTACGTCACCCCCAAAGAGCACCTCGGCCTCCCCGACCGGGACGACGTGAAGCAGGGCGTGATCGTGCACAAGATCGCCGCCCACGTCGCCGACGTCGCCAAGGGCCATCCCCTCGCCCTCGCCTGGGACGACGCCATGTCCCAGGCCCGCTTCGAGTTCCGCTGGGAGGACCAGTTCAACCTCTCCCTCGACCCGGACACGGCGCGGGCCTACCACAACGCGACCCTCCCGGCCGCCCCGGCGATGACGGCCCGGTTCTGTTCCATGTGCGGGCCCCGCTTCTGCGCCATGCGCATCACCCAGGACGTCCGCGAGCTCGCCGCCGCGCAGGAGCGCGAGCGGGACGCGGAGTCGGGGTCGGGCCCCGGGGAACGACCGGGGGACGTCACGGAGCCGAGCCGAGCCCCCTCGTAGCCTCGGTGTCCCCTCGCCTTGGTGTGTCTCCTCAGGAGAACAGCGCCCGGCCGATGTCGAGGAGGCCGTCGAGGTCGGCGACGTCTCGCTCGAGGAAGGGAACGTTCACGATTACGTCGGGGACAGCGCCCGGAGCGCCCCGGGCGAGCTCGGCACGCTCCTCGGCCTCACGCTTGGCGACCACGGCGAAGTTGTGGAAGTTCTCCGCCACGGTCTCGAGCACCCGGGCCGTGCGTCCGGCGTCGCCGAGGACCTTGGGGTAGGCCCTGGCGAGACTCTTGGCGATCTCCGCCGGCTGCGCGAGGGCGTCGGCCACCCCGGCTGCGTCCTGGTCGCGCAGGGACTCCGGGAGCGCCTTGTTGAGGACGAGGGCGCCGAGGTCGAACCTGAGCTCGGCGAGTTTCTGGCAGAAGAACTCCGCCTCGCGCATGGGCGCCGACTCCAGCGTGCTCACGACGGCGAAGGTCGTGCGGCGGTCGTGCATCAGTCGTTCCACCTCGCGGGCCCGGACCACGAAGCCTTCGTACATGGTCTGGAAGTCGAGGAAGAACTCACCGAGGTTACGGAGGAAGTCCGAACCCAGCACGCGGTCGGCGACGCGGTAGAACGGGCGGGCGGCGACGTCGAGTATCCGGGCGCCGGAACGGCCGCCCACCCGGTACGGCAGCGTGATCCAGCGCAGGAACCGCCCCCCGAAGAACTCCGCCATGCGCGCCGGGGCGTCGAGGAAGTCGATGGCGTTCCGCGACGGGGGCGTGTCGATGATGATGAGGTCGTACACGCCGGACTGGTGGAGCTCGTAGAGGCGTTCCATGGCGATGTACTCGTGGGCGTTGACGAAGCGTCCCGTGATGTTGAGGTACAGCGGGTTCTCCAGGATGCGGTACGCCGTCTCCTCGTCGGGGGCGTAGCGCATCACGAGGTCGTCCCAGGAGCGCTTCGTGTCCAGCATGGCGGCGTACATGCGCCCCCGGGGCTCGGCGCCGGCCTTGCGGAACATGTCACGGGGGATCTCCCGCTCGATGTTCCCCAGGCCTTCGAGGCCGAGGGCGGTGGCAAGGCGCCGGGCGGGGTCGACGGTGAGCACGAGCACCTTGCCGCCCAGGTGGACGGCGGCCTGGGCTCCGGCGGCGGCCGCCACCGACGTCTTGCCCACACCACCGGAACCGCAGAAGACGACGATCTCCTTGGTCGCCAGGAGGTCCTCGAAGCCCACGGTGGCGGGCAGGGCGGAGCGACTCACAGCCCCATCTCCTCGCGCAGCGCTTGGGCTATGAGCTTCGTGGAGCGCTTCCCGTGGTGGCGCACGAACAGGTACGGCACGTAGAGCATGGGCAGCGGGACCTGCTCACGGAGGTGGCGGAGGTAGGCGGCCCGGTTCCGGCGCAGCGTCACGGCGAGGCGGGCGGCGTCGAGGACCGGGGTGACGTCACCGCCGACGGACTCCGCGAGGGTGTCGCGGGGGCCGTCGCCGCGGAGGGCTTCGAAGACCTCCTCCTCGCCGGTCGTGAACAGCTCCGGCAGGACGCGGTTCACGACGACACCTTCGAGGCGGACGTCGAGCTTCTCGGTGGCGTGGTAGAGCTCGACGGTCTCCTGCACCGGCATCTCCTCCGGTGTCGCCACGATCACGAGGGCGGTCCGGGCCGGGTCGCCGAGCACCTCGCGCATCCAGTCGGTCTGCGTGCGCACCATCCCGACCTCGAAGAGCTCGTTGATGGCCGCCGGGGCGTCGAGCTGGCCCACGATCCGGCCGGTGGGGGCGGCGTCCACGAGGATGAGGTCCCACTTGTACCGCCCGCCCTGCATGAGCGTGGCCTCGTAAGCGATCTTGCCGATCGTGAGGATCTCCTTCACGCCGGGAGCGGCGTTGGCGACGAAGTCGAAGATCCGGGCGAGGGGACCGATCTTGGCCACGCGGCCCATCTTGAGGAAGATCTTGAGGTACTCCGCCAGGGAGTCCTCCGTGTTCATCGTCATGGCGAAGAGGCCGGGGCGGATCTCCCGCGGCTCGAAGCCCACCTGGGAGTGCTCGAAGAAGTCGGTGAGGTTGCCCTTGGCGTCCACTTCGACCATGAGGGTGCGCTTGCCCATGCGCGAAGCGAGATCACCGACCGCCGCGGTGATCGAGGACTTCCCCGTACCGCCCTTGCCCGTGACAAAGAGGAGCTGGCGACCGAGGAGATCGACGGCGCCGGAGGCGGCGCCCTCGCCGGGGGCGATCTCGGGAACCGTCGGGGTCACGGCGGGACAGTCAGAAACCGAAGCCGATGGGCCCGCTGCCCGATGGGATGTCGAACTCGGCGTAGCTCAGCTTGTCGGTGGGGACGATGATCCGCTTGCCCTTCTCGCCGGAGAAGGCCAGCACCTTGTCGCCGCGGGCCACGGCGTCGTTGAGGGCCGCGATGAACGTCTCGGCGCTCTCGGAGATCTCGAACTCGATCTCGCGCGCCGAGAACACCACGCCGACGCGGACCTTCACCTTGTCGTTGCCGTTGTTGTCGTCACTCATGCGCCGGATCCTACCGGCCCTCCGGAGGGGCGCACGAAGCCGGTCGTCGGCCGCACCCGCTCCGCGGCGAGGTAGAGCGCCCCGGCCACGGTGAGGGCCGGCAGCGACGCCCCGAGCCAGGCAAGGAGGACGACACCGAGCGCGCTGCCCAGCGCGGTGGCAGCAAGGGCGCTCGGGCACTCAGGGCGAGTCCGAGCGCCTCCGCCGAGCACGTCTCCGGACTCGCTGTCGGTCTCAGCCCGGTGTGATAGTCAGTTCCGGGCGGCGCACCCTGCGCCGACCCATGGCTGCGACCTTGCCGGCGATGTCGCGCAGCGCCCGGGCACCTGGGGAATCCGGGTCGGTGGCGACGATCGGGCGGCCGGTGTCGGCGCCCTCGCGCATCGCCTCGTCGATCGGCACCTGGCCGAGGAGGGGGACGCCGAGCTTGCCGGCAAGCTCGGCGCCGCCGCCCTCGCCGAAGATGTGCCGGCGCTCACCGCCGGGAAGGTCCAGCCACGACATGTTCTCGATGACCCCGACGACGTCGTGGTCCACCTTCTCGGCCATGAGGCCGGCGCGCTGGGCGACGGCCTGGGCCGCGGGTTGGGGGGTCGTGACGACGAGGATCTCGGCTCCGGGCAGGAACTGGGCCATCGAGATGGCGACGTCCCCTGTGCCCGGAGGCATGTCGACCACGAGGTAGTCGAGGTCCGTTCCCCAGTGGACGTCGCAGAGGAACTGCTCCAAGGCCTTGTGCAGCATCGGCCCCCGCCAGATCACCGGCCGGTCCTCGTCCACGAAGAACCCCATCGACGTCACGGTGACGCCGTGGACCTCCGGGGGGACGATCATGTCGTCTATCACGATCGGGGGCCGGTCGACCCCGAGCATGCGGGGGATGGAGAAGCCCCACACGTCGGCGTCCAGCACCCCCACCCGGGCACCGGCCCTCGCGAGAGCCACGGCGAGGTTGGCCGTGATCGTGGACTTGCCCACGCCGCCCTTGCCCGACGCCACGGCGAGCACACGGGCCCGGGACTCCCCCGAGGCGAAGACGCTGGTGCGCAGCTCCGCACCCGCCGCCTGGTGGCCGAGCTTCCCCCGGAGCCGGGCGCGCTCTTCCTCCGACATGGACGTGAACTCGACGTCGGCGGCTTCGATCCCGTCCATCGCCGTGAGGGCGTCGGACACGCGAGCGGTGATCTCGGCCTTCAGCGGGCAACCGGGGACGGTGAGGGCGATCACGACACGGGCCGTCGCCCCCTCGACACGCACTTCTCGCACCATGTCGAGATCGACGACGGAACGGTGCAGTTCCGGGTCCTCGACGGGACGGAGGGCTTCGAGGAGCTCCGCTTCGCTGGGCATCGGAAGTCCTTCCTGCCCTGTGGGGCGCGGTCTCCGACATCTCCCGGGGGCGTCCGGGCACGACGCCAAATATAATCACTATGTGCGTAGTGCAAATTCTGTCCTTCCCGGTGACGACGCCCGCTCGGACGACTTCGCCCAGGACATCGAGGAGATCACCGACGCCCTCGGCGACAGCACCCGGCGGACGATCTACCTGCTCGCCTGCGAATCCCCCGGGGGGACGACCGCGGCCGACGCGGCCAAGGCCACCGGCCTCCACCCCAACGTCGCCCGCCACCACCTCGAGAAGCTCGCCCGCACGGGCTACCTGGAGGTCGCCTCCGCCCGTGAGCGTCAGGCGTGTGCGGGCCGGCCGTCGAAGCGCTATGTGAAGTCCGCCAAGGACGTGCCCCTCGTCTTCCCGTCGCGCCAAGACCGGCTCCTCGTCGGCCTCCTCCTCCGCTCCCTCGCCGGCCTCGACCCCGCGCAGGCGTCGGCGATGGCCGAGGCCGCCGGCGAGGAGTACGGCGCCCGCCTCGCCGAAGGCGCCCGCGCCGAGGGCCGGCCCCCCAGCCGCCACGAGGCGCTCACCGCCGTCGCCCGGGCCCTCACCGACCACGGGTTCGCCGCCACCGCCGATTCCGACGACACCGGCATCGTGGCCCACGACTGCCCGTTCAAGACCATCGCCGCGCAGTACCCCCAGATCGTCTGCGCTCTCGACCGCGGCATGGTGCGGGGGATGCTGGAACGCCTCGCCGGGATCCACTCCGAGCCCCGCACCGCCGCCAGCCTCCCCCAGGGCGACGATTTCTGCGTCATCTCTCAAGGGGGGAGCGAGCTCCGCCCTACCCCGGGGCCAGGCCCCGTTCCATGAGCGCCGCCCACACCTCGGTGAAGCGGCGCCGGGTCCCCCGCACGTTGCGGCGGGGAAGACCCGTGGCAGCGGCAACGAAAGGCTCGAAGAGGAGCCAGCCGAGGCCGGCGGCGAGGTTCGTGGCCACGATCATGCGGGCGTCGACGTCGTCACGCACGTCCCCGGCCGCCTGCGCCGCGCGCACGGCGTCGACGGCCCCGGCCACGAGAGGGAAAGGCCCGGCGAGGACGCCCGCCGCCTCTCCGTCGAGAACGGCACGGGCGAGGATGCGCCAGTAGTCCTCCCGCGCTGCGAGCACCTCGAAAGCCCCCGCCGCGTCCACAGGCTCCCCGGCGGGAGGCGGTGGGCGCCGGAGGTCCTCGAGGAAGCGGTCGAGCACGCCCCGCACGAGGGCCGCCTTCGAACCGAAGTGGCGGTGGACGAGACCGTGGTTCACCCCTGCGCGGGCAGCGACCTCCCGGATGGACACCGCTGCCGGCCCGCGCGCAGCGAAGAGCTCCGTGGCGGCGTCGAGGACGGCGGCGGTGACCTCCTGGCGCCCCCGGGGTGTCCCGTGATCGCTCACGCGAAGGCGCGACCCTCGTTGGCGTAGGCCGCCGCCGAAGCGAAGATGTTCGTCGCCATGAGGCTCGTCTCTCCCTCGGCCCGCTCGCCGTAGACCGCCGCCGCGAGTCTCTGCACCTCGGCGTCGGAGGGCGCCGCCTCCAGGGCGTAGTCGGCGAGATGGCAGGCGAGACGGAGGTCGCCGGTGTCGGCCACCTCTCGGGACCTCCTCGCCAGCGCCGCCGCCCCCCCGGCGAGAGCGGCGACCTCGCGCGCGACCTGGGCCCGGGGCGCGGGCTTCAACTCGCTCGGCCTGCCGCTCCACCAGCCTCCGTAGTACCTGATGACGTTGCGGACGATGAACTCGGCCTCGTCGTACACGGGCCGCAACCAGGGCGAGTCACTCGCGGGGGGCTCCACCCGGCGCACGACGTCGACGTGGGGCGGCGAGCCGTCCTCGAGAGCGGCGAGCGTCCCGCCCACGACGGCATCGAGGTAGTCGGCCGTCTCCAGGAGCATGCGGCGCACCTTGGCGGGGTCCTCCACGGTGGGACCACCGTGGCCGGGACACATGCTGCGGGGCTCGCAGGCGGCCATCTCGCGCAGGCCCGCCGCCCAGTCCCAAGGGTACCGCTGCACCTTCTGGGGGTTGCCGGCGTTGGGCACGGCGTAGATGAAGAGGTCGCCGGGGCAGAGCACGCCCCGTTCCGGGCAGTACACCCAGGTGTGGTCGTCGGTCTCCCCCCGGCAGTGGTGGAGTTCGAAGGCGACCCCGCCCACCTCCAGGGTCGTGGTGTCGTCGTAGAGCGTGTCGGGAGGGACGGCCTCGGCCGAGAAGAGGGCCCGCTCGCCCGCCGCGGGCACGGCCCCGCCGAACTGACGGATGTTGATGGCGGTGTTGTGCGTGGGCGTGGCCTGGTAGCGCTCCAGACGCCCCGGGAGCGCCCGGTGGGCCACGACCCGGGGTGCCGCCTGGCCGGGGGCGAGGAAGGACGTGAGGCCGAAGGCGTGGTCGAGATGGCCGTGGGTGTAGACCGCCGTGTGCACCGGGGCGGCGGTCTCCTGGCGGAGGAGACCGGCGATCGACGGAGAGAAGGCCTGCGTCCCGGTGTCGACGAGGACGAGGCCGTCGTCGGTCTCGAAGCCGGTGACGCCGCTCATCACGGACTGGAACCACGTGCGCTCGCCCACCTCCACGGGGCCTCCCGTCCAGAAGAAGGAGGCTTCGTCCGGGTCGGCGTCCCGGTACTGGAAGATCCGTGCGCTCGGGTTGTCCACCATCGTTCGTCCCTCGTCCCTGGTTCGGTCGCCTGAGGCGGTCGCCTGATGTAGTCGCCTGACTACACTTCTAGCGCCGGGCCCGTGACCTGTCAACGGGACGTCTCGCTACCTTGGCCACGTGACCTACCTCGACCACGCCTCCACGACACCCCTGCGCCCGGACGCCCGGGCGGCCATGGCCCCCTGGCTGGAACGGACCGCCGACCCCGCCCGCGTGCACGCCCCCGGGCTCGCGGCCCGGGTCGCCGTCGAGGACGCCCGCGAGCAGGTCGCCCAGCGGGTCGGCGTCCGCCCCCGCGAAGTCGTCTTCACCGGTTCGGGCACGGAAGCGCTGAACTGGGTCGTGTACGCCGCCGCCGGCCTCCTCCCCCGTTCCCAAGGCCCATGGGGGCGCCGCCTCGTGGTGTCCGCGGTCGAGCACACCGCCGTTCTCGACGCCGCCCGCGACGCCGCCGCCCGTGCCGGCCTCGACCTCGTCGAAGTCCCGGTCGACACGACCGGACGGATCGCGCACTTCAACGTCCCCCCTGACACCGCTCTTGTCGCCGTCCAACACGTGAACCACGAGACCGGTGTCGTACAACCGGTGGCCGAGGTTTCCGAACGCGCCGCCGCCGCCGGGGTCCGCCTCCTCGTCGACGGCTGCCAGGGCATGTGGCTCGACCCGCCCACAGCCGACTTCCTCGTGGTGTCCTCCCACAAGCTCGGCGGCCCGGCAGGCATCGCCGCTCTGGCACTCGGGCGCCGGGTGCGCATCCCTCCGCTGTTCGTGGGTGGCGAGCAGGAGCTCGCCCGCCGGGCCGGTGGTGAGAACGTCGCCGGCGCCGTCGGCTTCGGGGCGGCCTGCGCCGCTCCCGCGCCGCACCTCGGGGGGCTGGCCGACGACCTCGTCGCCGGCCTCACTGCCATCACCGGGGTCGACGTCCTGGGCGCCGGAGCGGAACGATCCCCCCACATCGTCGCCGTGGCCGTCCCCGGGCTCAGCGGCGAGGCGATGCTCCTCGGCCTCGACTCGGCGGGCATCGCCGCCAACTCCGGGTCGTCGTGTTCCGCCGAGCGCCTCGAACCCAGCCACGTCATCCGGGCCATGGGCGCCGAGGCCGACGCCACCTTGCGCTTCTCGCTCGGCTGGCCGTCCACAAGCGACGACGTCCACGCCGTCCTCGACGCCCTCCCCGGGATAGTCGGCGGCCTCCGGCGATTAGTTTCGCCCCGATGACCGCCGACGAGCTCATAGGCGACCTCACCGCCAAGATCGCCCCCGCCGAGGCGCGCGTGTGCCGGGCCTGGTGGGACGTGAACACCGCGGCCACGCCCGAGCACGAACAGGAACGGGTGGCGGCAGAGCTCGACCTCCGCGGGATCCTCGCCGACCGCGACCGCTTCGACGCCGTGAGAGCAGCCCGCGCCGAGACAGCGGAAGGCTCGCCCGAGAGGCGCATACTGGACCTCCTCGAGCTCGAGATGTCCTCCGAGCAGATCGACCCGGACCTGCGGCGCGAGCTCGTCGAGCTCGAAGCGTCGATCGACGCCGCCTACGCCGCTTTCCGGGGCGAGCTCGCCGGCCGACGCGTGAGCGACAACGAGATCACCCAGGTCCTCATCGCCTCCGACGACACCGCCGAACGCCGCGCCGCCTGGGAGGCCTCCAAGCAGGTCGGCGCCGCCGTGGCGGAGCGGATCCGCCGGGCCGCCCGCCTCCGCAACCGGGCTGCCGTCGCCCTTGGCTACCGGGGCCACTTCGAGATGGCCCTGCGCCTCTCCGAACTCGACCCTGACTGGCTGCTCGCCACCTTCGACCGCCTCCTCGCCGCCACCGACGTCCCCTTCGCCGCATGGAAGGCGGGCCTCGACACCGAGGTCGCCGCCCGCTTCGGGATCGGCACGGGCGAGATCCGACCTTGGCACTATGCCGACCCCTTCTTCCAGGAGCTCCCGGCGACAGCCGCCCTCGACCTCGACACCTTCTTCGCCGGCAAGGACGTCGTCGCCCTCACCACCCGCAGCTACGACTACAACGGCCTCGACATCCGCCCCGTGCTGGAGCGCAGCGACCTGTACAGCCGTGACGGCAAGAACCAGCACGCCTTCTGCATCGACATGGACCGCTCGCGCGACGTCCGCGTGCTGGCCAACATCGAGGCGAACGAGCGGGAGATGGAGACGCTCCTGCACGAGTTCGGCCACGCCGCCTACGACCTGCACGCCGAGCCCACCCTCCCGTTCCTGCTGCGGCGGCCCGCCCACATGTTCACCACCGAGGCCGTGGCGATGCTCTTCGGTCGCCTCACCCGGGACGCCTCGTGGCTGCGGGACGTCGCCGGCATGGACACGGCCGAGGCCGCACGCATCCACAGGGCCGCCGTCGCGTCACAGAGGGGCGGGATGCTGCTGCTCACCCGATGGGCGAACGTGGTCGTCCGCTTCGAGCAGGCCCTGTACGCCGACCCGGACCGGGGGGACCTCGACTCGGTCTGGTGGGACCTCGTGGAGCGCTACCAGGGCGTCACCCGCCCGGAGGGACGCTCCGCGCCTGACTGGGCCGCGAAGATCCACGTCGGAACCACCCCCGTGTACTACCAGAACTACCTGCTCGGGGAGCTCATGGCTTCCCAGGTGGCCGCCGGCCTCCGGGCGGGCACCGGCGCCGGTCTCGCCGCCAACGCCGCCGCCGGACCCTGGCTCCGCGAACGCGTGTTCTCGGTGGGCGCCCGCTGGCACTGGAACACGATGATCCAACGGGCCACGGGGGAACCGCTCGACCCGGGGTACTTCCTGCGCGAGTTCGTGTCGTAGCGTGAGGGAGACACCATGACCGACACGCCACCTCCCGACCCGGGCACCGAACCGCCCGTCGTGCCCGACGACCCCGGCGCGCTGGCGCCTCCCCGCCGGCCACGACGCTCCCCGGGCCTCCTCGCCGCCGTGGTGGTGCTCGTCGCCTGCGTCGTCGTGGGCCTCGTCCTCTTCGGCCCCGCGGAATCCGGGAGCGACCGCGCCGCCGACCCGAGAACCACGCCGTCCGGACGGCCCGACCCCACGATCATCCTCCCCGGGCGGGACGACCCCCAGCCGGCACCGCCCTTCAGCGTCGTGGACTTCAAGGGGAAGCAGCGCACCCTGGAGTCCTTCCGCGGCCGGCCCCTCGTCCTCAACTTCTGGGCGTCGTGGTGCGTGCCCTGCAAGGCGGAGATGCCTGCCTTCGAGCGGCTCTACAGGACGTACGGGGGCCGGGTGCAATTCCTCGGGATCGCCTCCGGGGACACTGAGGCGGCGGCCCGGGCGTTCGCCACCGAACGGGACATCACGTATCCCCTCGCCCTCGACCGGGACGACTCCGTCTCCGCCTCCTATTCGCTCTTCGGCCTTCCCTCGACCTACTTCGTGGACGCCGACGGGGTCGTCGTCGACTCCCGGGCGGGCGAGATGAGCGAGGCGGAACTCAACCGGAAGCTCCGCGAGCTCTTCCCGAAGGCCACCCGGGAGAGGTAACAGGGGCCGAACGGGGGTTCTCGACGGAGGACGAGTCCCCCCTCGATCAGGCTCAGATGTTGGTGAGGCGGTCGAGGCCGATCCATTCGAAGAAGGTCTGGATCCAGCCGGAGATCCTCGTGACCTGGTTGGTGAGGAGGAGGACACCGAAGACGACGAGGATGGCGCCCGCGGCGAGGTTGAGGGCACGGAAGTGGCGCTTCACCCAGCCGAAGAGACCGGACAGCTCGGAGAGGGCGAGGCCCGAGAGGAGGAACGGGATCCCGAGGCCGAGGGAGTAGCCGAACAGGAGGAGGACGCCCTGGGCGACGCTCGCCTCCCTGGCGGCGAGCGTGAGGACGGTGCCGAGGATGGGGCCGATGCACGGGGTCCAGCCGAAGGCGAAGGCCCCGCCGAGGAGCGGCGCCCCCCAGGTCCCGAGGGAGCGGTCGAGGTGGAAACGGCGCTCCTGCTCCAACCACGAGGGCCGCACGGCGCCGGCGAGGAACACGCCGAAGACGATCACGAGAACGCCCGAGGCCACCTCGAAGGGCCGCCGGTGCGAAAGCAGGAACGCCCCGACCGCCGAGGCCGTAGCACCGAGGGCCACGAAGACGATCGTGAAACCGGACATGAAGAGGGCGGTCCCGCGCACGACCGCGAGCCGCTTCGTGCCCGACTGCACCTCCTCCACGGAAACGCCCGCCACTATCGAGAGGTAGGCCGGGACGAGTGGCAGCACGCACGGGGACAGGAACGACAGCATGCCCCCGGCGAACGCGCTCAGGAACCGGCCGGCCACGACGGCGTCAGTCCGGCGCGGGCAGCTCGTACACCCGCATCAGCTCGAGCATGCTCGTGCGTACCCGGAGGAAGGACACGCCCTCGACACGGCGCCCCGGGGAGTCCCCGCCGAGGTCGCTGCGCACCCAGGCGACCACAGCCTCGTCGCCCGCAAGGGCGGCGAAACGCCAGTCGTGGCGGAAGGCGGCGGGAACGGCGTCCCAGAGCACCTTGGTGAGCATCTCGACGACCCCCGCCTCCCCCCGCTGGTAGGGATAGCGGCCCACCCACTCCCCCGAGACGTCCGTGCGGAGCAGCCAGCGCAGGGCGGCCTCGTCACGGGTGTCGAGGGCCCGGAAGAGCCGGGAGGCGAGGCCCGTCCAGGAGAACGGGAGCTCCCACGCCATGGGGTCCTCGACGGGACCGGAGTGGTGGGGGAGCGCCAACTCCCCGTGTGGCGGCGCGACGTCGCTCATCCCGGAAACCTACCGCCATCCCGGAAACCTACTGCCGGCGCCGTCGCCCTCAACGGCCGGAGAACCGCGGGTCGCGGCGTTCCGCGAAAGCCCGCACACCCTCCTGGATGTCCTCGGAGCCCAGCGCCGACTGCCAATGCTCGATCACGCGGGCATAGGCGGGCGCGGACTCAGGGAGCCACCACGACTCCACGACAGCGCGTACAGCGGCCTTGTGACCCTGCACCGACAGCGGGGCCTGGGCGGCGATCTCCTCGGCCCAGGCCCGGGCCGCTGACGCCGCGTCGGCGTCGGCCACGACGCGGTGGACGACACCGAGGCGGACGGCGTCCTCACCGCTCACCGGCTTGCCCGTGAGGAGGAGGAGCCGGGCCGCGGACGGGCCGATCTCGGTGACGAGGCGGTTGAGGTTCACGGGGTCGAGCATGAGGCCGATGCGGGCGGCCGGGATCCCGAGGGGCGCGGAAGCGGCGGCGACCCGGAGGTCGCACTGGCAGACGAGTTGGCAGCCGGCGCCCAGAGCGGGGCCGTTCGCGAAGGCCACGACGGGCGCCCGGACCGCCGAGATGGTGTCCACGAGACGGTGGTAGGCATGGAGGAACCCGCCCCGGCCCGGGCTCTCGTCGAAGTCAGTGAGGTCCGCGCCCGCGCAGAAAGCCGGGGGCTCACCGGTCAGCAGGACGACGCGCACCTCCGGATCGGCGTCGGCGGCCTCGAGCGCGGCGACAATGCGATCGGCCATGGGCGTGGACAGGGCGTTGCGCCGTGCCGGTCGCCGCAGCGTGACGGTGGCGACGCCGCCGTCGATCTCGAGGGGTGCGTCGCCTTCGGGAGGGGCCTCGCTCACTCGACGACCACGATCACGTCGCCCTCCTGGACGACGTCCTCGGGCTTGACGCGGATCTCCTTCACCTCGCCGTCGACCGGGGAGACGACGGGGATCTCCATCTTCATGGACTCCAGGATGACGAGGGTGTCGTCCTCTGCCACCGTGTCGCCTACGGACACGACGACCTGCCACACGTTCGCCACCATCTCGGAACACACCTCGGCCACGCCGGCCCCCTTCTCACTCTTTGTCGTCGGAGACGTCAAGGTCGGGGGAAAGCTAGACGCGCCCCCGCCGACGGAGGTAGTGAAGCCCAGGGGGCCACTCGCAAGGCCGGGCTCCGACCGCCAACCGCGTCGTCGAGGCCTACGGGCGCGCGTGGCGGGAGATCCGCAAAAGGTCTGACCGGCTCGCCGACCGTATCGCCACAGCCCAGGCCGCCGGGGAGACCGTGTCGCCCGCGTGGCTGTTCCAACAGGACCGCTACCGGACGCTCCTCGCCCAAGTCGAGACGGAGACAGCGAAGGCCGCCGCCGCAGCCGACGAACAGACCCGCCGGGCGCACGCCGACGTCGTCGCCGCCGCCGAAACCCACGCCCGCGAGACCGTCACCGCCCAGGTGCCCCGCAAGGTCCGCCCGGCGGTCACCAACACCTGGGCGACGCTGCCGACCGGCGCTCTGGACGACCTCGCCGGGTTCACCTCCCCCGGCTCACCCCTCGCCCGGCTCTTCGCACCGTTCGGGGCGCAGGCCGCCCGGTCCGCCGCCGACACCCTCGTCACCGGCCTGATCCTCGGCCAGTCCCCCCGGGTGACGGCCCGGGCGCTCAGGGACACGCTCGGCACGAGCCTCACCCGGGCGTTGACCATCGCCCGTACCGAAACACTGCGGGCCTACCGGGAGGCCAGCCGCCGCTCGTACACGGCGAACTCGGATGTGGTGGACGGCTGGGTGTGGCACTCGGCGACGGACCGGCGGACCTGCCCGGCGTGCTGGGCGATGCACGGCACCCGCCACCGCCTCGACGAACGCCTCGACGGCCACCCCGCCTGCCGGTGTGCCATGGTGCCGGTCACGAAACCCTGGGCGGAGATCGGCGACCGGTTCGGCGTCGACCTCACCGGCGTCCCCGAGACCCGTGCCGACGTCGAGTCGGGCGCCGCCCGTTTCGCCCGCCTCCCCGAGAGCCAGCAGCGCGAGATCCTGGGGCCGTCCCGCTACGAGGCCTACAAGGCGGGCCGCCTGACCCTCGACGAGCACCCGGGCACCGGGGTCGTCGGCCGGAAGCTGTCCGCCGAGTGGGGTTCGACACGCTCCGCCCGGCCCCTCCGGGACATTGTGGGGGCCGAGGACGCCAAGGGGTTCCGGAAGGCCGCTGCGGCCCGCCAAAAGGCCCTCCGGGAGGCCGCCGCCACCACCGGACCCAACGAAGTCCGTGATGCCGCTGAGGTCGTCGCCCGCATAGCGAAGGCTGCCGAGCCTCGCGTCACAGCGGGTGTCAGTGCTGCAGCGGCCACGGCTGGCGGCCGGATAGTCGGTCTTGGCCACCGTCTCAAGACGCCCACTTCGATCGCCGAGAAGATCGAGCGCCAGATGGCGGACGGCGCGTCTCTCGACGACGCTGTCGCCGCCATCGGAGACTCCGTTCGTTTCACGGCGGTGTTCGACGAGCACGCCTACGTGGGCAGTGTGCGGGCTCTCTTGGCAGACCTCGATCGCCAAGGCCACAAGATCCTCACTGCACGCAACACGTGGGGTGGTGGGCCGTACCGGGGCTTGAACGTCGTCTTCGAATCGAAGGACGGTCAGAGGTTCGAGGTGCAGTTCCACACCGAGCGCAGCTACCAGCACAAGCAGAGCACCCACGACCTCTACGAGGAAGCCCGCCCCATCGAAACCCTGCCGGAACGGAAGCGGCAGATCGCTCAGGAGATGACGGGCATGGCTGATCGAAGCGTCCCGACTCCTCTCGGAGCCGTAGATCTTCCCTGAGGAGTAGTGTGACAAGGGATGATCACGTATCTGGCACGTCGACTCAAGAAGACCGATCCTGCCGAGGCGCTCTATCGGACGAGGGACGGAGCGAATCTAGAAACGCTCACTCCAGGCGGCTGGACACCGGCTCCCGGTCTTGCCGGATACCTCTTTCAGGGCGAGCCTGGCGTCGACGAAGTGGACGAGGCCGAGGCGTTACGAATCGCCATTGCACTCAGGCGACCTTTCGATGGGCGTCTCATCGGCCCCGTCGCGCCGCCCAGTGGTACTCGTCCCAACGCCTGACCGGCGACACCCCGAACCACACCTGGCCGCACTCCTCAGAACACACGTCCATCGTGTCGACCGGCCGTAGGGCCGCCACGACCTCGGGGCCGACCTGGTAGAGGCGCACCCAGCCCACAGCGAGCGACCACGTCGCCTTCTTGCCGCACACGGCGCAGACGAGCTGCTCGAAGAGGTCGCCCCGCTCGAAGTCCTCCATCGCCCCCCATCGTAAGGTCTCCCGCCCCTGGGCGGGAAGAGGCGCCACACCCCCGCCCGAACAAGGGGTGGCCACTCCACACCGGAGGAACAGCCCATGGCCGACCCGACACCCACCCCCACGGCCCCACCCGCCCCCGACCCTGAGGGGCCGGGCGGCCCGCCGGCACCCACCCCCGACGACGGGGGGCGCGCTTTCACCCAGGCCGACGTGGACCGTGTCGTCCAGGACCGCCTCCGCCGGGAACGGGACCGCTACGCCGACTACGACCAGCTCAAAGCGAAAGCGGCCAAGGCCGACGAGTACGAGGCGGCCACCAAGACCGAGCTCGAGAAGGAACAGGAGGCCCGCCGGGCCGCCGAGACGGCCCGCGACCAGGCCCTCACCGCCGCCAACCAACGGCTGATACGGGCCGCCCTCGCCGAGGCCGCCGTCCGGGCCGGAGCCGCCGACGCCGACACCGTCGCCGCGCTCCGCGTGCCGGCGGGGACCCCCCACCCCGCCAGCGCCCAGTCCTCTCGCCGTGGTCCTTCCCAGAGCGGGGCCGGAGGGACGGCTCCGCCGGCCCGGAACGGCGCCCCGGCGGCAAACGGCCCGGCTCTCCAGGGGGGAGTTCGAGGGGGGACGAAGTCCCCCTTCGAGTCACACGGGGAGGACGCCGTGCTTGCGCCAGGGGCGGTCGACGTGCTTCGTGCGGCTGAGGCGGAGACCCTTGACGATCGCCTGGCGGGTCTCGGCGGGATCGATGACGTCGTCGATGTGACCGTGGCCGGCGGCGATGTAGGGGTCGATCGTCTTGCGGATCTCCTCGGCGAGTTGGAGGCGGACTGCGTCGCGCTCCTCCTCGGGCGCCGCCTCGATCTGCTTGCGGAAGATTATGTTCACGGCCCCGTCCGGGCCCATGACCGAGATCTCGGCGGTGGGCCAGGCCACGATGTAGTCCGCCTCGTACGCCCGGCCGTTCATCACGAAGTAGCCGGCACCGTAGGCCTTGCGCATGATGACGGTCACCTTGGGCACGGTGGCCTCCGAGACGGCGAAGAGCATCTTGGCGCCGTGGCGGATGATGCCCTGCTTCTCCACGCCGGAACCCACGATGAAGCCGGGGACGTCCATGAGGAACACGAGAGGGATGTTGAAGGCGTCGCAGAGCCAGACGAAACGGGCCGCCTTGTCGGCGGAGTTCACGTCGAGGGCTCCGCCGAGCATCATCGGCTGGTTGGCCACGATGCCCACGGGCCGGCCGCCGAAGCGGGCGAAGCCCGTGAGGATGTTCTTCGCCCAATCCGGCTTCATGGGGAACCACGAGTCCCGGTCGGCGATCACCCCGATGACCTTGCGCATGTCGTAGGCGCGCCGAGGCGCCGTGGGGACGATGTCGCGCAGCTCCGGGCAGAGCCGGTCGGCGGGGTCGTCGCCCGCTCCCACAGGTGGTTCCTCGGTGTTGTTCGACGGGAAGTAGCCCAGGTAGCGGCGCACGACGTCGAGGCACTCCCCGTCGTCGGCGACCTCGAGGTCAGCACAACCGGAGATCTTGTTGTGCACGGCGGAACCGCCCATCTCCTCCTCGGTGACGTCCTCGCCCACCGCTGCCTTCACGAGGTGGCGGCCGCCGAGAGCCATCGAGGACGTGCCCTTGACCATGGGCACGAAGTCCGCCAGGCCAGGGATGTACGCCGTGCCGGCGGCGCAGTGCCCGAGCATGGCCGCCACCTGCGGGACAACCCCGCTCATGGCGACCTGCTCCCGGAAGAGGTCCCCCGCCATGGCGAAGGTGGAGCCCGTGGCCTGCTGGATGCGGGCCCCGGCGGAATCGAGCAGCCAGACGATCGGGATCCGCTGCGTGAGGGCCATGTCGCGCATGCGGGCGACCTTGCGTTCCCCGACGGCGCCCATCGAGCCCGCCATAACGGTGAAGTCGTAGGCGACGATCGCCACGCGTCGGCCGTCGATCTCGCCGATGCCGCAGACAGCGCCGTCGGCGGGAGCATGGCGATCCCCGAGGCTCGGATCCATGTGGTCGCCGAGGAGGCCGTACTCGACGAAGCTGCCCGGGTCGAGAAGGCGCTCCAGGCGCCAGCGCACGGTCTCCTTGTTGAGCTCGTGCTGGCGGGCGACCTTCTCCGGACCGCCGCCGCCCAGGTTCCGTTCCCGGCGGGCGTGCAGGTCGGCGATCTGGTCGTCCCAGCCCGCCTCCAGATGCGGGGCGGCGGGCGTCGCCTTCGTGTCGTCACTCACGGTTGTCTCCCTCCACGGCAGCGCTCGGCGCCTACCGACCTTTCCAGACGGGGTCGCGCTTCTCGAAGAACGCCGCCAAGCCCTCGGCGACGTCCTCGGCGAGCGTGTTCACGGTGAGCATCGCCTGCAGGTAGGAGAGGGCCTCCTCGCGACTCATGTCGAGCGTGGCGTAGAACGCGTCCCTCCCCAGTCGGAGAATCGCCGGGGACTTCGCCGCCAGCGCGCCGGCGAAGTCGGCCACCTCGGCGTCGAGGTCGGCGACGGGCACGACGCTGCGCACGAAACCGATCTCCCGGGCTTCGGCGGCGGGGACGCGCCGGCCGGTCATCATGAGATCGAGGGCCACCTTCGGCGGCATGGATCGCATGAGCACGGCGGAGATCATCATCGGCCAGAGACCGCGGTCGATCTCAGGCGTGCCGAAGACGGCGTCCTCGGCGGCGATCACGAAGTCGCAGGCGAGGGCGAGACCGCAGCCACCGGCGAGGGCATAGCCCCGCACCCGGGCGATGATCGGCTTGCCGAGGCGCCACATGTCCCGGAACAGATCGGCAAGGTGTCCGCGGTCGTGGTGCATGTCGAGGGGGCCGGGGAGGTCGTCGCCCTGGAAGGTGCCCCCGAGATCGGCGCCGGCGCAGAAAGCCCTCTCGCCCGCCCCCGTGAGCACGACCACCCGCACGTCCCGGTCGGCCTTCGCTGCGGCGAACGCCTCACGGAGCTCGAACATGACCTGGGGGGAAAGGGCGTTGCGCCGCTCCTCCCGGTTGATGGTGATCGTGGCGACGCGGCCGTCGACGCGGTACAGGAGGCTCTCGTAGCCGCCCATCACTCCTCCTCCATGAGGACGACGCTCTCGAAGTGGAACTCCCGGTGGGAGCCGTCACAGAACGGCTTGTCGGACGAGTGCCCGCAGCGGCAGAGCGAGATCTCCTCGTCGCAAGGGATCTCTTGGCCGGCGGCGTCCAGTAGCCGGAACGTGCCTCCCACGCGGTAGGGCCCGTTGCGCGCAACCTTGATTTCCGTCTCGCTCACCGCGATCCTCCGTCAGCCGGCCCCGATGCTGCCACGCGGGGCGGACGCGCCCCCATTCGGGGGGGAGGCGTGCGGGCGGGGCGCCTCCGGAAGACGCGAGTGCCGGGGGCCGCCCGAGGGCCGGATGGCACGCCCCGGTCGTGTTCAGCCGCCGGTGTGGCGGCGCTCTCCCGCGAGCTTCTCGATGGCGCCCCGCGGGAAGCGACGATGCCCACCCAGGGTGACGAAGCAGGGGATCTTGCCCTCCTTCGCCCACCGGCTCACCGTCTTCGGGGAGACGTGCAGCAGGGCCGCCGCCTCCGCCGCTCTCAGGTACTCGACATCTTCGTCCTGGATGGTTGCCATGTCGTTCCTCCGGATACTCGTGTCCGAATCGACCGGCGCGTCGGAATTCGGCACATGGAGAAGAGAACGGCACTCGTCGACCTCGGGAGAATGGGTCGATCGGCTCATTCCGGCGACCGCCCGGAACGCCGCGCCCCGCCAGGAGCGCGGCCCTGGAGCCGCTCGGGGCTACGCTGCGCGGGTGTCCCTGCGTGTCGCCTTCGTGAGCTTCCGGCTCGGGGACGGCGACGGAGTCTCCGTCGAAGCCGAGAAGTGGCGGGCGGCGTGCGCCGATCTGGGGCACACCACCTACCGGGTGGCGGGTCTCATCCCCGGCGCCCGCCGGGAGGTCGGCGACGTCGTCATCCCGGAGTTGCACTACCGGCCCGAGCCCCGCCCCGTTCCCGCCGCCCGTCTCCGCGACGCCCTGGCTCCCGCCGACGTGGTCGTCGTCGAGAACGTCTTCGGCCTCCCCCTCCACCCGGACCTGGCAGCGGTTCTGGTCCGTCTCCTCGTTGACCGGCCCGCCATCGGCCACCACCACGACCTCCCCGACCAGCGAGCGCAGTTCGCCGGACTCGGCACGGGGACACAGGGCCCGTTCCCCCCCCGCCTCCCCTACCTGCACCACGTCACCGTCAACCGGCTCTCGGCGGACACCCTCGCCCGCCGCGGGATCGCGGCCACCGTGGTCCCCAACAGCTTCGACCCGGACCCGCCACCGGGGACGCGTCCCGACACCCTGCGGAGGGAGCTCGGCGTCGCCTGCGACGACGTCCTCCTCTTCCAGCCCACGCGCGCCATTCGGCGCAAGCGCATCCCTGTCGCTCTCGCCCTCGGCGAGGCCCTGGCCGCGGAGACGGGCCGGCGCAGCGTCCTGCTCGTCGCCGGTGCCACCGAGGACGGCTACGAGGCCGACCTCGCCGCCGCCGTGGAGGCCGCCGGGATCGAGGTCATGCAGCGCCCCGACCTCCTCGGTCCCGGGGGCGGCTTCACGATCGCCGACGGCTACGCTGCCTGCTTCGCCGTGACCCTGCCCAGCGAGTGGGAGGGCTTCGGCAACCCGGTCATGGAATCCGTGGCGCACCGGCGGCCGCTGGCCGTGTCGGCGTACCCGGTTCTCGGCGAGTTCCTGGACTTGGGGTTCCGCTTCGCCCTCTTGGACCCCGCCGACCCGGGAACCTGCGCCCGCTCGCTCCTCGAGACCCGATGGGGCGCCGTCCTGGACGCCAACCACGCCCTCCTGGCGGAGCGGTTCTCGCCGTCCGGACTGCGCAGGGCCCTCGCCGGCCTCCTCGCGGACCTGTCCTCTGAGGGGCGGACGGGCTAGCCTCGCCCCGCCCGGCGCCATGGCGGCGGTAGGCAACCACATCACCGCGGGGACCAGAGGGGGAACCATGAGAACGGCCGTCCAGAACTCCCTGAACGAGCCGGTCGAGATCACCGAAGAGGTCGAGCTCGCGGCACCGAAGGCGGGCGAGGTCAGGGTGAAGATGGCGGCCTCCGGGGTCTGCCACTCCGACCTCTCGATCCAGAACGGCACCCTGCCGTTCCCGATGCCCGTCGTACTCGGCCACGAAGGCGCCGGCGTCGTCGAAGAGGTGGGCCCCGGGGTGACCTCGCTGCAGGTGGGCGACCACGTGGTGATCTCCTGGGTCTCCCAGTGCGGCCAGTGCTATCCGTGCCTGCACGGCCAGCCCGAGATCTGCGAGCAGGCCTTCCCGTCGATGGCGTCGGGTGGACTCCTGGACGGCACACCCCGCTTCAGCCGCGGGGGTGCCCCCGTGTTCCACATGTCGGCGGCAGGCACGTTCGCCGAAGCCACGGTCGTCCCGGCGACGAGCGCAGTGAAGATCGACCCCGCCATGCCTCTCGACAAGGCGGCCCTGATCGGCTGCGGCGTCCTCACGGGTGTGGGCGCCGCCCTGAACACGGCGAAGGTGAAGCCGGGCTCGCACGTGGCCGTGATCGGCTGCGGCGGCGTCGGCCTCAACGTGATCCAGGGCGCCCGCATCGCCGGCGCCGCCCAGATCGTCGCCGTGGACATGCTGGACTCCAAACTCGAGCTCGCCCGGACCTTCGGGGCCACCCACACCGTGAACGCGTCCGGAGGCGACGCCGTGGCGCAGGTCCGTGCCCTCACGGCCACGACCCTCTACGGCGACATGCGGGGGGTCGACTACGCCTTCGAGGTGATCGGCCACGGCGAGACGTTCATGCAGGCCGTCGACATGACCCGCCGGGGCGGCGAGGCGATCCTCGTGGGCGTGCCCCGGATGGACGTCGTCGTCACCCTGCCGATCTCGATCCACCTTTTCGCCTTCGAACGCACGCTCAAAGGCTGCATGTACGGCGGCGCCGACGTCTTCCGTGACGTCCCGATGCTCGTCGAGATGTACCAGAACGGCATCCTCATGCTGGACGAGCTCGTGTCGCGCACGATCGACCTCGCCGAGGTCAACGACGCCTTCGACGCGATCAAGACCGGCGAGGTTGCCCGCAGCCTGATCGTGTACTGAGAGAGCGGGGAGCAAGCTCCCCTCCAGGCCTCAGCCCAGGCCGGCGCCGGAGAACCCACCCAGGAAGGTGAGCACGCGGGCCTGCACGAAGCCGAGCCAGAAGTCCCCGAGAGCGCTGAACTTGTCGTCGGGAGTGCCCTCGCGGTCGATCTTGGCGGTCTCGTAGTAGAAGACGGGCAGGGACGCCTCCACGCCGCCGGCCTCCAGCACGCCGATCGCGCGCTGCAACTGGTCGTCGGCGAAGTCGAGCATGACCGTGAACGCCTTGGGCCTGCCCACGTCGGTGACGTCGAAGTTGTCGTCGAGTTGGGCGTCGAGAGAGTAGTACTTCGCCAGCAGGGTGCTGGAGCGGCTGAACAGGCTCACGGCGCTCCCGAGAGTCGCGTAGTCGAGGGCGTCGCCCTCCCCGAAGTACTCCTTGAGGCCCTGCTGCACCTGCTGGGACTTGAGGGCGAGGCCGTAGTCGAAGTCCTTGTCAGCGAGGACGGCCTGCACCCCCTCCGTGGCGACACCCTCGGACTTGGCGATCTCCTCGACGACCACGGTCGTGAAGAGGTTCATGTTCGCCTCGGCCGCCTTGCGGAAGAAGTCTGCGATCACGGAGAGGTCGACGCCTTTGGCGGGCTTGCGCCCCCCGAGGCCGTCGAGGACGTCGAGTGAGTCCTGGGACGCCTCGGTGGCGAGCTCGGCGAAGGAGTAGAAGAACGACGACAGCACGAGCGCCGCGATCACGTCCTCCTGGCTCGTGACGTCCTTGTTGAGCGCCTCCTCGGCATAGAGGAGGGCGCTCACGGCGTCGGTGGCCACGCCATAGGCGTCCATGAGGGCCGAGACGTCGGTGAGGTTCTTCGGTTTCGTGTCCTTGAGCTTGTCGATGAGGGCGTCCACGGTCTTCTCGGCTCCGGCGTTGGCCTCGAGCTGGGCCTTCAGAGCCTCGGCGCCCTGGGTGAAGTAGACCTCCAGGGCCCGACCCGCCTGGAACGCACCGGTGACGAAGACGGCCGCCTGGGCAGCCTCCCTGTAGGCCCCGGCGGGGAGGCCCTGCTCGAGGAGCGCCCCGGCCGCCTCGGCGCTGGCGTCGGCCTCCTGCATCTGGCCGGCGAGCAGCTCCTGGATCTGGGGGCTGAGCGTCCCGAACTCGTTCTTGGACTTCTCGTAGGTGCCCAGCCACTTGCCCACGATCTTCTCGAGGCGGTCCGCGACCTTCTTGGGGACCTCGACGCCCTCGCCTCCTTCGGGCCGGGGGAGGGTCTTGCCCGTGAACTCCTTGTAGGCCTGGTAGACGTCCTTGACCTCTCTGACCCTGATGCCTTCTTTGTCTCCGATGTCGGCGACGTCGACCATCGCTCCGGTCTCGTCGGCGGACTGCATCTGGCCGGCTGGGATGAGCATGAGGGTCTTCTTGGCCTCCTTGGCACCCTGCACCTTGTAGGGGATGCCGCCCACCGGCCCCACCGTGCCGTCAGGGTTGATGGTGCCCGTCATCGTGACGTTCTTCTTCACGGTGTCACCGCGCAGCGCCGCCAGCACCCCGACCGTGGTGAGGCAGCCCGCGCTGGGGCCGTCTGCCTGGCCGGTGATCTCGAAGGTGATCTCCTTCTTGGACGGGTCGATGCCCGTGAGCATGAGAGCCACGGCGGTGGCCTCCCAGCCCGACGCCCGCCACTGCGGGCCCGAACCCCCGACCTCGTCCTCAAGGAAGCCGACCTTGATCTTGGGCTGGTCGGTGGGCTCGACTGCGATCGTGATCTCGCTGAACCCGCCCCTGGGACCGTCGGGCCCCTGGGCGTAGTACAGGGCGGCCAGCGTCACGGAGCGCTTCTTGACCTCGGTGGCGACCCCGCCGCCGGCCCCGGTCTTGGTCTTCTTCTCGCCGCCCCCCTTGGACGTGCAGCCCGCCCCCAGGAGAGAGACCGCGGCCAGAGCGGCCAGGCATCGGACGAGCAGGGTCTTACGTCTCACGCGCACCAACCTCCTGGGGGACCCGCGGATCGAGCCAGCGCGGAGGCTACAACGTCGCCCCGCCTGTGTCCGGCACCGTCAGGCCGGGGGCCGGAATCCCTTCGGGGTGCGCCGCCAGCCCGCGGCCGTGAACGCCGCCGCGGCGAGGACGGCGGGCCGCCTCGCCCACCTCTCCATGATGAGGCGTCGGCGGCCCCTCGCGGCGCCGAGGGCGGCGAGGGCGGGAGCGAAAGCCTCCAAGGGCCGCTCCGACAGCGGCGTCACCCGGGAGCCCTCACAGGTGAGCACCGCCACCCCCGCCTCCAGGACGACGAGTGCTCCGGCGCTGCGCCGCACCCCCGCGCCAGGGAACACGAGCCCCCACGGGTTTGCCGGATCGGCCGCCGCGAGGACCTCCGGCGTGGGGTCCCCGGCGCGCTCGCCCGCCCGGCGGAGCGTCTCGACCGTGGTCGCCCGGGCGTACTGCACACCGGAGAGGCCCTCGACGAAATAGCCCCGGCGCACGTCGCCCCGCGCCTCCATGGCGCCAAGGGCGCCACGGACGTCCGCCCAGGACGGTGCCCAGGATTCCGCCGCCCAGGACTCGTAGGCGACGACGCCGTGGCGCTCCAGGAGGATCCCGGCGACGACGTGCCCGGCCCCCGGTGTCCCCACCACGTCCACACGCCGGACGGCGCTCCAGCGCGCCGGCGGCCCGGGCGCAGACGGCGGCTCCGGGCGACCCCGTCGCCGCTTCGGCGTGGCGGACGCCGCCTGCCCCCGGGGTCGGTGCCGCGCCGGACCGAAGGAGTCGTTGGTGGCGAGCCCCGCCCACAGCAGTTCTGCGAGGGCGGCCTCGACACCGGCGAGGTCCATGTCGAGCGCGACGGCGAGATCGTCACTGCGCCAGCCGCCCCCGCGGGCGAGGAACGCGTTCACGCCCGCGGCCGTCTCCGAGAGCGCCGAGTCGGCGGCTGTGGACACGAGGCCGGCGCGCTCCGGACGCACGAATGCCACCCGGGCGCCCCCCAGTCCGAGCCATGACCACTCGCCCGCCGCCAGGACACCGTCGAGGAGGAACGGGTCGTATCCGTCGACGCGGCGCGGAAGGACGTCGCTCTCGACGAGACCCGCGTGCAGGGGACAGCCCTCCAAGAGGGCGAGGGCGCGCTCGAGCCCGGCCCGGCCCGAGGACACCCGGCCCGTGTGCCGGCCCACGAGGAACCGGGCATAGGCGGCGCCGTCGACCGCGGAGGCCTGCCGGCGGAGAAGGGCGAGGGACCGGCGGTGCATGCGCGTGAGGACGGCGCTCGCCACCCACTCCTCGCCCTCGCCTCCGGGCAGGAACCCGCCCCTTTCCAGGAGCCCGCCGCCGGCGAGATCCTCGAGAGCCCGGGTGACGTCACCGACGTCGCGGCCGTAGCGAGCGGCGAGGTCCGCGGCCGTGAAGGGTCCCCGACCCAGCGCGGCACGCCGCAGCCACGGCCCCGGGTCCGCGGCCCCCGCCAGCACCGCCTCGAAGTCCGCCGCCTCCTCTGCCGCCACCCAGCGGTCCCCGACCTCCCTCACGCGCTCGCCGAGCCTGGCGAGAGCCTCGGCCGCGTCCACGTCCGAACGGGCATCGACCTCGACCAGGGCGAGGTCACCGAACCGGTGCAGGAGGTCGAGCACCTCCTCCTCGTCGCGGGCCCGCCAGCCCCGGGCGGTGCGCGTCACCTGGCCCACCACCTCCTCCACGGCGCTGCGCTCCAGGAGGTCCCGCAGCGTGCCGTCGCCCACGAGACCCGCGAGCAGCTCCCGGTTCACACCCAGCGCCGTGGCCCGGGCCTCGGCCCGGGCGACGTCGCCGGAGTACAGGAAAGCTTCGGTGAAGGAGTAGAGGAAGGACTGCGCGAAGGGGGAAGGCCCCGCCGTCGCCACCGGGACGACCTCGACCTCGCCGGCCTCGATGCCCTCCAGGAGCCGGCGGAGCGCGGGAACCTCCAGGACGTCGTCGAGGCACTCCCGGAACGTCTCGACCACGATGGGGAAGTCCGGGTCCCGCCCCGCCCATGCGAGGAGGTCTGCCGCCCGGAGGCGCTGCAGCCACAGCGGCGTCCGCCGCCCCGGCCGGTTCCGGGGCAGAAGGAGCGCCCGGGCGGCGTTCTCCCGGAAGTGCGCGGCGAACAGGGTCGAACCCGCGAGCTCGTCCAAGACGGCCTCCTCGACGTCCCCGGCGGCGACCAGGGAGGCCACGTCGGCGGGCGGCGTCACGTCCCCCGGGAGGCGGATCATGACACCGTCGTCCCCGTGGACCCACTCCACCCCGAAGCCGAGCTCGTCTCGGAGACGGGCGGCGAGAACGAGGCCCCAGGCGAAGTTCACCCGCCCCCCGGCGACGGAGTGCAGGACCACCCGCCAGTCCCCCACCTCGTCGGCATAGCTCTCGACCACGATCCGGCGGTCGGTGGGCACCGCGGCGGCGCCGCGCTGGCGGCGGAGGTGGTCCGTGAGCTCGTCCCCGGCGACCGCGTCGAGGCGGCAGGCCGAAGCCAGGGACGCAAGGCCGGCGTCGTCGTCGAGCGCGGCCTCCGCCTCCCGGAGGAGGGCGCCCACGCGCCGTCCCACCGAGGCGGGCCGACCCAGGCCCTCCCCGTGCCAGAACGGCATCCGCGCCAACGTCCCCGGCGCCTCCACGACCTCGACGCGGTCCCGGCCGATGTCGGTGATGCGCCAGGCCGAGGAGCCGAGCACGAACACGTCGCCAGGCTTGGACTCGAACACGAACTCCTCGTCGAGCTCCCCGAGGCGGACGCCGCTGCCCGCCAGACGCACCGGGTAGAGGCCCCGGTCCGGGATCGTGCCCCCGGACGTCACCGCCACGCGGGCCGCCCCGGGCCGTGCACGCAGCATGCCGGTGGCTCGGTCGGCCACCACTCGGGGGGTCACCCCAGGCAGATCCGGATCAACGGTCTCCCCGGCGAGGAGGCCGACGACGGCGTCGAACGCCGCCCGCTGCAGGCCCCGGAACGGGTCCGCCCGGCGGCAGAGGTCGAAGAGGGCGTCGCCGGTCACGTCCCGGGCCGCCACCTCGGCCACGATCTGCTGGGCGAGGACGTCGAGGCAGTTGGAGGGGATCCGTACCTCCTCGATATCCCCGTCGACCATGCCGCGGGCGAGCGCCGCCGACTCGACGAGGTCACCCCGGTGTACGGGATAGAGACGGCCCACGCTCGTGGCCTCCACCCGGTGCCCGCTGCGGCCCACACGCTGGATCCCGCGGGCCACGGTCTTGGGTGACTCCACCTGGCAGACGAGGTCGACGCTCCCGATGTCGATCCCCAGCTCGAGGGTGCCGGTGGCCACGAGCGTGCGCAGGCGTCCCCCAGCGAGGGCTTCCTCGAGCTCGGTGCGCACGGGGTGGGCCACGCTCCCGTGATGGGCACGGTACTCCCCGCTCTGCGGGGCCGCTCGGGCCGCCGGCTCCCCGCTCTGCGGGGCCGCTCCGGCCGCCGGGAGGACCCTGCCCCCCTCGCCCTCGGCCACGTCGGTGGAGACGTCCGCAGCGAGGCGCTCCGTTGGCTCCGTGCCCGCGGCAGCGTCGTTCAGCCTGCCGACGAGACGCTCCGCCGCCCGGCGGCTGTTCACGAACATGAGGGTCGTGCGGTGCCCGGCGACGTCCGCGAGCAGGGACTCCGTGAGCCGGGGCCAGACCGACCCGTCCTCCGCGGCGGCCGTCCCCGCCACGGTGATCTGCATCGGACGTCGCGAGCCCTCGTCCACGACCTCGACGTCCCGGCCCACACCTCCGAGGAACGCCGCCACGCGTCCCAGGGGCCGTACCGTCGCCGAGAGCCCGATGCGTTGGGGGTCGGCGCCACCGCACAGGTCCGCGAGGCGTTCCAGGCTGAGTGCGAGATGCGTCCCGCGTTTCGTGGCGCAGACAGCGTGGATCTCGTCCACGATCACCGTGCGCACGCCGGCGAGCGTGGGTCGCGACGACCGCGACGTGAGCAGGAGGTACAGCGACTCCGGCGTGGTGATCAGGATCCGGGGCGGTCTGCGCACGAGGCGGCGGCGCTCCGCCTGGGGCGTGTCGCCCGTACGGACGCCCACGTCGACGTCGTCCAGCCCGGGCTCCCGCTCCCGGATCCCCTCCAGAGGCAGGGCGAGGTTGCGCTCGATGTCGTAGTTCAGGGCCTTGAGGGGCGACACGTAGAGGACGTCCACACCGGCCCGGTCGTCGCCGGAGCCTCCGTCGCGGAACAGACGGTCGAGAGCCCAGAGGAAGGCCGCCAGCGTCTTGCCGGAGCCGGTCGGGGCGGACACGAGGAGGTGGCGGCCGGCGGCGATCAGCGGCCAGGCCCGCTCCTGAGCCGCTGTGGGCACCCCCAGGGTGTCCCGGAACCACCCCGACACCGCGGGGAGGAACTGCGACAGCGGGTCGCCGGGGTCCCCCGGAGAACCCGGCCCCCTTCGCCCGGAAACGGCGGACAAGAACCCCTCCCTCCCTAGGGGACGACGTCGAAGAGGTGGAAGACCTCGGCGTACTCGCAGCCCGCCGCCGCCCCCGCCCGCCGGGCCCACTCGCGCACGAGGGCCTCCACGTCGCTCCCGCTCACCTGGCTGGCGTGGCACCGGAGAGCGGCGACCTTGCGCTCGATCGTGGCGGTCACGTCGACGGAGAAGTCCTTGGCGCCGCCGGGGCCGTAGAGTGCCACGCGCCCCGGCTTGTGGGGCTCCAGGCCGTCGGCGGCGAGCTCGGGGAAGACGAGACGCGTGGGACCGCCGGTGAGGAGTGAGTCGAGCGCCGCCTGGGCGACGGCCCGATGGTCGGGATGGTTCACGAAGGTGAACGATGCGTCGGGCCCGGTGATGAGCGGCGCCGGGTCCATGATCATGACGAGGTCCGGGCGCGTGCTCCGCACATGGCGGCTGATGTCGCGCCGGAGCTCGATCGTCGATCCGACGTAGCCGTCCTCGTAGTCGAGCATGACGAGGTCGACGCCGAGCACGGCGGCGGCGGCCTCGGCCTCCGCGGTGCGGAGCCGGGCGAGGCGCTCCCGCGTCATGTCGGGGTCGGAGGACCCCGAGTCCCCCCGCGTGGCGATGAGCTCGGTGACCTCGGCACCGGCGTCTGCGAGCCGGGCGAGCGTGCCGGCGCAGCCGAAGTCGAGGTCGTCGGGATGCGCGGCGACGGCCAGCACCCGCCGGACGTCCTCGAGGCCGGGCACGGGTCCGGGCACGGCTCAGGTGAGCTTGTTGAGCTCGGCCTTCAGGAGCTCCTCGGGCTTCTCACCCGACATCTGGTTCTTCACCGTCAGCGAGGAGTCGAGGAAGTAGAGCTGCGGGAAGCCCTCCAGGGCGTAGGCGCGGGCATCCTTCCCGCTCGTGTCCATGATCGTGGGCATCGTGATCCCCACGGTCTTGATGAACTTCTCCGGCGTCGAGTACTGCTCGCCGCCCTGGCCGGGCTGCGCGCTGGTGGACACGGTGAGGAAGTTCACCTGTCCCTTCATGTCCTTGGAGAGCTTCTGGATGATGGGGAGCTCCTTCTGGCAGTGGGGGCACCAGTGCGCCCAGAAGACGACGAGGGTGGGCTTACCTGCCATGTCTGCCAGGTTCACGTCGCCGGATCCGGTCACGTCCTTGCCGCTGAGCGGCGGCGCATCCTTGCCCACGAGCTCCTGGGGCTTGCCCGGGTTCTCCGCCGCCGAGCTCGTCTCCTTGTCCTTGGACGACGCCTTGCCCTTGGTGTCGTCGCCGCTGGTCACGAGAACGACGACGACGGCGACAACGACGATGCCCACGATGACGGCGGGGTAGAGCCATGACCGGCCCGTCGCCTTCTTCTTGGCGTCGGCCACGCTCTGCGCTCTGCGTTCCGCCTTCGCCTTCGACGCCTTCCCCATGACACTCCGATCGTTGTCGGTCCCGGGCCGTGCCGGGCTCTCCTACTCGTCCGACGACTTGGACGGACGCTCCCGCTCCGCAGTTCCATGCGGTCGCCGACGTCCTAGAGACTACGTTGAGCGCATGTCGTCGGAAGGAGCGGGTGTGGCCCGTCGCAGCGAGGTCGTCCTCATCACCGGGTGCTCGTCGGGTATCGGCCGGGCCACGGTGGCCCTCGCCGCCGAGCACGGCCACAGGGTGGTCGCCACCGCCCGGAGACCCGAAACACTGGAGGACCTGCCCGCCGGGGTCTTCAGGGCGCGCCTCGACGTCACCGATGCCGACTCGATCCGGGTCGCGGTCGATGCCGCCCGCAAGGAGTTCGGCGAGGTGACGGCGCTGGTGAACAACGCCGGCTACGGCGTCGTGGGGCCGATCGAGCTCCTTCCCGACGAAGACGTCAGGGCCCAGTTCGACGCCAACGTGTACGGGCCGCTGCGGGTGATCAGGGCGGTGCTGCCGGCGATGCGGGCTGCCCGACGGGGAACAATCGTGAACGTGTCCTCGATCGGCGGACGCATCTCCACCCCGTTCATGGGGGCCTACTGCGCGTCGAAGTTCGCCATCGAGGCGCTCTCGGACTCCCTGCGCATGGAGCTCCGGCCCTTCGGCGTCCAGGTCGCGATCGTGGAGCCCGGACCCATCCGGACGGAGTTCGGGGGGAAGGCTCTCGGCCCGGTCGAGGACCGGTGGCTGCACGACGATTCGAACCCCTACGCCGCCTTCATGGGCACGGCCCTCGCCGGGGGACGCACGGCCACGCGCTTCGAGCGCCCCCCCGACGCCGTCGCCGAGGCGATCTGCAAGGCGATCGAGTCACCCTCCCCCCGGGCCCGCTACACCGTGACCCTGCCGGCGAAGGTCGGACCCCAGGTCACGAAGGTCCTGCCGGCGAAGCTCGTGGACGCCGTCCAGGCCCGCATGCTCGGGATCAAGTGAAGCTCTGACCCGGTGCCGGGCGCTCGGCTCCGGCCCCGTCGCCAGGAGTAGAATCTTCCCATCCCGCGCCGCCTCCCGGCTCCCGCGCAGTTCTACGCTCGATTCCTGTGACCACCACCACGCGCACGCGCCGCACCACCAACCGGCCTCGCGGGTCGTCGCCGTCCGCGTCCGACCGGCCCCGGCCGCACTACGGCCGTCGTCGCGCCCTGGTGGGCGCCGGTGTCTTCGGCGTGCTGTTCCTCTTGGCCTGGTTCGTCGACAACCTGTTCGGGGGCGGGGAGATCGCCCGCAACGTGGAGGTCTCCGGTGTCGCCGTCGGGGGCCTCGGCCGCGACGAAGCCGCCGGCCGCCTGCAGCGCCGTGCCCGGGATCTGCTGCGAGCCCCGATCACGGTGCAGGCCGAGGGGGAGCAGGTGAAGCTGGAGCCGGCGCAACTCGGTGTTCGCGTGGACACGGCCGCCGCCGCCCGTGGCGCCGCCGCGGCCCGCAACACGTGGAACCCGGTCACGTGGACGCTGTCCTGGTTCGTGACGCAAGAGGCCCCCTTCCGCGGCGTCGACGTGCCCGCGGCGAAGGCAGAGGCCGTGCTGCGCCCCCTGCTCCAGGGCTCCGAGACACCGCCTGTCGATGCGTCCTTCAAGGTGACCGGGAACAAGGTGGAGGTCGTCCCGTCGAAGGACGGCCGGGGCCTCGACGTGGGCAGCGCCACGGCGGCCCTGCGGCGGGCCGTTCTCGCCTCGGGCCGCCGGCGGAGCGTGCGCGTCGGCCTCACGACGATCCACCCCAAGGTCACCACGGAGAAGGCCGAGGCGATGGGTGTCAAGGAGCCCGTGTCGAGCTTCACCACCAAGTTCCCGTCCGGCCAGCCCCGGGTGAAGAACATCGCCCTCATAGCGAAGATGCTCGACGGCACCGTCATCGGTCCCGGCGAGACGTTCTCGGCGAACAAGGCGGTCGGCCCCCGCACGGAGGCGAAGGGGTTCGTGAAGGCTCCGGTGATCTACGGGAGCGAGTTCGACGAGGACGTCGGCGGCGGCGTCAGCCAGTTCGCCACCACGCTGTTCAACGCCGCCTACTTCGCCGGCTTCCCGATCAAGGAACACAAGGCCCACACGTTCTACATCTCGCGCTACCCGGTGGGGCGCGAGGCCACCCTGTCGTACCCCCACCCCGACCTGGTCTTCACCAACAACCTGAAGTCCTCCGTGCTCCTCAAGGCGTCCGTGGGGTCGTCATCCGTGACCGTGACCCTCTTCGGCACCAAGGACGGCCGCGAGGTGACCAGCGTCACCGGGTCGCGCGAGTCCGTCACCGAGCCCGTCGTGAAGTGCCAGGTGGACTCCTCTCTCCCGCCCGGCAAGGAGAAGACGAAGCAGGGAGCCGCCGTGGGCTTCACGATCAAGGTCACCCGGACGATCAAGGAGCCCGACGCCAAGGAGACCCGCCAGGAATTCGTGACCGTGTACAAGCCGGAGAACCGCATCATCCTGTACAACCCCACCGCGCCTCCCCCCGCACCCGCCCCGGCACCCGCCCCCGCGGCCACCGCCGCGGTCCCGGCAACGCCGGCGCCGGCGACCACGGCGGCCCCGGCGCCCGTCCCCATGACATGCCCCGGCGCCAACGGAAAGCCTGCGTAGCCGTCCGGGGGAACCTCCGGCTCGGAATGCCCGTTCGGGGGGCATCTACGATTGCAGCGTGCCCGACACCGCCCGTCACGTCCGGACCCCGAGACGTCCACACCCGAGGCCGAGAGGGCCCGTCTCCCGGGCCCGACACGTGTGTGCGTTCCTGGCCGCCCTCAGCCTCTTCACCAACCACGCCGCGGCAGCCGGCCTCCCCGCAGCGGGTCCCCGAGCCTCCCAGGAGCAGGATCTCCTCGACCTGAAGTCCAACCTCGACGCCGCCGAGGCCCGCCAGTCCCAGGCCCGCTCGGACCTCGACCGCATCGCCGCCCAGATCCAGGACGCCAATGCCGACATCACCCGCACGCGGGTCGCGGTCGCCGAGGCCGAGTCCGCCGTGCGCGTCCGGCGCGAACGCATCACCGGCCTCGTGAAGGAGCTTTACGCCCGGCCCCTCACCGGGCTCCTGACCGTGCTCTCGGCGAAGTCCCTGAACGAGTACGTCGTCGCCCAGCAGTACCTCGAGCGCGCGGTGCGCCGCGACGCCGGTGCCCTCGACGACTACGAGGCCGCCCGCGCCGAACAGAACCGCCTCCAGGGCGAGCTCGTCGACAAGCGCCGCGCCCTCGAAGACGTGAAGCGCCGCCGCGACAAGTGGCAGCGCATCCTCGACGGATCCGTGCAGCAGCAGCAGCTCCTTGTCGCCGACCTCGAACGCAGGCTCGCCCAGGCGAAGGCCACGAACACGCTGCCATGGGGAACGATCGCCAACTGCGCCGAGGCGCCCCGCACCGGCGTCCCCGACCCCCAGAACCTCGAGGACTGGGCCGTGTGGACCCTGAAGAGCCTCGCCATGAGGACCGGCCGCCAACCCCAGGACACGGTGACCCGCGAGCACATCGTGGCCCTCGTAGCCTTCGCGTGGGGCGAGGGAGGCGCCATACAGGGCCACCGCGGCCAGTACAACCCGTTGAACACCAACGGCTGGTGGCGCCTCTTCCCCGAGCTCGGCGGCCGCGCCTCTGGCATGGGCACGGACGACTGGCCCACCTTCGACGCCGGTGTGGAAGCGAGCGCCCGCGCCATCACGGCGAAGACCCAGTCCCGTCTCGGCTCCGTGCTCGTGAACCCGTCCTCGACGGCGGCGGACTTCTTCGGCGCCCTCGCCAGCCCCGAGGCCTACCCGGGGAACAAGAACTGGAGCGCGAACGACAAGCTCCACGTGGGCAAGTACGCGTCGCTCACGTCGAGGGTGAACTCCGGCTACACAAAGTACGCGGGCGAGCCCCTCCGGGCCGCCGGTCAGGTCCTCACGGGAATCCCCCGGCCCCCCACGGGCCAGAGCCTCCCCGGCTCCCTCCAGGCGGCTCTCGCCTGTTGAGCCCTCGAAGGGGGACTTCGTCCCCCTTCGAACACCCCCCCCGACGCGGCCGCCACCCGAGTCACACACCGTTCCGGCCGGGCAGAGCCCGGCCTTGCGAAACGGCCACCGTTACCGCACGGGCGATGTGTGACTTGACAAACCCAACGCTAGCTGTCAGCATTGCCGCATGGACATCTCCATGCTCATGATCATCGAGCGGATCCCCGACGAGGCCAGCGCCTACGAGTTCCTTGAGGAACTGCGCTGGGGCGGCACGCCGATCTGCCCCCATTGCGGCAACACCGAGCGCTGCTACTTCCTGAAGCCCCGCAACGGCTCGTCGCGCGCTACCCGCACCGGCAGCATGAGCCAGCGCCGAGTGTGGAAGTGCGGCACGTGCCGCAAGCAGTTCTCGGTTCTCACCGGGACGATCTTCCACGGCAGCAAGATCCCGGTGCGAACCTGGGTGCTCGTCGTGTTCGAGATGTGCGCCAGCAAGAACGGCGTGTCGGCCCGAGAGATCGAGCGCAAGTACGGCCTGACCCCGAAGAGCGCGTGGTTCATGACCCACCGCATCCGCGAAGCCATGCGCCGCGACCCACTCGCCGGGATGCTGAAGGGCACGATCGTCGCGGACGAGACCTACGTCGGCGGGAACGAGAAGAACCGCCACGCGTCGAAGCGCTGCAGCACCAGCGGCCGCGGGACAAGCAAGACCCCGGTGTTCTCGCTCACGTCCAAGGAGACCGGCGAAGTCCGCTCACGCGTGGTCTTTAGCGTCACCGGGGCGACGCTCGGCAAGGCCATCGAGGAACACGTTGCGCCCTTCGGGTCGGTCCTGCACACCGACAAGTGGGCGGCGTACAAGCCAATCGGTCGCCAGTTCGACGAACATCACACCGTCGATCACGGGGCCGGCGAGTACGTCCGCGGTGACGTGAGCACGAACGACCTGGAGTCGTACTTCTCGCAGTTGAAGCGCTCGCTCGATGGCACGCATCACCATGTCTCCGTCGAGCACCTGGACCGCTACCTGACCGAGTTCGACTTCCGGCACTCGACCCGCAAGCAATCTGACTCCGAGCGGATGGAACGTCTTGTAGGCCAGGTCGGCGGGCGGCGTCTGTCGTATCGGCCATTGCGGGGGCGATAGGATTTGTGGACCGGACGGGCATCGAACCCGCTAGGGAGAACTTCCAAGGGGACTCCTGGCGACCGTCGCCCCGGCCCGGTTGGGCTGGTGCCGCTCTAACCAGCGGACACCGAACGGATGAGGTTCGGCCCCGTCGTCACTTGGGCTAGCAAGCTTCTAGAGACGACGGAGGCCGGTCCCTCCTCACGGCTCGTCCTCCTCGTCACCGCTCAGCGCCCAGCCGGTGAGCGTGTCGACGATCCCGAACACGAAGTCGCGGTCGCTCTTGGACTTGCTCAAGGCGAAGGCGTTGGACTTCACGGTGAGCGTCAGGACCGTGCCCGATTCCGGGAGCGTCACGGTGTAGGTGTCGCCTTCGTGCGGAACGACCTTCTTCATGTCCTCGCCGCCGCCGCCGTTCTTACGCTTGGAAGTGGTCCGCTTCGGTCGCGGTCCGGATCCGGAACCGCTGCGCGTCTGGGGGAAATGGGGACTGAGTTGGATGCCAGCGTGTCGCGCCGCGTGCAAGAAGAACGTCATCGCTTTGCGCCGCGTGTCGCCCGCGTATCCGAAATCGGTCTCGAACGAGTCGAGCAACAACTTCTCGGTGCCGTTCTGCTCGGATACTGCAATCTGGTTCGGGTAGTACTCGCGCAACGTCGACGCCAGGGCGTCCTTGCGGGCTCCGGCGTCCAACACGACGAGTCGTTCCAACCCGGCCGTCACGGCGTTGTTGTCAGCGATGAGGCGGAATCCCTTGAGCGCCCCCAAGATGTTCGCCTGGTCACCACCGGACTTCGTGTCCATCATCGAGCGGTCGATCTGCGGCGGAAGCGGCTTGCTCGCCAGTTCACCCACGAATGACCAGAACGTCTGGAAGGACATGTAGGGAGGGCGAAATCCCGACTCGTCTTTGGTCTCCATGGCATCGTCTCCTTGTGGCACGGCATCCGGCAACTGCCGGATGGCTGCCAGAAGTCTGCCACAGGGTCCTGCCATACGCAAGGAGGCGCAGATAACCCTTGGCGGCCGGTTTGGCAGTCCTCATAATCGGACCATGAACATCGAACCGGGCAGCGTTCTTGACGTCACCACAGCATCCGGCGACACCATCCGAATGCGCGCCATCGGCGCACCGAAGCGAGGTCGCGATTTCCCCGTCGTGTGGGTTTGCACCGAGGAGGAGTACGCCCGTTCGCAAGCTAAGGGTGACGAGCCCGACGGGATCCCGTGGCCGCTCGATGCTGTCAGCGTGCCCACGCCAGCATGAAGGACCCGGAGGAGCGCACGTTGATCCCCCTCGACCCCGAGGAGGCCCTGCGAGCGCTACTCGCCGTGGACCCCGACGCCCCAGCGGCCGACGAGGACGAAGAAAACCCTCCTGCCACCGAGAACGTTATCCCTACCCCTTGACGTTATAGGGTGGGTGTGCTATTCTCTTGGTGTGCGGAGGGTTGGCCGAGTGGTAAGGCACCGGATTGATACTCCGAGGTTGGCTTCGCAAGAGCCACGAGGGTTCGAATCCCTCACCCTCCGTCCACCCCGCCGGGACGCGGAGGAGGCGGAGCGTCGGAACGCCCCGCCTCCAACACCGGACGGATCCGGTTGGCTTCGCAAGAGGCCACCAGCCTACGGCACCTGGAGGCGGTCGTGAAGCCCGAACAGATCCGCAAGGTCGAAGACCCCTTCGAGCGCTACACCGTCGCCACCACGGCCGTCGAAGCCGCCCAGGCGCTCGTAGTCGAACTCGGCGACATCCGCGCCGCCGCGCTCACGCAACTACGCGAAGCCGGCCTCGGTCTGCGCTCGCTCGCGAAGCTCACCGGCCTGTCGGTCGGCCGGTTGCAGGAGATGACCCGCGGTGCCGACACCACGAAGTCCATGCAGCACGCCGGTCGCCCGCGCAAGCCCGCCGACTGAAGCGCTGCCAGGGGCGTTGCCCTGGCATGGGTCTGTCAGCGCACACATCCCCACCGCACGCCCTCGAAGGGGGACTTCGTCCCCCCTCGAACACCCCCCCCGACGCGCCCGCCACCCGGGCCACACGCCGTTCCGGCCGGGCAAAGCCCGGCCTAGCGAACAGACCACCCTCACCGCACGCCCTCGAAGGGGGACTTCGTCCCCCCTCGGACCCGGGCGCCGAAGTGATGCCAGGAGGCTGAAGTGAAGCTGTTGTCCCGGAATTCCGTGGATTCGGCATCACATTGGGGGGAGACGGCGTGACAGGACCCACGCCCGGCCGAACCGCCGGCGCCTTTCGGGCTTCGGTCCCGAACCGGCCGTGCCGAGACTCTCACCGAGACGCGTCGGCGACTGCGGAGAGAACATGTCAGCGTTCCTGGGACGGCTGGGGCGCACCTGCGCGAGGCACAAGTGGATCGTGATCGCGGTCTGGGTGGTCGTCCTCGCCGGGGTGGGCACGGCCGGCCGCCTCGCCGGTGGGGCACCGAGCGCGGACTACACGGTTCCGGGCACGGAGTCGCAGACGGGTGCGGACGTGTACGCGCGGGCGTTCCCGGGGACGCAGAACGCCTCCGGCCAAGCCGTCTTCCACGCCCGGCGGGGTTCGTTCGCGGGCCCGGAGGCCGTGGAGCAGATCCACGATGCCCTGGCCCGCATCCGGCGGCTTCCCCACGTCAGCTCGGCCACCGACCCGTTTGCGCCGCTGTCCCCGGAGGTCTCCCGGAACGAACGCACCGCCGTGAGCACCGTGACGTACGGCGTGGGTGCGGTCGAACTCGGCGAGCGCGACCTCCGCGCTCTGGAACGGGCCACGGCGCCGCTGCGGCGCTACGGGATCGTCACGGCCTTCGCCGGGAGCCCGGCAACCCAGGCCGAGACCCCGGACACGGAGTTCTCCGAGCGTGTGGGCCTCCTCGCCGCCGTGGTCATCCTCCTCCTCGCCTTCGGCTCCGTCCTCGCCGCCGGTCTCCCGCTTCTGACCGCCCTCCTCGGGGTGGCGCTGGGTACCTCGGTGATCACCTTCCTGGCAGCGGTGACGGACGTGGGGTCCGAGGCGTCCATCCTCGCCGTCATGATCGGACTCGGCGTCGGGATCGACTACTCCCTCTTCGTCGTCACCCGCTACCGGCGGGAGCTTGCCGCCGGTAGCGACGTCCTGGAATCGGTGGCGGCGGCGCTGTCGACGGCCGGAAGCGCCGTCGTCGTCGCCGGAGGCACCGTGGCCATCGCGACCCTGGGCCTCGCCTTCGCCGGCGTCCCGTTCGTCACGACACTGGGCTGGTGCGCCGCCCTCGCCGTGGTCGCCGCCGTCCTGGGCGCCACGACCCTTCTCCCCGCGCTCCTGGGTGCCCTCGGACACTCCGTCGACCGGTGGCGGATCCCCGGCATCGGGACAAGCGCGGAGGCGGTGGCGGAGGCCGACGGTCACCTCCACGGCTGGGCGCGGTGGTCCCACCGCGTGAGCGACCATCCGTGGCCCTTCGTCATCTTGTCGTTGGCCCTGCTCACTCTGCTCGCCCTGCCGGTCCTGTCGATGCGCTTCGGCCTCCTCGACTCCAGCAGCGACCCGCCGCGGAGCTCCACTAGGCGCGCCTACGACCTCCTCGCCGCCGGCTTCGGCCCCGGCTTCAACGGACCGTTCCTGGTCGTCGTCGACCGACCCACCGGCCAGGCGCAACTCGTCCGCATCGCGGACTCGCTGCGAGACGCGTACGGTGTGGCATCCGTCACGCCGCCGCTGGCGTCCTCGCGCTCCGACGTGACCGTGGTCACGGTGATCCCGTCGACGGCACCGCATGCCCCGGCGACGGCGCGACTCGTGCGCCGCCTCCGAGACGAAGTCCTGCCCGGCGCCCTGGGCGCGGGTCGCACCAGGGTGTACGTGACCGGACTGACACCGGCGCTCATCGACCTCACGGACCGGGTGAGCGGCAGCCTCCCCTGGTTCATCCTCGGCGTCGTGGGCCTCTCCTTCCTCCTCCTCATGGCGGTGTTCCGGTCCCTGCTCGTGCCCCTGAAGGCGGCGGTGATGAACCTTCTCTCGATCGGGGCGGCGTACGGCGTCGTCGTGGCGCTCTTCCAATGGGGGTGGGGAGGCACCCTGCTGGACCTCGAACGGGCGGTCCCCATCGTGTCCTTCGCCCCGATGATGATGTTCGCGATCCTCTTCGGCCTCTCGATGGACTACGAGGTGTTCCTACTCAGCCGCATACGGGAACACCACCTCGCGGGCGAGAACAACCGCAGCGCCGTCGCGTCCGGCCTCACGGCCACGGCGAAGGTGATCAGCTCCGCCGCCCTCATCATGGTCTCGGTGTTCGCCGGCTTCGTCCTCGTGGACAACGTGTTCGTGAAGATGATGGGGGTCGGCCTCGCCGTCGCCGTGATCGTGGACGCCACGATCGTGCGCCTCGTGCTCGTCCCCGCCACCATGGCCCTGCTGGGGGAGGCGAACTGGTGGCTCCCCCGCTGGCTGGACCGTGTCCTGCCCCACCTGAACGTCGAGGGCGCGCAACCCCCGCCGCCGGGATCGCCCGCCTCCCCCTCGCAGTCGGCCCCCACCCGCGAGGCGGAACCCGCCGTCCCGGTGGGAAGCTGAGGACGAAGCCCCGTTCCGGGGGGCGCGGGCCCGGGTTTACGTGCCCCCCCGCCCCCGGTCACCTCGCCCGCGGGAGCCGCGGGGAGGACCGGAGTCCCCCCCTCGGTCCGCGCCAGGGGAGGTGCAGGAAGCCGCGGCGACCCAAGACGAGGGCGACGGACCTCGGGGCCTGCTCAGCCCTCGCGGACGTTCGGGGCGCCGGGCGCCTCCCCGGCGAGGCGTGCGGCCTCCGGGCAGGAGCCGCATTCGAGCGCGAAATCCTCCTCCGTCTCCGTGTCACCGGCGAGGAGGCCCACGGGCTGGTAGGGCTCGACGCCGAGGCGGCGGGCCTCCCCGGCCACGAAGAGCGCCGCCGTCTCGACGAGGGCGGGATAGGGCGTGCCGGCGGCCTCCGCGTGGAGCCTGCGGGCGTAGCGGTCGAGCCAACAGCCGAGGTGGTCGCGGAGGAACTTGCGGTAGGCGTCCTCGCACACGGCGGCGGCGTCGTCGTTGCCGTCCTCCGTCGCGTGGGCCGTCGCCAGGGCGAGGACGGCGGCGAACTCGAGCTCGGCGGCCACATGGTCGGGGCGCTCACCCTCGACCCGGAAGCCGAAGGCGCGGTAGAAGCCCGAGACGTCGGCGAGCTGGCCCACGTGCCCGGCGGGGCCCGCGGGCAGGTACGACATCTCGTAGGGGGCCACCCTGCCCTGCTCGAAGAGGGTCGTGCGGTCGAGAGAGAGCGTGTCAGGGTCCCAGGCGTGCCCGGCGACCTCGTCGAGGGCGCCGCCGGGGTCGACTTCGAGGACGTCGAGGCACCACTGCAGCTCCTCGATCCCCGATCCGTCGGTGAGCGGGGTGACGTCCTCGCCGAGGAGGCGGGCGAGGCGGCTGTAGGCCGCCGCCCGCACCACGGTGGTGTTCGGCTCTTGCGTTGTGGGGGCGGAGGCGGCCACGGCTCAGCCCTTCTCGACGTGGAGGCGGAGGAGCTTCTTGGAGGGCGACTTCTGTCCGCCCCGGTCCTTGGCCATGCCCGCCCAGACGGCGACGGCCATGCCGTGCGTCTCGCCCGGTTCGACCTTCACCTCGTCCTCGTTCACGGAGTCGAGGGGCCGGGCGATCACGACCTTCCACACGCCGTCGGCCCACACCCCACGACCGTCGCCGTCCTGGGTGGGGAGAGTCTGGGCGGTGCCGAAGCCTTTGGCGTGGAGCTTCTCCACGGGGCTGAGGCGCTCCATCTTCACAAGCGGGTTGCCGGCGGCGAAGCCGGGCAGCCACTGCGTGACGCCCTTGGCGAAGTAGCCGTCGGCGCCCTTCACGTTGGACTCCCCCGGGGTGAGCGGCGGGTAGTAGTCGAAGGCGAGGTTCGGGAACGCTGACTCCACGCCCTGATACCCCTTGTCGACGTCGCGCTGCCAGTCCGACTTCCATTGCATGATCGTGACGGCCATGTTGGGGGCACCCATCATCCGCACGCCTTCGGGGGCGTCGGGCGGGGCGAGGAGGACGGCGCAGCCGTCGCGGAAACGGTCGCAGAGCACCGTGGAGTTGCGCGACACCGGCACCGCCCACTCGAGGAGAAACCCGATGACGTCGCCGTCGTTGACGGAGCGGACCTTGACGGAGTCCACGAACGGCTTCTGGCGCATCGGCATCGAGAACACCTGGCCGTCCATCTCGATGCGGGCCTGCTCGCCGGCGTCCCACAGGGGCGAGCTCGGGTCGTGCACCGGCACGGACTTCGTGATGCGCGCGGACGTGACGTGGGTCGTGAGGGGGGCCTCCGCCGCCAGGCGGGTGAGGCCGTAGGCGGCACCCCCGACGACGGCGGCTCCCGCGACGCCGCCGGCGATGAACTTGCGCCTGTCCACGGGCTTCGCCACCGCCTCGGCGACGACGGCCGTGGGCTTCTCGTCCGTGGGCTCCAACTCGGTCCGGACAGCCTCGGTGCCGGCTTCGCTCGCCTCGGCGCCGTTCTCCTCGGTCCCGGCCGTTTCTGTGGGGGTCCCGTCGGGTGTCATCTCGGCCTCCTCAGGTGACGTTGTAGCGGTACACGGTGAGCGCCGGGTCGAAGGCCGGGCGCACCACCGTGGGCTCCTTCAGGGGCACCCGGGCGACCTCGGCGCCGGACTCGTCGAAGCCGAGCACCTGGTCGTTCTCCAGGGAGAAGCGACTCACGATGCGGTCGGTGGCGAGGGCGAGCTCGAGGACGCCGAGGAGCTCCTTGTCGTTGCCCTCCATGGCGTTCTTGTAGGTCTCGACCGCCTTCGACGCGTGCGGGCCGAACATCATCGTGAGGAACGACTTCGAGCCCACGTGGATCGGCGGGATGTAGTACACGTTCGGCTCCGTGCCGAACTGCGGGAACAGGGGCAGGGCCACCTTGCGGACGTGTACGAGGAAGTCCACCGGGTTGTCCGGCCGGACCTTCTCGGGCGGGCTCACCCAGCCGAACGTGCGGATCTTGCCGATGCAGTTGCGCATGCAGCGGGGCAGGATCCCCTGCTCGACCGCCGGGTAGCAGAAGACGCACTTCTCGGAGATGCGGGTGAGGTGGTTGTACATCACCTTCTTGTAGGGGCAGGCCTCGAAGCACACCCTGTATCCCCGGCAGCGCTCTTCGTCGATGAGGACGATGCCGTCCTCGGGCCGCTTGTAGATCGACGTCCGCGGGCAGGACTGCAGGCACGCGGGGTAGGTGCAGTGGTTGCAGACGCGGGGCAGGTAGAAGAACCAGATGTCGTGCGGGAGCTTGAGGTGGTACTCCTCGCCCGTGATCACCTGGTTCGTCTCGTCCTCACCCTTGTTGGGGTAGGCGTAGTCGAGGTCGTTCGGGAGCCAGCTCACCTGCTTGGTGCCCTTGGGGGCGGCCTCGAAGATCGTCTTGCCCTTGTAGGTCCCGCCCTCCCAGCTCTGGGGGCCGAGCTTGTCGAGGATGCGGGCGTCCCAGGCGAGCGGATACGAACCCCACGGCTTGGTCTCGACGTTGTTCCAGAGCATGTACTCCTGGCCCTTGCCGGAGGTCCAGCAGGTCTTGCAGGCCACGGTGCAGGTCTGGCAGGCGATGCACTTGTTGGTGTCGAACACGGCGCCGGCCTGGCGCTGCGGGCGGTTCTCCGCCAGGGAGTAGGCCATCTTGCGGCCGAGTTGCCAGTTGGTGACGTCAGGCATTTGGGTGACCTACCTCTCCGTGATGAACTTGCCCTGGAGGTACTGCTTCATGGCGTCGTTCTCCCGGCCGGGCCGGAAGCCTTCCTTCGCCGGGTACCAGAGGCCCTCGCCGTCCTCGCCGCCGGGCTCGCCGGGGGTGAACTTCACGAAGGACTCCTTGGGCGCGCCCGTGACCTGGTGCGTGTCGAGGGCGAAACCCTTGTTCAGGACCTGGCCGATGGTGTCCTTGCGGGCCATCGAGTCGGTCTGGAGCGTGGGCCGCAGCCAGGCCCGGGTGACAGACTGGTGGCTGCCGAAGCGGTAGGCGGCCTGGTAGTTCGTCCGTGGGTTCTTGGCGAGGCCGTCCTCTCGCGTCTCGTGGCCCTCCACGGATCCGTGCGTGGAGATGTAGAAGTGGAACCAGGCCCGGCCCACCTGGCGGGCGAGGCTCGGGTTGTAGCGCACCCGCACGAGCCAGCGCATCACCTTGTAGTCGTCCGGTTTCTCCTGCCAGCCCTTGAACGGCCGGTCCTCGGGGTCGGCGTCGACGTAGACGTAGTCGCCGTCGTGGAAGCCGAGCTCCTCGGCGTCGGCCGGGTTCATGTCGACGTAGCCCTCGGCGGACCAGGGCTTGCGCTTGTCGTGGCGGTAGAAGTCTCCGAAGGGACCCCAGATGATCGTGTCCGTGTCCACGCTGGCGCCCATGGAGTGGCAGGCGTGGCGGTACTTGGGCGTGATCAGGATGTGGGTGAAGCCGTCCTTGCGCAGGGGGTGCTTGGACTTCGCGATCTCCTCCGGGGTGAGCACGACGTTGCGCACCTGGCGGACGTCTGTGCTCATGTCCTTCGGGTCGAGGTCGTAGTCCGCCGGTGTCTTGGGTCTTATGAGGGGGTGGTCGGCGGCGAGGATGACGTTGGGCTCGTACACGGTGCCGTCGACGGGCTCGCGGTGTACGGGGAGGTTCTCGCCGCTGGCGACGAACTCGTCCTCCTCCCGGTAGAACTCGAGGCGGCCCGTCTTGGTGTACCAGGGCTTGGACTCGTAGGTCTGCTCGTAGCCCACTATGCGGGGGCTCGTGCGCATCATCATGTAGAAGGGCGTCCCCGCCTCGCAGGACTTGTCGAGGTCGGTGAACTTGTAGCCCTTGGTCGTGTTGCCGGCGTCGAATGCCCGCTGCAGGTACACCTCGTCCTGGTTCGTGTGCACGAAGTGCCAGTGGTTCTCGAAGCGGACGTCGCCTGTGAGCTCGCCGAGCTTCTTCGCGATGTTCGCCCACACCTCGACGTCGTCGTGGGTGTCGAAGATCCGGGGCAGGGGCGATCGGGGCCAGGCCTGGATGAACGGGTTCGTCACGGACCCGAAGAGGTCGGGGCGCTTACGCTCCACCCAGGAGTCCACGCCGAAGACGATGTCTGCGTACTCGCAGGTCGCCGTCCAGAACCAGTCGGCGACCGTGTACATCTCGATCTTCGGCAGGGTCTCCATGATCACCTTGTAGGCACCCTTTGCGTTGCCCAGGATCGAGTTCGAGTTCGCCACGGTGACCGTCTTCGTGGGGGCGGGCATGTGCGTCTCGCCGGTGAAGAGGTGGTTGCCCTCGCGCAGGGGCCGGTCGCCGTAGTTGTAGTAGTGGGCGGACTCGCCCTTGTAGTACCAGCGGATCTTCGCGAGCGTGTTCGGGTCGAGGTTCTGGTTGAAGGGATCCTCGAAGGCGTACTGGGCGATGCCGGGGACCATGGCGAGGCGGTAGTTGCCCGCGTAGCTCCCGACGGTGCCGCCGAAGTGGCCTACGTTGTCGGTGAGGGCCGCCACAAGGATGATCGTGCGGTCCTTGCAGTCGTTGTTGAAGAAGTGGTTCGGGCCCATGCCCGTCGTGAAGAGGGTCTTCCGCTTGTTGGCGGCGATCTGGCGGGCGAGCTCCACGATCGCCTTCTCAGGCGCCCATGTGACCGCGGAGATCTGCTTCGGGCTCGCGGAGTCCATGAGGTGCTGCTTGATGGCGTCGAAGACGGGGCGGACCTTCACCTTCTTGCCGTCGGCGAGGGCGACCTCGAACTCGCCCTCGAGGGCCGGGTCGATGCCCATGTCGGTGAAGTACTGGCCGACGTTGTCCCGGCTGATGGGCTTGGCGGCGTTCGACGCCGTGTCCCAGACCATGAAGTCGCCCCATTCCGCACGGAGCTCCTTGGAGAGGAACTGCGTCGACTGGAGCGCCGGGGGCATGGGCGGCTTCTTCTTCAGAGAGGCGGCGTCGTCCACGAGCGTCATGCTGTTCGTGAGGTTCGCGAGCTGGTAGCCCGGGATCACGTCGGAGGGCCGCAGGTACTTGAGGTTGTCGGTGCGCACGAGCACCGGCAGGTCGGTGCGGGTCTTGACCGCGGCCTCGTCGTAGAGCTTCTCCTTCACGATCACGTGGGCGAGGCCCAGGGCGAGGGCGCCGTCGGAGCCCGGGCGGATCACGACGGCGCGGTCGGCCTTGGACGTGGAGGACTGGTACTCGGGGGCGATCGTGACGATCTTGGTGCCTTTGAGCTTCGCCTCCGTGAGCCAGTGGCCGTCGGGCATCTTCGTGGCGATCCAGTTCATGCCCCACAGCGTGATGAGGTTCGCGTTCTCGGCTGTGTAGAGGTCGAAGTCGATGGTCTGCTGACCGCTCACCATCGGGTGCCCGGGCGGCAGGTCGGTGTGCCAGCAGTAGTTGTCCCAGTGCTTCCCGCCCAGGGCCTCCTCTGGGCCGACCTTGCGGACGTGGTCGTCGAGAAGGGCGAGCATGTTGGCGAATCGGTACAGGCCCCCGACGCGGTACATGGCGTCATAAGGCATGCCGCCGCGGTTCTTGAGGGTCCGGGTGCCCGCCCCGTGCATCGACTCGATCATCGCCTCGTCGTAACCCTGGTGGTGGAGGCGCCGGGCGCCCTCCTCGCCGCTGTAGGTCTCGGCGACGTCCATGAGGCCGCGGGCGTAGATCTCGCAGGCGTCGTCGAAATCGACCTTGACGAACTCCTCCTTGCCCCGGCCCTCGGTGTACTGGACCGGGACCCTGCCCGACTTGGGGTCGCGGGGGAAGCCGGCGTCCGCCCATGCCTTGAAACCCTTGCGGACGAACGTTCCCTTGACGCGCCGGTCGGAGTACATGCGCCGCACGTAGGAGAGACCGCTGATGCAGGCCCGAGGGTCCCACCGCGAGGAGGCCTTGTTCCCGTAGACGTCGCCCGCCTTGCCGTATCCGTAGCTGGGGTCGGCGTAGACGACGATGCCGTTCTTGACGTTCGCCTTCAGGAGGCAGCCGTGGGTGTCGTTCGGGGCGCAGAGGTAGTGGAACTGGGAGTCCGGCCGGTAGAGGTCGCGGTAGACCTTCTCCCAGTCGCGGTTCGGGTAGTTCACGAAGGGGTTCGTACCCGGCGGGAGGGCCTGGAGGTGCGCGAGGTCCCCCACGAGGGCGGCGGCGGGGCGGGTCCCGGCGACGACACCGGCCAGGGCCGCGGGAGCGGCGGCGAGCAACTCCCTTCTGGAGAGCCCGCCGCGGCGGCGGCGCTCGTGGGTGTCCTGGCGGTCGTTCAAGGGGTTGGCGTCCGGGGACTGCCGCATGCTGTTCGCCTCCTGGCATCGGGGTTCCCTCGGGCGTGGGGCGTCGAGGGAGGGAGAGCCACTTCAGAACGGGTTGTGGTCCGCAAACCTCCCATCCGGTGCCACGTCCGACGACCCAGAAGGCGCAGTGACTTTGTGAAGCCCTTCACAAAGTCACTGCGAGATTGATAGCGCCCGCATCCAAACCGTGTCAACTCGCGAACTAGCCCGTCGGGACGCGGACGGGGGCCCGCTCCGGAGGGGGGAGACCGAGGGGGGACGCCAGTCCCCCTTCGAAACGCGAAAACGCCGCCCCCGAGGGGGCGGCGTTTTCGCGAGCTCGGGGCCGGGGCCCCTACTTCTTGGCCAGCACGTCGCGCTCGTACTGCACGACGGCGGCGATCTCGTCCTTGCTCAGCGTGTCCTTGAACGCCGGCATGGCACCGACCGTGGAGCCTTGGCCGTTGTTGCCGGAGTTGTTGGCTCCATACGGGCCGGAGGTGGCCGCGGCCTTCTCGCTCACCCAGTCGATCTGGTCCGCCTCGTCGGGGAAGACCGTGGCGGTGTTCTTGAACGCCGGGCCCGTGCCGCCCTCGCCGTTGGCACCGTGGCAGCCGTTGCAGCCCGCGTCCACGTACACCTTGGCGCCGTCGGCCTTGGGCTTCGACTCGGTCGTCTCCGTCGTGTCGCTGCCGCCGTCGTCGTCGTCGGACTTCTTGTCACCGCCGCCGCAGGCGGCACCGAGAACGAGCAGGGAAGCCAGCGTGACGACCCAGAGGGCCTTCAGCAGGCCGGAAATCCGCCGGGTGCTGCGCACCTTCTGCATGGAGTCACCTTTCTCGATCCAGGGCCTCCGTCCGAGAACCTGTGTGCCGGCTGTGAACTCGAACCGACGGCGCGAGAGCCTAGGAGATCACGCCCGGCGAATCCCACTCACGCGCCCACACCGTCGCGGCGCCGACCGTCGGCTTGCCCGCCGGAAGACCCCGGAGACACCTTCCCCGCCGTCTCCGTGGACGCGACACGACATGCGCGTTGTTCCAGTTGGTTCCCAGCCAAGGGCGGATGGCCCGCCGATCCGGGACGTAGGTCCCTTTCGGCACATCCTGTTCAGGTGTTGGCTGGCGGCATGGACTTTGTCCACAGTTTCACAATCCCTCTCGACGACCCCGCGGACAGCGCCATGGAGGGCCCGGCGCGCTTCCGTCCCCCCCTCGACACACCAGACGACCCGGGCGCGGACCCGACACCCACCAAGGGAGGAGCGACATGTCAAAGCTGACCGAGTTGCGCCAGAAGGCAGAACAGGTGGCGACCGGGAGCGCGAAGAGGGGTGCCCAGCGCCTCTGGCTGCCCCTCGTCGCCGTGGCGGCGGTGATCGCCCTCGTCGCCGTGTCGTGCGGCGGCGGCAGCGGCGCCGGCTCCGACATCGCCAAGGAGCGCAAGCTCAGCCAGGCAGACCAGGACGCCGCGCTCATGACCTACACCCCCAGCGGGAGGCACGACCCCTACATCATGCTCGCCTCCGGGGGGCACTCCGGCCAGCTCTTCGTCGTCGGCATCCCGTCGATGCGGATCCTGCGCTCCATCGGCGTGTTCACCCCCGAGGCCTGGGCGGGCTGGGGCTTCGGCAACAAGGTCACCGACGAAGTCCTCGCCGAGGGCGACTGGCAGGGCAAGCCGATCCGCTGGGGCGACACCCACCACCCCTCGATATCGGAGACGAACGGCGAGTACGACGGCGAGTTCATCTTCATCAACGACAAGGCGAACGCCCGTGAGGCCGTCGTCAACCTGAAGGACTTCGAGACCAAGCAGATCATCAAGAACCCCCTCACACTCAGCGACCACGGCGGCAGCTTCGTGACCCCCGACACCGAGTGGGTCGTCGAGGGCGGCCAGTACGCCACCCCGCTGGGCTTCAAGTACGGCCCCGTCGAGCAGTACCGCGAGCTCTACCGGGGCATGATCACGATGTGGAAGTTCGACCGCCAGGCGGGCAGGATCGACCCCTCCAAGTCCTTCGCCATGGAGCTCCCGCCCTACTGGCAGGACCTCTGTGACTCCGGCAAGAAGGTGAGCGACGGCTGGATCTTCTGCAACTCCTTCAACACCGAGACCGCCAACGGCGGCGACCTCCCCAAGGCCCAGGGCGGCCCCGGCGGCGAACCCTTCGAGAAGAGCACGACCGTCCACGAGATGGACTACCTCCACGTCATCAACCTGAAGAAGGCCGCCGAGGTGGCAGCCGCGGGCAAGACCGTCAACATCGGCGGCTTCCCGGTCATCCCGCTCGAGACCACGAACCAGGAGGGCCTCCTCTACTTCGTGCCCGAGCCCAAGAGCCCTCACGGCTCCGACGTCCACCCCAGCGGCGAGTTCATCGTCGTGGCGGGCAAACTCGACCCGCACGTCACGATCTACTCCTTCAAGAAGATCATGAAGGCGATCGAGGACAAGAAGTTCAAGGAGGACCCGTACGGCCCGTACGGCGTCCCGGTCATCGACTTCGACTCCGCCAAGGAGGCCCAGGTCGAGATCGGCCTCGGCCCGCTGCACACCCAGTTCGACAACAAGGGCTACGCCTACACCAGCCTCTTCCTGGACTCCGCCGTGGCCCGCTGGAGCTTCGGCGGCAAGTACGCCCCCAAGGACGACAAGCCCTGGGCGCTCATCCAGAAGACCAAGGTGCAGTACAACATCGGCCACCTCGCCACCGCCGAAGGCGACACGGTGAGTCCTGACGGCAACTGGCTGGTGGCGCTGAACAAGTGGTCGCTCGACCGCTTCTTCCCCACCGGGCCCCTCCTGCCCCAGAACTTCCAGCTCCTGGACATCTCCAAAGGCGGCAAGGACATGCCCGTGCTCTACGACATGCCCATGGGCATCGGTGAGCCCCACTACGCCCAGATCATCAAGGCGGACAAGTTGAAGCCGTTCAAGGTCTACCCCGGCGTGGGCTTCGACCCGGGCACCATGGCGATCGACCCCACCGCCCCCAAGCAGGGCCAGGAGAAGATCACCCGCAACGGCAACAACGTCACGATCGACATGACGGCCATCCGCAGCCACTTCACGCCCGACCGTGTGGAGTTGAAGGCGGGTGACAACGTCACCTGGAGGATCACGAACCTCGAGCAGGCCCAGGACGCCACCCACGGGTTCAACATCCCCGGGTACAACATCAACGTGAGCCTGGAGCCGGGCGAAACCGCCACCGTGCAGTTCGTGGCCGACAGGTCCGGGGTCTTCCCCTTCTACTGCCTCGAGTTCTGCTCGGCACTCCACCTGGAGATGGCCGGCTACATGACGGTTCAGTAGGAAGCGGGCCGGACCCGTACGATAACCAGATACCTCAAGAGCACAGGTTTCCCCGGGTGATCCCGGGGAAACCTGTGCTTTCATGAACTCACAGCGCAGAAACGGACGCAGCATGGGGCTCGGCGAGACCATCATCGGACCAAAGGTCCCCCCCGAGGAGATCCAGAAGAACTGGCGCCTCTACGCCACACCCAAGACGCTCTTCGTGACGGCCGGCGTCCTCCTCGTCGTGTCCATCCTCTTCCCGTACTGGATCCTGCGCCTCACCGCCCCGCAGTACCCGGACGGCCTCGAGGTGAAGGCCTACGTGAACCGCCTCGAGGGGGTCCGCAAGGCGGGCGAGCAGGTGAACGCCCTCAACGAGATCGAGGAGCTCAACCACTACATCGGCATGCCCTCGTTCAAGTCCGGGGCCGTCCTGGAGCGCTCGCTCTCGGTCATCGCCATCGTCGCCTTCGCCTGCCTGCTGCTCGCCGCCCTGGCCCTGCGGAGCCGCTTCGTCGTGCTCCTCACGTTCCCGGCGCTGTTCTTTCCGCTCATATTCCTGGGGGACCTGCAGTTCTGGCTCTGGCGCTACGGCCACAGCCTCGACCCCACAGCGCCCCTCGCCGGCGCCGTGGGCGACTTCACCCCCCCTGTGCTCGGGCCCGCCACCATCGCCAACTTCGACACCCTTGCCCTCCCGGGGCCGGGCCTCCTCCTCGCCCTCGCCGCCTCCGTCGTGATCGGGTTCGGCCTCTGGTACCACCGCAAGGCCTACAAGCCCCTGGTCGAGGCCAGCGGCGGTAAGGACGCCGCGAAACCTGGCGAGGACGTGGTCGACGCCGTCACGGACACCGTCGACGGGGAGCCGGCCGCATCGGAGGCCGCCGACACGACATGAGACGCCTCACCGCCCTCGTCCTGGGCGCGTGCTCGGGCGCTCTCGCGCTGTGGCCGGCGGGGGGGGCGGCGCGCCCGGACCTGCAGGCCCGCATCGACGCGGCCGCACCGGGGGAGACAGTCACGGTTTCGCCCGGCACCTACCGCGGCCCCGTCGTGATCGACAAGCCCCTGCGTCTGATCGGGCACGGCCGCCCGGTGATCGACGCCGCGGGCAGGGGCACCGTGATCACGGTGAAGGCCCCCGACGTCACCGTACGCGGGCTGGTCGCCCGCAACAGTGGCACCACGCTCGTGGACACCGACGCCGGCATCGTCCTCACAGGCGCCCCCCGAGCTCGCGTCGTCGACAACCGTTTCGAGGACGTCCTCTTCGGGATCCACCTCCTCGACTCGCCGGACTCCCGGGTGACCGGCAACGTCATCGGCGCCAAGCGCCTGCCTGTCGCCCGCCGCGGCGACGGCCTCCGCATCTGGGGCAGTGACGGGGCGCTCGTCGAGCGCAACACCGTCCGTCACGGCCGCGACGCCGTCATCTGGTATTCGCGCGACGTCACGACCCGCGACAACGAAGTCAGCGACAGCCGCTACGGCCTCCACCTCATGTACGTGGAGGACAGCACCATCGACGACAACCGCTTCGTCCACAACTCCGTGGGCGTCTACGCCATGTACAGCCGCCGGCTCACGATGACGGGCAACATCCTCGCCGAGGGCGACGGCCCCAGCGGCCTCGGCCTCGGCCTCAAGGACGTCGACGACTTCACGGCGAACCGGAACAGGATCGTGGGGAACCGCGTGGGGATCTACATCGACAACTCCCCCAGCACGCTCAGCGCCCGGAACCGCTTCGCGGGCAACCTCGTCGCCTACAACGAGGTGGGCGTGCAGGCCTTCGCCTCCGTGGCCCACAACGTGTTCACACGCAACGCCTTCGTCGACAACGGCACCCAGATCGAGGTCGACGGCGGCGGCACGCTCGACAAGAACCGCTGGTCCGCAGGTGGCGTAGGCAACTTCTGGAGCGACTACGCCGGCTTCGACGCCGACGGCGACGGCATCGGCGACATCCCCGAACGCGTCGAGGAACCCTTCGCCGTCCTCACGGGCGACAACCCCGGGCTCAACATCTACGCCGACACACCCGCTGCCCGGGCGATCGACTTCGCCGCCCGAGCCTTCCCCGTCCTGGAACCGGAACCCAAGGCCGTCGACCGCAGACCGCTCACGTCGGCACCCACGCTGCCCCCGATGCGCAAGATCCCCGTCCCCGGCTCCGGGGCGGCGAACCTGCTGTGGCCGGTCCTCCTCCTCGCGGTCGCCGCCGCCGTCGTCGCCGCATCCGGCGTCCACAGGGGTCGCCGGCGAGGCCCCGGCCCCAAGGCCGCGACCGCGACCGCGACCCGGAAGGCGAACACATGATCCGTGTCGAGAACCTCGTGAAGAGCTACGGGGAGGTGGAGGTCGTCCGCGACGTGTCCTTCGAGCTCGCCGACGGCGAAGCTCTCGCCCTGTGGGGCCCGAACGGAGCGGGAAAGACGACGGTCGTCCGCTGCATCCTCGGCCTCGCCGCCTACGAGGGCCGTGTCGAGGTCGCCGGCCTCGACGCCGCTCGGGCGGGCAAGGCCGTGCGTAGCCTGCTCGGCCACGTACCCCAGGAGCTCGCCTTCTACGAGGACCTCACCGTGGGCGAGATGGTCGAGTTCTCCGCCCAGCTCCGGCGCGTCTCCCCCCGGCGCGCCCTCGACGTGATCGACACCGTGGACCTCGGCGACGAGCTCGACAAGGAGGTGGGCGCTCTCTCCGGCGGGATGCGTCAGCGCCTCGGCATCGCCGTCGCCCTCCTCCCCGACCCCCCCGTCCTCCTGCTGGACGAGCCCACGTCGAACCTCGACGTGTCCGCCCGCGAGAAGGCCGTGGACCTCTTCGGCCGCCTCCGCGACGAGGGCCGCTCCTTGCTCCTCACGTCCCACCACCTCGAGGAGGTCGGCATGCTCGTGGACCGTGTGCTCGGCATGGAGGAGGGTCGCGTCACGGTCGAGTGCCCGCCCTCCGAGCTCGCCGAACGCCTGGGCCTGCAGTCCTGGCTCCACCTCGTGGTGGACGAGTCCCGCGTCCCCGACGCCCTGCGCATTCTCGTCGATGCCGGTTTCGCCGCCCGCGACAACGGCCACGGGGTCCTGGTGGAGGTGTCCGCCCAGGGCAAGGGCGAGGCGATCGCGGCGCTGCACGACCACGGAGTGGAGCTCCGGGACTTCGAGGTGTGGAGATGACGACAGAGATCACGACCGAACGCGCGACCACGGTCGTACCGGCCGAAGGCGGGTCCCCGGCGCAGATACGGAGCGAACGACCCGAGTGGGGGACGATCCTCACGATCGCCCGCAAGGAGCTCCGCGACGCCATGCGCGACCGCTGGTTCTGGCTCTACGCCGGCGCCTTCGCCCTGCTCGCCAGCACGCTGGCACTCATCGCCCTCTCCGACGACGAGGTCGCCGCCTTTGGGGGATTCGGCCGGGCGGCGGCGTCCCTGGTGGCCCTCGCCCAACTCGTCATCCCCCTCATGGGCCTCACTCTGGGGGCCCGCGGCGTGGCGGGCCAGCGCGAACGGGGGACGCTGCGCCTCCTCCTCAGCCACCCGATCAGCCGTACCGAGGCCTTCCTCGGCATGTACCTCGGCTCCGCGGCGGCCCTCGCCGCCGCCGTGGCGGCCGGTTTCGGGATCGCCGGCGTCCTGGGGGCGATCCGCTCCTCGAGCTGGAACCCGGCCGTCCTCGCCGAGATCGCCTTCTTCTCCTGGGTGCTCGCCGTCTCCATGCTCGGCGTCGGGATGCTCGTGAGCGTCCTCGCCCGGCGGGTCGGTACGGCGCTGGGTGTCGCCCTGTTCGTGTGGCTGATCTTCACGTTCCTGGGCGACCTCGGGATCATGGGCACAGCGGTCGCCACGCAACTCCCGGTCAACGTCCTGTTCTTCTCCGTACTCGCCAACCCCGTGGAGGCCTTCCGCCTCCTCGCCATGATCGTGCTGCACGGCTCCCTCGACGTCCTCGGTCCCGCCGGCAGCTACGCGGTCGACCGCTTCGGCGACTCCCTGGGCTGGCTCGTGGCCGGCGCCCTCGTGGTGTGGGCGGCCCTGCCCACCGTCGCCGCCTGGCAGCTCTTCCGGCGCAGGGTCGACGTGTGAGAGGGCGTCGGGCCGCAGTCGCCGCCCTCGCCTCGGTCCTCATGGCAGGCCTCTCCGCGACCGCGTGCGGGGGCACCGACCCGAACGCTCCCCCGAAGCTCAACTACGGCCGGGACGTGTGCGTCGAGTGCGGCATGATCATCTCCGAAGCCCGCTTCGCCGCCGCCTACCGTCTCGCGGGCGGCAAGGAGCGACGCTTCGACGACGTGGGCGACATGGTCGTCTACGGCAGAAAGACCGGCGACCTCGACAAGGCGAAGGCGTGGGTCCACGACTACCGCACCCGGAGGTGGCTCGACGCCAGGAAGGCCTGGTACGTCGCCGGCGACGCCGTCGACACGCCGATGGGCCGGGGCGTCGTCGCCTTCGCGAAGAGGTCCGCCGCCGCGGACTTCGCGCGGGAGCGTCGAGGCACTGTCCTGGACTGGAACGGGCTCCTCGCCCGCCCCGAACGCCCGGAGCAGTCCGGCGCCACCCCGGTCCCCGACGGGGGCCACAACCACGGCTAGGTCCGCCCCGGAACCCCGGATCGGGGCGCACGCTCCGAGAGGGGGGGCTCCGGAGGGAGGTCGCTCCCCCCTCCGGGTTCAAGCCGTGGCCCGGATGACGGCCGTGAAGACGTCGGGGCCGAAGTCGGCCGTCGAGACGACCTCTACGTCCCTGAAGCCCGCCGCCAGGAGGCCGTCGCGGTACTCGCCCTCGGTCAGGGCACCGGCGATGCACCCCGTCCAGGACGCCAGGTCGGCCTTCTCCTCCTCGTCGAAGGGCCGCCGTGTGACGACGTCGCTGACTGCGAAGCGGCCGCCGGGACGCAGCACCCGGTGGGCCTCCTTGAGCACGGACGGCTTGTCCGTCGAGAGGTTGATCACGCAGTTCGAGATGATGACGTCGACGGAGTCGTCCGGCAGGGGGACGTCCTCTATGTCGCCCCTGAGGAATTCGACGTTCTCGACGCCGGCCTTGCGCTGGTTCTCGCGGGCGAGGTCGAGCATCTCGTCGGTCATGTCGAGGCCGTAGGCCTTGCCTGTCGGCCCCACACGGCGGGCGGACAGGATGACGTCGAGGCCGCCGCCGGATCCGAGATCGAGCACGACCTCGCCCGGGTTCAACTCCGCCACGGCGATGGGGTTCCCGCAACCGAGCGAGGCGAGGCGAGCCTCCTCGGGGACGCCCTCACCGGCGAGGTCCCCGTAGCGCTCGGCGCCGAAGGGGTTGCTCTCGGTGGACGTCGTCGTCCCGCAGCAGCCCGAGGTGACGGCCTGGGCCGCGACGGCGTAGCGCTCGCGAACCGCTTCCTTGAGCTCGTTGGTCTCCGTCACAGTTCCTCCTTGGTATCGATGCCGTTCGATACGTTAGCAGACCTATCGACAGTTGTCGATGTTTTTCGCTCCGGAGACTGCCGCCGCCCCGCCCGCCCAGGGCCCCGACCCCTGGGGCCGCGCCGGCGCTAGCTTCTCTCGAAGCTGTCGATCTCCTCCACGGCGGCTTCGAAGAGCTTGTGGGCGAGATCCGCGAGCGCCCGCGCCGACGCGAGCTCCTCGCCCACACGGGGCACCTGCGGATCGACGGGGTTGCGCCGGGCCCGGCCCCAGCCCGCGAAACGCCGCTCCCCCAGGTGGACGACAGCCTCCGCCTCGGTCTCCTCGCTGCCCTCCCCTATGAGGATCTCGACACTCCAGACCTTGTTCGCGCCCTTCTGCTTCACAGATGCCCTCCTGTCCGCGCCCCCCATGTTCACCCACCGGACGCCGCGCCGCCACGGCCGATCGTCCCGAGGTGGGACGATCGCGTTCAGGTTGGAGTTCGCGTACCCCTCGGCCCTGAGGTCGCGGTCGAGGACGAGGTACTCCACGAAGATGGGCGCCGCCATGCGGAAACGGGGCATGCGGCGCAGCAGCCGGGCCGGCAGGTGATCCGGGCCCACGAGGTCGAGGTACGACCCGCCCGGCGACGATCACGTCGGCATCGTGCGCAGTCGAGGACGTCACTCCCCCGCTCGTTCGGCGCCGCGCCGGTGATCCCCGGTCGACGGGATAGCGGGGCGGCCCCATGCATCAGATCCAGCCGAGCACGGGGCCGAAGACGACGAGGCCGGCGACGACGACCCCGCCCAGGGTGCCCACCACCTCCGCCTGGCGGCGGCGCTCCTTCATGTCGTAGACCCAGGCCGCCACGGCGAAGAACGTCCCGTACCCGAAGATCACGATGAGCAAGACGTTCGGGACGTTCCACCACGGGTACTCCCAGTGGAAGTAGCCCGTCTCGTGGAGGAGGACCTCCACGAACACGCAGAAGCAGGACCACGTGAGCACCCAGAGCCACCGATTGGGCACGCCCAGGATCCTCTTCGTGGGATCCTTCGGCAAGGTCTTCACGAAGACGACGCCGGCTACGGAGAACATGAAGGAGATCTCGATCGTGAGGCCGACGAGGACGAGGTAGCTCGTCTGCCCCGTCGTGGTCCAGATCGCGGCCCGATCGGTGAAGTGGAGAACGAGAGCGTTCACGATCTCGTTGACCCAGTCCATGAGCCAGAGGGCGACACCGGCGAGGACGGCGTCCCAGTTCTCGCGCTCCACCTCGTTGGCGTACACGTAGATCACAAAGGCCAACAGCGTCACCGTGTACCACTTGAACTGGTCGGCGTGGCGCAGGATCGAGAGGGCGTCACGGGAGAAGTCGGTGAGGGCGAGCATGACGTCAAGGTACCGCGGGGGTCGGGACTCCGGCCTCCAACCGTGCGCGAGATGGGGAAGAATGGTGCCCATGGGAGACAAGACGGCGTTCGACGCGGGCCGGCTCTACGAGACGATGGTGCGCATCCGCCGCTTCGAAGAGGAGCAGGCAGCGATGTGGCGCGAGGGGCTCGTCTCCGGGGAACTCCACCAGGGGATCGGCGAAGAGGCCGTCGTCGCCGGTGTCGTCGACCACCTCGGCGGCAACGACGCCATGGCACTCGACCACCGCTCCACACCGCCCCTCGTAGCCCGCGGCGTCGACCTCGTGAGCCTGTTCCTGGAGATGCTCGGCTCCGTCGAGGGCATCTGCCGCGGCCGGGGCGGGCACATGCACCTCTTCTCACCCGACCACCTGGCGGCGTCCTCTGGGATCGTGGGCGCTGCCGGCCCGCTGGCGTGCGGCTTCGCCCTCGCCGCCCGGCGGCTCCGCCCCGGAGCGGTGGCCGTCGCCTTCTTCGGCGAAGGTGCCGCCAACCAGGGCATGCTGCTCGAGGCGTTCAACCTCGCCGTCGTCTGGGAGCTGCCCGTGGTCTTCGTCTGCAAGGACAGCCGCTGGGCGATCACGACGAAGTCGGCGGCTGTCACCGGCGGCGACCTCGTGCGGCGCGCACGGGCGTTCGGCCTCGAGACGCAGGCAGCGAGCGGCACCGCCGTGGACTCCGTGTGGCACGCCGCCCGTCACCTCCTCCGGCGCGCCCGGAAGGGCCGCCCCGGATTCCTCCTCGCCCGCTGCCACAGGCCGCAGGGGCACTTCCTGGGCGACCCGCTCCACCGCATGTTGGAGCAGCCCGCCGGTCAGGCGAAGGAGGTCGGCGGCCCTCTGCTCGGTGCCCTCCGCCGGCCACGGGGCGCTCCCGCCCGCGCACGCGCGGGAGGGGTCGCCGAGCTCACCCGGCGTCTCGGGGCCGTGGCAGCAGAGATCTCGCTGCCGCGCCGCGACCCCCTGGAACGGGCCCGGCGCCTCGTCGGTGCCGACGTCGCTGCCCGGATCGACGAACGGATCGGGGCCGAGGTCTCCCGGGCAGCGGCCGCCGCCCGGGCCGGCGCTGGAGTCCCCTCGTGACCACGACCTTCGCCGCCGCCATCGAGAGCGCCCTCGACACCGCCATGTCCGCGGACGACCGCATCGTCGTCTTCGGCGAGGACGTCCGCCTCCTCCGGCGCAACCTCCTCGTCCGCTACGGCACCGAGCGCGTTCTCGACACGCCGATCAGCGAGGCGGCGTTCCTCGGCGCCGCCGTAGGGGCGGCGATGGCGGGCCTGCGTCCCGTCGTGGAGATCATGCTCGTGGACTTCCTGGGTGTCGCCCTCGACGCCCTCCTCAACCACGCCGGGCCGCTCCCGGCGTTCTCGGGCGGGACGTGGCAGGCTCCCCTCGTGGTGCGCTCGGCCTGCGGGGCGGGCTACGGAGACGGCGGCCAGCACGGCCAGAGCCTCTGGGGGATGCTCGCCGGCATCCCAGGGCTCAGCGTCGTGGTGCCGTCCAACCCCGCCGACGCCGCCGGCCTCATGCTCTCCGCCCTCGCCGCCGAGGGCCCTGTCGTGTACCTGGAACACAAGCTCCTCTCGGACTACTGGCTGGACTACCTCGGCGGCGCCAGCCGGGACACGGTCGCCTTCGACGTCCCGAGATCCGGGGCCGTCGGCGAGGTCGCCGAACCGCCGGAGCCGGTGCCGCTGGGACGCTCCACAACCCTCCGCGACGGCGGAGACGTCGCCCTCGTGAGCCTCGGCGTCGGGGTGCACCGCTGTCTCAGCGCTGCCACGCAGCTCGCCGCGGACGGCATGGACGCTACTGTCGTGGACCTCCGCAGCGTCGCCCCCCTCGACAGCGACGCCGTCGTCGGCGCCGCCCGCGCGACCGGACGGGTGGTCGTCGTGGACGAGGACTACATCCGCGGCGGCCTCAGCGGCGAGATCGCCGCCGTCCTCGCCGAGGCCGGTGTCGCCTGCGGCTTCGCCCGCGTGGCGACGGAGGCCACCATTCCCTACGCCCGCCACCTCGAGGATGCCGCCTTGCCGAACGTGGAGAGGATCGTCGATGCCGCCCGCCGCCTCTCCTGACCCCGACAGCGAGGTCGGAGGCTCAGAACCGACCCCCGCGCCCCGTGAGACAACCCCCTCTCCCCCGCCGCTGTGCCAAGTCGCGTGGAGCGTGACGGACCTGCGGCGCACGCACGCCTGGTACCGGGACGTCCTCGGCTACCTGCCTTCCGGTGGCACCCGGACGTTCCGGGGACCCCTCGCCTCTCGCGTGCAGGGCCTCCCCGGGGCCGCCTCCACCTGCTGGTGGCTGGTCGACGCGCAGGACTTCTTCCAGCTCGAGATGTTTCAGTTCCGGCGCCCCCTGGCACGACCGTTCGCCCGGGAGCGCCGCCGGTGCGACGTCGGCTACACAACCGTGGGCTTCCACGTCGCCGACTTCGACGCCGCCACAGCCGGTCTCACCGCCGCCGGAACACCGCCTCTGTCGGATCCCGTGGGGCCGGTCGGCGCCCGGCGGGTCTGCGTGCGTGACCCCGAGGGCGTCCTCGTCGAGGTCATGGAGGACGATCCCCGGGCCCCCCGGCCCCGGGCCCGGCCGCGAGCCGGCGTCGCCGTCGCCGCCCGCTCCGTGACGCTCTCGGTGCCCGACGTCGAGGCCTCCCGGCGCTTCTTCGTCGAGGCGCTCGGCCTCAGTGAAGCCGTAGGCGTCACGCTGCACGGCCCCGAGCACGAGGCGCTGTGGGGTCTCGAGGGCGCCCGGCGGCGCAGCGTCCTGCTCTGGGCCGACGACGTCCTCGTGGAACTCGTGCACTACGACGACCCACCCGGACAGCCGTGGCCGCACGGACACCGGATCAGCGACCAGGGGCTCCTCAACGTGGCGTTCGGCTTCCACGACAAGGACGCCTTCGACGCCGCCCACCGGCGCTGCCTCGCGGCGGGGGCGACGGGCAACTGGCGGCCCCTCAACCTGGGCGCCTGGGCCGTGGTCTACGTGAACGACGAGCAGGGCTTCAGCGTGGAACTGCTCTTCGTGCGCAAGTGGTACGAGGGCCGCATGGGATTCCGTCCGAGACGTCGCCGGCGACCCCTGCGCTGGTCCGTCACTCCGTAGGCCCGCGGGCGGCGGCCCCGGTCGGCGGACCCCGGCCCACCGGGTGGCCGGGCGAGGCGACTGGTACTGAAATGACGGTATTTCGACTTTTCAGTACCAGTCGTGGGGTCGCGTGCGACGAGCGCTCCCCCGATGAACCCGCTCGCCCCCGTCACGAACACGCGCTCCGGCACGGCATCACCGATCGGGCGCTCTCCCTCGCTCATCTCGTGTCCTTTCCTGCCTGCGGTGGGGTGCGCGTGCGGCCGGACGTCCGGGCGCACATGCACCCACCGGAGCCGTTCTTGCCCGTAGCCTTGGCGGTCTCAGGAGGTGCGCATGGACCGAAGACCCCGCGGCCCCTTCAAGAGGGCGCTCGTCACCGGTGCCGCAGGCGGCCTGGGGCGCGAGCTCTGCCGGCTGTTCGCCGCCGACGGTACCGGACTCGTCCTGCTCGACCGCGATGGCGCCGGCCTGGACGACCTCGCTGCGGAGCTCGCCGCAACCAGCCCCGACGTCGAGACCCACGCCGTGGACCTCGCGGACCACGACGCGCTCGAGGCCCGCCTCCACGAGATCGCCGGCGGGCAGCCCCTCGACATCTTGGTCGCGAACGCCGGCATCGACCACCCCATGCGCGCAGACGCCCTCGACTGGCGGCGGGCAAGGGAGCATTTCTCCGTCAACGTCGAAGCGAACCTCGTGCTCCTCGCTGTCATGGCCCCCCGACTCCTGGAGCGGGGCGGGGGCCACGTCGTGGCCGTGGCCAGCCTCGCCGCCCTCGCCGGCACCCCGTACGAGGCGGCCTACTGCGCGAGCAAGGCGGCCCTCGCCACTCTCGTCGACAGCGTCCGCTCCGAGCTCGCGCCCCGCGGCCTCACGTTCACTACGGTCTTCCCCGGTTTCATCGACACGACGATGATGCGGGGAAACGCCTACAAGATCGGGGCGAAGGCCACACCGGCGGACGCCGCCGCACGCATACACGCCGCCGCCCTCGCCCGCCGGTCCCGGCTCGTGTTCCCCCGCTCGACGTACCTCCAGATCCGCCTGGGCGCCCTGCTTCCCGTCAGGGTCCGCGACGCCGTGGCGCGCCGCGCCATGCGCAGGGACTGGACGCCCGCATAGGGGGGATCCGGAAGCGGGTCGGGCTCAGCCCCGGCAGGAGGGGCCGCTACAGGACCCGAGGGCGTTCATGCGCCGGCGCAGCTGCTGGACGAGTGCCCTGTTCGCCCGGCGACCGGCCGCGGTGGAGAGGAGGTTCTGGAGTTCGTACGGGTCGGTGGAGAGGTCGTAGAGCTCGAGCTCGTGGAAGCCGTAGCGTTCCTTGTCGTACCACTCCACGAACGTGTAGTGGTCGGTGCGCACGGCACGGTAGCTCGGGACGTCCTGGCCGAGGATGATCACGAAGATCCAGTAGTAGACGGGCGACGGGAGCTCGGAGCCGATCCCGTTCCCTCCCCCGCCACCGGCGTACTGGGCGAGGAAGTCGCTCCGCCACGGACCGGGATCCTCACCCCGCAGGACGGGGGCCAGGGAGCGGCCGTCGACGTCGTCGGGAATCGCGACGCCGGCGAGGTCGAGCGCGGTCGGGAAGAAGTCGGTGTGGAGCGCCATCCGGGTCTCGGCGCCGTGGGGGACGCCGGGACCGGACACGACGAGGGGCACCCGCAGCGACTCCTCGTACGGGACCATCTTGTGGACGAGGCGGTGGGAGCCGAGGTTGTAACCGTTGTCGGAGGTGAACACGAGGTAGGTGTTGTCGAGCTCCCCGTTCGCCTCGAGCGTGTCGACGATACCGGCGACCATGTCGTCGACGGCGAGGAGCGAGCCCATCCGGTTCCTGTAGTCCATCTCGTTCCAGCCCTGCGTGGCGTTGCGGCCCGGACCCGAGAGGCGGAGCCAGCAGGGCTTGTCAGAGAGGTCGGCCTCGTAGAAGTTCGGTGTCCGGGGCACACTCGCCGCCGTCCAGGGGTTGGAGGCGTGTCGGGGTGCAGGGCCCAGCGGCAGGTGGGGGGCGGTCGAGGCGACGTACGCGAAGAAGGGCCGCTCGTCGTCGGTCTCGCTGCGCTCTATGAAGTCGAGGGTCTTGCGGGCGACGACGTCGGTGGAGTAGTCGGCCTCGGCCTGGCCGTACTGCACGAGCGTGCCGTTCTCGTTCAGCTTGTAGTTGTACCCCAGGTAGAAGAGGTTGTCGGCGGCGCCGTACCACTCCGTCCAGCCCGGCGGGACGTGGGTCGGGTCGGACTCGTAGCCGTTCATGTACTTGCCCACGAGCATGGTCCGGTAGCCCGCATCCGAGAGGCGCACGGGGAGCGCCCGCTCCTCGTTTCCCCTCGAGCGGAACGTCTCGAAGCCGCCCTGGGGACCTCCGTTGGTGAGCACTCCGGTGTTGTGGCCGTATTTGCCGGTCAGGAGCGTGCCCCGGGCCGGGCAACAGATGGGCGTGGGGGCGAAGGCGTTGGTGAACGTGAGGCCCCGGTCGGCCAGCAGCGCCCGGGTGCGGGGCAGGGCGTCCCAGTAGGGCGAAGTCGTGGCGTCCTGGTCGTCGAGGAGGACGAGGACGATGTTGGGCCGGGGAGCGGGGGCGGGATCGACCGCCCTCGCCGGGACACCGGTGAGGACGAGGGCGCCGGCGACCACGGTGGCGGCCACCAGGGCCCGGAGCGTGGTACGAGACGAATTTGCGTGCGCCATGCGAGAAGCCTAACAGCTCCCCCCGGACCTGGCCAGAGCGAGATGACCCACTGGCCACCGGGCCCGCCCGTGACCACAATGTGTCTTACACTGTCTCTTGACAACACTGCCTGATGCAGGTATGTGTTATACATGGTTCAGCGCCGTCAGCACCGACCTCCGCCACGTCGTCTCGGCCCGGCCGGCCGCCACGCCCCCAGGGGCGCACGCTGCCGCCGGCCCTTGGAGGACGGGGGGTGGGAGGTGCATGCCCGTGTCGAACGATTCGTCGAGCCCGCGCTGCTGCTCCTCCTCCGGGACACCGCCGCCCACGGCTACGACCTCGCGGACGGCCTCGGCGCCCTCGCCCCCTGCGAGCGCGTCGACATGGGCAACCTGTACCGCCTCCTGCGTTCGCTGGAGCACGACGGCCTCGTCGTCTCCCGCTGGCGCGACGACCTTCCCGGCAAGGCGAAGCGCACGTACGAGGTGACCGAGGCGGGCGAGAGCGTCCTCGACGCCTGGGCGACAGCGCTGCAGTCCACGAAAGAGACGATCACGCGCTTCCTGCGCGAGTACGAGAAGGGAACACCCCGTGACACACGATGAGAACGGGCGCCGCCACCGCGGCGCATGCGGCCACGCACGACCCCTCCCCGGCGCCCGACGCCACCGCCGCCACCACAGGCTCACCCCAGGCGAGGAGATCGCCCGCCTCGAGGCCCGCCAAAGGGACTTCGAGCAGCGCGTCGCCGACGTCGCCGCCCGCATCAAGGAACTCCGCGGGAAGGAAACCGCCGAGGCACCCGAGGAGGCCGACGTCGGGAAGGAGTGAGGCTTCGAGACTCCGCCCCATCCTCGGCGGAGAGCGACTCGGGTAACCTCGCCGTCATGAAGAGGCTGGGGTCTCGCGGGATCGTCGCCGCCGTGGTCGCTCTCACCGGGGTGGCCGGCGCACCCCAGCCGTCCGCCCTCGGGGATCCACCCGACCCGCTCGTCGTCCTCTGGGTGATAGACGGGCTCGAGCCCTCCGTGGTGTCGGCTGCGACGATGCCCGCGCTCACTGGCCTCGCAAGCGACCCGGCAGCCACGACGCACGTCTGGCGGCGCACGCAGGCCGCCATGATCGCCGAGACCTACCCGAACCACGTCACGATGGCCACGGGGGCCTGGGGCGACACGAGCGGCGTCCCTGGCAACACGATCTGGGACGGCAGCCGCTTCGTCGACCCCGAACCCGGCGACGTCCGCGTCGAGACCCTCTTCGACCGCGTCGAGGACGAACGCCCCGGGTTGCGCACGAGCCTCGTGGCCGGAGACCCCGACGTCGCCGCCATCCTGGCGCACGAACCCGTCGACACGGTGTGGGACCCACTCACGGCGCCGCTGCGGCTCCCGGTCGTCGACTACCCGCTCGACGGCGAGGTCGTGAACGAGGCCGTCGCCCGCGTCAAAGCCGGGGACGACTTCGTGTTCATGAACACACAGATGGTGGACACGTTCGGTCATTTCTCCGGCCCCGCGGGCGAGCTCACCCGTGTCGCCATGACGGAGGTCGACCGCCAGGTGGCCCGCCTCGTCGCCCATCTCAGGTCCGCGGGCCGGTGGGGGAACACCGTCCTGTTCGTGGTGAGCGACCACGGCATGGCGCTCACGCCACAGAAGACCTCGCTCACCGTCTGGCTCTGGCTCCACGGCGTGTTCGACTGGCAGGTGGTCGCCGCCGGCAGCGTCGCCCAGGCGGCGAAGCCCGGCGCCACGCCGGGAGAGGCGAGATCCGTCCGCCGCCTCCTGGCCTGCGCGCCGGGAGTCGACGCCGCCTACGCCACGGGCGGACAACTCGCCAGGGCACGCCCCGGCTGGCATCTCGACGACCCCCGCGTCGGCGACGTCGTCGTCGTGGCCGCCCCGGGTTGGTCCTTCGCGGAGCTCTTCGACCTCACGCCCGGCACGCACGGCCACCCCGCCGCCCGCCGGAACTGGATGATGGTCACGGGCGGCCACCCCCGACTCCGTGCCGGCGACGACGTCCGCCACGTCGCCCGCCAGGTCGACCTCGCCCCCACCATCGCCTCCCTCCTCAGAGTGGCGCCCCCGGCGGACAGCCAGGGTCGCGTCCTCACCGAGGCCGTGGCGCCGACCCCCTGACGACGGCCGCCTACACCCGCCCCGACCAGATGCCGTGGGACGCCGTCCCGGGTGTCGAGGCCCCCTCCGGAGGACTGCCGGGCCGATCGGCGCCGTCGGGGGCTTCGGGTCCGAAGGAGCGTGGCCCCCTCGCCAGGGGTCAGGAGACCCCGGCGTGTTCCTTCGCCGCGGCGCGAGCCGCCCGGCCGGCCGCCCGGCGCTCCCGCAGCGCCCGGCCGCGACACACCTCGACGGGGTCGCGATCGGCGTCCGGCGGGGGAAGCGCCCCGGGGTCGCCGAGGACGGCGCCTTCGCGGATCTCGGCGAAGAGGTTGCGCCCGAGGATCTCCCCGGCGCACTGGACGCCTCCGGACAGCGTCCCGGCGACGCCGTGGCCGCTCGCAGTGTTGGCGCCCACGAGGAAGAGGCCCGGGATCTCGGTGCGGTAGTTGGGCCGCATGGGGCCCACCTGGTCCGGCGAATGCAGCAGACCGTATGACGTCCCGCCGCTCGACAGCGTGTAGCGCTCCTGCGTGAGAGGCGTGGCGGTCTCGATGTGGACGACGTGGTCGCGGAACGGGCCGATCGCCTGCTCGGCGAGGTCGAGGAGGCGTTCGGTGTAGTGCTCCTTCTTGGCCCGGTAGTCGGGGTTCCGCCGGTACTGCCCGCCCTGGGCAGGCTCCCCGTCTACGCCCCAAGAGCCGTAGCCACGCGGCCCCAGGGTCATGATCTGGAAGTTGGTGTGCCCGGGAGGGCAGAGCTCCCGGTGGTCAGGGTCCTTCAGGGACGCCAGAGAGAGGTAGGCGAAGTCGACGTTGTCGGTCTCGCCCCGCTCGAGTCCCGCGTAGTGCCCCTCCACGTCGTAGCCGTTGAAGACGAAGAGGTTCGAGTTCGGGAGACGGCCGCGGAGGTCCTCGTCGATCACGACGTACACGCACACGAGCGGCAGCGTCATGACGGCGTCGGCGGCGCGGCGGCGCGTCTCCTCGCTCACGTGCTCCGGGCCGAGCATCTCCAGCATCGTGCGCTTGTAGTCGGCGTTGGACACCACCAGGGGCGCCTCGATGACGGTGCCGTCGACGAGACGGACGCCGGCCGTCCTGCCCTCGGTGACGACGATCTCCCCGACCCGTGCCTTCGTGCGCACCTCCCCGCCGTGGGACTCGACGACGTCGACGAGACCCGCCGAGATCACCTGCCCGCCGCCTTTCGGGTAGAAGGCGCCCCGCATGTAGTGGTCGAGGATGAAGGCGTGCATGATGGTGGACGACTGCGACGGCGGGCCGGCGTAGAGGCCGTTGACGTGGTCGAGCACGGCGACCGCCTCCGGGGAGAGGCCGCAGTCCTCGAAGAGGTCCCCCAGGGGCCGGAGACCCCACTGCATGAGGGTGGAGAGGTCGACGCCCTCTTGGCCCACAGACATGGCCTCGTGGGCGAGACGGCGGAGAACCTCCACGCAGCGGTCGATGCCCTCGATCTCGTCGGGGAACCGGGCGGCGAGGCGCTCCCGGTACTCCGCCCACCCACGGGGCACGCGGAAGGTGAAGTCGGGGAAGATGAGGGTGTCGAAGCCGTCGGGGTCGAGCTCGTTGAACTCGATGCGGCCCTCGAGGCCCACACCGCGCAGGATCGAGGGGATGAGCCCGCCCGGCTCGCAGTCGCCCAGGTAGTGGATGCCCACGTCGAACTCGAAGTCGCTGCCGGCGTGGTGGCGACGGAAGACCTGGCAGTTGCCCCCGGCGAGGTCGTGTTGCTCGAGCACCAGCACGCGCCGGGCGGCGGCCGCGGCAAGATACGCTGCCGTGCAGAGACCGCCAGGGCCCGAGCCCACGACCACAGCGTCCCACTTCTCCGTTGCCCCCGGTGCCGCCATGGCAGTCTCCTACGAACACACACGACGATTCGCTACTTGACAGTGTCAACCTAGAAGGCGTGCTAGACACCGTCAAGGGCCGTGGACGGCCCCGCGGCAGCCACAGAGCGGGGTGGACAGCCCGGAGGTGAAGTCGTTGGCCGGAACGAGCGCAGAGGGGAACGGCGGCCTCCGCCAGACCCTCGTCGACACCACGGTTCGGGCGGTCGCCGACGACGGGCTCGGGGCCGTCACCATGCGGGGCGTCGCCCGGCGCGCCGGGGTCTCCCATGCCGCCCCTGCCCACCACTTCGGGGACAAGGCCGGACTCTTCACGGCCGTGGCGACGGAGGGGTTCCACCTCCTGCGCGAAGCCCTCCGCGCGACGGCGCGACGCCAGGCCGGCGCTCCCGCGCCGGAGCGACTCCACGCCCTGGGGAACGCCTACATCGCCTTCGCCCTGGACCATCGTGCGCACTTCGAGGTCATGTTCCGCCCGGAGCTGCTCGACACGGCCGACACCGACTACCTCGCCGCCGCCGGCGACGCCTTCGCCGAGCTCGTCAGCGTCGTGGACGAGGCGCGGGCCGCGGGCTGGGGCGGGCCCTGGTCCACGGAGGACCTCGCTCCCCTGGCATGGGCGCTCGTACACGGAATCGCCACGCTGAGCTCCCAGGGGGCGCTCACCCGCCGCTCGGGGGGGCGGTCGGTGCGGACCCTCGCGAACAGGCTGGGGGGGATCCTCGTGGACGCCCTGCGCCCTCCCGAGGGCATGGGGGAGCGCCGGTGACGCGCTGGCCGGTCCTGAAGCGGTACTCGGGCGAGGACCTCCGCTGCGTGGCCTTGCCCCTGGGCGGGATCGGCACGGGCACCGTCTCCCTGGGGGGCCGCGGCGACCTGCGCGACTGGGAGGTCGGAAGCCGCCCCGCCAAGGGCTTCACTCCCCGCCACAGCTTCTTCGCCCTCCGGGTACGCCCTCGGGGCGCCTCCCCTGTGACGCGCGTGCTCGAGGGGCCCGTCCTTTCGCCGCAGGACGGCTGGATCGGGAGCCGGGCGCCCAACCCGGGCCTCCCCCGCTTCGCCCGGGCGTCCTTCGCCTCCGCCTACCCGCTCGCGCAGATCCGCCTCTCGGACCCGGGCGTGCCCCTCGGCGTGCGCCTGGAGGCGTTCAACCCGCTCGTCCCCGGTGACGCCGACCGCAGCGGGATCCCGGTGGCGGTCCTGCGCTGGGTGCTGCACAACAGCTCCCCGGTTCCCGCCGAGGTCGCCGTGTGCGGCTCCGTGCAGAACTTCGTGGGGGCTCTGGCCCGGCCCCGAGCCGGGATGCTGGAGCTCGTCGGGATCGACCTCGCCCCCCCCACCGCCAACGTGAACGACGAGCGGTCCTCGCCCGGCAGACCCCCGGTGACGGGGGTGTTCTGCCGCTCCGAGGGGGTTTCCCCTGACGCCGAGGCTTACGGGACCCTCGCCCTCGCCACGACCTCCCCGGCCCGGCGGGTCACAGTCCGCACCGCCTGGGCGGACGTCGCCTGGGGTGACACGCTGGCCGACTTCTGGGACGACTTCGCCGCCGACGGCCGCCTGGAGGATCGGGAGCAGGGCCACGTCCCCAAGCCCCTGGCGTCCGTGGCCGTGTCCGGCCGACTCGCCCCGGGAGAGGAACGCGAGGTCACGTTCCTGCTCGCCTGGCACTTCCCCAACCGCATGACGTGGACACCGGCTCAGGGGGCCCCGTGGGTGGCGGCTCCGCCGGTGGGCGACAACGACCGGCCCCCGGGCGAGACCAATCCCGACTGCGTGGGCAACCACTACGCCACCGTCTACGCCGACGCCTGGGACGTCGCCCGCCGCACGGCCCGAGACCTGGGAGCGTTGGAGGACGACACCGTGGCGTTCGTCCGGGACCTCTGCGGCTCGGACCTCCCGGAGGTCGTGAAGGAGGCGGCGCTCTTCACACTGCCCGCCCTGCGGTCCCAGACCTCGTTCCGCACCGGGGACGGCCGCCTCTACGGTTGGGAGGGCACGGGTGACGACTTCGGCTGCTGCCCCGGCTCCTGCACCCATGTCTGGAACTACGAGCAGGCGAGCGCCTTCCTCTTCGCCGACCTCGCCCGCTCCCAGCGGGAAGTCGAGTTCCTCCACGCCACCCGCGACGACGGCCACATGAGCTTCCGGGTCGGCCTCCCCCTCGAGAGAGCGACCGAGTGGGGCGTGGCCGCCGCCGACGGCCAGATGGGCTGCCTGATGCGCCTCTACCGGGACTGGCAGCTCTCGGGCGACGACGACTGGCTGCACCGCCTCTGGCCCCGGGCCCGCGCCGCCCTGGAGTTCTCCTGGGTTCCCGGCGGCTGGGACGCGGACCGCGACGGCGTCATGGAGGGCTGCCAGCACAACACGATGGACTGCGAGTACTTCGGCCCCAACCCCCTCATGGGATTCTGGTACCTCGGGGCCCTGCGCGCCGCGGAGGAGATGGCCGGCCACGTGGGCGACTACGCCTTCGCCGGTGAGTGCCGGGCCCTGTTCGAGCAGGGGAGCGCGTGGACGGACGCACACCTGTTCAACGGGGAGTACTACGAGCACGAGGTCCGCCCGCCCGGTTCCGCCGCCGCCGTCGCCCCGGGGCTGGCGATCCCGGTGTTCGGCGAGGCCGTCGACTACGCCGACCCCCGCAGCCAGCTCGGCCCCGGGTGTCTGGTGGACCAGCTCGCCGGCCAGTACATGGCCCATGTCTGCGGCCTCGGCCATCTCGCCGACCCGGTCCACGTACGCGCCGCCCTCCGATCCGTCGTCCGCCACAACTTCCGGCGCGACTTCCGCGGCCACGTGAACGACAAGCGGGCGTACGTGGCGCCCGAGGACGCCGGCCTCCTCATGGCGAGCTACCCCCGGGGACGCCCCGCCCGCCCGTTCACCTACGCCGACGAGGTCATGACCGGCTTCGAGTACACGGCGGCGGCGGGGATGATCTACGAGGGCCAGACGCAGGCCGGTCTCCGGTGCATGGAAGCGGTGCGGGCCCGCTACGACGGCCGGAGACGCAACCCCTTCGACGAGGCGGAGTGCGGCCACCACTATGTGCGGGCAATGGCGGCGTGGGCGGCCGTCCTCGCCCTCACGGGCTTCCGCTGGTCCGGCGTCGAAGGGGAGATGACCTTCCGGGCCGCCCGGGTGCCGACGAGGTGGTTCTGGAGCAACGGCAGCGCATGGGGCACGGTCACACAGAGGCCCACAGCCGACGGCATCCGCGTGGCCCTCACGGCGCGTCACGGACACCTCGTCCTGCGCCGCCTCACGTTGACCGGGGCCGGCGCCGTGGACCTCTCCCCGCCCCGTCACCTCACTGCCGGCGAGGCGGTCCGGGGGGTTCTGGTGCGCCCGGGGGGTAGCTGACACCAGGACCGCAAGACGACCGGGCCTCTCCCCACGCAACTGGGCGCGCCCCGCGTCAGATACGGGGTCCAGCGCGCCCAGTTCGCCTTCCTGGCCGCCCCGGACAGACACCCCTCTGAGGCGTGCCAAACTCCCGGGGGCCGCCGAACCCAGGGGGAACGTATGGCCGTACGGAGATCCCGACTCCGCCGCATGCTGGGTCGGGCCGAACAGGCGGGCATCCTCGTGGCCGCCGCGAACGTCCCGAAGACCTACCAGCGCAGCCTGATGCCCCGCAGCAGCCTCGACCAGGGCATCGTCACCGGCCTCTCCATGGCGCTGGACTACGTCCTCGCCGCCCTGGTGCAGGACGGCGTGGAGGCCCTCACCCGCGAGGTCCTGGGGGCGTCGCACCTCGCGGAGGTGGACGACACGGAGTGGCGGCGGGCGACGCTCGTCCTCGACGTCGCCGCCATGTGCGCCGGCTTCGGCATCCAGGAGGCGTTCCGCCAACACGAGGGAGAGCCCTTGGCGCGGGCCGCGGTGCGCACGGCGGGCTTCTGGCTCTCGACGGGGGCGTTCGCCGGCGGCCTCGTGGGTGGCCTGCAGGATGCCATGCACGACCTCGACCGCAGCGACGGAGACCGCGACCTCCGCTCGTTCCCGGCCGCCCTGCCCGCGGGCGCGGTCCTCGCCGGCATCGGGGAGTACACCCGGCGCCGTCGCGAGGAGGCCGACGGCGACGGCGAGGAATGGCACATGTCGGCCGCACGCTCCCTCGCCTTCGGTGTGGGCGTGAGCGCCGCCCTGAGCGGGATCGCCGCCGCCGAACGCACCCTGGCCCGAACGGTGGGGCGCCTCCTCGCCCGCCGTCTGCCCGGGGGTGAGCACCTCTGGCGGGGGATCGGTCACCTCGTCGCCTTCGGCGCCCTCGGGGGCGTCGTCAAGGTGGGAATGCACAGGGCGGCAACACGGGTCGAGACGGGGGAGCGCCGCCTGGAACCCGCCTTCCACAGGGCGCCCGCGAGCACGTTGGTGAGCGGGGGGCCGGGCAGCGTCGTGGCCTTCGAGACGCTGAGCAAGCAGGGGCGCCGCAACGTCTGCACGGCGTTACGCAGGCACTGGATCGAACATGTCCTCGGTGAGCCGGCCGCCTCCGAACCGATCCGGGTGTTCGTGAGCCTCGACAGCGCCCCCACCGAGGACGCCCGCGTAGCTCTGGCGGTGGCGGAGCTCGAGCGCACGGGCGCCTTCGAGCGGTCCCTGCTCATGGTGGTCTCCCCCACCGGCACGGGCTACGTGAACTACGTCGCCGTCGAGGCCGCCGAGTACCTGGCGCGCGGGGACGTCGCCTCTGTCACGCTGCAGTACTCCGAACGGCCCTCGGTCATGTCCCTGGACCGGGTCTGGGAGGGCCGCAGGCAGAACCGCGCACTCCTCGACGCCATCGGCGACCGGCTGCAGAGGACGGCCCCCGGACGCCGGCCCCGCGTCGTCCTCTTCGGGGAGAGCCTGGGGGCCCACACGAGCCAGGACGCCTTCCTGCACGAGGGCACGCGGGGCCTGCAGGAGGCGGGCGTGGACCGCGCCCTCTGGATCGGCACCCCCTATGCCAGCGGCTGGAAGCGTGAGGTGCTGGGCCCCGCCCGGGCCGACGTCGACCCCTCGCTCGTAGGCGTGTTCAACGACTTCGGCCAGGTCGAGGCCCTCGACCCGGAGGCCCGCTCCCGCCTCCGCTACGTGATGATCACGCACGACAACGACGCTGTCGCCAAGTTCGGCCTCGACCTCCTCGTGCAGGCACCCGAGTGGCTGGGCGACCCCACCCTCCGCCCCGCCACCGTGCCCCGGAGCGAGGGCTACTCCAGCCCGGAGACGTTCCTGATCACGTTGGCGGACATGAAGAACTCCGCCAACGTCGTACCCGGCGACTTCGAGGCGAAGGGCCACGACTACCGGGCCGACCTCGCCCGCTTCGTGCGCGAGGTCTACGCCCTCGACGCCACGGCCGCGCAGATGGAACGCATCGAGGCGGCCCTGCGCCGGGCAGAGCTCGTGCGCAAGGAACGCATCGACGTGCTCGACGGAAAGGCGTGAAGGACGGCGCCGTCCCCGAGGTCTCGGCCAGCCTGCTCGCCCTCGCCTACAACGCCGTCGTGAACAGGCTGCTGCCCGACGCCACGCACGTGCCTGCGAACCTCGCCGCCGCAGGGGGCCTCGTGGCCCTCGCCCGCCGGTCGGGGGCGACCTGGGCGGATCTCGGCCTGGAGCCCCGGGGCGCGGGCGCAGCCGCCCTCGCGGGCCTGCGCGCCGGCACCCCCGCCGTCGTCCTGATCGCCCTCGGGACAGCCCTCCCGGCCACACGCCGGTTCCTCCACGACGAGAGCGTGGCCGGTGCCGGAACAGGAGAGGTCCTGTACCACACGACGCTGCGCATCCCGCTCTCCACGGCGCTCGCCGAGGAGACGATCTTCCGCGGGGTGCTCCTCGGCCTCTTCTCCCGGCGCCACTCCCTCCGCACGGCGACTGCGCTGTCCTCGGTCCTCTTCGGCGTCTGGCACGTCCTGCCCACGCTGGACACGCTCGAGACCCATGTCGCCGGGGACCTCCTGGGGGAGCGGAGGGGCGCCCGGGCAGCCGCCGTGGCCGTCTCGGTCCTCACGACCGCGCTGTCCGGCTGGGGCTTCGCCCGCCTCCGTCTCCGCACGGGCAGCATCCTCGCCCCGGCGGTTGCCCACGCGCTCACGAACACGACGTCCTACGTCGCAGCCCGCCTCGCCGGCCGGTCTCGCCCCTTTCCTGACGCGGACACCGCGTCCGGGGACACGGCCGAAGCCGCGTTTCGGGCGCTGTAGCTTCAGCCGATCAGCGAGACGGGAGCCGGCCCGCCGGAAGGGGTCCGTCGTGGCCGTCGTCCCGGTCGTGGCGGCAACCGACGGGCTCACGACCGAGCCCCGACCAGGAGCACGGCGGCGAAGGCGAAGAACGCAACGGCAGCGCCGATCTTGATTGCTCGCTCGGGAAGACGGGCCCCGAGCTGACGTCCCACGACGATGGCCAGAACGTCCGCCGCCACCATGCCGACCGTGGAACCCAGCCACGTGCCGAAGAGCCCTTCTCTGGTGGCGAGGGCGACGGTGGCGAGCATCGTCTTGTCGCCGAGCTCGGCGAGGAAGAAGACCGTGCCCACGGCGAGGATCACGTGTCGCGTCGGTCGGGCGACACGCTGCTCCTCCTCATCGGTGAGGCGATCCCCCCGCAGGGTCCAGAGTCCGAAAGCGATGAAGGCGACTGCCGCAACGACCGTCACCGGGCGGGTCGGAATGGCTGCGCCGAGGGCGGCGCCGGCGACCACCGACACGGCATGCACGACCGCCGTGGCGACCGTGATGCCGATGAGCACGGACGTCGCTGGATATCGGGTCGCGAAGGCCAGCGCCATGAGCTGGCTCTTGTCACCCAGCTCGGCGACGAAGATCACGCCGAAGCTCACCAGGAACGCCGACAAACGCACCCTCCTCGATCGACACCGACCAGGCCGTCTCGGGGCGCCTGGACATGCCCGGGCACACCGGGCGAACCGGCCTGCGCCCTGCTCGCATGTCCCCGACACCCGCCCGGACGCCCCGCCAACAGCGGAGATCCTGGTTCGGGTACCGGGAGGATAGGATGCTCCCTGATGGACTCCGTACCCCCTCGGCCGCGCTGCGCGCACCGGCCGACACCCGTCGCCGGTCCGAACCGAGGTGCTGTTGCCCGCCACCGGTGAACCCCTCGCCCGGGCGTTCGCGAAGCTCGACGTGCCCTCGCGGCGCGCACGGGCGCAGATGGCGTCCGGCCGGGCCGGCCGCCTCGTCGTCACCCCCCGCAACGGCCCCGACGTCGGCGTCGCGAAGGCCCTCCATGCTCGCCCCACCACCGTCGGGCGAACACGGCGACCGCGCGCGGCCCCATGAACGCGCTGCACATGTTGGGTGCGGCCCGCGCTCCGGCCGCCAACTTCGCGAGCTTCGAGGTCCCCGGCTGGGTGTGGGCTGCCTTCGTGGGGGCGATCGCCGTCCTGCTCGTCACCGACGTGCTCCTGGTGCACCGAAGCCCGCACGACATCAGCCCGAGGAGTGCCGCTGTCGAATCGACCGTTTGGATCGCCATCGGGCTGTCGTTCACGTTCGTGATACTCGCCTGGCAGGGCGGAACCGCGGCGAGCGAGTACCTGTCGGGCTACCTCATCGAGAAGAGCCTGTCCGTCGACAACGTGTTCGTCTGGGCCGTGATCTTCGGCTACTTCGGTGTACCCAACCGGTACCAGTTCCGCGTCCTGTTCTGGGGCATCTTCGGCGCGCTCGTGCTGCGGGCCGTCTTCATCTTCGCAGGCGTCGCCCTCCTCGAGACGTTCAACTGGGTCCTCTATCTCTTCGGCGCGTTCTTGCTCGTCACCGCTTTCAGGGTCGCCCGCCACAAGGAGACCGAGGTCCACCCCGAACACAATCCCGTGCTGCGGATCGTGCGCCGCGTCGTGCCCTCCACCAACGACTACGACGGCCAGAAGCTCTTCACGCGGCGCACCGGCAGGCTGCTCGCCACCCCGCTCTTCGCCGTCCTCGTTCTCACCGAGACCACCGACATCGTGTTCGCCGTCGACTCGATCCCCGCCATCCTCGCAGTGTCACGCGAGCCCTTCATCGTGTTCGCGTCGAATGCGTTCGCGATCCTCGGCCTGCGCGCCCTGTACTTCCTGCTCGCCGGCATGGCCGACCGGTTCCGCTACCTCAACATCGGTCTCGGCGCGATCCTCGCCTTCGTCGGCTTGAAGATGTTGGCCGTCGAGCTCGTCCACCTGCCCACTTGGCTCAGCCTCGGCGTGATCGCCGTCATCCTCGCCGTCACGATCATGGCGTCCCTGCGCGCGGAACGCCGCGACGCCACCGGCCCGGAACCCGCATCGACCTCGGTGACCACACCGAGCGCCGCCACCTCGGCGGCGACGAGAGAAACGACCACCATGCAACGACGCCCGATCCTCGCCTTCGGAGACGACGGGTCCCCGGCCGCCGACGTCTGCTGGCTGTGGATCAACAGCCACGCCTGGCCAGGCTGGCGCCTCGAGGTCATCACCGCGCAAGAAGCCCCCATGGGACCACCACCGACCCCCGAAGAAGCCACGCTGCACCACTGGGACCCACCCGCACCGCGGGTTCCCTTCACCGAGTCCGCCTTCGGCGAAGTCGCGCACCTCGCCGCCCAGATCGACCCCCGGCTCGCATTGGGACGACCAGCGGACCTGACGGTGATCGGGCCCCGAGGACCGGGTCTGCTCAAGGCACTCCACCTCGGCAGCACCGCCGAATGGCTCCTCCAACACCCCGTCGCCCCGCTCGTGATCGCCCGGTCCGGACACCCTGTGCGCACGGTCGTCGCCTGCCACGACGGATCCCCCCGCGCCCAGCGCGCCGTCCAGTGCCTCGCGAACCTCCCCTGGATCGGCGGTGTGGAGGTGACGATCCTGGTCGTGGACGACGGGCGCGTCGACGTCGAGAACGCATCTGCGGCGGGTCGACGCGAGCTCGAGAGGATCGGCATGCAGCCGGGGATTCTCAACCTCCACGGCAAGCCGACCGCGGCCATCTTCGAGGCAATCGAGCAGCTCACCCCGGATCTCGTCGCCCTGGGCACATCCGGGCTCACCGGCATGGCACGGCTCCACCACGGATCGACCGCCGGTGCCGTCGCCCGCGCCGCCCGGTGCTCGGTGCTCCTGACCGGCGCCGAACCCCCAGCCCCGCCTTCGCCTCCGGAAGCGTAGGCAACGGCGCCGGCGAAGGTGAGGGGCCGTCGTCGTCGCCGACCGGGACACGCCCGGGAAGCGGTCCTCGACCCCGGCCCCTGCGCCGGGCATAATCCGGGGACTTCCCCGCTCCACCCCCCCACCGAAGGAACGGAGCGCACCCCGACGTGATCGTCCTCCATGGCCTCTGGTCTGTCGATGCGCGCCTCTGCCTCTGGGGCGAGGATCCCGCCGGCGTCGGGGGGAAAGCCGGCCGGAGCCGGGGTCGGCCCACCCGCCCCCGCCTCCGGCCACACCCCTTCGCCGCCGGCACAGCCGCCGTGGCCGGAGCCCTGGAGGCCTTCGGGCACACCACAGACGAGGCCGAGACCGTACCCGAGACCGCCCTCTGGCTCCCTTCAGGGACCACCGGCCCCCTCCCCTCCCCGGGCCTCCCCGTTACCCTGGCCCCGGAGCCGGGCTGCGACGTGTGGCTCGCCCCCTGGAGCGTCCCGACGGTCCCCCTGGCTCACGGCATGGCGCTCCGCCTGCTCCTCGCCCTCCCCGCCGAGGCCGCCCCGCGCCGGCCCGTGTCCGCCTCGCTGCGCCTCCTCGCCCAGGTCGCCCGCCTCGCCATCGAGATCGTGTCGGGCGGCCGGGTGCTACCCACGCTCGTCCCCGGGCCCGACCCCGCCGGCCCCCCCGAGGCCCGCTGGACGCCCGTGCCCTCCGGCGCCGACGTCGTCCGCCTCGAGCGCATGGCGGGCGCCGCACCCCCACTCCTGCGGGCCCAGCGGGGCCCCGGGACCGCTTCCACGGGAAGCGCCGACCCCACGGGGCCCAACCCCGCCGAGATCGTGAGCTCCGCCCTCGCGTCCCTCGTCGATGCCGCTACAAGAGCATCCCTGGACGGACCCCTCCTGGCACCCCGGCGCGGTCGGCGCCCCCGCCACGTCCCCGCCGCCGAGCTCTGGGCCGAGGCCCTCACCACCGAGGACCCCGCCGTGGACGCAGACCCCGAGGACCTCGCCCTCCTCGCCAAGACCCTGGACGCCTGGCGGCGCAGCGGCGACGGCCCCGGCGGGCCGTTCCGCACGTGTTTCCGGGTGGCACCCCCGGCCGACGACCCCGGCGTAGACCTCGTCGCGGAGGCCGCCTGGCACCTCGAAGTCGTCCTGCAGGCCAACGACGACCCCAGCCTCCTCGTCCCCGCCGCCCACGTGTGGACGAGCCCGGGGCCCCTCAAGGTCGTCGACCGCGTGCTCGCCGACCCCCAGGAACGCCTCCTGGCCGACCTCGGGCGGGTCGGGCGCCTCCACCCGCCGCTGGAGGCGATCCTCGCCCACGCCCAACCCAGCGAGCTGGAGCTCACGTCCGAAGAGACCGCCGACTTCCTGGCCGAAGCCGCCCCGCTCCTGAACACCGCGGGCTTCGGTGTCATCGTCCCGGACTGGTGGCGCTCGGCGAGCCGCCTCGGGGCCCGCCTCCGGGCCCGGCCCCGTGGCAGCTCCGACACCGCCGCCACGTCCACCGGCCTCCTCGGCGCCGAGGGCCTCTGCGACTACCGCTGGGAGGTCGCCCTCGGCGACGACACCCTCACGGAGGGGGAGCTCGCCCACCTCGCCGACCTGAAGCGGCCACTCGTGCGCTTCCGGGGCCGCTGGGTACACGTCGACGGCGACGACGTCGCCGCCGCCCTCCGACTCCTGCGCTCCCCGCCGGACCGCGACGGCATGTCCCTCGTGGACGTCCTGCGCGTGGGCGCCGGGGCCGCCGATGCCGAGGCCGGTCTCCCCGTCCTCGGCGCCGAGGCCGACGACGGAGACGAAGACGGCTGGCTGGCCGGAATCCTGAGCGGGACCACCTCGGAGGTCGAGGCCGTGGCGTCCCCGGCGTCCCTCGTGGGCGAGCTCCGCCCCTACCAGGCACGGGGGCTGGATTGGCTCGCCTTCATGGACCGGGCCGGCCTCGGCGCCTGCCTCGCGGACGACATGGGCCTGGGCAAGACCGTCCAGCTCCTCACCCTCCTCCTCGCCGAACGGGAACAGGCCGGAGCCGACGCCCCGGCCCCCACGCTGCTCGTGTGCCCCATGTCCCTCATGGGAAACTGGCAGCGGGAATCGGAGCGCTTCGCCCCCACCCTCGCCTTGTACGTCCACCACGGCGGCGACCGCCACGGCGGCGACGCCTTCGCCGAGGCCACGGCCGGCGCCGACCTCGTCCTCACCACCTACGCCCTGGCGACCCGCGACCGGGCGTTGCTCGCGGGGGTGAGATGGGGCCGTGTCGTCCTCGACGAGGCGCAGGCGATCAAGAACAGCCAGGCGAAACAGACCCGGGCCGTGCGGGCGATCCCCGCGCCCCGCCGCGTCGCCCTCACCGGCACGCCGGTGGAGAACCGCCTGTCGGAGCTCTGGTCGATCATGGAGTTCCTGAACCCGGGTCTTCTCGGGCCCGCCAAGCAGTTCCGGGAACGTTTCGCCGTCCCCATCGAGCGCTACCGCGACAAGGCCGCCGCCGACGTCCTGCGCCGCGTGACGCAGCCGTTCGTCCTCCGCCGCCTGAAGACTGACCCCACGATCATCAGCGACCTCCCCGACAAGATCGAGATGAAGGAGTTCTGCAACCTCACCCGGGAGCAGGCGTCTCTGTACCGCTCGATCGTGGACGACATGCTCGCCCGCATCGAGGCCAGCGAAGGCATCCAGCGCCGCGGCCTCGTGCTCGCCACGATGACCCGCCTGAAGCAGGTCTGCGACCACCCCGCCCTCCTCCTCGGAGACGGCAGCGCCCTCGCGGAACGCTCCGGGAAGCTCGCCCGCCTCGAGGAAGTCCTCACCGCAGCCCGCGACGCCGGGGAGAAGGCCCTCGTCTTCACCCAGTACGCCGAGATGGGCCACCTCCTCACCGCCCACCTCGGCGAGCGTCTCGGCGAGGCGGTCCTGTTCCTCCACGGCGGCGTGCCCAGGACCGCCCGGGACGCCATGGTGGCGTCCTTCCAGGGCGAGGGCGGGCCGGGCGTCTTCGTCCTGTCCCTCAAGGCCGGCGGCGTCGGCCTCAACCTCACGGCGGCGAACCACGTCGTGCACTTCGACCGCTGGTGGAACCCCGCCGTGGAAAACCAGGCGACCGACCGGGCGTTCCGCATCGGCCAACGCAAAGACGTCCAGGTCCGCAAGTTCGTCAGCGTCGGGACACTCGAGGAACGCATCGACGAGATGATCGAGTCCAAGAAGGACCTCGCCGAGCGCATCGTGGGCAGCGGGGACGCCTGGCTCACGGAGCTCTCCACGAACGAGATCCGCGACCTCGTCGTCCTGTCCGCGGACGCCGTCGCCGAGGCATAGGGGAGACATGGCCGGACACGACCACTGGGACGACGACTGCGACTGCCACAGCGACTGGGACTGCGACGACTACTGCGACTGCGAGTGCCACGACCCCGACGACGACCTATCGTTCCCGCCGGACGTGTTCAGGTACGTGCCCGCGCCCCGCCGGGCCGCCGACGGCATCCGGGCCCGGAGTCGCCGGGGCGACGTCGGTGACACGTGGTGGTCACGCCGTTTCGTCGACGTCCTGGAGTCGTTCCGCATCGGCGCCCGCCTCGCGCGGGGCAAGTCCTACGCGCGCAGCGGCCAAGTCCTCGAGGTCGCCGTCGCCTCCGGCGTGGTCACGTCCAGGGTGCAGGGCTCCCGCGCCCGGCCGTACCGCTGTGAGATCCGCGTCCTCCCCCTCAGCGACAAGGACTGGCAGCGGGTGGCGGCCGCCCTCGCAGCGCGGGCCGTCTTCGCCGCCAAGCTCCTCAACGGCGAGATGCCCCACGAGATCGAGGAGGCCTTCGCCGGCCTCGACCTCTCCCTCTTCCCAGCCGGCCAGCGCGAGATCGCCACCCACTGCACCTGCCCGGACTGGTCGAACCCGTGCAAGCACATCGCGGCGAGCTACTACATCCTCGCCGAGGCCTTCGACGCCGATCCGTTCCTCGTCTTCGCATGGCGGGGGCGCACAAGGGACGACCTCCTGGCCGGGCTGCGCTCGGCACGGGGCGACGCCGCCCCCCCCGCCGGGACCTCCCCGGCCGCGGCGAGCGGGACCCCCGCCCTCCTCCCCCCTGTCGACGTCCCGCCGTTGGCGGCGGCCGTCGACGGCTTCTGGGACGCCGGCCCCGAGATCGACACCGTGGAGATCCACCCGGCGGCGGCCGCGTCCCCGGACGCCGCCCTGCGCCGCCTCGAACCCCCCGACCTCGCCGTGCGCAACCTCGACCTCGCGGAGATCCTGCGCCCCGCCTACGCCCGGCTCACGGCGGGCGCCGAACGCCTTGCTTTCGCCCCGGACCCCGACTGAGCGGGACCCAGGGGCCATTCCCGGGTGGGTGCAGTCCGTGCGGGACACCGCACTGGATGCACTCGCTATGCCTCGGGCGAGACCGCGGGTCGGAGAACGGTCGAGCCCTTTCGTCCCCGCCCCCGGCGCCGGCGCCAGACCACGAAGGAGACGATGCCAGCGGGGACGGGAGGCAGCCAGCTCAGGGCCGTGTACACGAGAGCGGCGGCCGTGGCGTCCGCGGCCGGGGCGCCGAACTGGCCGAGCGCGCCAGCGAGACCGATCTGCACGACGCCCAGGCCGCCTGGCGTGATCGGGATGATCTGCAGGACCCGCATGAAGACGTACGCCGCGAACACCTCGGAGGCGGTGACGCGACTCGCCGGAATGCCCGAGAACCGCACACAGAGGAAGACGAGGAGGAACAGGGACAGCTCCATGAGGAGCGTCGACTCCGTGAGGACGCGCCACCGCTCGCGGACGACGACCCCCGTGGCGCGGTCGAACTCCACGAGGCGGTCACCCCAGCCGCTGACCGGAGGCCTTCCGCCGAAATGCAGCACCCATGACACGACCCGGGCCGCCCGCTCCCCCAGCGCCCGGGCAAGGCGCTCGCTGCGCAGAACGAAGAGGACGAGCCCCACGACCACGACCAGGACCAGGAGGCCGACGAGAGCGAGATGGAGCGCGTCGCCTTCGGCCTCCCCGGAAACCGCGAGGACGAGCACGGCGGCGACCGGCATGGCGAGACGCACGAGATCGTTCCAGATCCCGGTCACGATGAGCTCGCGGGTGATCGCCTCTGGCGACGACCCCCACGAGATGAGCATCTCGTACATGACGCCGACGCCGAACGCCCCACCGGCCGGGACGGTGTTGGACATCGCCGCCCCCCAGTTGATGGCGGCGAAAGCCGGCCAGAACCTCACGCCCGGCAGGCCGGCCATCATCTGCAGGGCGGGCACCCCGAGGCGCGCCACGGCGAGGACAGCCAGCAGGGCGACCTCCCAGCCCGCCATGGCGGCGATCGTCTTCCACGCCTTGGAGTAGCTGGCGAACTTGGGGAAGGCGAAGCCGAACACGGCGACGACGACGGCAACGGCAAGCAGGACGGACAGGACGTGACGGATGCCGAACCGCTTCAGCGCGGATGACCCGGGCGGGTGCGTCGCTGGGGCAGGGGACTCGGACATATGCCCGGAAGGCTACGGCCTGGACGGCCCCGCCTGGTGCCGCGGGTCGGGCGGCCGCCCGGGTCGGAGCCGCCGCGTCGGGCAACATACGGGGGCCGCCGTGCCCCGAACTGCGAGGAACCCATGACGAAACCCGGCGAACGAGAGCTCGAGGGGGCGTCCGTCGTCCTCACGGGGGCCGCGGGCGGAATCGGCCGGGCCCTGGCCCGCCGCTTCGGTGCCGGCGGCGCCCGGATCGCCCTCCTCGACCTGAACCAGGAGGCGCTCGACGGTCTGGCCGCCGAGCTCACGGCCGCCGGCATCGACAGCCTCGCCCTGGCCTGTGACGTCACCGACCCGGACGCCTGCCGCGACGCCGTCGCCGACGTCGTGTCCGCGTGGGGCGGCGTGGACGTCCTCGTGAACAACGCCGGCATCACGCACGTGAGCCTCTTCGCCGAGACGGACGTGGAGGTGTTCCGGCGGGTCATGGACGTGAACTTCTTCGGAGCGCTCCACTCCACGAGCGCGGCGCTCCCCTCGCTCATGGAGCGCAAGGGCCGCGTCGTCACGCTGTCGAGCGTGGCCGGCTTCGCTCCCCTCGCCACTCGCACCGGCTACGCCGCCAGCAAGCACGCCCTCCACGGCCTCTTCGACTCGCTGCGCGCCGAGGTCCGCCGTGACGGCGTGAGCGTCACGCTCGTGTGCCCGTCCTTCGTGCGCACCGGCATAGGCGACAGCGCCCTCGGCGGACACGGCGGTCGCCCCAGCCTGCAGCGCACCGAGACGGGCACGCCCGTGGAACCCGAAGATCTCGCTGACGCCATCCACGCCGCCGCCGTGGCGCGCCGTCGCCTCCTCTTCTTCCCCCGCGCCTCGCTCGTGTCCTACCTCGTGTGGCACATCTGGCCGTCGCAGTACGAGCGCATGATGACCAAGCGCATCATGCGCTGAAGGGAGGGACCGCCATCCACTCGCAAGGCCGGGCCCCACCGTCTGCTCCGCACCTGGCGGTGCTCCGCGTGCCGGCGGGGACCCCCCACCCCGCCGGCGCCCGGCCGGAACGGCGCGCAACCCAGACGGCGGCCGCGCCCGAAGGGGGGAGATCGAGGGGGGACGCAGTCCCCCTTCGAGGATCTCGCCGCGGACGCGTCAGCCAGACGTGAACGACGGAGACCTCCTCGCAAGGCCGGGCTCCGCCCGGCCGGAACGGCGCGCAACCCAGACGGCGGCCGCGCCCGAAGGGGGGAGTTCGAGGGGGACGCAGTCCCCCTTCGAGGATCTCGCCGCGGACGCGTCAGCCAGACGTGAACGACGGAGACCTCCTCGCAAGGCCGGGCTCCGCCCGGCCGGAACGACCCGTGACCCGGACGGCGGCCGCGCCCGAAGGGGGGAGTTCGAGGGGGGACGCAGTCCCCCTTCGAGGATCTAGAGGGCCCAGCGGAGGGCAGAGGCGATCTCGTCCACGGCGCGCCCGGGGGTGCGGCCGAGGCTGGCGGCCCCGGTGAAGCCATGCACGAGGCCGGGATGGCGACGCAGCGTCGTGGGGACGCCGGCGGCCTGTAGGCGGCGGGCGTAGGCCTCCCCCTCGTCCCGGAGGACGTCGAAGCCGGCGGTGGCAATGTAGGCGGGGGGCAGACCGGTGAGATCCTCCGCGAGCAGGGGCGAGATCCGCGGGTCGGTGCCGTCCTCGTCTCCGATGTAGTGGCCCCGGTACCAGTCCATCTGCGCCTCGGTGAGGAAGAAGCCGTCGGTGAAGAGCCGGTATGACGGGTGCTTTGCGGACAGGTCCGTGACCGGATAGACGAGCACCTGCAAGGCCGGCCGGGGCCCGCCTTCGGCCGTCGTCACCTGGGAGACGACGGCGGCGAGGTTTCCGCCTGCGCTGTCGCCCGCGACGGCGACACGCTCGGGGTCGGCCCCGATGTCCGCCGCCTTGGCCACGGCCCAACGGAAGGCGGCCACGGCGTCCTCGACGGCAGCGGGGAAGGGATGCTCCGGGGCGAGACGGTAGTCGACGGCGAGCACGAGCACTCCGGCCCGGTCCGCCAGGTAGCGGCAGCACCCGTCGTGCGTGTCGAGTCCGCCGGTCACCCAGCCGCCGCCGTGCAGGTAGACGACGAGAGGGGCGGGGGTCCGTGCGCCCGCAGGCCGGTACAGCCGCACCGGGAGGTCCCCCGCGGGGCCCGGGACGCTCAGGTCCTCCACCCGCTCCAAGGGGATCTGCGGCCCAGCGAAGATCCGGGCGGTCCGCCGCATCTCCTCGCGAGCCTCAGGGAGCGGGAGGTTCTCGAAGGACTCCCCCCCGAAACGGTCCATGAGCAGGAGGGCGAGATGCACCTCGGGTTCCGGTTCGAGGCCGTCGATCCTCTTGTTGTAGCGGGACGTGAACGCTCTCATCACCGGCAGCGGGAGGGCCGTCAGGGCTCGCACAACCGTCCAGACAGCGAGATCGAGCGTCGCCTTGAACGACTCGCCCGCAGGCCTGTCCATTCCCTCTCCTCGGTCCCGTGAAGCCCGCCCGACACACTACCGGGGACCGACCCGTCCCAGCGCCCGGACGCGGCTCCCCGCCCCGAAGTGAGCTTCCCCGCCGAAAATGATGCCGTTGTCCCGACATGTCGGGTCAACGGCATCGGTTTGCCCACATCAGTGGGGGCAGTGGGGCGCTTGCGGGCAGAAGCGAGACGTCAGGAGCGGCGGGCCCGTTGCCGTCCCCCGGCGCCCACCGTATGGGGCCGCCCGTCCCTGGTCCGTCCGGAGGCGGTGCGGCGCTGCCCGCCCTGCGTCCCGTTGCGGCCGTTGCGGCCGTGTCGGCCGCTGCCGGTGTGGTCGCCCTCACGGCCGGACTCGTCGCCCCGGCGCTCCTGCGGGACCGCCGGGGCAGCCTCGCGCCTCCGGGGGGTGTCGCGCCCCGCCGGCGCGCCGGGCGCCTCGATCTCGACGCGCAACCCGAGGTCCCGCTGGAGGCGGCGGGCGGCGCGCACTTCGTCACGACCCACGAATGACACCACGACGCCCGACGCCCCCGCACGGGCCGTGCGCCCGGAGCGGTGGAGGTAGGCCTTGGCGTCCTCGGGAGCGTCGAAGTGGACGACGCAGGCAACGCCGTCGACGTGGATGCCGCGGGCGGCCACGTCGGTGGCGACGAGAGCCTCCACGCGCCCGCTGGCGAAGGCTTTCAGGGCCCGGTCACGCTGGCCCTGGGAGCGCCCGCCGTGGATGGAGGCCGCCGTGACACCCGTCTGCTCGAGCTGGCGGGCCACTCGGTCGGCCCGGTGGCGGGTGCGGCAGAAGACGATCGTGGCCCCGGACTCCGTGATCATGTCCGACGTGCGGGCGAGCCGGCCGTTCTGCTCCACGGTCCAGAAGTGGTGCCGGGCGCTGCGGATGTCGGGCTCGACGGCGCCCACCTCGTGACGGGCCGGGTCGCTCTGGTACTCCCGGACGAGGACGGCGACGTCGCCGTCGAGCGTGGCGGAGAAGAGCACCGTCTGGCATTCCTTGGCCGTCATGTTGAGAAGGCGGCGGACGTCGGGCAGGAAGCCCATGTCCGCCATGCGGTCGGCTTCGTCGACGACGACGTACTCGACGGCGTCAAGGCGGGCGGAGCCCTCCCGGACGAGATCGGCGAGGCGGCCGGGGCAGGCGACGACGACGTCGACGCCCTTGCGGAGGCGGCGACGCTGCGTCTCGTAGCCCACGCCGCCGTACACGGACAGGATGCTGCGGCCACAGACTGCGGCCAGAGGTGCGAGCTCGCGCTCGATCTGCGCAGCGAGCTCGCGTGTGGGAGCGAGGACGAGGGCGAGCGGCCGGCGGGGCTGGGCCCGACCCACCCGGGCGACGAGCGGGATGCCGAAGGCGAGCGTCTTGCCGGACCCGGTGGGGGCACGGCCGCAGACGTCGCGGCCGGCGAGAGCGTCCGGGATGGTCGCCGTCTGGACGGGGAAGGGGGAGGTGATACCGCGCTTGGAGAGCGCGGAAACGACGTCGGCGGGGACGCCGAGGGCTGCAAACGTGGACATATGACTCCTGCCCGCCACTGTGGCGGGGATCGTCGGATAGTGGGCGCACTCGCCCGAGCTCCGCGGCGCATCCGCAACGGGGATCGGGTGGGGCCGCACGAGGCGGATCGGCCCGAGAGGGCATCTGGTACAGCTTGGGGAAGTCGCCGGGGAGCGTGGAAACGCTGGCCTCGACCCGGCGCCGCAGTACTCCGGCAACGATAGCAGGCCGGCGGCGGTTCCGGGGAAAAGGGCCGGTCAGGTTCAGGGGTCCGGCACCGCGGCCCCGCGCCGGGCGTCCCGTTCTGGGAAGATGCGGCGTGGAAGCTCGGGACACCCCGGACACCCCGGACAC
>CAYJLW010000001.1:0-9835 GCA_964370965.1 uncultured Acidimicrobiia bacterium | reverse complement strand
CGGGCGGACCCGCATCTCGCGCAACGTCAAGATCCTCTCGGCGGTGAGCTTTCTCCAGGACACGGCGTCGGAGATGCTCTACCCCATGCTCCCCCTGTTCCTCACCTCCGTGCTCGGCGCGCCCGTGGCCGTCGTGGGCCTCATCGAAGGGGTCGCGGAGGGGACGGCCGCGGTCGTGAAGGCCGTGGCGGGCCGGCTCTCGGACGTGCGCGCCCGCAGGCCGTTCGTGGCCGCCGGCTACGGATTGGCGTCGGTGTGCAAGCTCCTCATCGCCTTCGCCACGAGTTGGCCCCTCGTGCTCGTGGCCCGCTTCGGGGACCGCTTCGGCAAGGGCGTGCGCACCGCCCCCCGGGACGCCATCATCGCGGACAGCGCGGCGGCCGACCAGCGCGGTGCCGCGTTCGGCTTCCACCGGGCCGTGGACACCGCCGGCGCCGTCGTGGGCCCCCTCGTGGGCCTCGGTCTGTACGAGGCGCTCGGCCACCGTCTCCGGCCCCTGTTCGTGATCGCGTTCCTCCCCGCGGCCGCCAGTGTGGGTCTCGTGTTCCTCGTGCGGGAACGACGCCGGGACCCGGTACCGGGGAGCGGGGCCCCGCACACGCGGCCGGCGCGCCCGCCGCTCCCCGCGCCGTACTGGCGGGTCCTCGCCTTTCTCACGCTCTTCGGTCTCGTGAACTTCTCCGACGCCCTCCTCATCCTGAGGGCGAGGGAGCTCGGCCTCGGCGTCGCCGGCATCGTCGTCGTCTACACGCTCTACAACGTCACGTACGCCGCTCTCAGCTATCCAGCGGGCCGGATCTCGGATCGCGTCCCCCGCCGGAGGGTGTTCGCCGCCGGTCTGGGCGTCTTCGCCGTCGCCTATGTCGGCCTCGGCCTTGCCCCGGGCCCGGCCTGGTGCTGGGTCCTGTTCCCGGTCTACGGCGCCTACACCGCGCTCACGGAGGGAGTGGGCAAGGCCTGGATCGTCGACCTCGCCCCCGCCGCCGCCGTAGGCACCGGCCTCGGCCTGTTCCAGGGCGTCGGGGGCGGGGCCACCTTCCTGGCCGGCGTCTGGGCGGGCCTCGCATGGGGCGGTGACGGCCGCCTCCCCCTGGTGGTCTCAGGCGCCGTGGTCGCCGTGCTCACAGCCGTCCTCGCTCTGGCCGGGCGCCGCATCGAGGCCGGCTGAGCGCCGGAACCACAAGGGGCCCTTCGGCCCCCCACTCAGGGTCGCCTGACCGCCGGGGAGAGGGGGAACCTGTGCTTGTATCGGGGGTGGGCAGCCACCCGCCGACATTGATCGGAGCCAGCTCATGAGCAGCCGCATCGTCGTCCTCGGGGCCGGAACGGGCGGCACGCTCGTGGCGAACCGGCTGCGGCGCACCTTCACCGAGGACGAAGTCGCGATCACGGTCGTCGATCAGAACGACCGCCACGTGTACCAGCCGGGCCTCCTGTTCGTTCCTTTCGGTCTCACCCACCCGGAGGACATCGTGCGGCCCCGCGGCCGCCAGCTTCGCAAGGGCGTCGACTACCGCCAGGACGCCGTCGAACACGTCGACGTGGAGGCGGACACCGTTCACCTCGCGGACGGCGCCACGCTCCCCTACGACGTCCTCGTCGTCGCCACCGGGGCGACGCTCGTCCCTGAGGAAACCGAGGGACTCACCGGCCCGGGCTGGATGGAGAAGGTCTTCACCTTCTACACGCTCGAGGGCGCCGCCGCCCTCGAGGCCGCCCTCACACGCTTCGACGGCGGCCGCCTCGTCGTCAACGTCGTGGACATGCCCATCAAGTGCCCGGTGGCGCCGCTGGAGTTCTGCTTCCTCGCCGACTGGTACTTCCACGAGCGGGGCATCCGCGACCAGGTCGAGATCACCTACGTGACCCCGCTCGACGGCGCCTTCACGAAACCGGTGGCCTCCGCGACCCTGGCCGGCATCCTCGAGGAGAAGGGCATCGCGCTCGTCCCGGAGTTCAACACGGGCGAGGTCGACGGCGGGGCCGGCCGCCTGGTCTCCTACGACGAGCGCGAGGTGCCCTTCGACCTCGCGGCGGTGATCCCGCTGCACGGCGGCGCCGAGTACGTGGGGCGCTCCCCCGGCCTCGGCGACGACCTCAACTTCGTCCCCACCGACGAGGCGACCCTGCAGTCGCGCGCCAAGCCCAACGTGTTCGTCATCGGCGACGCCTCCACGCTGCCCGCCTCCAAAGCCGGGTCGGTGACGCACTTCGAGGGCGAGGTCCTCGTCGAGAACGTGCGCCGCTTCCTCGCCGGCGAGGATCTCGACGCCACCTTCGACGGCCACGCCAACTGCTTCATCGAGACCGGCTTCGGCAAGGCGATGCTCATCGACTTCAACTACGAGACGGAGCCCCTGGCGGGTCACTTCCCCACCGACATCGGCCTCCCGCTGCTGAAGGAGTCCCGCCTCAACCACCTCGGCAAGCTCATGTTCCAGTGGTTCTACTGGCATAGCCTTCTGCCCGGGCGGGAAATCCCCGGCATCAAGTCACAGATGTCGATGTCCGGCAAGACGGAGGCGCCCCCGGAGTCGTGAGAACCTGGAGATCGCCCCCCGGCGCCGCCGGGCGGCCCGAGAAGAGGAGGAAAGCGCCCATGACGACCAAGACCCTCGCAGGCGTCGACGTCGAGGTCGACGCCGAGGGATTCTTCCAGCACCCCGAGCAGTGGACGGAGGACATGGCCCCCGAGATCGCCGCCGAGGCGGGCGTCTCGCCCCTCACCGACCAGCACTGGCAGGTCGTGAACTACATGCGCAAGGAGTACCTGGAGAAGGGCGCCGGCCCCACGGTGCGGGCCCTCGGCAAGACGTCCGGGGTGTCCGTGAAGGAGCTCTACCAGCTCTTCCCGAAGGGCCCGGCGAAGCTCGCCGCCAAGATCGCCGGGATCCCCAAGCCCCGCGGCTGCATCTGAGCCCGCCCGACCGACCGCTGCGAGAAAGGCAGGATCCATGGCCGACACCGCGATCGAGAAGGTCTCGATCATCATCTCGAAGGGTTCCCTCGAGGGCATCTATCCGGGCCTGATCATGGCCAACGGCGCCCGCGCCGAGGGCATCGATGCGAACCTGTTCTTCACGTTCTTCGGGCTCGACGCCATCCACCGCAAGCGCCAGCGCCATATCAAGGTGGCGGCCGTGGGCAACCCGGGCCTGCACGTCCCCACCTGGCTGGGCGCGATCCCGGGCATGTCCGCCCTCATGACCGCCTACATGGGCAAGAAGATGACCAAGCTCGACATCCCCTCGATCCCGGAGTTCATGGAGATGATCGCCGACACGGGCGCCGGCCTGTACGGCTGCGACGCCTCCGTGGAGCTCTTCGGCTTCTCCAGGGACGACTTCATGCCCCAGGTGAAGGACATCATCACCGTGGGCGAGTTCTACGACGTCGCCACCGGAGGCGAGATCGTCTTCACCTGATCCGCGGGCGGCCCCGCGGGTCGGTCTGGTCTCGTCGAATGCTGTTGCAGCCGTTCAGGTGGAGTGTGGGGTGCGGGGTCCGGCGAGTGCTGCCGAATCCCGCTTTGTGACGCCCCGTGGAGGCCCATCGGATCACCGAATCGACCCGCTGGGACCGTTGTCGAACGTTTCGGGACGACCGGCGACCCTAAACCAAACCCGCACTTCGTTGCTAGTGCTCTAGGCTACCCCCGTGGACGCCGATCGTTACGCCGGGCTGGCGACGAACGGCCCTCATCGACCTCGACGAGCAACCGGGACAGCTCCCGGTCGGCGTCCCGGCGCGTCCCGTGGATCGTCTGGGACACGTAGCGCTTCGTCCCGGTGCGGTCCCGTCCGACGTACGCCCGGATTCGCCAACTCTCCTTGCCCCGCTGCTGGATGGTTCCTCGCATGGCCGGCCCCCTTCGGCCTACTAAGCCGCTCGGAGGGACTCGAACCCCCAACCTTCTGATCCGTAGGCGGTCCCGACGGGTCCGTCTGCTGTTGTCGCGTGCCGTTCTACCAGGTCAGGTGGGGTGCGCGGTCCAGCGGGTGATGCCGAATCCGGGCCCGTGGCAGCTGGTGGATTGCCAACGGGATTGCCAACCCCCGATCAGGAGGAGGCGTCGTCCTGGTTGATCCGATCGATCAGCGATTGCACCACTTCGGCGAGCGGTCCGAGGTCGTTGTCAACGACGTCCTGCACGATTGCGTGGTCGGTGTCGAAGTAGCGGTGCGCGAGGTGGTCCCGCATGCGGGCGATCTCCTTCCACGGCACACCGGGTGCACCGTCCATGAGGCTGGGATCGATGCCCTTGACCGCTTCGCCGATCTCGATGAGACGGACGCGAACAGCGTCGTAGACGAGGCCGTCGTGGAGGTCGCCTCTGGTCAGGTGGTCCCGAATGGCCTCGATGGACTCCAGGATGTCGCGCAGCCGAGCCTCGTCCTGGCGGCTCAAAGCGGCACAGCCTCGGCCAGGACCTCGTCCCGCAGCCGTTCCCGCAATGACGCCGGCGTGCCGACATCGACCTTCACGCCGAGGGCTTCCTCGATCTCGACGCCGATCGAGAGGATCTCGATCGGTCGGGCATCGGGTTCGAGCTCGACGAGGAAGTCGATGTCGCTGCCCGGCCGCTCGTCTCCCCGAGCCACCGACCCGAAGACGGCGACGGATTGTCCGTGGTGGCGCGCAACGATGGCCTTGATCTCGTCCCGGTGAGCGTCGACCAGGTCTCGTAGCGGTCGCAGGGCGACGTCCGACATGCGACCAGCCTACGACCTGGGGCCGTTGAGCGAAGGCTCGGCCGCCGCTCGATCCGTGCGTCGGCCGTCCGTGGCCGGGGGTCCAGCTCGTCGGCATCCAGGCACGCCGGCTTGCGCTGCGCGGCCATCCTAGGAAGGGCGTGGGACCGACGACACCGGGTCGTCAACAACCGGTGAGCGCAGGGGCGTCTCCGCTCGACCGCGGTCCTGTGCCATCCGCCGGTACCACGGCATCGCGGACTCGGGCACCAGCCTCGACGACGGCACCTGGAAGTTGTCGCTCGACGGCTGTTGTGTCCGCGGGGCGCAAGCGCAGAGCCATGGGCGTGCACAGCCCGCCGCGCCCACCACGCTCGGTGGCGAATTCGGCCGACGGAATGCCTCAGCGGGAAGTGCGGCAGGATCGCCGTAGGGGAACCTGCAAGTGCGGACGTCCTGGGATCGAGCGCGATCACCAGGAGCGACCGGCAGGTCTTCGGCTCCGACACGACCGCCCGGTCGTAGACCAGCACCCGGGTGTGGCACACGGCGAGACAGCCCGCGTCGAGGTCGATGTCGGCCCCAGCGCAGTCCGGCCACCTCGCCGCGGCGCATCCCCGTCGCCACGAAGGACCAGCGCCGACCCCTCCTCACCACCGTCATCACGCCCCCCCTCGGTGTTGAGAAGCGAGCCGAGGACCGGGAACACGACAAGGGCCGACGAGAGTCGGTTGGCAGAACGGGCCCGAGAGAGCCCCCGAGCACCGCTCCGCCCCACCGTCAGCGGGCCCGAGACCCTCGGAGGGACTCGAACCGCCAACCTTCTGATCCGTAGGCGCTTCCGACGGGTCCGTCTGGTGGTGTCGAGTGCTGTTGTAGCAGGTCAGGTGGGGTGCGCTGTCCAGCAGGTCGTGCCGAATCCGGCCCCGTGACGCCCAGTGGAGTGCCAAGTCCCAGCCGTCCCGGTGGCGGCCGGGACGGTCCCGGCGACTGTCCCGGTGCTGTCCCGGTCCCGTCCCGGCTGATGATCAGCCTCCGAGTCGATCGACGAGCGGGCCGATCACGTCGCGCAGGTCGTCGGCGGTTACTGCGCTCATCTCCGGTCCGCCGTCGCGCAGCCAGCGGACCGCTCGCTCGGGTTCCTCGACGACGCGCGTCCGGAGGGCTTCGCCGACCAGACGCCCGAGCCCGAACGGTGCGGCCGTCAACAACTCGGCGATGCCCGCGGTTCGGTCGTACTCGAGGACCAGCCGGTAGAGGTCGTAGAGGTCCGAGGCCCGCTTGCGAGGTTCACGGGATCGACCGCCTAGCACCGCACCCGACTTCATCGCCACGAGCGCCGGCGGCGTCGCCACCCGGATCGACGCGGTCACCTCGCCGGCGACGATCGCCGTCTCGGTGGCGGTGTCCAGCGCGAAGCGGTGGCTCACGACGAACAGGCGGTCGTCGAGGTCGATGCCGTCGAGGTCCTCGTACCGGAGACTCCCGGTGTCGATCACGTCGATCTTGACGCCGTCGACGAGCACCCGGTTCGGGCTGGACGCGTCGGGCGCTCCGACGCTCGACGTGATCACCTCGACCGCCGTCGGCACCGTGGTCTCGGCGACGGTGTCGACGTCCTGGGTGGCGCGGTGCACCGCCGCGAGCCGACACATCACGGCGAGCCCGCCGATGAGCGCGTGAGGACCGAGGTGCGCTTCCCCGAGCCGTGCCGTCGCCCGCACCAGACGGGCGGCGTTCCCCTCTGCGGCGCCGGCGAGAACGATCCGCTCACCAGACACCGGTGAAGTCCTTCGGGTTCCAGTCGGCGAGGATCTCCGCGCCCCGGGCGCGGTCGCGGGCGAGGTCGAGGGCCGCGAACAGTCCGTGGGCGAAGCGCCAGTGCCCCCCCTCGCTGCTGTCGCGGTCGAAGCGCTGGGCGCACACGAGCGGCGTCGGCGCCACCGCGACGGTGCAGGCCCGATCCTCGAAGCGGGGCGCCTCACCGAGACGCAGCGCGGCCTGGCGCAGCTCGCCCGCCGAGGGGACGTAGAAGTCGGGCGGGTAGGCGCTCCCGATCACCACCGGGGCACCCCAGGCCACGGCACCGACGGTGCCGGCGACGGCCCATCCGGGACCGTCGCCCCCGAGGTTCACGCCGAGCGCACCGTAGGTGCCGGCGTCGCCGGCCGGTGGCAGCCGGGCCAGCGCGAGCGAGTTTGGATGCCACACCTCGGCCAGGGCCCAGAACAGCTCGGGGACGAGTGGTCGACCGTCGGAGCGAATCAGCGACGCGGCCTTGAGGCGCTTCGACGCCGCGACAATCGCCGAGTGCGAGATCGAGACCCGCCTCGCAACCTCACGCATGGAGGGTGGATCCTCTGGCGCGAGCAGGAGGGCGGCCGCCCACGAGATCGCCGCCGTGCCCGAGATCGGCTTCAGCGTCGCTCCCACCGTCGGTCGCTTGTCGGCGGGCACCTCGGCGTCGATGTGCACGCCCTCGGCCCGGAGCACGAGGTGCCCTCGACGGTCGAGCCACCCCCAGCCCGCATCGCGGAGTGCCTGCTGGGCGGGGCCGGTGATCAGGTCGCCCACTGCGACACACGCAACGGACTTCCTTCGCTTGTCGGTCGAGGCAACCATCCGAGCGACGGCCTCGGGGTTGATCACCGACCCGGCCTTGATCTCGATTGGTATCTCGATCCCGTCCACGGTGGCGATCAGGTCCCAACCAGCATCGTCCGGCGCCTCGGCCGCTCGGTGCCCGAGCGATTGAAGGGCGCGGAGGACCGCGGTTTCGCCCTGGGCTCCCAGATCGGCCTGCGTCGTTCGGGGCACGTCGCCAGGGTACCAGCCAGACGGTCATTGGACACTAATAAGTGACCGCAGACCATCGACGATCTGGCCCGGACGACCGGCACCGAGCTGTCCCACGAGACGATCTCGAAGATCACCGACGCCGTGCTCGAAGAGGTGACACCAGGCGGGGCTCGAAGGTCCCCGCCGGGTCCCGGGGCGTGCCCAGCCCGACGTCGCCGACCTCGGTCGCCACCGTCTTGGGCGTGATGCCGTTGCGCGAGTTCCCGACCCCCGACCGGCCGGGTCGCCCTTCTCATAGCCCAGGTGACCGGTCAGCTCAGCCTGCAAGCCGCGCTCCAGGACGGCCTTGATCATCTCCGGCAAGAATCCGCCCTCACCAGTCAGCTGCACGTCCCCGGCATCGACCCGGGACATCAGCTCGTCGAGCAGCCCAGCCTCCACCAGCTGCTCCACCGCAGCCCGCTCCACGCTCTTGTCGTCGGTCATGGTCATGTGACTACCTCACAGGTTGAGGAACTCCTACACAAACCATCTCCCGCCCCTTGACGCGCCAACTGCTCTTCTCGCGCTGTTGGATGTGCCCTCGCATGGCGAGCCTCCTCGATGAGGTAGGCCCGTCGGATTGCCAAGGGATTGCCAAGCGGCGGGAAGAAACCCTCGCGGCTCAGTCCACAGGTCGCTGACCTGGGACTTCAGCGCGCCCGGAGGGACTCGAGCCCCCAACCTTCTGATCCGTAGACTCCCGTAGACTCCCGCGGGCACCGGGTAGCGGGTCGGGAGGTCGGATCGAATGCGCAAGGCACTCGTCGGAGTCGTGATCGCCGTGTTGGCGGCGGGATGCGGGGACGGCTCGAAATCCAACAACTCCACCGCCAAGGGCGGCGCCACGACCACGCCGACGGTCGAGGAGACGGACACCGCCGCCGCCACGACGACTCGCCCGGTCCAGTTCCCTTGCGACCTCGTCCCCCAGGCCGAGATCGAGGAAGCGGTCGGCAACGCGCTCGGCTCGGGCACGGTGACCGCGAGCAACGTGCGTGAAGGCGTGGTGAAGTGGAGAACGACGGAGTGCGACTGGTCCGACGCCGACTCCGAGGACGTCGACGTCACGCTCGGGGTGAGCAAGCCGGCGGACTTCCCGTCGGGCATGGTCGAGTGCCCGGCCCTTCCGGGCCCGACGTCCAGAGTCACCGGCATCGGCACGAAGGCCTACTGGGAGGTCGTCGACGCCGGCACGACCGAGAAGGTGGGCACGCTGCGGGTGTGCGCCCCCAACGCCCTCGTGCAGGTGAAGCTGAGCGGGGCCCGCGACGTGGAGTCAATGCAGAACACCGCCCGGGGCATCGCGGAGAAGGTCCTTGGCGCGCTCTGAGGCCGCCGCCGCCCTCGTCGCCGCCTGGCGCGGCCGCGGCCGCCACGTCGACGTCGCCGGCGGGCGCGTCTTCGTCGTCGACACGGCGGCCACCGAGGGCTCCGGCGCCGACCCCCTGCTCGTCCTCCACGGCTTCCCCACGTGTTCGTTCGACTGGCGTCCCGTCCTCGACCTGCTCAGGCGGGACCGCCGGGTCGTCCTCTTCGACTTCCTCGGCTTCGGCCTCTCCGACAAGCCCGACCGCCGCTACGGGATCCGCCTCCACGCCGACACGGCAGAACAGGTGGCAACGGCCCTGGGACTCGAGCGGGTCGTGCTCGTCGCCCACGACATGGGAGACACCGTCGCCGGCGAGCTCCTCGCCCGCGACATGGACGGCACGCTCCCGTTCTCCGTCTCGGCCTCCGCTGTGTCGAACGGGAGCATCTACATCGAGATGGCCCGGCTCACCCCCGGCCAGCAACTCCTCCTCGCCCTTGACGACGCCCGCCTCGGCGCCGCACCCGGGGGGGACCCGGGCACGGGGTTCCGGGCAGGAGTGGCGTCGACGTTCTCGTCCGCACACCCGGCGTCACCCGAGGAGATCGAGGCCATGTGGCGCCTCGCCGCCCACGGCGACGGCCACACGCTGCTCGCCCGCACGATCCGCTACATAGAGGATCGCCGCACCGACCAGGACCGCTTCACGGGCGCGATCGAGACCCACCCGGCGCCCCTGGGCATCGTATGGGGCTCCCGGGACCCTGTCGCCGTCTACGCCATGGCGGAGCGTCTCGCCGCCACCCGGCCCGACGCGGCCTTCGTCACCCTCGACGACGTCGGCCACTACCCCATGGTGGAAACCCCGGAGCGCTTCGCCGCCGCCCTCGGGTCGGTGCTGCCCACCTGAGTCCCCACTCGTTCTGGGGAGCCCACGCACGGATATGGGCCTGTTGCAGATTGGGTGCTCGCGATTTCGCTTGTGATCGTCGAT